>JAAZXH010000001.1 GCA_014240275.1 Candidatus Peregrinibacteria bacterium
GCAAGTCTAGAGCCAAAGCTATTTGCGTATTTACCAAGCCTTGCTAAAATACCAACTGGACCTGTTAGAATTGTAACGGCGTCGAAGAATGCAGATATTCCAAGTCTAGTAAGTAAGGTCCCTCTTGATAATTTTTCATTTGATAGAAGTGTTTTGCCTTTATATAGATCTATGGCTGATATGATTGTACCAATAATTGGTAATGCTGCTAATGCTCCGTCTCCCGCTCTAAATAGGGTTGTTTTTGCATCTGCATTATCAAAAAATGATTGTGAAGCTCCAGCCACGGCTCCTATAACAGGTATACTTTTAAACCAATTGGCGACTCTTCTTACTGTGCTTCCAAAACCTGCACCGTGTGTTTTGATTAGTTTGTTGGTGTCTGACAAGTGTGTCATGTTTTTTGCAGTTTGTTTAAGTCCTGTTAGGTAGTTATTGCTTTTGGTTAGAGCTTCTTCTAGGTGACTTGAAAGAAGTGAGGCATTTCTTTTATACACATCGTAGATTTTGCTTAACTCCTTTGGATTTTTAATATCGAGGTGCTTTAGCATTTCGGTTGCTCCTTTACTGAGTTTACCGTTAAAACCTTTTCTGGTCACTTCTTGTGCGTATTTTTCCATTGTTTTGTGGTTTTCCGCAAAATTCTGCATGATTTTTGGATATTGTTTACGTAGTTCAGTTGTATCTTGAATAAACTCTCCCATTAATGTAGCTTTTTTGCCTATTTGACTCGTATCACCAATTTCGATTATTTCTCTATAATGTAGTGGTAGATTATGTATAATCTTATTTACTCCGCTTGGGTTTGTAATTAGGTTGAGCTTAGATAAACCTTTATATCCATTTGTAGCATTGGTTTTTCCTACTGCAAGGCTGCTTTTGATTTTGGCTCCTCTACCTAATTTAGAATTCGTGTCTTCACTTAGGCCGATTAGGTAGTTGAAACCTTTAGTTCCTTGCCATGCTTGTAAAATTTTTGGTGTTGAATGTAATGCAACTTTAATTAATTCATTTTTATTTTCTTCATTTTTCATGAAATGATATGCTATAATTGTACCTCCGTCTAGAGTTTGAAATGAAACTAAGCCGCTTTCAATTAATTCTTTTTTGGCTACTCGGTATTCTTCTTCTGATAAGGTGTTTCCTAAAATTTCACGGTTGTTTTCAAGACGTTGTTCGATGGCAGTTTGGAGCTCTTTGTCGGTACCTTTTTTGAATTCGTTCACTAATAACTTGCAAATGCTCACCATTTGTTCTGATTTGAGTGTTTTTCCTATAGGTAATGTAGTTTGTTTTTTCGCTGCTCTCTCAATTTGATAGTAATTTAATTTTTCAAGCCCGCGTAATTGAGTCATGGTAAATTGTTGTTTTGAATTTTTAAAAACTTTTGAGTTAATTAAATCTAAAGCTTTGTGTCGTGCTTTGTTTTTATAGTTCAATTTTTTGATGGTAAAGGGAGTTTGAAATTTAGAAGGAATATCGGTCCAATCTTTACTAGCTTCTAGAATTTCTTTAGCAGCTTCTGGTTCGTCAATAAAGTCTAGGAAGGTGTTTGCATCTAGTTTGCCTCCTACCCAACCGAATATGCTTGACATTGAATCTTGCGTTTTATTGATCACGCTTTTTATGTTTTCTGATAATTGTTCTGGAGTTTGTTCTTCAAGATTGTCAAATAAAGCAGCGTGTTCATTTAGGATAGGTAGGGTAAATAGACGCTTGAAATTGGCATATGCAATACGATTAGTCTTGCTTTTAGCGCTTGCAATAATTTCTTTTGTTTTATCTATTAATCTGTCTTGTGGTTTGGTTTTTGAAATTTTTTCAAATGTTTTGATGGTTTCTGCGTCATTGATTAAAATTCTAGCTTCAGTTAAGAGTGTTTGGTATTTTGGAAGAGTTAGTGTTGCATTTTCTTTAATGATTTTTTGAAAAATAGGAGTAAGGGATTGGCGTAGTCGGGAATCAGTTGTGTTAGGTTTTTCAATTTTAATTTGTAAGTCTTTGAGGGTGTTTTCAATAATTTTTTGTACTAGGGCTTCTTGGTTTTTGTCTGTTAGCTCCAAAATTTCAGATTTTAGTTTTTCAATTTCGTAGCTGATTGGTAAAAAAATGGCTTTTTTTAACGAAAGCGTAGTTTTGAGTTTGCTAATAGCTTGTTTGACTTTGTCAGTAGGCTTGTTTTTAGAATCTTTTTGATTTGAGGCAGATTCTTGCTTGGAGGTTTTTTCTACAGGGTCATCATAAGTAACGATGTCTCTATATTTTCCTTCGTACATTTTGTTTGGTGTTAATAACTTATTAACCCCATTATAGCATAAAAATTAAAATCCGTAAAGAACTAAGTTGACCTAAAGTTGTTTTGTCATGTAGGTATCGGCTTTTTGATAGCCTAGTTTTTGATAATATTGTCTAGTTCCAATTGCACTGATAACTGCTATTTTTTTGAACTTGCCTTGACTTGCGATTTCTTCAGCTTTTTGCATAAGTTGTTTTCCAAAACCTTTATGTTGAGAGTGAGATTTGAGTTTGTATTTTTTTTGGTTAAGGGTTTTCTGTTGTCCATATACATGTAGCTCCCGGATAATAGCTGCTTGATCTAAATCTTGTAAAAATTGATTGTTTTTTGTTTTTTCGTTAGGTAAAAATAATCTTACTAAGCCTATGAGTTTGTCGCTTTGATTGGTTTTGATGCTGATGAAATAATCGACTCCATCGGTAACATCGTATTTTATGATTTCGAATTCTGTTTCTTCGTTTTCAAAATTACTATCTTTAACTTCCCTACATCTAACGCATTGGCACTTTACCCCTTCTTGCGCTAATAGTTGACGCATATTTAGTTTTTTGGACCCTTGTAGAACAAGTTCAGATGGAAAGTCCCTTAAAATTCTTATAATCCTACAGTACTTTGGTACTTTAAGCTTGGTAGTTTTTAAAATTTGATACAGTTCTTCATCTGTGTAAGGTTTGTGAATACTTGGGTCTTCTTTTACCATTTCTGCGAGCTTTGTGTATGGTACCACCATGCATGGGTAGATTTTGATGTAATCGGGTTTAAGTCCTGGATTGTTAAACGTGTCTTTAATAGTTTGTAGGTCAGATGCCATGTCTGAAGTTGGTAAGTTCGGCATTAAGTGGTGGCAAACTTTAAGACCAATTTGTCGCGATAAATTAGTTGCCTGGATGGATTCTTTTATCCCGTGTCCTCTTTCGTTAAATTCGTTGACTTTGTCGTTGGTGGTTTGAATTCCAAGCTCTATACCTGTTACTCCAAAACGTCTGAGTTTGGTTAGTTCTTTTTTGGTGACCCAGTCTGGGCGAGTTTCTATCCATAGTCCAACACATCTGGAGTTTGCAGTTTCATTGATGGTAATTAGTTCTTCTAAGGTTATATTTTCTAGGTCTTGGTTGACCTTTTCTAGGTCTTGCATGTCCCCTTCCCCTTCGTTTAGGGCGTAGTAAATTGATTTGATAAAGTGTTCTTGGTAGTCGTCTAAGTAAGAGGACCAGGTTCCACCAGCTGTACGCACGTCTATTTTGGTAATATCGTGACCCTGGGCTTTGAGTCCGTTAAGCCTGGCTTTAACTTGTTGGTAAGCATTAAAATCATTGCGGACAGCCCGCAGCATGGCCGGTTGGTTTGAAAAGTAACTTTTTGGCATACCTGGTTGACTCGGGCAAAAAATACACTTTCCGGGGCAGCCAAAAGCTTTTAGCATGACTGTAATATTGGCAATTCCAGAAAGAGTGCGGACTCTGCGCTTGATAATTTGATTTAAAACAAAATCATTAGCTTCAATACCCC
>JAAZXH010000002.1 GCA_014240275.1 Candidatus Peregrinibacteria bacterium
AAAACACCAAGGCGGCTCTTGCCATTTAGTGTTAGAGGGGGGCAAAATTGTTTCAAGAGCAGGCTAGGGAGTTTGTTTTGCATCCTAGAGGCAAAAATATTTATTTAGGTGGGAGCCAATTGTATGTTATAGTAAAATTACTATATAAAGCTATGCTATGGGCCACAAAGCAACCCTAACCTTATTGGTGATTTTAGTACTTATCCTCACAGCCACCACCACCTTTTTTGCAACTCTGCATTTTCAAAAAGATTTACCAGATTGTATCATTCCAGAGGAAGAGTATGTGGGGCCACCTGAGGAGTCCACAGATTCTTCCCTAAAAACTGAGGTGCAAGTTTCACAAGTTTCACAAGTGGCAGATTTGGCAGAGGAGAATGTGATTACCCAAGAGGCACTCCAAGACCTAAGGACAGTTTTAGAAACACAGCTGCCAGACTACGTAGCTCCCGTACAGCCAGACTATACGATACAGATAAATAGGCAAAATGGTCGGTATCTCAATGCAACTTTGCATAAGGCAGGAAAGTTTTTACCAAGCTTCCCAAGCTTTTATGGCTATCTTTCAGAAGAAGGCTGGCAGATTATTTTCAGCGGCCAAGACTCACCCCCATGCAGCAAAATCAATGCCTTGAAATTTCCAAAAGACCTAGTGGTTAATTGTTTGCCTGATTATTTAATTGAATCGAGCAGTACCAATTAGCCTAATTATTGATTTGGCTCAGCCTATTTAAAAATTAAAGGCGCCCCACACTTAACATATATTTAAGTCTTAAGGGCACCTTAACTTGGATACTATCATTTCCTTTGTTGAAGCTTCTTTACATCCTCTCTCGTAACCTTAGTTTTGAGTATTCCAACAAATTTACCGAATTCTTTAAATTGACTTGGGAAAAAAAGTGTTGGTCGGCCGTCTGCAGGCCATAAGTACGAAAATTGTCCACCAAGTAATTCTTGCACTTTTGGCATAGCTTTTGCTGCGTCCCTGGTTACGGGTTCTAGAGTCTGACCTGTTGCCACTTTAAGGAAGTCACTCACTGGGTCTGTACAATTCGTAAGGCTTGCTCCTGTAAGTGAATATGGCTTACCGTCATATTTTTTTATAAAATCCTGCATGGCTT
The DNA here is from genome assembly GCA_014240275.1 of Candidatus Peregrinibacteria bacterium. GTDB lineage: Bacteria > Patescibacteriota > Gracilibacteria > UBA1369 > JAAZXH01. The sequence goes on from JAAZXH010000002.1 coordinate 1,122, forward strand.
TGGACTGAGCTTCTCGGGAAACAGATAAAGACAAAAAGCGAGCAGTAGAATTAGGGTGTTGGTCTAAGAATTCTTTAACAGGAGTTATACCACATGCTGGAGGCCGGCAACCGGCAAAAAGCCATTCACTGCCATCATAATACATAACTTCAACATGCCATTGAAAGGGAGCCTTATACCCAACAGCTTTCTCAGCGTTTGCAATTAACCGAGCATCCGGATCTGTATCGTTAAGGTTAGCTTCAAATAAGACCACATAAACAGTCTTTGGATTGTCTGTGAAAAGATAGTCTACCTCCCACAACGAATTATTTCCATTGGAATTTGGATCATCAACAGGGTTTCCACTCGCAGTTGAAAGATTACCGAATACAGCCGTACACAGCATTGCGGTGTTCAGTACTAGCTTTCGAACCCCACCCCCGAAAGAAGAAGGCTTTATTGCTTTAGCTAAGGTATCTATATTATTAGTTTTTGAAAGATTGCGATCCATATTATTATATTATGATTGTATATTATCCATCTCAGAGCACAACACGTTGCACAGTTTGTCAAGCATATATTTCGAGTCACATGTAAATTTAAAAACACTCCCATAAGCCACCAGGACTCACCACTAATAAATAGTTAATAACAATCCTTTATTTATTATCATTTATATTTAATGCGTTTGACAAAAACTATATAGTCACGTTAGTTTTTTGCTAATTTTAGATATGAGTAATCAAAAAATCAGAACAGTTGGGTACGTCATAGAGTAGAGTGGAAAATTGACCAATTCATTAGAATTCTAGTAAGTTCAGGGTGATTTATGTTGTGCTTCGATGCTTGCATCAAGTACCCTGCATTTTTTTCTTCTATCCGAATGGTATTTTTTAACTTTTTGAAAGGCTTTTTTATACATAGTACCTGGGTGTGAGTTTAAGTAAATTGTCTCCACGCAGTCGATATCTAAAAACAATGGTATCTGTTGGCTGTTTGTTTGTACAGTCAGACAGCTTTCTAAGTGATAGCACATTTCATCTAATATAACAGGTTTATAATCTTGGTAGTCAGGGGTGCCGACATATTCTTTTAAATCTTCGTTGTCAGATAAGTCAAAAAAGTTAAACTTTACAATTTTATCCAGCACTGGGTAGTAAACTTTAATTACCACTTTTTCTCGAATTGAAAGTTTTTTTAATTGTTTTACAACCGAAACTACATCAATGCAAACTTCACTATTGTTACAAAAAGGCACAACAAATATACTTCTATCTGGGATTTTTTCTTTTTGGTTGGCCTTTTTGTATACCCTAACCATTGGTTCACCTGTTCTTGCTGAGGCTTTGTGATCGATAAGTTTGTAGTCATCACCACACTGATACTTTCGCAAGGAATCAAACTCCTCATCTGTTTTTCTCAGTTTAATTTTGGTAGCTCGGTTTATTGCTTTAAATGTATGCAATAAGGAGCTTCCATCAAATGTAGCTAAGAGTTTTGATCTACCATATGATAAGTTGTCAGGCACTTCTTCGTAGCCAGTTTCTTGTTTGTTTTTCAAGATTTTAGGGGTTTCTCTTATATTTTTGATTACTCTAAATTGCTCCACTAATTGCTGGGACAACCTGTACTGCAATATTTGCTGCACGGTTTGGCCGACTGGTAATTCTAAAATATCACTTATATTTGGTCTAACAAAAAATTCTTGCTCAATGGTTGCATCATTTGGTAATTCAAATTCACTAATTGAGTAATAGACTAAATAAAATAATACTTTAAAAGTAGGCGATTGCATAAGTTCTTGTTTTTCCTGTTCATCTTCTAATAGGAAATAGAATTCAAACAAATCAAAGATGTTGATTTTTTCTCCAAAGCCCAATAGCCGGAATTTATATCTTAGAGATTTACTTTTAATGTTTTCAATATCTAAAGCTAGTTCTGAATCAAAGAAAGATTTTAAAATGTTAAAATCTGCATCGCTAATATAATCACTGGTATAAAACGGCAAATTTGATTTGCTCGAATAAATTGCTAAATCAATATAGTCCTTCAAGCTGAGGCTGTCGTTTAATCTAGATTTGGGTTTTTCTTTAAATTGCTTAGCCACTTCTCGTGCTTTTTGTATTCTTAGTTGAGATTCTTGGCTTACTTTAAAAGGATTTATAAGATCTATCTCAAATTCTTTCATCATCGTATTGTCATCAGCTTGGTATTGTGCAAGGTTTGGACAAGCTGTAATCTTAACACTATCAACGTTTGAGTCTTTTATATCAAACCATCCTAGGCTAGGCAAATTATTTAAACGGATTGTTTTTATATTTGAGTTCCCTAATTGAATCGCTTGGACTTTAGGGCAATTTCTAACTTCAAGTTCGGTTATAGAGCAAGGAAAACTCCACCATGCGCTAGGAATCGCTTCAAGATTGATTGCTGTATCAACAATTAACTTATTTAAACTAGGTAGATCTTCAGGAAGTTTGTACGATTCATACCTAAGTAGGGTTGCTTGGGTTAAGACATAGTCTTCAAATATAAAATCACTTAAATCTGGATATTGCTGAAAGTAATAATCTTCTAACTTGGCAATTGTCAGTTCTGGACTTGAGGCAAGTTCTAACTCAAGTTGTTTCATTTGTTCACGGTTTAACCCAGGCTCTTGCCCTAATAGCATTTTGATCGCACTTGCATGATTAGGTGTTGGGCCCTTTCGGGTTTCAGCCTTGTTGTTTTGAGTAGCTTGAGTTTCAGTATTTAAAAACTGGTTAAAATCAATCAACTCTCCTGGCATATAATTGGTAGTTATCCAACTATCAAAAAACCCTTGATTTTCTGTGCTTCTACTATTATGCATTGAAAAAGTTGACTTTGAAATAGCTCGACTTCTTATACTGGGTTGTCGTGGTTTTGATTTTAAGTAATCGGTTGGGTCGAACTCAATAATTGTACCATCGATTGGATGTACAATAAAAACTTTTGCATGCCCAACGTTTTTAAATCCGATGTTATGGCTATAACTATAATTGGTAGTTGCAATGTAGGCCTCATAACCATTTTGGTTTAAAACACAGGCAACAAGTTGTGCGAAGCAAAGGCAATTGCCGATTTTATCTTCAAGTGTAAATTTAAAAATATCTTCTGGAGACTTGTTTAAGTGCAAAAGATCATGGTTGTTATAGGTACAGGTGTTTAAAAAGCTTTTGATTATATCTAGTACAGCGTCAAAATCTTTATCTTTGATACTTTTAAGTTCATCAGGTAGTTTGTTGGTCATCATGTCTGCCACTTCACTAATTTCTAATTCACTTAAGGCAGATTTTGCCAATTGTGCTAGAACGCGTTGCGCATAAATTTTACGAGATTCATCATCGAAATAGGCGAAGCTAAAAACCATTCCAGAGTCGCTGCTTTGACTATCGATCAGCCTTGTACCAAAGGGTACGTTGACATAATTCCAAGGGACTTCGGCATAAAACACAGTATCAGATAATGTAAGGTCATCACTGTTTACTTGAAAATTTAAATATTTGACATCTGTTCCAAGTGCCAAGCCTAGTCCATCCAGTAAAAAAGGGTTTTGTATAGTATTAGGATATATCTCTCCGCCTATATATTCCGACTCATTAGGGTCTTTTCCATCAAAATAATTTTTTTCCGTGGTATCTTGAATATTAGTTATTTCAGGAGGGGCAATTGTTGTTAAAACTTCTCTTTGTGTTTTTATCTGTGGGCTTGCAGTAGCATTATTAGTTTTTAATTTGTTTAACGTGTATTCAAAAATCTCGCTCATTAATAAGGTAGTGTTTTGATTTTTGAAATCAATAAAATGGCACTTATGCATATGTTCCCAAAATTTGAGTTCTTGATTTTGTCTGATTTTATTAATTGCAGATAGCAGAATCAGCAATTTATCTGATTCTTGATGTTGGATGCATTTAGCAATTGATTCTATGAAGCTTTCGAACTCTTCAAAACTTGAAATAAAACCTAAGGTGTCACTTAGGTCAGAAAGGGATAAAACATTTCTTTCTAATAAGGTATCTAAATCCTCAATTTCATGAAACTGACTAAGTGCTAAATTTGCTAAGTGCTCCGTTTTGTTTTGTTCGGGTTTATTTACGAAATTCATATTACTTGATTTATATTAAATTATAGCATAACTTGGCTCAAAGCGCAAGATTGGTCTATGCTAATCTTTCCACTCTAGTCAGACGAATTTTGCTTTTAGAGAAGCACATGATAGTGTTATAAATGATCTTGTATTTAGACAAGGCGTGTAAAGCAATTGTGCGCGGGCAGTTTAAAGGCTAATGTTTTAAAAGCTCGCAGGGTTGACTACTCAAAACTAATCATTTCAATATGAATCAAGAAACAATCATTCAAAAAACCATTGAGTACGTCAAAGAGACCTTGGCTGGTGCCGAGGGTGGGCATGACTGGTGGCATGTTTATCGAGTGTGGACTTTGGCTAAGCGTATAGCAAAAACAGAACCTGGCAATCTATTTGTAATTGAGCTTGGGGCTTTGCTGCATGATATCGCTGATTCAAAATTTCACAATGGAGACGAGCAAATCGGACCCCGCAAAGCCCGAGAATTTTTAAGCTCTTTAGGTGTTGAAAGCGAGGTGATAAACCATGTTGAGAATATTATAGCCAATATTTCGTTCAAAGGAGGCAAACACACTCAAGTTTTTCGTTCCAAAGAGTTAGATATAATTCAAGACGCTGATAGGTTAGATGCCCTAGGCGCTATAGGTATTGCCAGGACCTTCAATTATGGAGGGCATAAAGGTAGGCCACTTTATAATCCAGACATAAAGCCTAATTTGCAAATGACTACCCAAGAATACAAAGCTAGTCAGGCCCCAACTCTCAACCATTTTTACGAGAAGTTGCTGCTTTTAAAAGATAAAATGAATACCAAAACAGGTCAGGCTATGGCTTTACAACGCCACCAGTTTTTAGAGCTATTTCTCGCTGAATTCTATAAAGAGTGGGAAGGGAAGGCTTAGCAGTTATTCTTTGGTGTCTAGGTTGTACTATCCAGTTTTAAAAAAAGTAATTCTGGCATATCGCAAAATACCAGCTTTATAATCTGTTGTATGATTTTGAGGCTTATGTTTTAATAAGGCTGATAAGGCATTTCTTCTGAAGAAAAAAATTACCCAAATCTGATTTCAAGTTTGATTCTCCAATAACATAAGTTTTATATTTCAAGTAATCTAAATTAGATGATCCACAAAAAAATAGATAAATCTAACCCCAAGGGGTGGTTTGTAGGGCCCTGGAATTCCAAACTCAAAATTCCAATTGGTTATGCCAACCAGGGTATTAATGAGCCACATTTGCATACTCAAATGCACGAAATTTATTTAGTCGCAAAAGGCTGGAGCAAAATTCAGGTAGGCGAAGATATTATTAAATTGGAAGAGGGTGATTTAATAGTAGTTGAGCCCAATGAGCCTCATACCTTTCTTGAAAACTCCAGCGATTATTTTCACTTTGTTATACAGTCTCCCTTTGTTAAAGGCGATAAAAAGCTACTTTAGGGGTGCTGACTAAGCTTTTTTACAAACGCTGCTTGAAAAAATTTTTTTACGTGTAGGGTGTTGTTGAAATTTAACTTATTTTCATATGAAAGTACCAAAGAATTGGAGTTTTAGTCCAGATAGTCATAATGGTTCGTACGACCAAGAAAGAGGTCCTCTGAATATTCATGTCACTCACATGCAAGATTGCCATGCAAACATTAGGGCTGAATATAGTAACGAAGATCCTGTATATCCTGAATCTTGGTCTGTATAATTAGAAACCTTGGAATCAATATCAAACAGATTGAGAGCAGTGTTTCCAGAATCTTCTGAGATTGCTGTTAATTTGGGCGATGAATATGTCGATCAAAGTATTGATATTGATTGGTCAGA
>JAAZXH010000003.1 GCA_014240275.1 Candidatus Peregrinibacteria bacterium
AAAAAACACGGGTACTAAGTGTTCAAAGGCAGCTGTAAGGATTAAGTGAGAATAATTATCTTTTTTTGCGAAGGTCTCTACTCGATTTAAAATTTCATCAAATATCCCACAGCGCATGCGTCCATCCTGATCTGCAGGGTTTGAAAGCATAATGTCATTAATAATCAAGTGATTAGGTAAACCTTCTGACAAACCTAGTTCACAATATTGGTGATTATCAGCATATCCTTTAAAATTAACAAAGTTCTTTGGGAATTTAATTTTTTTTTCATAATCTGTTAGAGTTTGCTGTTCTAAGAACCTTCTAAAACCTGGCAAAGCACAGTGCTCGGCAGTAAATAATGTGTCATGATGTGGAAATAAATTAATCCAACTAGTAGTAAAGGTTTGGTTAGCTTGAAAATTGTCTTGATATTGATCACTATCAAGCATTTTAGAAATGTTAGATTGAACAATCTCTATAGGCTTTTCGATTACCTCAGATATTTGCTGACACGGAATTAAAGTTTCAGGCTGTAGTCTTTTAAGGTCAAAATGTTTTTGGGGTATACGTTTAATTTTTTTCATAAATTTAAATAAATTATCTATCCTATTATACAAAATTTTGCTAAAATTGAAAGGTCTCAAATTTATACCTTACATTATGCTGAACTTTCCAAATATACATCTAAATATTGCAGGAGTAGTTGGAGTGGGCAAGAGCTCTCTATGCAACATCTTAGCCAAACAAGACTTTTATATCTTTCACGAACCCGTAGCTAACAACGAATTACTAGCTAAGTTTTATGCAGATAAACAACGGTACTCACTAGCCTCGCAGTTATACTTTCTGAATAAACGCTTTGAGATGTACCAGCAAACTGATCAAAAAAACAAAAGTATTATCGACCGTAGTATTTTAGAAGATGCTTTGTTTGCCAAAATGCTAAATATCTCTGGTCAGTTATCTGATATTGAATATAAAATTTACCAAGAAGTATTTCAAAACTACATCCAGCATATCAAAAAACCAGACTTAATGGTTTATTTAAAAATTAAACCCGAAAATGCTATTCAAAGAATCAAAATGCGTGGTAGAGACTATGAATTAAGCCAAGATCCACAGTATTGGTATGATCTAAACAATACCTACGAACAATATTTCTCGACTTATCAACTGACTAATCTACTGACTATTCAAGTCGATGAGCTAGATTTCGTACATAACTCTGAGCATCAAGCCAAAGTTCTCCATTTAATTGCCAGCGCATGCCAGGTTGAAAGGTCGCATCAAACCATTGGTACCATAGAACAAAGCCCATTAGCTAGTTTGAGACAGATTATTGACAAAGCTGGCTAAAAGTGCTAAAATATAGAGATTGCTATTTAATCTCATATAAATTAAAAAATTAAAAAATAAGAAAACTAGGTTTAGTCTTTTAAGTGATTTTTTTGATGATAGTTTTTTAAAACCATTTGATTTTTATAGTTTTAAGATCAAAGATTCTAAAATGCCAATTGCAGATTTTTCAGAAACAAAAACCCTTTATAAACTCGACCTGCAGTGCCCTGGATATAAGCCAGATGACATGTTAGTTGAACTTGATGGGCACAACTTGACGATTTCAGGTTGCCAAAGTAGCAAAAAACAAGAAAAAGACAGCACTTATTTACTTAAAGAAAGCTCTTCTCATAGCTTTAAACGTTCATTTCAGCTTCCAAATAATACAAATTTAGAAAAAATTACCTGTAAAATGGAAGATGGGGTACTAAAGCTCAAAGTTAAAAAACTCAAAAATAGCCCAAAGGGCAAAAAGACAGTTCCAATTAAGAATTAGTTAAAATTAACTTCGGATCCAAGACGTATTTACCTATGTCTTGGCTTTTACCGTACCCAAAATTGGCAAAGCCAGCCTCAAAACCATCTTGAGTTAAAACTTGAAAATGCAAGTGTTCTAGCCAACCCCCGTTGACCTCTTTGCTCCCAAGTTTACCGACAGTTGCACCTTTTTGAATTTCTGCCCCAAGTGGAGGAAGTAGCTCTGGATCCAAATGGCCAAACAATAGGTGAATATTTTTGCCTTGGTGCTCAGACTCTAAAACAACTTTACCTCCAAATTGCCCTGGTCCTGCTTCGTTTTGGCTTAAAACCACTCGACCAGTCAATGGAGTAGTCACTTGACTATACGCCATAGTAATCAAATCCAGACCCAAGTGTACCACTCTTTGCTCATCTAGCATATGTTGGCACCCAAATGATTCTAGCATCGCAAAGCGCTCTTCTCCAAAGGGTCCTAAAATACAGTTACATTTTTGAACTTTGAAAAGACCCTCAAAGTAGTTGCGTACTACTTGAAGGTCTGAGATATCAATTTGCTGCAAAATTTTTGCCTGATCTGCAAAGCTCACAGTCCAAACTTTAGATTTAATACTAGGAATTAACTTTTCATACATACCTGTATATTAAATCAAAGCCTTTTAAACTTCAACTTAGGCTTCTTGCGATCTAGCCACTTTAATCAAAGCGCCAGAAGTTACTGCATTAATAATTGAGGTTGTAAGAAAGCTCAGATTTAAACCTAAGGCTCCATTTAAAAGACCATTCGTTCCAAAGTAATTTAAAACTAGAGTTTCTAAGTTCATAGCTAAGTCTTCGTTTTCTTCTAAGAAACTTTCCACATTCTCATTACTTGAATTTCTAAGGTAGTCAGCAATTGCAATTCCAGCAAGTGCCACAGCAGCAACTGTTACACCACCAATCCCAGCACTTATTAGAGTTTTCTTAATTGACCACCCTTCGATCATAGTTTGGTCTGCCTTCGCTGGACCAGAAAATGCAGCATCTGCAGAAACACCCCAAACAGCAAGAGCTAATGCTTTCCAATTTTTCGCATTTAAAATATCTCCATCTTCCTCACCTTCATTTTCATCATCATCATCATCATCATCTGTAAGCTCATCCCAAAGAAATTTAGTGATCGCCGCAAACCCTACAACACTAATACCTTTTGAAACTAGGTCGGTACGGTCTTCCTGTCCAAAACCCTTTTGACTACCCCAGGCCATACTACCAGTAGCAACCGGCAGAGCGATGTGAGATCCGCCCACTAAAGCAGCCCATAAAGCTTTTTTCTTTGGAGTATTAAGTTTTCTATACATGGCTAAAGTGGCAACAAACACATCGATTGCAATCCCAAGTCCACTTAGGACAGAAATGAAAAAGAAATAAAAATTATATTCTTCTGGAGTGTCATTTTCAGACAAAACCCCAGCTTTATAAGCTTTTTCCATAGCTTCAAGCGGTACGTTTTTATCAATCGAGGCCTGAATTTTATCATCAGACACACCCGCTGCTTTAGCTCTATCAATCTCTTCTTGTGTTGGCAAGGGCAGTGTATCTTCTACGCTTTCAGCAAATACATTTGTCAAACCTGTCACTCCAGTAACCGCTACAGCACCACCTGCTAAAAAACCTTTTAAAGCAAAACGTCTACCAAGATCCACATGTTCACGAAAAACCATATTTATAAGTTAAGTATTAATTTATACAGACTACTTACAGTTTTGTCAATAGCTTTTGTTGCTTTTTCTGGCAAAATAGCAGTAATTAATCAAATTGCATGCCAGATTTAATTCTCGTAAACGCTCAAGATCAAGCAATAGGCAAAATGGAAAAACTTGCCACCCATCAACAAGGCAAGTTACATAGAGCTATTTCAATTTTTATATTTAATTCAAAAGGGCAGTTTTTAATTCAACAAAGGGATAGTTCTAAGTATCACTGCCCAGGCCTATGGTCCAATACGGCCTGTAGCCACCCATATCCAGGAGAAACAACCACCCAGGCGGCTAACAGACGCTTAAAGGAAGAAATGGGGCTTAAAGCTCAACTAGAGTTCAAATTTAAATTTCATTATCAGACATAATTTTCCAATGGATTAATCGAAAACGAAATTGACCATGTTTTTGTAGGAACTATAGATCAAGACCCAGTTGTAAATCCTGAAGAGGTGCAAGATTTTAAATGGATTGATTTACAAACTCTACAGCAAGAAATCCAAAAGCACCCTTTAAAGTATACCTTTTGGTTTAAACTGATTTTATCCAACCCAAACTATTTACAACAACTTACAAAATAACATAGGGGTGTTATTGTAAAAAATTGCACCTAAGGCCCAGCGACTATTAATTGGGAACAATACATAGACCCAGTATTTTTCAATATTTTCACCTTGTAGTTGTACAAAACTACCCAGGTTAAAGTTTGCAGTTTTCAAAGAGATTTCAGTCAGTATGCGTGCTTGAATATCTCCAGGGCTTAATAGGTTTAAAGATAAACCTAAATCGTATGCCAGTTTATAATTTGCTTTCTCTAAATAAAACCCAAAACCTAAGTAGGGCATATCCTTTCTAAATAAACCCAGCTGGCTAGTTACATGTAGCTCTTGTGTATACTCAATGTCTGAACCTATTAAGGCCATAAAGTTTAATGATAAATCCTGACTATTGCTTAGATCAAAATACATACCAGAATCAAGCACTAGCCCCAGTTCTTGTATCTTGTGTTCCGCACTTAATTTGTCTCTGTTGTCAGTAAAGCTTTGCCAACTTACATTTGTATCATAGATCGAAGTGGTTATATTAATACCATAGTGATTTTCAGCTTTAGCTTGCAAGGCTGAACTTTGTAAGGCTAAACCAGCCAGCATACTGATAATTTGTTTTTGCATATCAATAAAATTAGATGTTACAAATACAGCTTATTAACTCGCTAGTTTACTTGTTTAAATTATTGACATTTTCTAAACAAGCACTAAGCTATCTATGGTTCAAATTTAACCCCACAAATATGAACAACATAATAGATCCAAAAATCTTTGAGGTCTGCGCAAGTTCGAAGGAGTTTGCAGCATTAAGACGTGGTTACCCAGACGGAGATTTTGAAAAAGATCAATGTAAAGGCCCAGAGTTTCGATCAGCTGCAGAAGTTATAATTAGAAAAGTTAGCTCCAAAACCAAAGAAACGGTCGATGAAAAATCACAAGATTTAGATCATGATCCACAAGTTGGAGTAGTTTATGCCTGGAGGTCAGCTTTAGCTTTTGCTAAATCTATACACACAGATTTTCCTGAGGCGCAATCCTTTCACGCAGATGTTCGCCGAGACGAAGAAACAGCTGAAACAGTTGGAGAATTTCACTTCCCAGAAAATATTGCAAGTTTGGATTTCTTAATTTTCCCAGACCCTATGGTCGCAACTGGAAATACTATGGTGGGCTTTATACTTGAGGCTTATGAGCGTGGATTCGCAGGTCATTTTATTATATCGGCAGTTGTTGCCGCACCAGAGGGAATCAAAAACATTGAAAAGGCTATTCAGGTTTATAATACTGAGTTTGATGTTTCGTGTTCGGTAACATTCATAAGTGGTGCTATAGATGAAGATTTAGATAAGAATTATTTTATTATACCGGGGCTTGGAGATTTTGGTGATAAATTTTTCCACGATATTCAAGGTGATCATGACAAAGTAGTAGCATTTATAGGTAGAATGCAAGATGCAATAGGCCTTACTTCTGAACAATGTGTGGCTTTATACCAAAGATTAATGGCTTAATAATTTGATTGTAAGGATAAAGGCTCCAGATTGGAGCCTTTATTATCGTGTTTTTACAAAGTTTTAACTACTCTATTTATTTAATATAGAATCCTTTAGCTTATAGATCACTTTAGCCAGCTTAAAAAAATGGGCGGCGAGGAGTCTTGGACATCAGCCTCTACCTATAAGTGATAATCGTAGTTAAAATTAAAAAAACTCAAACCAATAGGTTAAAGTTGTGTGGCGGAGAGAGAGGGATTCGAACCCTCGAACCCAGTTACCCAGGTTAACTCCTTAGCAGGGAGTCCCGTTCAGCCACTCCGGCACCTCTCCATAAAGCTTTCAAATTTTAACAAAACAAAAACCACTTGTAAAGCACTATTAGATATTCAGAATTTATGTTATTTTTAAATAGATAAAATTAATTTAAATTTATGACTTGGGAAGTAAAAAATGAACTACTAACTAACAATTTTCAGTTTCAAGATTTCACACAAGCCGTGGAGTTTGTAAATCAAATTAAAGACCTAGCCAATGCAGCTAATCACCACCCCGATGTACTAATCCATTCCTACAATCAAGTCAAAATTATGCTAATGACGCATGACCAAAATACCATTACAGACAAAGACCATAACTTAGCTAATCAAATCGATAAATTGCTTGCATGAAATATTTCATTATCTTCCTTGTGTGCATAATCACCAGCAGTTACGGATCATTATTTGGCGGGGGAGCCTTAGTAAGTTTACCAATCATGATTATGCTCGGTATACCTCCGCAAGTAGCCCTGGCTAATAACCGCATCGGAGCCCTAGGAGTACATCTTGGCTTTTTATTAAAAGTTATAAAAACTAAACAGATCAAGTTTAAATATGTGCTACCGCTGAGTCTGATAACTATTTGTTGTAGTTTGCTAGGATCACTTACCTTAGTAGCCCTACCCGAAAATATTATCGAAGGCGCGGTTAGTATCCTTTTAATTTTAATGCTACTTTTTCTTATTTTTAAACCAGAAGTGGGTCTCACTCAACGCAAAACCACAAAGCATCAAAAATCTCTCGGTTGGTTCTTTACCGCAGTTGTTCTACTTTGGCAGTCTGCTTTTGGTATGATAGCCAGCGCACTTTATTTTGTGATGTGTTATTTCTTTGGGTTTTCAATAATGCAGGCCAGCGCTACCCAAAAAATTCCGGCGATATTTGGTGGCCTGGTTGCAGCTACGGTATTTTTCTTATTTGGAATTGTTGACCCCTTACTCGTTTTGACTATCTTTATTGCAGATTTAATTGGATCCTACTTAGGTGCCCAATTTTTTCTTCAGCAAAAAAAACAAACCATCTCCCGAATATTCAAAACCGTAATCGTATTTAATGTGTGTTTTTTAATTTTTTAATCCCCAAGTTTATGAAAATCGATTTAGACCGTTTATTGGATGCCCCTGCTCAGCCGAGCTCATCTTCTGAATCAACGCAGGATCAAGAAATTATCGATAGGGTCTACCAATTATTAAATCCCACCGCATCGGATGAAGTTAGTCATTCGGAACAACCTTCTACCCCTCAAGAAAATCCTAACCTTTAACCCTTATTGCTATATGACCCGCCTATATTTTAATAAAGCTTTACGCATTTTGCTTTCAACCAACGCTATGATTCTAACTGCCGCTGCCATGTTAGGGCCAATTTATGCCTTATTTGTAGAGCAAGTGGGAGGTAGCCTCATGGACGCTAGTATTGCAGGAACTATTTTTGCTTTAGTAGGGGGGCTGACAACGCTTGTGTCGGGTAAATACAGCGATAAAATCCAAGAAAATGAACTGATAATTGTGCTCGGCTATACCATTATGGGCATAGGCTTTTTACTGTACTATTGGGTTGGATCGATTGGGTTTTTATTTTTAGTTCAAGCCATTATAGGTCTTGGAGAAGCAATTTATGCTCCTGCCTTTGACGCCGTTTATACCAAGCATATCGATGGACACAAATCGGGCACACAGTGGGGAGCTTGGGAGTCAATTAGTTATTTTACCAATGCCCTTGGGGCACTCCTTGGCGGTATTATGGTAACCTTATTTGGATTCCAATCAATTTTCATTGCAATGTCAGCTTTGTGTTTTGGCAGCGCCTTTTACATCTTTCGATTAAAAAGGCACATCCTATAATATAGTGTAGGTAAAAATGGATAAACTAAAATGGCGGAGAGACAGGGATTCGAACCCTGGAGACCGTTGCCAGCCTAACGGTTTTCAAGACCGTCGCATTCGACCACTCTGCCATCTCTCCGTTTTTGCTTAGCAATTTTATCGCAGAATATTTAAAAAGTAAAGCTTTTTAAATCTAAAAAGATTTTTAGATTCTTTTTACTTTTATAAAATGGGGATTACGTATAGTTAAATTGTCCCTAAACTAAAAACTATGCCAAAGCAGATTTTATATATGGAAAATCCATATTATAAGTTGTCGTGCTCTATCACAGATAACTTTGTTGTGATGCAAAGCTTCACTCAGTTAGCACGCAAGATCAGTGCACCCAACGAACAAATATTCGTAACTTGCTTAGATTTTAAGCAGCCATATTTTTTCTTTCTAGAAAAAATCCATAAACTTAAACAGCAATTCCCAGGCTTAAAGGTTGTGACATTTAATGCTCATTTTCAAAAAAAAGACCTTTTAGAATCCGTCAATTACGGAGTTGACTACCCAGTTGTATCAGAGCTTGGGGCTAATTTTTTATTAGATTTCATCCGAAGTTTAGCTAGCCAAACTAATCATTTTGATTATAATAAAATTCAGTTAGGTAATTTAGAGTTAAACGTACACGAGCGCACCTGCCGCAGAGGACCTCATCATATATTATTAAGACGTAAAGAGTTCGATTTGCTTCATTTTTTAATTCAGCGAAAAGGTAAAGTAGTTTCGCGTAGCGAAATTCTTAAGGAGGTCTGGCAGTATCATTCTTACGCACAAACAAATACAGTAGATGTACATTTCTCTAAATTGCGCAAAAAACTTGACCGAGGTTTCACTAAAAAGCTGTTACATACTGTTTGGGGCCTGGGTTATAAATTAGACCTAGTACCTTAATTATCGGCAATTTTTAGTTCTTTTAAGTAGAGCTTAGCTTCTTCTAGTTGTCTGTCTATTTCATTTTCTAAATCTTCTTTAGAGATACTGATTTCAATATCTGGTTTAAGTCCTACTTTATCAATATCACGACCTTTTGCAGTAAGCCATTTAGCAACTGTTAGTTTAAGGTGGGCGCCATCTTTAAAAGGAATGACTTCTTGTACAGATCCCTTACCATAACTATTTTCACCAATAATTGTGGCAATGTCATAATCTTGTAGGGTTCCAGCTAAGATTTCTGATGCTGAGGCTGAGCCTTTATTGATCAAGACCACCACTGGGATCCCTTGCAGGCGTCCAGTTCCATTGGCATTCATTTGGTTTTGAATTTGGTCACTTTGTTTTTGAGTTGAAACTGCCACTTGGTCTTTGTCTAAAAATTCTCCCAAAATTTCAATTGCAGATTCTAAATAACCACCACCATTAAAGCGTAAATCTAAAATTATGCCCTTGGGTTGGTCAAGCAAAGCCTTAGTTGCTGCTGTTTTAAATTCGTGACTCGTATCGTTAGAAAATTGGTTGATTCTAATGTAAAAAATATCATCCTCTAGATCTTCGTGAGTTACAGAGTCTAGGTTAATTACATCGCGCACTATTGTGATTTCAAATGGGTCGGTTTCTGATCTTAGAATTCCCAATGTTACGCTAGTGCCTTTTTCTCCACGGATCTTTTGAATTACTTCTAGCAAGTTCAACTGTGTGATGTCTTCTCCATCTACACTTATTATTACATCTTCTGGTAATAAACCAGCTTTTTCTGCAGGTGAGGATACCAGGGGAGTTACTACGTAGATGATTCCATCCTCAATAGTGAGTTCGGCTCCAATTCCAACTAGGTTTTGGTCTAGGTTCTCCATGAAAATTTTTGACTCTTCGGGTGTCAAATAGCTAGAGTGGTCGTCTTCTAGGCCGGCTACTAATCCTTTGACTATTGTATCTTCTAAGTTTTGAGTTGAAACTTCATCTAAGTAAATATAGTTTTGATTAATCAAACCCAGAACTTGTTGAAAACGTCCAAATGCAACCCGAGGTTTGTCCTGGGTATTTAGAGTATAGTTTTCATTATAAGGGGTAACTTGTACTGAGTTATTGCTAGCATGATAACCTATGCTATAGCTTGCAACCAGTCCTAAGATCAATAAGGTGTTAGTAATTTTCATAATTTTTTTATTGAATTATTTTCAGAGGTGCTACGCTCAAAGCTAGCTTCTTAACACCAATTTTACGGTCTTCAAAGGCAATCGTAACAACTCCACCAGATTTATTCATGACAATACCTGGGCCAAATTTTGGGTGTACCACTTTTAGTCCATCTGTAATCTGATCTGGATTTAAAATACTTTCATTGCTTTCACGAGGAATTGGTATGTTTAACAAGTCAGAGGCTTGAATGTTTGGTTTAGCACTACGGTGCATTCGGTGCATTTGTGCATTTGAGTTTAAATGCTCATGCGAAATATCTTGTAGAAACTGGGAAGGGATTTTACTTTGGCGTTCTCCATAAAAAAATCTTTCTCTAGCAAAACTTAAAGTTAAAGTTTCTTTTGCTCTGGTCATTCCAACATACATAAGTCTACGTTCTTCTTCTAGTTGGTCAGGTTCCATCAAGCTGCGCGAATGCGGGAATATACCTTCTTCTAAACCAGAAATAAATACATGCGGAAACTCTAGGCCTTTGGCAGCATGTAGAGTCATCAGGGTAACGCTGTTTTGGTCTGATTTTAAGTTATCTACATCTGCAATTAGGGCAATTTCTTCTAAGAAGACTTGCGTAGCAGCTGGAGCAGCTAGTGGCTCATATTTACTAGCTACGTTAATAAGTTCTTGTAAGTTATCTAGTCTCGCTTCCGCTTCTTTAGTGTTTTCTTTAATTAGCATGAGTTTGTATCCGGTATCCTCTAAAATATATTTAATTAAAGCGGCTGGTTTGCAGTCTAGGTATTTCTTTTTGAGTTGTTTTATAATTTTAACAAATTTTAAAATGTCATTCTTTTTACTTTGGCTCAAACTAGTACCTGCAATTTTTTCCATGGCGCCAAACAAACTAGTGTTTAGCATCCTCGCATGTTCTGAAACTTTTTGTAAAGTGGCCGCTCCAAGTTTACGGCTTGGAGTGTTGATAATACGAAGCATGCTGACACTGTCGCTAGTATTGTGAATAAGTTTGATGTAGGCAATGACATCTTTAACTTCTTTACGGTCGTAAAATTTTACCCCACCAATAATTTTGTATGGAATCCCGTAACGAATTAGGGCTTCTTCAAAGATCCGCGACTGTGAATTGGTACGGTATAAGAAACAGAAGTCGTCATATTTTGGGTATTCGTAGCGCAATAAGATACGATTAATTTTTTCCATTAGAAACATTGCTTCATCTCTTTCGTGCCTAGCTTCATAAACTTCTATGGTCTCACCTTTCGCATTTTCCGTCCAAAGTTTTTTGTCTTTACGGCAGGAATTTTTTACAATAATTTCGTGGGCCGCCTCTAAGATAGTTTGGGTAGAACGATAGTTTTGCTCAAGCATAACTACTTTACAGTCTGGAAAGTCTTTTTCAAAATCTAGGATATTGCGAATATCAGCTCCCCGCCAACTATAAATACTTTGGTCCGAATCACCAATTACACACAGGTTGTTGTGCTGTTTAGAAAGCATACGAATCAGCTTATATTGAGCCTGGTTGGTATCCTGATACTCATCTACCGAGATGTATTTAAATTTTTCTTGGTAGATTTTTAATATTTCCGGAAAGTTCTCAAACAATTGAACCGATTTCATGAGCAGGTCATCAAAATCCAAGGCGTTACTTTTAGTCAGTTCATCTTGGTATATTTCGTAGACTTTACTAACTTTTTCTGAGAAATAATCAAATGATTGGGCAGCCATCTGTTTCGGATCTATCAGTTGGTTTTTGGCTTGGCTGATTCCATATAAAATAGCCTTTGGATTAAACTTCTTTTCATCCATATCGAGCAGTTTCAAGGCTCTTTTCACAATAATAGTTTGGTCGGTTGTGTCGTAGATAACAAAGTTATTCTCCATATCCATTTCGTGTAGATGACGACGCAAAAGTCGTACGCAGATGGCATGGAAAGTACCAATTACTGGGCGTGTTCGCGCGCTAGTATTTACTAAGAGTTTTTCTACCCTATCTTGCATTTCTTTAGCAGCCTTATTAGTAAAGGTTACCGCTAAAATATTTTCTGGAGCTACGTTTGCTTCCTCTATTAGGTATGCGATTCTATGGGTCAGCGCTTTGGTTTTACCAGATCCAGCTCCTGCTACCACTAGCATTGGACCATCAATATGTGCTGCAGCTTTAATTTGTTTTGGATTTAATCCATTTAAAAGTTTGTGATTCAAGTGAACTTAATTTACAATACAAAAAGTATATCAGCCTTCTCAAAATTTGTATAGTGAATTTACATGCGCTTAGATCATTATTTAGTTGAAAACAATTTCGCCAGAAGTCGCTCCCACGCGCAAGATATGATCAAACGAGGTATCGTACATGTTAATGCTATGCTAGTCCAAAAACCCAAGTTTGAAGTTCAGGATTCAGACCAAGTGACACTCTCACAAAGCGATGATTTTGTAAGTCGCTCTGCCAATAAAATCGCAAGTTTTATTCAAGAGTTGAATTTAAACTTTCAAAACCAAACAGCTCTCGATGTTGGAGCCTCTACCGGAGGTTTTACACAGGTTCTGCTTACTCACGGAGCCTCCCAAGTTTACTGCGTAGATGTTGGCCACAATCAGTTGGTGCCGCAAATTAGTCAAGATCCAAAAGTTACAAATTTTGAAGGAGTGGATCCCAAGCTCCCACTTCCTTTTCAAAAGCTTTTTGACCTGGTTGTAATTGACGTTTCTTTTACTTCTAGTAAACCAATTTTACTGAATATTACTCAGTATTTACACCCTAACGGTAAAATTATTTTGCTCTTTAAACCCCAGTTTGAAGGCCAAAAGCAGAATTTAACCCGGCAGCTACTTGTACGTGAATCTGACCTAGGAGACCTACAAGCCAACTTTGAGCTCTGGCTCCAAAATAATGATTTTCAAATCTTAGCTACTAGCAAATCTGAACTCAAAGGCAAGAAAGGAAATCAAGAATTCCTGTATTATTTGGAATTTAATCAATAGTTTTTTTTACAGAAATTTGCTAAACTTGAAGTAATTTAATTATTTTAACATGCATATCTTTTTAGACACTGCTAATCTCGAAGAGATTCGAAAGCACGCTACCTCTGGCCTCATCGATGGAGTTACTACCAATCCGTCTTTAATTGCTAAGCAAGGAGCAGACCTTAAAAGCGTGATCCAAGAAATAACCTCTTTAGTAGATGGTCCTATTTCGGCGGAAGTTCTGGCGACCGATTACGATGGTATGTTAAAAGAGGGCTTAGAGTATGCCAAATGGCACGAAAATATTTGTGTAAAATTACCCTGTACTGACGACGGTCTGAGAGCTTGTAAAACTCTGGCCGACCAAGATATTAAAGTCAATATGACTTTAGTTTTTTCCATAAACCAAGCTTTGTTGTGTGCAAAAGCTGGGGCTTTCTTAGTTAGTCCTTTTGTTGGACGTTTAGATGATATCGGGCAAAGTGGTATGGATCTAATTGCCGACATTGTTCAGGTTTACGATAACTATGGTTTCGACACCATGATTTTAGTTGCTAGTATTCGTCATCCAGAGCACGTGAAAATGGCAGCCCTGTATGGAGCTGATATCGCTACAATTCCAACCAAGGTATTTGAAAAATTGTCTAAGCATCCCTTAACCGACATCGGTTTGGAAAAATTCTTAGCAGACGCTAAAAAGAAACAATGATAGATTTAGAATTGCACCCATCTGATTCCAAAAAGAGCCTGCAGCCAAATGAACTAC
>JAAZXH010000004.1 GCA_014240275.1 Candidatus Peregrinibacteria bacterium
TTGAGTTAAACCAATAAAGGCGAAAAATAAAATTTTAAGACCAATAAAATTGAGGTTATAATCTACCATGTTATGTAAGACAAATCCAGTTGTGGCTGCTAAGAGAACAAAATATCTGAGACGTTCAGATTCTTTTATTTCGGTAAAATGCTTCAGAGAGCTAAAAAAAGCCAATAACAAAAATCCAACGAACAATACAGCGGCTGGAATTCCATTTTCGGAAGCAAGCTTTAGCACAACATTATGCGGATGATCAGAATTGGCTAGCAATTTAGTTTGAAACTGAGGCTGAATATAGGGGAAACTACCTGAACCATAGCCAAATATAGGCTTTGTTTCACTCATCTGAATAGCAGACTCAAAAAAGTCAAAGCGTTCTATTAATGAACGATTAGAGCTGAGGTCTTGGCTAGTAATTCTCTGCTCTGGCTCATAAGCATATGGGGACAGCTCGTGTAAAGTGTTGGCTAGAAGCAAGGTCACCAACAAGGTTCCAGCTGCGATGGTTAAAACCTTCCAAAGCTTAGTGAAAAACTTGCGATAGATAAATAAAAAACCAGTCATCATAGCCAACATGATTACAAAAGCTAAAAAGGCCGCTCGAGACCATGTTAGGAAAAAAGTGACTAATAACCCGCTCAGTAGAATTTTATCTAAGAGAGTTTTGCTTTTACCCCATGAAAACTGTAAAAAATACATCGGGATAAATAAAAGTAAAAAGGACGCCAAGGCATTAGGATAATTGGAATAAACAAACTCACCCATAAAAAATGGCGCTACCCTAGCATGCATACCGCTTTCAATTTGTAAAAAGGCAAGTATGATCAAAGCAATTGAAATCAAACGGAAAATCACTTTGTGCAGAGAAACTTGCAGCCTAAATTTTTGTAAATTAGCAAAGGCAAAGTAAACTAGCCCCCCTAAATTGTACCCAACTAGTTCTTTAAAACCAAAAGGGCTGGATTTAAACAAAAAACTACAGTTGAAAAATATTAAAAACAAAAACAGGGCTTTTTCTACGTAGTTAAACTTGATGCCCTGCTGCTTTTTGAGGGTTTGAGAAACAAACAACAAAAAGCTGACTATTAAAGTAACAAAGACATGGCTGTGCATATTGATTTTATAAGCCCCAATTAAGATTAAAAATAATACTAAGCCATAGCTAAGCGGCTTGAAATACTGATTTAAATCTTTAAACATAGTTTACTTTTATGGAAACAATGATAATATACACTTGTTTTAACAATAAATCTATGCTTTCTATAGGTGAACTTCGCCCAGGTCAGTACGTCTTGGTGGACACAGAACCCTTTGTGATTTTAGATGCCGTTCATTCAAAACAAGCTCGCGCTGGTGCAGTTTGTAGAACAAAAATCAGAAACTTAAAAACTGGAGTTGTGGTCAACAAAACCTTCCAAGGTAATGATAAGCTCAAAAGAGCAGATGTCCGGTACCAAAAATGTCAGTACTTGTATTCTGATCCAGATGGGTTTAACTTCATGAATCTTGACAGCTTCGAACAATTCAACTTAAACTCCGATCTAATTGGAGAGCAAAAAAACTTTCTTAAGGAAGACTTAGAAGTAGATGCCATGCTTTTTGAAAACAATCCAATTGGTATTAAACTGCCTCCAAAAGTTGTACTAGAGGTCGTACAAACGGACCCTGGTGTAAAAGGTGACACTGTTTCTGGTGGTAGTAAGCCCGCAACTCTCGAAACAGGCTTTGTGGTTTCTGTTCCCCTTTTTATTAAAGAAGGTGAAAAAATTAGAATTAATACGGAAAATAAGACTTATGTCGAGAGGGTTTCGTAACAAAAGTTTGCAAAAAGTATGAGTAGGCTATAAATTTGATTTGTTGTAATCAACGTAAATATAAA
Source organism: Candidatus Peregrinibacteria bacterium (assembly GCA_014240275.1). Classification (GTDB taxonomy): domain Bacteria; phylum Patescibacteriota; class Gracilibacteria; order UBA1369; genus JAAZXH01. Next base: position 1,880 of record JAAZXH010000004.1, read on the forward strand.
TTAACTAATCATAAATCATGACTAAAAAATCATTTGCATTTTTAGCATCTGTATTGATGCTTTCAGCTTTGGTACTTTCAGGATGTTCAACTTCAACCGACCAACCTGTAGAAGAAATCGTAGTTGACGAATCTATGCCAGTTGACGTTCAAGAAGACGAAATGTCTGCTGACGAAGAAGCTCCTGCAGCTGAAGAGGGCGCTGAAGAAGGTGAAGCTTCTGCTGAATAATCTTTTTTTAGACTACACAAAACCTCTCCACATACTGGAGGGGTTTTTAGTTACTGTATTTTTCTATATACGCCTCAACATTAAACTTCCTTTTGCATCCGTTAAAATTCATGTATCGAACCTTTCCAAAAATTGGCCGCTCGAACCAGGCTCTATCATGAACACCGCCAATCGACCAGGCCACCCCGGTATAACCCGATGGGTCTCTACCATCTAACTCATACTTGTTGTTTAGGTAGTTTGCTATTTTTAAAGCCTCTTCTGGACCCTTGCTCCATTCGAGTATTTTTTTACCCCAGTACATCCTCATGAAACCGTGCATTTTTCCTTCTAACTTCATCTGATTTTGAGCAGCATTCCATAAAAAGTCATGTGTGTTTGATTCTTCAAATTCTTGCTGGCTGTATAGAAACTCGCGCGGGTCATTGCGATGCTGGTTTAAGGTAGTTTGTGCCCAAACATGTAAACCAGAAAAATTATCGTAATTTGGTTCGTAAAAACAGAAGTTTTCTGCTAGCTCTCGTCTGACAAAAAGCTCTTCTATAAAACTATTTTTATTATCACTCTCTGGTAAGCTAACTAAGTTTAAGAGAACTCTTTGTGCACTAATCTGGCCAAAATGTAAGTAAGGGGAAAGGTTTGACAGAGCTTGTGCATTTGGATCGCTTCTACCCTTATCATATATTGATAAATGATCCTTAATAAAACTTGATAACATTTTCTTAGCAGCTTTGACTCCCGGCTGAAAATGTAAGTCTATAGGTCTGCTATCTAGTCCTAATTTTTTTAGGATAAAAGCTATATCAACCTTACAGGCTTCTACCCCCGTGTTGTATTTGAAAGGACTTAGCTTCGGGAATTCGTCTAAAAACTCAGCGAGCTTAGAGTGCAGTTTTGGCCGGATGGTTCTGGCAGAATACTCTTTTTTATTGGAAGTCTCAAAAACTGGAACTACACTCCTGGCATCGACCTCAAAAAACGGTACATCCAAGCTTTTTGCTAATTGTGTCCGCCACGACCTTGGTAAACGTAGACTAGCTAGGTCGGTATAAACAGCAGAAATTTTATTTTGTTTCACGCATTGTAAAACTGTCTGCACGGGATCTTCTACCTTTAAAGTAAAGTGAATGTTCAAATCGAATAAGGTTTGGGCGGTTTCTTGTAATCCTTTTAACATAAACTGATAACTGCGACTACCGGCTTCGTAAAAAGCTGCTGGTATTGCATACAGTACGTGTAAAGGAACTTTATTGCGCTTGGCATGACCGTAGGCTGCAATTAAGGCCCAGTTGTCTTGGCTGCGCCTTTCTCTGTCCATCCAATATAATACGGCGTTTGAATTCTGCTCTTTTATTTGGTTGAGCTGGCGAATTCGTTTTGGATTCATAGCTTTAATTTATATTATTATTTTATCATATTTTTAAATTTTTACTAAAAGTAATTCCTTCCAACTACTGGTATATTGCTGACTCATAAGACTCCTTTGCATTTGCCAAGTTTGCTTTTTAGTGGGCTGGTGAGCCGCATAAAACAGCAGTGGGTTTTGACAACTTCGATTGAGCTGATCGATAATTCCATCTAGCTTGGAGTTTTTGGGATCTGTCATGAAAATTCCAGTCTGTTGGCTGGTATCTTGTATCATGCCTAGAGCTATGCCGGCCTTTTTATAAAATACACCTTGCTGAAATATTTTTTGCAGTAAACGTTTTGCTGTTTTAATAAAAACTGGTGTAGAATTGCTTGCTTGCGGTAAAATAGCTAAATCTGAGAGAGAGGTTAAGGGTTCGTTTTTGCTAAATGGATTGCTGCGAATATAAACACTTAAACTGCGGGCTAGAGAATTTTGTTGACGGAGCTTTTGGCAGGCCCGACTAACAAATAAGGATACGGCCGCTTCTAGGTCACTTAATTGATTGGTGGTGCTTCCAAAAGATCTAGAGCTGATAATTTGCTTTTTATTTTGGGTATGTGTTTCTATCTCTAAACAGGTGTAACCTTGCAGCTCGTATTGTAAACGAGACCCAACCACTGTAAGCTTATTGGATATTAGGTTGGTTGGGGCTTGTCGCAATTCGTAAGCGGTGTAGATGCCGAGAGCCTTGAGTTTAGAGGCGGAGCGTTTACCAATACCCCAAACATCTGCCACTAGAAGTTTTCTTAATAACTCGTCTTGTTGAATTTGACTTAGAGCATTGTAATTTAAAACTCCTTCCTTTTGCTTGGCGTAGCTGGCTGCCACCTTGGCTAAAGTTTTGTTAGGTCCCAGCCCTATGCTAACTGGAATACCAACTAATTGATAAATCTTATCACGCATGTTTTCTAGGTATTCTGTACACTTTGGAGCTGGAATATGACTCAAATCTAAAAAGGCTTCATCAATAGAATATATTTCTATTTTTTTTGTAAAAGTTTTTAGAATTGTCATAATCCGGTTAGAAATGTCTCCGTATAAGCTAAAATTAGAGGAAAAAACTCGTACTTTATATCGATTGATTCTTGCTTGGCAAAGATGCAAAGGTTCTCCCATAGCAATACCAGCTTGTTTTGCCTCGTTAGATCTAGAGATCACACAGCCGTCATTGTTGGATAAAACAACTACGGGTTGATCACGCAAAACGGGCTGAAACAAACGCTCACAAGAAACATAAAAATTATTACAGTCAATTAAAGCAATTTGTTTCATGGCTTATGGATTACCCGAGTTACCACTCCCCAGATTTCAAATTTTGCATCTGGTTGTAAATAAATAGATCTATATTTTGGGTTTTCGGACTTTAAAATGATTTGTCCACTTTGCTTTATAAACCTTTTGACAGTAAACTCATTGTCTAAAATTGCTAAAACCACGTCGTGTTTTTTAGGCTTTAAAGACCGATCTACGATTAAAATATCATCTTGAAAAATACCAGCATTGATCATGGAACTTCCACTGACTCGTATAAAAAAAGTTGAGTTTTTGCAATTGATTAAAAATTCGTTTAGGTCTAAATATTGCTCAATAAAATCATCAGCCGGAGAAGGAAAGCCCGCTTTTACACAACTATGATATAAAGGTATGGCATAATTCATAAATTAAAATTAGTGAGTACCCACTCACCATACCACTACAGTATTTTGTTGTCAATTATTATTTAAAAACTTGACTTTTAAACTCTTCAGCAAAGGCAGAATGGTGTTTTAAAGTACTGGCAGGCATTCTGTCTAAGAGGCTCACCATCATTCTTAACCTTGGGTTAGATTCAAAAAACTTACGGTGTTTGTGAATAAAGTTCCAATATAAGGCGTCCCAAATTTCGCACCAAGGCCCCTTTTTATAATTACTCATTTTCAAAATATAATTAGAAGAGGAAATGTATGGCTTGGTTGTTAATATACCTCCGTCTGCAAACTGGCTCATGGCGTAAACATTTGGAACCATTGCCCAGTCGTAGGCGTCGATAAACATTTCCATGAACCAGGTATAAACGTAATTTGGGTCAACTTCTAATAGACACATAATATTACCAAACATCATTAAGCGTTCAATGTGGTGGTTATAAGCACTTTTAATAGTTTTTTGAAGAGTCATGTCTAGAGGCGGCAAACCGGTTTTAGCAGTATAAAAGCTTTTAGGCAGGGGGTTTTTAGCGTTAAAAAAATTAGAATTTCGCATAACAAGCCCTTTTTCGAGGTAAGCCCCATGCATAAACTCACGCCAACCTAAAATTTGTCGAATAAAGCCCTCCAGGGAAGGTAAATCTATTCCATGTTGGTCTGCGTATTTTAAGGCAGCATCTATGATTTGCTTGGGTGTTAATAACCCAACGTTGAGCATTGGACTTAAAACAGCATGATACATAAATGTATATTCGGAATGTATGGCGTCTTCGTAAGGGCCAAAATTTGCAAATCGATGCTCTAAAAAGTCCTGTAAACTAGCCTGAGCTTCTTGGTGATTAATAGCGTAAAAAAAGCTATCTGTGGAACCAGGATTATCCGGAAAAAGTTTTTCAACGTAGGCTCTTGCTTGAGTTTTGTAATGATCGGGTTCAAAACGTATGATTTGGGGCGGAACTAGATTGCTTGGAAGTTTTTTGCGATTAAGAGCGTCATAAGTTAGTTTTCCGCCTACGTAGCTACCATCCGAATTCATGAGAATGTTAAATTTTTTTCTTTGTTGACGGTAAAAATTGGTTTGTAATAATTTTTTTTGAGTTTTAAAATATTTGCGAATTTCTTGTTCAGTGCAAATAAAACCTGGACACTCGTGAAAAACCAACTTTAAGTTATAAGTTTCAGCTTTAGACTTAAGTCGTTTTTCTAAAATAAAATCTGAAGGGTAATAGGTGTGTAACTCGCTGATATCTGCCTTTACAAACTGTTCGAATACATGGTCGTAATCCAGTGCGGTTTGGTATTCTAAATACCTACTATTTGGAAAATGTTCATCTTGAAACTTGCGCATGGTTGCCCGATGATAAGCTAACTTCAGCTTATGAAACTTCAAAGGGTGGCGATTATCACAAAAAAACAAACGATCTTCTATTAAAAAGACCTGATGGTTTTTGGCATCAGAAATAGTTTGTAGATACAGCTGATGGGGGAAGATTAACCAAGCCTTATGCATACTATAACTATTAATAGTCCATATATTATTAATAGCAAAAATTGGGCTAAAGCACAAATTCTGGTTTTTTAGGATTTGAGTTTTTCAAGAAACGGTAGCCTTTCCATGAAAATTTCTGTAATGCAGTGATGTCTTCAGTTCGGTTGCGGATTATAAAGTCAGCCATAGCTCCGCGAGCCTTTTTTGCATAAATCGCAATGTTTTTAAGTTCACCGTTGGCATTTTCCTTCAAAAATACGGGTGTTATTACTCTGCCTTTAAACAAATCTAAATTGATGGCCTTGGAGTATTCAACCGAGGCTAAATTAATAATGTAGTCTGGATTTAAGTCTTGAATTGTTTGAGTAAGCTTGTTGCCCCAAAACTGATACAGGTTTGTGCCTTTTTTGGTATTGAGCTTAGTTTTCATTTCTAAGCGATAAGGTTGGATAACATCTAAGGGGTCTAGAAGTCCATAAAGGCCTGATATGATCCTTAAATGCTTAGAGGCGTACTCAAGATCAGATTGGCCATAAAGGTTTAAATCGAAAGAATTATAAACGTCTCCGGTAAATGCAAATAGGGCAGGCTTGGCGTTGTTTTTGGTAAAATTGGTCTGGAAAGTCTGAAAACGCTCAAAATTTAAATGAGCTAGTTTTTCAGAGATAGACATCAGCTGTGCTAACTCTTCTGGGTTTTTAGATTGTAAAACCTGAACTAGTTCTTGGGTTTCCAACAAAAATTCTGGGGTTTGAAAAGGTATACCTTCTTGTAAACTGTTAAAATCTTGTGATTTAGAAGGCGATAATAAAATTAAAAAATTAGCATTAGGTGTCATATGAATGGTTTTCTTTTTAGATTTTTTGCGTCTAATTTTGGCAAACTTTGCTTCTAGTTTAGAATTTTTACCCAGTTTTTGCAATTCAATTAGATCCACCAGGCGCTTATAGGCCCGCTTGCGATTGGCTTTTAGCTCACGAAAATCCTGACATTTTATAATGATATTTAAAGGCTTATATTGCAACTGGACGCAGCTAGCGGTTTTGTTAACCTTTTGCCCACCTTTGCCGGAACCATGAATGTGTTTTTCTTGAATATCCTCAATATTGATTTGTAAATCTCTTAATTTACTTAAATAAAAGTCATTTAAGGGTAGTTGCATTTGAAAGGGTAAGCTAATTGTGATATAATTATATGATGTAATTAAGAAAAATGAAAAAAATAAAAAATTTAATCATGCGAAAACGCCTTAAAATTTCGGCACTTTTGATCGCTTTAGTGATTGGAGGAGTGTACGGTTATAACAATTTAAGCGCTACCTTGCAATTGAAAAATTCAATCAGCCAAGAAATGCAAGATTATTGTGAAAACCTACAGGCCAATGATTTGTTTTATTTAGAAGGAGTACTAATGGTTTTAGAAGAAGGTGACAAAGCCTCTGAAGTCGATTTAGAAAAATATGAAACCTGCCAAGTTCATTTTCCAGCTGAGTATTTATAAAAAACCTGACCAATTAATTTAAAACTCCCACGGTTGTGGGTGTTTTTTTTATAGTCTAAGGCTTATTTTTTTATTGCCTCTACAATGATTTCAGGGCTTTGGCTTGGCTGAAATTGAGATTTGTCCCAGTATCCATAAACTTTTTCGATTTGAAAACCTTCAGCCTGTAAAGAATCTTGAAGTTGTTTTAAGTTTCTAAATTTAAGTTGGTCTTTATACTGTATTTTCTGACCCTCAACATGACATACACCGAGGTAGTCAACAATGTTGTTTTGAATGTCTATAGTTTGAGTTTGTACATAAGTTTCAATAGTTCCGTGAACAGGGTCTTTTAAGGTGCGACTCGATTGGGATTTGTTCCAAGCGGACCAGGGTTTGACTTGAGGGTTCCGCATTTCAAAAACTAAGCGGGCTTGGGGCTTTAAAAATCTGTGAACGTCTTGAAGGACCTGAGACCAAGCTTTTTCCGTTATAAAAACTTGTGAAACGTGACCGGTCATAATCACCAAATCTGTATTCTTGCATTGGGTCTTTACGTCTGAGGTTGTGCCTTGAATCCAACTAATATTTAAGTGGGCATAATTCTTTTTGGCTTGATCCAACATGAGTTTGGCAGGTTCTATACCAATTATCTCTCGGTTGTTTGCAGTCAACTGACTAGTCAAAAGTCCGGTGCCACACCCGACATCTACCACCTTATTTGGATTTAGTTCCTGAACCAGGTTGGTGTAAAAGCGAGTATCTGCAGCGATAGGGTTTACGGTGTCATAAACTTCGACGAGTTTTTGGTTATGATAATGGTCTAAAGTTAAAACTTTAGATGCTTGTTTACTATTTTTGGTCATTTATAATTTTAAAGTATATTATTAATTTTTTCTGTATGAGCGTTAAATCTTGCATGGCTGTTTGGATTAAAAATACACGTTCATAAAATAACACCCTAACCCCTGTTTGTAAACCTGGCTGCAACCACTAAATATTTGCATAATGATCGGATTTTTAATATATTATAAATAGTTAAACTTTTAGCATATGGATGTAAAGTCGGCGTTTCCATTTTTTAGAAAAAACAGCTTTTGTTATTTAGATAACTCTTCAACTACACAGGTTCCAGAAATTGTGATTCGGGTTGTGAAGGACTCTTTATCTTTGAAAGGTAATCCGCATAGAGGCGCTCACCGATTAGCCACTAAAAATGCCGATTTAATAGAGGTGGCCAGAGCTAACATTGCGCGCTTTATTAACTGCCGAAGTTCTGAATTAGTTTTTACGAGCAACACCACAGACTCTATTAATTTGGCTGTAGATGCTTTGTACGATGCAATACAGCCGGGGGATGAAATTGTAATTTCGGTGGCGGAACACAACTCTAATATTTTGCCTTTCGATAAATTACTAAAAAAAGGGGCGGTACTTAAAACCGTAGGGTTAAAAAATGGCTTGATAGATATTGCTTCTTTTAAAACCCTATTATCCGAGAAAACTAAAATAGTTTCTTTGCAACACTGTTCTAATGTTTTAGGTAGTATTAACCCTATACAAGAAATTGGAAAAATACTTAGAGACTTCAACAATGATATTATCTTTATGTTAGATGGAGCCCAGGCAATAGCTCATGTACCTGTGGATGTTGATGCTTTGAAGTGTGATTTTTACTCCTTCTCGGGTCATAAAATGTACGGTCCAGATGGTATAGGGGTGCTGTATGTGTGTAAAAGGGTTTGGCCTAAATTAAAACAGGTTAGAATGGGAGGAGGTACAATTTCGGACCTATCAATAGTTTCAGACTACGATACAGACAGACTAATTATCGAAAAAGCAAATACCCTAGCTGGGCTAGAAGGTGGTACTCCAAACGTTGCCAATATTTTAGGGCTTTCGGAGGCGGTTAGTTTTATGCGGAATTTAGAAATGGCTAAAATTCGCGAACATGAGCTAGAATTAACAAAATATTTAATTGAAAATCTAGAGAAAATTGAGGGCATACAGGTTTTTGGACCTCAAGAAATTGACCATAAAATTGGGGTGGTTTCATTCAATATTGACGGAATTGATATTCAAAAATTAGAGGCCCGTTTTAATAAGAAAAATATTTGTATTAGGTCTGGATCGCACTGTGCCTTTGCTTTAATAAATCAACTTGGAACCGAAACCGTTCGGGTGAGCCTGGCCTGCTATAATGACCAAGCTGATATTGATCTGTTTTTGCAAGAGCTGCACTATTTTGTTCGTAAAGCAAGAGGGTTAATTGTGAACCCTGCTTTAGATAAATTTAAAGATTTTGTATACTATAAAAAATTAATTCCGGTTAACACTTACCATAAGCTTTTGACTGGAGTTCTCGCCGCAATCAATAATCCTAGTAAAACGGAGGTAATTATTATGGCTGGACATTTTTTAGCTATTCCAGACCAAACAAACAATAGTTTTTACCCCAGTATTAAGTCTCTTTTACCAGAAAACCTACATGGTCTTTTAGATGAGTTTGGAATGACTAGTTTTCCTATGGTTACCTGGGAGCTGGGTTGTATGATGACTCGGATTTTAAAATCGAAAGGAATTAAAGCCCGACTATTAATTGTAGCTAATGATACGACTGGTTTTAATGAATTAAAAAACTCACCAGTAAACTCTGAGCAAAAAAACATGGTTGCATACAGAGAAGAGTTTTTAAATAGATTTGGTGACCAAACGCTCTGCGAAAGCTATCTGGAAACTTTAAAAGAACATAAGCTGGGTTTAGAAGATGTTATCCAGTTTGAACAAGGTCAATACTATACTAAAGAATCAACATTAAGAGGGCGTTTTAAACAGTTTATTAAAGAAAACAAAACTTTTTTTGATGAAATTATCAACTACACAACCAACCACTTGGGTAATATTGATTTAAGCTTAAACCTTCTAGATAACCAGGCTATTAAAACTTGTCGATTTGATACTTTTAACTCCAAAACCGGAGGGAAGTTTTGTATAGTCGAACTGGTGCAACTGATGGGGGAGTTGTTTGGAAAATCTCAAGGGGTTAACTATGACTATGTTCCAAGCCCGATTTTGGACCCAAAGTGCCAAGCCTTTGAAGAAATATTCGTAGCTTTAACACCCGCTATGTGTAATAACGCTGTAAACCAAGTCGGTGAGCTTTATAATAAACTATTTTTACAAGAAAAAGGTACTGGTTCTTTTAAATTTTTTAATGTTCCGTTTGGCCCAAATGCAAAACAATTTTTAGCTTCAGGGACGGATATGACTTACATTTCTGATAAGGATAATTTGTTAGAAATTGTGGTTGAAAAAGAACCCGGGTTTGCTGAGTTGTGGAGCTTGATTTCTTATCATTTACTATATAATATAGATGATTATTTACATGATATTATAGATTTATTCCAAAGAATAAAAATAGATAAATCTTCTAAAATTTTGGATACCTGTGTGGGTGGAGGTTTTTTAACAACAGAATTAATAGAAAAAGGTTTTGATATAACAGCGGCTGATATAAACCCTATAAACATGCAGGTGTTTAAGAATAAGTTAGAAAAAAAAGGTTTACAGGCTAAACTTGTAGAGTCCTCTTGGATGGACTTAGAAAAGAAGTTTAAGCGCGCATCTTTTGATATGCTGTTTAATCGTGGCAACGTGATAATATATGCAAATGGGGGCTGGAACCAACCTACCGACATCAACAGGAAGAATTCTATTAAAATGCTAAAAAAAACACTACAAGTTTACTTTGAGCTTTTAAAACCAGGAGGTTATTTGTATGTAGACAAGCACAAAGATAATGAGGTTCCCTCCAAGAAAGTGGTGGCAAAACTTAGGATTAAAGAGACCAAAGAAAAAAAAGATGTGGTTTTTTACGTAGAAAAAAAACCATTAAAGAATTATAGATATGCTGCAGCTCTCTTAAGAAATAAAAATGGTCAAGAGGAGGGCTTGCCAAATATGGCTTACGATTTAAGTGAAGAAGAAATGGAAGCTATCTTGCAAGAGGTAGGGTTTGAATGTCAGAAATTGAAGTTAAAATCAGAAAGGCACTTTGTGTGTTGGTTGGCACGAAAACCATAAACTAAAGACCTTCAAATGAAGGCCTTTAGAAAATACGTTTTAAGGAGTCTAGCTTTAAGAGATTTTAATTGGAAAATTATCTATTGCAAAACTTTCAGAACAATTAAGAACAAGCGGACCAAATTTCTGAATCTCTCCATTGTGTTTAATTGTACCATTTCTTAAATTCACTGTGCCATTGTTAAATTCTTGAATACTATATGAGGTTTCTCCGTTTCCAATATTGACAGTGTGACTGTTTATAACCTTTACTTCATTAATTGATTCAGGAAGCAATATTTGATCAGCCCCAGTAATACTCACTTGTTCACAACCCTCTGTTACGTGAAAGCTTGATTGAGAGTCTCCAGGTTTTACATTACAGACATTACCGCGAGCACTGTAATCCTGTAGATAAATTTCAGGAGTCACATACCCTGCGAATTTTCTTGTTTGAGGAGATGTAAAATTACCATTAACGTTTAACAAATGGAATCTAGAGGAACCTACTTCTAGAGAAGATAAATCAAACGGATGAAAGGCACCATGTATCCACAGTGCGCCAACTCCATTAAACAAGTCTAGGTTCAACAATGGAATATAAGACCTGTGGTCTAAATTGTTAATTACTACCCTTGTTTTCTCGTTTATTAATTGAGAAATCTCCTCTGGGGAGTACGGCTTGTAATAATCTGGCCTTATACCACGGGTTAAACCTTCGTAACTTGGACACCCTTCTTCTGTTAAGTGTACTACATTGAGAGTTTCGTTATCTGCTCGATAATGATAAAACCAATTTTTTGTGTTTACAGTTTTCATATATAAATGATTAATTGTTAACTTATTTATAGCTGGTTTGTAAACAAATGTCAATAAAAGCCCCGCCGTATTCATTTAAACCTTTGTTTAAAACGATATTTGTTGTTATTTAATGACAAAATTTATATTAGAATCTATATTTTTCAATCACAAAAACCACGAACCCCAATAGCCTCTATCTCTTTTTGCAAAATATCTAAATCATTATCAGCGGATCCTCAAGGCTGCGATGCGCTATAAGCTCTAAAAAAAGTCACCGCAGCACCCCATCCGCTTTCAGCCAACTTCAAAGCAAAAGCAGGCCCAACTCCAAACTTTCTACTAACACCTGTTATCAAGGCAGCTGATCTATTTAACATAGTTATTTTTAGATTTACAAAAACGCTACATTAAAAACACTCAAAACAAAAAAATCTACCTTTAAACCGTCGCAACCTAAAAATCCGACGAGTCTGTGGTGGAGATGCCGGGAGTCGAACCCGGGTCTTTAAGTGGAGATAGTAAACTTCTACCATGATAGTTTAATTTTTTAAAATTCGAATTCTTACTATAAAACTAAACAAAACATAAGAATTTATAGCTCTAAGTTTCAACCAAAGTGCGAGCGGGTTTTGGTCTATCCTCTAAATTGCCCTAAGTAAACTCGAGGAGCGCATACTTAAGGTCGAACCCACTATAGGGGTTCTAAGCTAAGTGTAAGAAAACTAAGCTGCAACAGCAGCTAATTTTTGACCAGCAAAAAGTTGTGCCGCTTTTGCGTAAGCGCTTAAGTTTCCTTCTTCAGTTTTAGCATTTGTGTTTGCATTGACGGATCTACCGGGGGACAATGCAACCCCGACATGGCCATTTAGTACCTCGAATCACTCAAATCGAGAACCAATTTCATCCCCAATATTTTAAAGGCCTAACTTTATTATATCGTAGTTTTATGAGCCGTCAAGTCTTTGTTTCAATTTGTTAATTAAAGAAATGTAAGCTAAGGCTTTGTTTGCATGGTCTAAAATTTCTTTGCGTTTCCCTGGAAACTCTAAACTAAGTTGTGAAAAAACCGGTACGTTTGTGATCTTTGGTTCAAACAAACGGGTGATTTGCTCTTGAATCCGTGGGTCACACAAGGCTGGGTTGGTGCTAGCCTTGAGGTCTTGGACGAATTGATGGCTTTGCAGAACATACTGAGAGCGTAAATACGTATATAAGATCGTTTCGAAGGCTTTAATTTGCTCTACTTTATTGAGTTCTCTGATGCTTGGATCCAAACCTCTTAAAATCTTTTTGATTTGCGGGTGAAAGCCTCGCGGTATTTGTAATTGTGCCACGTATTCTTCTAAGGTGAATTGTTTGTTCTGAGTAAGCGCAGGAGGGTCAATGTTTTCTACACAGGCGGGCGTAGTTAATAAGCTGGCTGCTGATAAACCAATAGCTGAAATAAAACTTTTAGGACTTAGCTTCATAGTTTAGGGATAGTGCTTGTAATGATTTTATCAAAGCTTCTATCCAATGTACACCTAAATCGCTGATTAGGACCTTCAGCGTTTCGGAGGAAATTTGCCATTTGTTGTTTGTCTCTAGCATATTCATGATGTTTTCGGGCTTTACTTGGCCTGACATGGTCAGAACTATTTGCTGTCCTAGCCTAGCATTACCTAAATTTACCAATTTGACATTTTTTAAGTTTGCCTTTTTAGCTAAGATTTTTATGTGAATAATTTTGAACAAATTGTAAACTTCGCTTGGAATCCGGCCGTGTTCTTCTTGAATGTCTTCTTCTATTTCTTTTAAATACTCTAAAGTGTCGGCGGAGGATAGTTTTTGGTATAAAGATATTTTGTCTTTTGAGTTACTGATAAAGGAATCTGGAATAAAGGCTGTAATTGGCAATTCGATGGTTACATCTGTTTCTTGTTGGCTTTCGGTTTTCTTTCCGGACTGGAGTTCAAGAACTGCCTTATTGAGCATTCTTAAGAAGTGTGAAACTCCAACTACGTTCATGGCGCCGGACTGTGAAGCTCCGAGAATTTCACCGGCTCCTCGGATTTCTAGATCTTTCATGGCTATTTGGAACCCAGAACCAAGCTCAGAGGCTTCTACGATGGCCTTAAGGCGTTTTTTTGCGTCTATCTTGAGTCTTTGTCCGTGGTAGAGTAAATACGCGTATGCCTGGGTCTTACCACGCCCAACTCGTCCTCTTAGTTGGTACAGTTGTGAAAGGCCAAATTGTTCAGCCCGATTTACAATTAGAGTGTTAGCGTTTGGTAAGTCGATTCCGTTTTCAATAATAGTTGAACTGATTAATACGTGAAACTCACCTTTGGTGAAAGACATAATTCTTTTTTCGAGTTCTTGCGGAGCAAGTTGTCCGTGAGCTACTATGAACTTCACGCCTGGCATGATTGAGCGTAATTTGTTGGCGAAGGTTTCAATGGTTTGTACCCGATTGTGTAAAATATAAACTTGGCCTTTTCTGGCAATTTCGTTTTCGACAGCTTGCTTGATTAAGTTTTCGGAAAACTTGCGAACTTCGGTAATTACGGGTAGTCGTCCGTGGGGTGGAGTGGTGATAGTGGTAATGTCTCGTAATTTGTGGAGACAAATATTTAAAGTTCTTGGAATTGGTGTGGCGGTTAAGGTGAGGATATCAACAGCGGAGCGAATTTTTTTCAGTTTTTCTTTTTGCTCTACCCCGAACCTTTGTTCTTCATCAACAATTAATAAACCTAAATTTTTAAATTTGACGTCAGCTTGTAATAAACGGTGGGTTCCGATAATAATGTCTATTTCGCCTTTGGCAAGTTTTTCTAAAATTTTCTTTTGTTCGGCCTTGGTTTTAAAGCGTGATAAAAGATCCACGCGTACATGAAAATCTGCCATTCTTTTTTGGAAAGATTTGTAGTGCTGGTCAGCTAAAATAGTGATTGGTGAAATAAAGGCAACCTGTTTTTTATTAGTGAAAGCTTTGAAGGCGGCTCGCATAGCTACCTCGGTTTTACCAAACCCTACGTCTCCACAAACTAGCCTGTCCATAGGTTGATCGGTTTCCATATCTTTTTTTACGTCCATGATGGCTTTGATTTGGCCTGGTGTTTCTTCGTATGGAAAGGTTTCTTCAAACTGGTCTTGCAGGTCGTTATCTGGTCCAAAGCTGTGGCCTTTGGCGGCTTGTCTTTCTGCAAAAAGTTTTAATAGTTCTTTAGCAATTTTTTGGGTTTCTTTATTAACTTTCTTTTGTATATTGGCCCATTCTGTTCCGCCTAAACGGGTTAGTTTTGGGGCATCTTCTTCGGAACCTATATATTTAGAAATTCGGTCGGCCTGATCAACTGGAACAAATAGTTTATCGCCTTGGGCATAAGCTAGTTCAATATATTCTTTAGTAATGTCTTGAACTTTACGGGTTTGCATGCTGGTAAATCTGCCGATGCCGTGGTCTGCATGGACTATTAGATCCGAAACCTTTAGTGAGGTAAGTAGGTCGAGATATATTTGTTGGTTGTTTTTAATTTTTTTAACTTTACCTAAAACTCCTGGAATATCTTTGTCTGTAATAACTAGGGTTTGGGTTGGGGCATGTGAAAAAGCGTTTGGGTAGTTATCTTTTTCATCCAGTTGGTGTAGGTATAAGCCAGCTTGATTCTTTTTTAAGTTTACTAGGTTCTTTTCGTATACTACGTTATGATCATCTAAAAGCTGCTCTATTGATTTATTTTGCTTGCTTAAAATAATGGTTTGATATCCTTGTTTTTTCTTAAGTTGCATATCTGAAATAAAGTCGAAGGAGCTATGATATTTTAAAACGGAGGCAAAGCCAGCATGCCTGTGATTTGTTTCGTCTTCGCTAAAACTTACTAAGCTGAATTTTTTATTATCATTTAAACCGTCTAAAAAGTGTTTATAGAGTTTAAAATCTTCTTCAATAATTTCTAGTTCTCCCTCAATGTAAATGGTGTTGCTTGTAATAAGATCCGAAATTTTGAATTCGGAACGGGCTTTTAAAATTGGCCGAACTTGAATAGAGTCTAGTTGCGTGAGTGATTTTTGGTAGTCTAAAGAACAAACTTCTATGCTTGTAATTTCTTCAAAGTCTAGGTGCAGGCGAATTGGGAAGTCTAAATTGACTGGGAAAATTGTAATAATGTCACCACGGCAGTAATATTGGCCTTGTTCGACTTCGATGGTTTGGCCAATTTGATAACCTGCTTGAATTAAACTTTCAAATACTTCTGTGTTTTTCACCGTTTGACCCGTGCTAAAGTCTAAACTATTTGCAAAAGCCTTTGGATCATAACCGTCAGATAGAGCGTCAACGTAATTTGCTATAAACAAGCCTTTTTCACCTTGGTGCAGTTTAGAAATGAAGTTTAATAATTCTAGGTTGTTTTGTTCTTGAATCTGTTTGTCGGTGTGTGGGTTGGCTTCCAAGTTTAGAATGTGCAAAGCAGTAGCTGAAAATAATTCCAAATTTTGGATGTGTTCCTTTAAGTCTCCGTTGGCATTTACCATTAAAAAGAAGTTTTGATCTTTAGCCTGGCGCACTAGGTTGCTGATTGTTAGGGCCTTGGAACTGGTGTTCGAAAACCCCGACATTGAAAGGTTAGCAAACTCTTCAAGCTCTTGATAAAGATTTGCTTGAAAAGATTTCGGCCAATTGCTTATAAGTGACTTAATGTTCATTTAAACCCTAAGAGGCATTATTATATATAAAAAGTTGGAATTATCTGGTTCGGTAATCTTGACAGGGGTTGTTTTTTCATTTACGGACATGTTGATTTCTAAAACGTTTAAGGCTGATAAAAGGTCTGTTAGATATTGAGAGTTAATAGAAATTTGATTATCACTACCAGAAGCTGCAACTGGTATTTCGCTTAATTCTTGCCCAACTCGCGTTTGATCAGACTTGATGATCAAAGTTTGCTTAGCTTGGTCTAGGTTGATGTGAATAGAATTATTGGCTTCTTTTGCAAATAAATTAACTCTTTTTAAAGCAATGTTTAGCTCTTCTTTATCGATTTTTGCTTCTGTGTTAGCTTCTTTTGGTAAAATTTTACTGTATTCTGGATACTTTCCGTCGATAAGTCGAGAGATCAACGTGACGTTTTCGATTTGAAAACTAACCTGGTTTTTAGAAAGATAAATTGTTATGTCGTTAGGATTGATGCTGGTAATAATGCGGCTGAGTTCTTGCAAAGCTCTTTGCGGAATAATTACTTGCAGGTTTTCTTCAACGGCTATGGCCTGTGGAATTTTATATTCTGATAAGCGGTAAGAGTCTGTAGCTGCAAAGGTTAGATTTTCTTTAGATATTTCAAGAAAAACACCGGCTAAAACAGGTTGGGTAGTGTTAATAGAACATGCAAAACTTGTGTAATTTAAGGCTTTTAAGAGTTCTGCAGCTTGTAAGCTTAAGGAAATATCCGATTCTATTTTTGGAATATTTGGGTAGTCTAAGGCTTCAATTGTGTTGATCGTTGTTGAAGATTTGCTACTTTCTATTGAAAGGAGTTTGTTGTCGTTGAGAGTTAAGGAGAGGTCTTCGTTTTTGAGTAAAGAGACGTAAGATTGCAAAAGTTTTGCTGGAACTGTGATAGAACCTTCTTGGATGATTTCGGCTTGAATTGGTTCTACGATAGCAATTTCTAGGTTGGTTGCAGATAAAGTTAGGGTTTGATCTTTCGCTACTAGCAAAAGATTGTTCAAAATTGGCAAAGTATTGTTGTTGTTTACTGCTTTTGAAACTATGTTTAGAGCTGCACCGAGATTTTTTTGATTAACCTTTACTTGCATTAATTCAGGTGAAATTTGTATATCTATATTAGATTTATTTTAAGAAAATGCAAGCTATTTTTGTTTTGTTTAAGCTTTTTTATGTATTATTAAAGATATATATATAAATATAAAAACAAATTAGTAGTAGTAATAATAGTACTCTGGATTGTGGAAAAGTTTTGAGTATGAGTTTTGCTTTATTTTAAGCGGGTGTGTTTTTGTAATAATTTGTATGATTGCACTTCTAGAAGCTGAAATCAAGGGTTGGTTGTGGAAAAGTTTGTTGGTTTTGGTGAGTGAGATTTGTCAAAAGCCTAAAGTTTTTATATTAGAAAAGCGAGAATTTATGGTGAGGGAGTTTTAAACATATATGTTGAAATTATGTGTAAAACCTGTGGATAAACTCTTGATTAATCATATGAATGTAGGTTTGTATAGTCAGTGGGGTGTTCAAAAGCTTATGGATTGTATTGCCTTTTTAAAAGCGGTTTTAACGAAAGAAAGCCAAAAAGATTTGCAGGGTTTTTGAACTACATATTAAGTATTGTTGTTGATAAAGTTTTGCACAAAGTTTTCGAAACTTGTGGATAAGTTTGTTTTGCACAAAGTTATGCACGGGTTTTTGCACATTCTATACAAGCTTTATTTGGCTTTTTATAAACAAAAAAAAAGTTATGCACATAATATGCACAACTTATAAATAGTCTTGTTTACGACTATACAAAATTAACAATTGGGGTTATAAGCGGTTTTCTGTGGAGTTTTCTTTGTAAATATCGCTCTAGGTTTTTCTTAAGTAGCTTTTCAACTTCATTAGTTTTGGTAATTTTTGTATTAGTTTTGAGGGTTTTACAATGTTTTTCAATTTGTGTGTTAAGGATTTTTAGAATTTTTGAACTTTGATTCATATATATAAACCCGTGTGATTGAGTGTTTACGTTTTCTAGGGCCATGGTTTTTTTGCGAATTGTGATGTTGAAAATAATAATTCCGTTGTTACCCATGGACTGGCGTTCTTGAATGAGGTGGTTGGCAATAGAGGAGAGGGTGTTGGTTTGATTATCTACCATTATTAGCTTGTTTGAAGCTTGTTCTTTAGAAAGGTGGCAAGTTTTATTTTTGATTTCTAGGATTTCACTGTCATTTAGCAGAAGAATGTTGTCTTTTTTAATTCCTAGTTCAATGGCGGCTTGTTTTAAGATAGAGCGGTAGTAATATTCCCCATGGACTGGAACCAAATATTTTGGACGTATGTAATTGATCATACGTTTTAGGTCTTCTAGGTTTCCGTGTCCGGTGGTATGAACATCCATATGTTTATTGGTGATGATGTTAGCCCCAGTTCGCGCTATTTCATTTAATAGAGCTGTTACTGCCTTTTCGTTTCCTACGATCGGTGAAGACGAGAAAACTATAGTGTCAGAAGGAATAATTTTTAAATGAGCATGTTCGTTAAAAGCCATTCTAGTTAAGGCTGCTAAAGGCTCCCCTTGGCTACCAGTTGTTAGAATTAAGGCATTGGCCTTATGAGACTGTGTACCTGCTTTTTTAAGCTGTTGGATAAGACCTTCTGGGTATTTTATGTAGCCTAGCTTATAGGCAGTTTCAATATTTCTTATCATGGAACGACCGGAAACAAAGATTTTGCGTTTATTCTTTTTGGCAGAGTCTATGATTTGCTGCATTCGCCCTATCAAGGACGATGTACAGGCAATTACCAACCGCCCTTTGGTATTTGTAATAATTGAATCTAGGGTTTCTCCAATGACTTTTTCTGAGACGGTGTGTCCAGGCCGGTTAGCATTAGTTGATTCACACATCATTAACAGGACGTTAGATTTACCGAGTTCTTCTAGAACTTTGTAGTCAGCTTGAAGGCCATCGGCTGGGGTTTCGTCGAACTTAAAGTCTCCGGTGTGAACAATTTTACCTTCTTTGGTGTCGATAATAATTCCACACGAATCTGAAATTGAATGATTAACTCTAAAAAAAGTTATTTTAAAGCTACCTAAAGTAAAAGGGGTGCGTGGCTTTACGTCTATAAGCTTGCTTTTACCATTGAGCTTATATTCTTTAAGCTGGTTGGCGATAAAACCGTTGGTTAGCTTTAGGCTGTAAATTTTTGGGTTATTTAGTTTTGGTAATATGTATGATATCGCCCCAATATGGTCTAGGTGACCATGTGTTACTAGAATACCTTTGATTTTATGTTTGTTTTTTTCAAGGTAGGTGCTATCTGGTACTATGTAGTCCACTCCTAGCATATCGTCGGGAGGGAACATTAGCCCCATGTCGATTACGATGATATCGTTTTTGTATTCGATAGCCATCATGTTTTTACCTCCGGTTTCATCTAAACCACCCAAAAACACTAGTTTTAATTTGCTATTTGAAAAGTTTTTTTTGAAAAACGTTTTCAACTTTTGTTTTTTGTTTGGTGTGGCCTGTTGTTTGTTTTTTAGGTTTTTATCTAGCCATTTATCTAGAATGTTTTCGTTCGTATTCATTACGTTAATTTAAGTATAAGTTAGTTCCAAAACTGCTAGGTTTTGAAAATTTTTTTGGATCCTTGTGCACAGGATTTTATTGGTTTTGTTTATACTCTTCCACAAGAGTTTTATAGCTTTCATAATCTTTGTTCGTTTCTTTCTTTGCAAAGTAAGGTCCATATTCGCAGGCGGGTGAAAACAAAATGTTACTTTGTTTGTGATTCTTACTTGCTTTAATTATAGCTTTTTCAACCGCCATTGTCAAACTTGGTACAATGTCAACAAGCTTTGTTTGTGACAATTCTTTGGTGACCGGGCTTTGAATTCCAATTGGGTGAATGTTTGGGTTTTGAAAAACTTCAATTAGTGGTTTTAGGTCTGCGTCTTTAGTGGCACCACCAAAAATTAAAAAAGTATCTTCGTTTTTGAGGTGTTTTAAAACCTGGAGTGTTGAGTCTACGCTGGTGCCCTGTCTGTCGTTGTAGAAATTAATGTTGTTAACTTTGTATAGAAATTCGAATCTATCTGGCAAGGGTGTTAGGTTGTGGAGGCTTTCCAAAATAGCTTCTTCAGAATAGTTAAGTTCTTTTAAAATTGTAAAAACTAAGCTGTAGTTAGCTTGTTCAAAGCTGCTTTTTTTTGGGAAATTTGTTTGGATAGGCAAAAGGGCCTTGTATTGAACCGTTCGGGCTTTACTGGCTGTATTGTTAAGTGTTTTAGGGAGGATGAATACGTCGGAGCTGGTTTGGTTTTGTGTGATTTTGAGTTTGGCCTGTTTGTAGTTTTCAAAACTGCCGTGTTCAGAAATGTGGTTGGAACTAATGTTTGTAATTGCTGCAATTTTAGGTTTGAAGTATTTAATGTATTTGAGTTGTCGGTTAGAAACTTCGAGAATTAAAACGTCATCGCTGCTTAAGTTTTCTTTTGAAAGGATGGGTTGGTTTTTTCTGTCATTTCCAGCGAGCAGAATTTGATTTTGGTTGAGCTTTTGTAGACTTTTTTGTAAATAATGTGTGATACTAGATTTTCCTGAGGAGCCGGTTATAGCTATGATTTGCCCTGGGAAAAAGTCTTGATAAAGCTCGATAATGTTGTATATCTTGCCTTTGTATTGATGTAGAACTTGGTTTTTTTCGTACATATCCCAAGATTGTGGTGCAAAAATTAGGTCTGCCTCTGCGATGTTTGTTAGGTAGTCTTTTGCTAAAAATAATTTAGCATTGCAGTTTTCGAGTTTTTGGCTTCGAGATTGAATTTCTTCTTTTGGGAATGCAATGTTGGATTTGTGGATGTTTTTCGTGAAATTTTCTTTGGTACAAGCGTCGTGAAAGCTAAGTTTTTTACAGCCTAATTTTAGGCAATATAGAGCAAGAGAACTGCCTTCGAGGCCAGTTACCCCAACTATGTGGATGTTTTTGTCGCTTAAGTTTTGAAAAGGAGAGTTAGACATTCCGTAAGGTTTTTAGCTTTTTTAGATTGATGGCTCCAAGCATGTGCATGCTTATGAAATAGAAACAAGCTGCACTTGGAATAATTAATAAAAGGTTTAGGTTTTGCATCCAGCTATATGTAATAGGTTGAAGGAGGTAAATGAACCCGCCCATTAGTATACTTGCAAAATAGGTTTTGCCAAGTGTTTTTAAGTTCAGTTGAATACCGGAGTGTTGTTTGTAGCAGTAAAAAGCCAACATAAAGACGCACAGCTCACAGAAGGCTGTGGTGGTACTGGCAGCTAAAATGCCATATTTGGGTATGAAGATGAGGTTGAGCACAACATTAATTAGAAACCCAGTGAAGTTGATTTTTAGTAAGGTGGTATTTCTGTCGGTTGCTACTAGGCTAAAGGCAAAAATGGTATTTAAGAACGAAAAATATAATCCAATTAAAATTATTTTGAAGGCTATGTCAGATCCAGTTTGGTAAAAGTAGCTATTTGTTGGGCTTTGTTTAAAGCTTTGATTAATAGGGGTTTGGGCACATTGGATTTCCGCTTCGGCCTGTTGATGGTAAACAACTTGGCTGTTGTTGGTACAGTGGTATCCGCTTAAAAATTGAGGGGAGCTAATGCTAAAAATAATTGGAAAGGCCAGTAAAACGCCTCCAATTAGGATAGGTGCCGCAAGACCATGGAGGACTTTAAAGATGTTTTGTAGGCTGGCGTTGAGTTTTTGGTATCCAGATTGGAAGTTCTTTGTCAGGGTTGGAAGAGCTGAGTTCATAAAAAATACTGAAATTACCGAAAGTATTTCCATGAGTTTTAGAGGTACGGCATAGATTCCAGCGGCGCTGTTGCCGCTAAAATATTGTAAAAGAATGATGTCTACTTTGAAATAAAAGGTCATTAAAATTAATGCTAGTCCATACGGTAAGGCGGTTTTCAATAAGTTTTTGGCGTATATATGGTCGAAATGAAAGCGAAAGGGAAGTTCTTTTTTGATAATAAAAATTGTGCAAAGCAACATGACTAGATTGGCGCCAAGGGCGCTTAAAATTAGGAAGTTGAACCCGTGTTCGAGGTTGCTGGGTTTAAGAATTAAAATAATAAATGCAATGAGTCCAATGTTTATAATTTTGCCTAATACTTGGGCAATCGTTGCGAGATGCATTTTAAGTCTATATTGTAGGAGGCTCGTTAAGGTTCCGTTTATTAAAACAAAAGCCGTGGCCAGGCTTACTAGGCTAATACTTTTGGCTACCAAGGTACCAGCGTATTTGGGGATGAGAGGGATTATAATGTTGGAGGAACCAAGTAAAAGGGTGATTAAAATGAGTCTTAAGGTTAGAATGTGGCTTAAAACAAAGCTTTCGGAGTTGTTGTTTTTGGACATTTCTTGCACACCTATGGTATATAGGCCAAAGTCGGCTATAATTGCGAAGAACCCTATTAGCTCAAATACGGTTGTATATTGACCATAAACTTCTAGCGGCAGGTAGGAGGTAATAAGTTTAATTGAGATTAAACCAATGATGGCTTGGGCCAGTCGTCCGAAAATTTGCCAAAAGGTGTTGGTGAAAATTTTGAAAGAAAGTCGATTCATGCTATATTTTTATAGATTGATTATATTAGAAAATGGAAATTTTAACAAATTGGAATGCATGAGTTTAAAAAACGTTTAGATATTTTACAAGAATTGTTTGAAAACGCAGTTGAAACCACAAAAAAAGTTTCTAATTTAGACTCGGTGATTACACGTTTTAAAAAGTTAGCTGAAGAAATGTTAGGGGACCCGTTGCTCGATGATAAGGATCACGAGGTTGTTGTTTCAAATTTGGAGGCAAAGTTTGATAAGTTACATACAGGCAAGTTCGACAAAAATAATGCAATCCTGTCAGTAATTTCTGGTATGGGAGGTGGGCCTGCTTGTTCTATCGCCAATGGTGAAGTAGTAACAGATCTTGGCGTGAATCAAGCGAGAGGTGTTAGCGTGGAATCTTGGCCTCCTTCTCAAGTTAGCCTAAAACCTGAAAAAAGGGTGCTTTTTTTGACAAAGGATCTTGAGTTGATTCGCAAGCAACTTTATGAAGGTGTTAATCTTCGAATGGAAGATTTTACAGTTGATGACTTGTTGGATGACATTAATACCGATGTTATGACTCCTGCTTGGGTATGTTTTGATCATGACCCTGCAATATTGGCAGAGAATGCCTATGCTGGACTTCTGCATGAAGGTCGTCGTGTTTTTGAGTCTCGAGCATTGATGGACGGAGGATTCGAAGTAATTGTTAGCGGCCATCGAAAAGGAACTGGGAGCAGCAGAGAAACTGCGGCTCAATGTGAAAGATGGTCTGGCATTCGGATTGTGATTGCCGCATCTTTTGCACCTATCCATGAGAGGAATAACATCAATCTCGGTCAGTTGATGGGTAATTATGAGGTTCTAGAGCGTCTACAGAACGGCGAAAGTATTGAATTAGATGAGTTTGTGGGAAAATACGACCCGGTGACCAAACTAATTGTGGAAAATGTTGGGCTTTTTCCATTCGCTAAGAGAATGAAGGCTGGCGATATTGAGTTACCTGAAGTGGGTAGTGAGCCAGTTCCAATGACCATGGCTGAGAAGATGATTTCCAACAAATTGCTAGGTCAGAATGGTGTGCCCGGTTACGTTAAGCCGGGGGAGGCGGTACTGGCTCAAGTTGATGGAGGTTATTCTCATGAATTCACCACTGCTCAGGTACATAACTTTTTAGTTGCAGAATATGGTGAGGATTATTCGTTACCAAATCCACCAAAGTTTGCGGTGTTCGAAGATCATTTGTTGTATGCGACGGGGGTCGCAAGGTTCGTTCGTTTTGAGCAAAAGATCCAGATCTTACGTGATTTGCAAGTAGCTTTCCAGCTGCATACGGGAGTGAGGGATTATTCTGCAGTGAATGGGGTTAGCCCGGGAATATGTCATCAAGTTGCTCGAGAGGAATTTATTGATGTTGGTGATTTCATCCAAGCAACCGATAGTCACACCTGCATGGGTGGGGCAAGTAATGCTCTGACATACGGAGTTGGTTCAACTGAATACGCAAACTTGGTATATAACCAATTCGCATTCGTGAAAGTCCCAGAGAGTATCCGCTTTGAATTTGTTGGAAGTTTAGATTCGGGTTGCACTGCAAAGGATGTAATTCTGCACATCCTTTGGAAATATGCAGCACAATCAGATACTCTCGACCGCTCGATGGAATTTGGTGGTCCTGGGTTGGCATCACTTTCTATGGATGAAAGAGCAACTCTTTGCAATATGGCCACAGAGTGTTCGGCAAAGACTGGCATCTGTGAACCAGATGATTTGACTGTTGAATGGTTAATGGCAAGACGGGATGATTTGACTGAAAATGAGATTCGTTCGGCCTTTGTTCTTCCTGATGAGAATGCTGTTTACCACGGAGGTGTGCATGAAATTGACCTGTCTGCAATTAGACCGATGGTAGCACACCCTGGAGACCCAGATGCTGGAGTCCCATCAGACCCTACAAACGGAGCATACATCGAGGATCTAGGAGATGTGATGATTGATATTGCATACGCTGGCTCATGTACTGCAGGTAAGGAAGATGACTTTGCATATTACGCAATGGTAACTCAAGCCGCTCTTGATGCTGGTTTGACAGTAGCGCCGCATGTAGACTGTTATATCCAATTTGGTTCTAAGGTTGTTAAGGATTTGTCGGTGCGAAATGGATGGAGTGAGTTGTTTGAGCGGGCTGGAGTCAAACTACTTGATCCGGGTTGTGGTGCCTGTATTGGTGCTGGGCCTGGTGTTTCTGAACTAGAAAGTCAAGTCACGGTATCAGCGATAAACCGTAATTTTCAAGGCCGCTCTGGACCAGGAAAGTTGTACCTTGCAAGCCCTCTGACGGTAATGGCGAGCGCCTTCACGGGAAAGATTACGGCTTGGCGTCCAGATTTGTTTGAACAGAGTTAAAGGCCCTGAACACATGAGCGAGAAACTAGAATTTATTTGTTAAGACAATGGGCTAGTTGTCTGAAAATTTGCCAAAAGGTGTTGGTGAAAACTTTGAAAGAAAGTCAATTCATGCTATATTTTTATAGTTAGATTATATTAGATAATCGAAATTTTAATAAATTGGAATGCACGAGTTTAAAAAACGTTTAGATATTTTACAAGAATTGTTTGATAAGGCACTAGAAGTTGTAAATCTAGAGCAACTAAAACAGGAGAAATTAGAACTAGAAGAGGCTATGCAAGATCCTCATTTTTGGGATCAGGCCGAAAAGGCAGCTGAAATTACTAAAAAAGTTTCTAATTTAGATTCGGAGATTACGCATTTTGAAAAGTTAGCTGAAGAAATTAGTTTTGCTAAAGAAATGGTAGGGGAGCAGTTGCTCGATGACAAAGAGTTAGATGCTGCTGTTTCAAATTTGGAAGCAAAGTTTGATAAGTTACAAATCGCGACTTTTTTTACAGGAAAGTTCGACAAAAACAACGTAATTTTGACGGTAATTTGTGGTATGGGAGGCAAGGATGCTCAGGATTTTACTAAGCTTATTACTCAAATGTACCAAAAATACTGTGAAAAATCGGATTTTGATTGTCAGGTTTTGGATATTTCTTATGCTGAAGCTGGATTTAAGTCTGCGACTTTAAAGATCAGCGGACAATTCGCTTATGGTTGGTTGAAGTTTGAGCACGGGGTACACAGGTTGATTCGTTTGAGCCCTTTTAATACTGGTAATACCAGAGAAACATCTTTTGTAATGGTTGATGTGTTGCCAGAGGTTGATTTTGATGACAGTGTTAAGTTAGAAGAAAAAGATTTGCGAATTGATGCGTTTAAAAGCTCTGGCCCTGGAGGTCAGTCGGTTAACACGACAGATTCTGCTGTGCGGATTACGCATTTGCCAACATCGATTGTAGTTAGTTGTCAGAATGAACGTAGTCAGCACCAAAACAAAGAAAATGCAATGCGCCTTCTAACTGCGAAATTAGTTAAGCTGATGCATGACAAGCAAGCTCAAACCTTAGATGATTTGCGAGGTCATAAAAATGAAATTTCCTTTGGAAACCAAATTCGAACTTATACTATGCACCCTTATCAATTGGTAAAGGACCATAGAACAAATTTTGAATTTAAAAATATCGCGGCGGTATTGGAGGGTAATATAGATGAGTTTTTACGTGCTGAGGTTGAAAATTTAACAGAAATCAGGTAAAATTAAAGGATATTAAATATTATTATGGTAAGAGAAAAAAGAAATCTAGAAAGTCAAAATAATGAAACGGGTTCGCAGGACGTTAAAAGTACATCTTTAGCTAAGAGCGAAGAGCAAAAATCAAACCCTGAAACACAAAATCAACAATCGGCTTTAAATGAGGTTGAAAGTGCTACACCAGACCAATTGATAAAAATTGCACGTGTGAGTTTGAGTGACCCCAAGTATCGTGGTCTGTCTTATGAAGTTCAATCTTTAAGTAAAGATGGAAGGGAAGTAGATTTGTTAGATCCAGAAACTGGAAAGACTTTTACTCAGCCAGTTAAAAATATTACCGGTATAGAATATGATCCTACTTTATTACCTTTGAATCAAGAAGTTACCAAAAGATCTGAAATAAGCGAAGAGCAACTTGAAAAGAATCAACAAGGTAGGATACGCGTTCCAGGCCAATATGTTTGTTGTGGAGATAGTGTAGCAGTTGGTCAGAACATGTGTGCAGGTTCACCTAAAGACGTTCTTAGTTTTGGTGGGTGGGGAACTCTACCGATTTTGAAGCGTTTAAAAAAATATACTTTCGAGCCCGGAGCAAAAGTGCCTGTATTGTGTGGTTTTAATGATTGCCATAAAGGTTTTAAGGGCACCGCAGATAATATTATTGCGATGTGTGAGTATATTCGCTCGCAAGGAGCTGTTCCGGTTTGTTGTATTCCACATGATGTGCTTGGGAATAAAAATATAGCTAGAGTTAATGATAAATTTTTAGCAATGAAAGATGAGTTAAGGGTAGAAGCTAAGCGTAGAGGCATTAAAGTTGCGGATTTTAGTGATATTCGTGCTCGATTACATCCGCCTTTTAAAACTCACCGTGTATTTAGAAATAGAATAGAAGCTGCTTAATTTAAACATATGAAACTAAATGTAGTAACAGGCCAGGACACACCAATTTTAAGAATTGTTTGTGATAAAGTTGAAAACTTTGATAAAGATTTAAAAAAGTTGGCTAAAGACATGATAGAAACTATGCATGCAACAAATGGAATTGGTATTGCGGCTCCTCAGGTTGGTGTAAATGCTAGAATTTTTATTTCTGCTATTAATTCCGATACTAGAAAGCCAAAGGAGTTGGTGTGTGTGAATCCTGAAGTGTTGTATCGAAGTCCGGAGCAAGTGGTTGCTGAGGAAGGTTGTTTAAGTTTGCCCCAAAAATTTGGTAACGTTAAACGAGCCAGTGAAATTTTTGTACGCTTTTATGACTTGAAAGGGAAAGAGCAAAACTTACGTTTAATTGGTATGGATGCGCGCGTGTTTCTCCATGAGCTCGATCATCTAAATGGAGTTCTTTTTATTGATAAGTTAGAAAAATTTAAGATTTTTTAAAAGTTTACGAATTTTCATTAAAATAAATATTGGCCAATTATAAATTTTAATTTGGCCTTTTTGAAAATAAATTATATCTCCTCCAAATTTGCGTTTAAATTCGCTGACCCCTTGGAGTTTGTTGCTTTTGTCTAGTGGGTTTTGTACTCCTAAAAAGTCGTAAAACTCTAGCTGGTTATGTTTGGCATCCAAGATTGCTTCCCATTGGAGTGCATAAGGGGCCATTAGTTTGCGAAATTTGTGATCTGAGGCTCCGTAAAGATAAAAGCGGGTGTTTTTACCGTCTAGAGCAATGAGGCCGGCTATGGGCTTTTTTTCATGGTAGGCTAGGTAGAGAGTGGCGTTTTGTAAATTTTTAAAAACTTTTTCTAAATATTTTAGGCTGTGGATTGCAAATTCGTCTCGTTGGCTTGTTTGTTGCCAAAGCTGGTAGAAGGTTTTGAGGTCTTGTGATTTTTTAACTGTGATTTGATTTTTTTTTGCGACCTTGATGTTATAGCGACCTTTTGGATGCATGGCTTTCAGCAGTTCTTCTTGGCTTTGGTTGAGGTTTAGAATGCGGGTTGCTCTTGGGTTAATTTCTTTAAAGCACGGTGTGGCTGGTTTTTTTTGTGCTATAGAGGCTTCGCTCAGACTATATAGTAAGTGCTTAGCTTTAAGTTGGCCCGCCTTTAAGATGGCACTCAGGCTTGTAGAATGAATTGTTTGTGGGCTGTAGAGCATGTAAAAATTTTTGAAAATTTTAAACACATAAAATTTTTGTTTTTTGTATTCAAAAACATTGAGTAGTTGTTGGCTTTTTTGTTGGGCGTGAAAATAGTTTTGGCAACTATAAATGGATTCGTAGATCAAAAAAACTAGCTAAATTGTTTATATTCTAGCTAGTTTTGTGTAGAAAGGCAAAGATTTTCACGTTTATTTACCTAAACGTTTTCTTATGAAGGCGGGGATATCTAATTCGTTTTCGGTTTCAGTTTGTAGTCCTTGAGGCGCTTGTTGAGCGTGGCTAACGTGTGACTCTGGTCGGTTTTGTTCTGGAGCTTGATTGTTGAGTTGGTTGGCTTGGAAACCTCTTTCTTTAAGTTTTTTCTTTTTAGCTGCTTCGTCGAATCCAGTAGCCACTACCGTGATTTTTACTTCTCCAGTGTAGCTTTCGTTGATAACAGAACCAAAAATGATTGTGGCGTCTGGGTCAGCGGCTTCGGTAATGATGCGGGCGGCTTCGTCTACTTCAAACATAGAAAGGTCAGATCCACCTGTGATGTTGAATAAGATTCCTTTGGCTCCTTCGATATCCACTTCAAGAAGAGGGCTAGAGATAGCGGCGCGGGCGGCTTCGGAGGCACGGTCTTCGCCAGTGCCGTAACCAATACCCATAAGGGCAGAACCAGCGTTTTCCATTACCGTTTTAACGTCGGCGAAGTCCACATTGATCATACCGTGAATAGTAATTAAGTCTGAAATACCTTGGACGCCTTGGCATAGTACGTCGTCTACCACCATGAAGGCTTCAGTTAGGGGGGTTTTTTTGTCTATAATATCTTTAATTCTGTCGTTTGGAATAACAATTAGGGTGTCTACTTTTTGCTTGAAAGCTTGTAATCCTTCGTCAGCTTGGTTTTTACGGCGAGGCCCTTCGAAGGTAAAAGGTCTAGTAACTACGCCAACCGTTAGTATGCCCATTTCTTTTGCTATGTCTGCGATAATTGGAGCTGCTCCTGTTCCTGTTCCACCTCCAAGTCCGCAGGTGATAAAGACCATATCAGCTCCGTCGAGTAGTTGTTTGATGTCTTCGGTAGATTCTTCGGCAGCTGATTTACCAACGCTTGGGTCTGAGCCTGCTCCGAGTCCGCGCGTGGTAACTTTACCGATATTGATTTTGTTGGCAGCTTCGTTGTGGTAAAGAGCTTGGGCGTCAGTGTTTACAGCGATAAATTCTACTCCTTTGAGACTAGAGCGTATCATGCGATTGATGGCGTTGGATCCACCTCCTCCTACACCAATAACTTTGATGTTGGCGATTGGATTGATTTGATCATCAATCACTTTTTTAGAATTTTGAGTTTTGGATTTCCCACCGGAGAAAAGCTGTTTGAGTCTTTCTTCTGTGTGGTTGTCTTTTGTTGTCATTCGATTTTAAGATTTAAATGTTTGATTATGGCATTAGGTTTTTGAGCCAACCCTTTACTGAACCGATGGTTTTTTGCCAGTCGAGGTTTGGAACACCAATTTTGAAGTTCATATCGGATGTGGCAAATCTGGAACCCCATACTACAAGTCCTAGGGCTGTTGAGTAACCTGGGTCATCAACTTTTTCTACTAAACCTTCGAAACTTCTTGGGAATCCAATTTGAACTGGAAGTTTGAGGGTTTCGCGAGCTAGTTCTAGTAAGTGTGGAATTTTGGCACTACCACCGGTGATAATTATCCCGGCTGGTAACATTCCGTCTCTTTCGCATTTAATAAGTTCTTCTTGCACCATTTGTAATATTTCTTGGTATCTGGCGTGGACGATTTCGCAAAGAGTTTTACGAGATACTTGGTGCATGTCCATTTTTGAAATTAAGGAAAGATCTATCATTTCTTTTGAGTCAATCGAGTTTGGGTTGCAGTTTGCGTATTCTAGTTTGATTCTTTCTGCTGCATCAATTGAACATTTGAGTCCGATGGCTATGTCGTTGGTTACGTTTTCACCTCCGAGTGGTACCATGTTGGTGTGTAGAATTGTTCCTTCTTCGTATACAGAAACTCCTGTGGTTCCGTGTCCAATATCTACGACTGCTACACCGAGTTCCTTTTGTCTTTTTGACAGCACTCCGTCTCCGGCCGCTAAGTTGTTTGGAATCATATCTTCAATATCTATGCCGCTGTTGATTACACATTTTTCTAGGTTGCGAATGCACGGAGCTAATCCTGTTACAATGTGAGCGTCTACTTCTAGGCGAATACCTGTCATACCGACTGGGTATTTGATGCCGGTTTGGTCATCTACGGAAAATGATTGTGGTATAATTCTGAGAATTTTGCGGTTTGGAGGAATGTTCATTGCTTGAGCTGCTTCGAGTGAGCGGTCGATGTCGTCTTCTTGAATTTCTCCTACTGGGTTAGAAATAGCAACTACACCTTTGGAGTTGATAGCATTTAAGTGATGTCCGCCAATTCCTAAAAATACGGAGTGAATTGGTTCTCCGGATATTCTCTCGGCTTCTTCTAGAGATTTAGAAATAGAATTAATTGCCTCTTCTACGTCTATAACTAGGCCCTTTCTAAAACCTGAGGCTTCGTGAGTACCCACTCCTATAATGGATGGAGTCTTTGAGTTTTCGTCGATACTTGCAACTACTGTGCGGATCTCAGAGCTACCTACATCTAAACCGACTATAATACGGTGTGCATTCATATATGTGCTTTTACAATTAATTATAATTTAACTAAAGAATGCTTTTTTGACAAACTTTTTTATTCAATTACACAAGTATTTATAATTCTTGCATATAATTTGTGTTCACCTGGGGTGACTTCTAAAAGCCTTCTTGTCGAAAGGAGAGGGTTTTTTTAGAACCATAAAAACCCATTGACATCCATGGGTTTTTGTTAGTCTACTTTTGTTTGCGTAATTGCTGAAAGTGCTTTGCGTTAATTTTAATTGGAAATGTGTTTTCTATATTTTCGTGTTATATGGCAGCGTGGTATTAAAAGGTGTTTTCCCGCCTTGATGTTTTTAGAACTGTTTGCAATCGCTTTCGCATATTTTTCTGCGATGTCTCGAGGCCAGTGTTTTGGGTTTTTAACAACCTGATCATACTGTTGATCGTTGATTTTATTGACATTGAAGATTACCAGCTCTTTGTCTCGGTATGCTTGTTTAAAACTGCTATTTGTTATATTAATAGTTTTGCCAATTTTTTGTTTGTATTTTAAACATGTGTTGAGCTCAGGTGTTACCTTGACTTTCATACGCCGTGGTTTGGTAAACGGTAAAGATTTTTGAACGACTTTTTCAAGTTGTGATAGATTTTCCTTTTGTGATGGTTTTTTGACTTCTTCGAAGAGTTTTTTAATGCTAGGTTTCTTTTTTGGAGTTTTTTTATAGTCGAAGAGTTCTTCTTTCGTGATTTTCTTTTTTGTGGGTTTTTCTTTGGCTTCTTGAGCATGTTCTTCTTTGATTTTTTCTTTAAGTTTGTTGGTTTTTTGTTTAGTTGTTGTTTTAATTTTTGATATTTCTGTAAGTTTTGATTGAGTATTGTTTTTAGATTCTTTGATTTTATTCTGTATTAGTATTAGTTCATTTTTTAAGTTATCTATTAGTTTTTGTCTGGAATTTTTGGATAAGTTAGAATCATTATTTTTTAGAGTGTTGATGTTTTTTTGAACTTGTTCTGCTTTTTCTTGAAGTTTTGTTAGTTTATTTGATCTTAAGGCTGGTTTATTTGATCTTAAGGCTGTTTGATAGGCTAGAGTTGTTAAGGTGTATTTCACTGCGTTACTCGATATTATGTTTTTTTTGCGGAGCATTGTTAGTAAGTCAATTAGTGGGTTGGTAGAGTTTTTTAAGCTATTTTGTGATTTAATTAATTCTGCTGCTGATTTTTTTGCGATAGAGGCACCAGATTTATAACCAATTAATAAGATGCACTTACGAAGTAGTTTACCTTGTTTAGTTTGGTCTGAAACCGGCGATGTTTGGAAGTGCTTACGACAGCTGTCTATGATTCTTTGAAGTTGGAGTGATGCGAGTACTGGAATGTGCTCTGGGTTGGTGGGATTGAGTGTCCTCATTTTTTTGAGTTCTTTTGCGCGATTTTTTTTGGTTAGTTCACAGCTTTCTGAACCATTGATGATAGTAAAGTATCTGTTTCCATATGTGGTTAGAACTTTTTGACGTCCTTCTTTTGCAATTAAATGATAGAGGTTGTATTGTCTGTTTTCTTTCTGATCTTCACTAAGAGTTATGTTTTTTAGGTCTCGCATGAAAGATTGTCGAAATTGAAAGGGCCCACTTTCTTTTCTGTCTTTTAAAGTCTTTTTAGATAAGCCTTTGATGTTAAAGGTTCCATAAGTGCTTTCTAATGGGCAAATTCCGTTAACAAAGAGATTACTAATCTCTTGTAATTCTTGGTCAGAACAATATTTTTTGGCTTCTGACAGTTTGAAGTAGTGCAAGAGAGTTTTTTCTAAGTTGGGGTTTTCTTTTAAGAACCGTTGTTTTAATTTTGCCATTTTTTTAAGGTTGCCTGCGGTATTGATGCTTGCAACCGTGGTGTCGTAAATTTTAACGCTTTGGTTTGCTATTAATAGTTTAGCAATTGTTTTTTTGTGTTTTGGAAAATCTACTCCTGGTTTTATTCCGTTTGATGGTGTTTGACTAAGTTTATATAAAAACTTGCTTGTTTTAGCTTCTAGAAACTCTTTGAACCTAATTAACATGTATGGGGAATTAATCTTATAATTCTACCATAAATTATGCTTTAAGTAAACAGAGAGCTTTGTTTGGAGAGGTTTGGCATTATGACTTTAAGGGTCTTGAGTTTTTTGAAGATGGTTTTGAATTCTAGATTTTCGAATGCTTCCTGGAGTTTTTCATATTGAATGTGGTTGTTTTGAAACTCTTCTAGGGGAGGACAGTTGTTGATTTTGTGGTTTAGGGTAGCTAGGCGTTTGCACATCAGGGCGGTATCTTTGTCTTGAATAAATTTTTCTTGCATTTTGGGTTTAAGGTCATTGAGGTTTTCGTAGATTGCCTCTAGGGATCCGTATTGATTTAGAAGCTTAGTGGCGGTTTTGTCGCCGACTCCGTGGACGCCTTTGAGGTTGTCGGAACTGTCTCCGCGAATGCCTTTGTAGTCTATAATTTGAGTTGGGGTGAGTTGGTATTTTTCATAAATTTTTTCGGGTGTGAAGTAGGTGTCTACAATTTTGGAATTACCAGGTTTGATAATGGTAGTATTTTGATCTGCTAGTTGCAGTAAGTCTAGGTCTGAGGAGTAGACGTATACTTGGTCGCTAGCTGTTTTTTGAGCGTTGAGGCAGGCGATTAGGTCGTCGGCTTCGTCTCCTGGGCTTTCTGTTATGTTTAAGCCGTTTTTCAGGATTTCTTTAATAAGCCTGATTTGTTCGTAAAGATCATCTGGTGCTTTGCTTCGGTTAGCTTTATATTCTGGATATTCGATTTTGCGATGGGTTGGTTCTGGTCGATCAAAACAAAGGGCAAAATGGCTGGGCTTGTGGTTAATAAGTTCTTTGAACAGTATATTAAAAAAACCTAAAATACCTCCTACGGCCTGGCCTTTGGAGTTCTCTAGGTTACGTAGAGCATAGTATCCTCTATATACCATGCCGGTGCCATCAAATAGGAGAATTTTACGCATATAAATTGATTATGTGTATGCATTCTACCGGAAATCTTTAAGAGACTAAAGCTTTATACTTTTTATTCTTGGTAAAATGTGATATAATTTATTAATTGTTTAAATTAATGAAATTGAAGAAACTGAAAATTTTTGTAAATGGAACCGCAAGTGCCTTATTAAATAATTTTATTGCTGACCAAGGTTTGGTATTGGTAGAGAGTATTTTGGAGGCAGACTTAGTGGTGAATTTAGAATCTTCTTTTATAGATGACTCTAAGTTTTTGCGTGCTTTAGCTGGAAAGGTGCTAGTTTCAAAGTTGGATTTTGAGTTTTTGGGCGCTAAACCATTTGATATCATTTCGGAAACGGGGGAGTATATTACTTATGATGACAGTGAGTTTGGTTTAATTGTAGCTATAGTTAAAGCTCGTGATTTTTATGAGTTTGATCATGATTGGAGAACGATGGTGAATAATTTATTATCTTTTTTAGACGAAAAGGGCTTAGTTTAGGCTACGAGGACCACCACCACCGCCAGATACACTTGAACCTATGGATTTTATTAGATCTAAAATTTCAGTAAAGCGAATATATTCAATGGTGTTGATTCCGATGATTTGCCCAACCGCGTTAACTATAATTACTGCCAAAACCGTTACAATTAGACCGATAATAGCGTAGCGAATGGTGTCTACTGCGCTGGTGATTTTTTCACTTTCGCCACCTGATAGTATAAATGAAATTCCTCCTACGAAAATAAACACTACCGAAAGTAAACCGGCTGCGAGTATTGCAAAGGCAATGCCTTTGTTGATTAAGTCTATGAGGGTCAGGTTTTCTGCATTATCTAGCAGGCTACCTTTTGCTACGTTTAAAATATGAAACATGATGTGTGAGGAATTAAAAAACTCATCAGTACGTGCCTGATGAGTTTACCACAAAGACTATGTGTATGCAAATTAGATATCTAATTCGTCTTCAATTGATCCACCTGGTAAGGAAACTTCGCTACCATCTGGTTCTAAAATTTTAAGATTTACTCTTTCTTCGTTTTTAGATCCAATTAAACGTAGTAAAACGCGCATAGCTTTCGCTGTTTGTCCGTTTTTACCAATGATTTTACCCATATCTTCTTTGTTGACTTTAAGAGTGATAAGTACTCCTAGATCGTCAATAACTCTATCGATTACTACTTCGTCTGGGTTGTCTACGATAGATTTAACTATAAATTCGATAAAATCTCTATCTTTATGTGCATTAGTCATATAATTTTCGTTAATTTATGTTTTTTTAACTTTCTTGGTCCTCTTTTTTCTTTTTAAGTTGACGCTTACCTTTAGACATGTATTTTTCCATGTCTTTAGCACCAAGGCTTTTGCATAAAGATGCAACAGTTTCACTTGGTTTGGCACCTTGAGAAATCCAATGTTGAACTCTTTCAAGGTTAACTTCTAAAACTTTTGGGTTTTGAGTTGGCAAGTAATGACCAACTGATTCGATAAACTTTTTTTTCACTGCGCGCGCTTTTTCAGCAACTACTACACGGTATGCAGGTAGGTTGCGGCGGCCAGTTCGTTGTAATCTTATAACTAACAATTTAGTCGCGGTTAAATAATAGTTTGTGGCTAATAGATAATAGCGAAAAAATACTGCTTGTCAATAAGTAATTAGAATTTGGATACTTTTGATATTTGGTTTGATTCCAAGTTTTTCGTAGCTTTCTAAGATCTGAGATTTTTTTTCAAGTATTTTTTGTGTGAGTGCTGGATGTTCGGCGTCTATTTTTAATAGCCCGTTTTTGATTCCTACCGCTTTGATGTGAGGACTAATCTCTGGCAGAAGCTCTTTGAGGATGGGCCTGAGTTTGTAAAGTGCGTATGAAGAATCAATAGTCTTTTTAAAACTAATTTTGTTGGCGTGTTTTAAAAATGGATTTTTTATTTGTTCAAACATGCTTGGTAGAGTTTATAGGTTTGATCTGCATTGTGTTGCCAGTCGTACTGTTTTAAAAGTTTGCTAGTGTGACCCAGGTTTGGTTTTTTGTCTAAATTTTGTTTGATTGTCTTTGCCATTTCTTCTGGTGAGTTTGGGTCAAAGTATTTGGCACAGTTTTGAGCAATTTCTGGTAGGCAAGAAGTTTTTGAGGCACATACGCTGGTGTTTTGTGATAGAGCCTCTAATACTGGCAGTCCAAAACCTTCGTAAAAAGATGGCTGTACATAAACAGAGGCGTTTTGAAACAACCAGGTTAGCTTGGAGTTTTCTACAAGACCAGCTAGGAATGTAGCTTTTTGCAGCTTGAATTTTTTGATTAACTTTTGAGTTTCGGGGTAGAGAGGATTGGGCTTTCCGGTTAGAACTAGTTTGTGTGGGATCTTGTGTTTGTTTTTTAAAATATTAAAGGCTCGTATTAGATTAGGTAGGTTTTTGTGTTCTCGCCAGTTACCGGTATAAAGGATAAATTTATCTTTGATTAATTCTTTAACGCTTGTGGCTTTAAGTTGAATTTGTTTGAAGCCAAGGTAAATAACCTGGCTTTTTTGTTTGGTATTCGGGAATTTTTTAGCAAGGTCTGTTTGGGTGTGTTTGGATACACAAATAATTTTGGTACTGCAGATTGTGCTTTTTAGGAAGACCAAGTAAAACATAAGTCTGGAGAAAATGTTTTTATGTTTTTTACCCTTATAAAAAAACAAGGTTAAATCGTGGATAGTTGTAATTTGTTTTTTGAAATAAAGTAAAGGTTGGTTAAAATTAGTAAAGTGTACTAGGTCAGCTTTTAATTTGTATAAAATTTTTACTAATTTTATTTGTTCACTTAGGGAATATACTGGGCAATTAACCTGTTTGGTTTTGAAGTTTGTAGGTAGTTGTTTAAAAAATGGGTGTGTTTGATTAATCAGCAGGGTGTACTGGTTGAGAGTATCGATTTTAATAAGTTCTTTGACTAGCATAAGGTTGTATACTCCAATGCCTGTGAATTTTTCACCAAACATTCGGCAATCAATAATGATATGTTTAGCTTTCATATTTTAAACCTTAAAAGTGTTAATAAGTTAACACATTTTTCATAATTTTAAAATCGGTTTGACTTTAGGATAATTTTTTTTATAATAAGGAAGCTTAAATATTGGGGGTCGTAGTTCAGTTGGTTAGAACGCCTGCCTGTCACGCAGGAGGTCGCGGGTTCAAATCCCGTCGATCCCGCCACCACAAAAGCTTTGAAATAAAGGCTTTTTTTTTTGAGTATCTGTAATTTGCTTTTTAATATTGTCAATTGTAATGCGTATACTCGTTAATACGATTTCAGGAGTAAAGAGAACTCCTGCTGTGGCTAAACTTATCTGTTCTGCTGTGCCGTGAGGTACTCCAAGTGGTTCAAGTATTATGTGACCGCATGGTATCATTACCATTGCTATTGCTGTTCTAAAGGCTACTGTTTTTTGATAAATAGTACTGTCTTTTTCAAATGTGGGATTGCTTATTGTAAGGGTTTCTCTTGTTTGAGGTGTTTTGTTTTGCTCTGATTGTTTCATGGTTCCATAATTTCTAATTGGTGGTATTATTTTAGCATTGTTTTTAGTAAGTGCAACTAGGTTGCACTTCTTGGTGTTAATATTAAAAAAAGACAACCTTTATTGATTAGGCTGTCTTTAAACTTTTTGAAGAATTTATGTTTATAAATTATGATTTCTTTGTTCTAGCCAATAGTGTAATTCTGAAGATCTGACTCTTTTCATCCATAATATAATTAACGTTTCAGGGTTTGTTTCGAAAGCTTTTTCTAAAAATTCTTCATCTGTTTTAAGTGATCTGGATATATATGAAATAAATTCAGGATGGTCTTGAAGCAGGTTGAGAATAAACTCTTTATCAGATTTAATTTCTCTCGTTGTGTTACTAAATATCAAGTAGTGAGTGGCGTAAGTTAAGATTAATTCTTTATTACCCCTTATATTTCTTGAAAAATAACCAAAAATTTTTGCTGTACTAGTAATTTTATCTGATCGTTCTAATGCGGCTTTTGCTATATCTAGATCATCTTTTAAATCATCTGACGCAAAATAAACTGCTAATGGAAAAGTTTTGATTGCTTCTAAAACGATATCTTTATTATTTTGTAATTCATCTGATGCCCATTGTAAAGCACCTCCATTTTCTTGTACCGCTTGAAAGACTGTATTGTAATCGTTTTTTGATTCTTCAGTTGGAAAAAAATGTCTTTCTGGAGTATTAATATAGCAATTAAGGTTTTTCAGTTTTACTAAAGCTAGAGTATCATCTCCCCAAATCTCTTCCCGTATATGTCTTATGCTTAATTGGCTTGCTAAAGCTAGTAATAGACCTGGGATTTTTGCATGAGCTAATTGAACGAAATCTGGATCTTGTCTCAGTTCTTTAGAAGTTTTCTTAACGTTTTTCGCTAATTCATCAGTGTTTTGACTAAGTTCTGATATGACTTGGTTGTATTCTGACTCTTTTCCCGAATTTGCTATTGTTTGCTCTGATGCTGCAGATGTTAATTCACGCCTTTCAGATATTTGTTGTGATGGCTTTTGGCTTGTTGATGTTTCAGCTTGATTGACTTGATTAATATTTCTATCAGCTGGGGTTTTAACGTTTGACATGTTTAGTTTTTAATGACCTTTGTTAAATATCATGGGTTTTTGTTTTTGTCAAATTGTTTTATGTTTTATATTTTTTTGTTATAATGGTTTTGTATAATTTTTTATTTATGAAAATTTTAGGAGCAATAGTCATATTATTGTGTAGTTTGTATTTTGGTTTTATTTATTTTTTTGATTATTCAATTGAAAGCCCTACCTATGAGGTTGTTGATCAGTTGTCGAAAAATATTGATGTAAGACAGTATGGAGAATATTACCAAGCTTATGTTTCGTACGATGAGGCTAGTGAGAACTCTGCTTTTTCGAAGTTGTTTAATTTTATTTCGGGGAGCAATACTTTGGAAGATAGTTTGGATATGACAGCTCCGGTTAAAATCCCTATGACTACTCCGGTTAAGATACCTATGACGGCTCCGATAAAACTGCCAATGACTGTGCCTGTAAAATTGCCAATGACAAGTACCGCGAAAAATTTGAGCTTTCAGGGTATGGCCTTTGTGATGCCGGATGATTTTAACCCACAAATTAAACCTTTGGATCCAGCTGTAGAGATTCAAAAAATTGAACCAAAAAAATATGCGGTTTTGCGATATTCTGGTTTGATGCGTAGAGCTTTGATGCAAGAAAAAACATCGCAATTAAAAGTGGCCTTAGATGCTAAAGGTTATGAGTATTATCCAACGGCGATTTTTGCAGCTTATAACGGGCCTTATACCTTGCCATTTTTAAGAAGGAATGAGGTTTGGATAGAGTTAAAATAAGTTCTTGCTTAAATCAATTTTATTAATATAATAAGTTTAATAATGTGCGATTAGCTCAGTTGGTAGAGCGCATCGTTGACTCCGATGAGGTCACAGGTTCGACTCCTGTATCGCACACCAGAGTTTGTGTTGTCTAATATGCCTAGACACTTAATTTTAGGGCTCTCCATTTTTATACTGGGTTTTTCAGCTTGTGCAAGTTGTTTTTCTTGTCTGTTTTTAGGCTTAGGTGTAGATTTAGGTATGTTTTAATTTATGTATATGAAAAAAATAATAAGTCTAATAGTTATGTTTGCTTTGGTTGGGTGTTCTACTCCAGCAGAAGAAATTGTAGCTGATGATATTTCAGTGAAAGTTGGAGTTATAACTCCAATGTCTGGTGGACTTGCTGGGTATGGTGAAGAGACACAACTAATTTTAGCTGAAACTATTAAAAGAAATTTTGGAGAAGGAAGTGGAATTGAACTAGTTTATGAAGATAGTAAGTGTACTGGTCAAGATGCTGTGACGGCTTATCAAAAGCTTGTTAATGTAGACCAGGTTGATGTGATACTGGGTGGTTTATGTTCTTCAGAAAGTTTAGCTTTTGCTCCCTTACTGGAAGCAGATGGTATGGTGGCAATTTCTAACGTGAGTACTAGTCCAAAACTTGAAGGTTTGAGCTCTAACTTTTTTACTTTATCTTTTAGTGATATAGAACTGGCTAAGTTGATTTCTGCTGAGGCAGATTTCAGTGATAAAATTGCTATTATTACAGAACAAAATAACTGGAATATCGGAATTTTAAAGGTTTTGGAACAGGAGTTGGGTGATAAGATTGTTAGTAACGAAATTTTTGAAAACGGCGCTAATGATATGCGGAATATCATTGCTAAAACTTTAAAGGCTGATCCTGAGGTTATAGTACTTAATCCAAATGCTGGCCCGACTAGTACTACTTTAATTACTCAGTTGGCTGAATCAAAAGATCAGCTTGAAGGTATTGCCTTGGTTTCTCAAATGATGTCTTATTTAACAGATAGCGTAATTGAGCAGGCTCCGGGTGTTGCTGACACCGTTCGCGTAATTGATACTGCTACTGTTCAAACTGATGAGTTTAAAGATTTTAAAACTAGTGTAGGTGAAATTGTTTTTTATACCGACTATTTGGTTGCGAGTACGCATGATGCATTGTTGAATTTAGTAAATGTATACCGAAGTGCAATTCAAAATGATACTGATATGGCTGAAGAGTTAAGAAATGCTAAATTGCAAGGTTATATAGCAGAAGGTAAATCCTTTGGTGATTCATCTTTTATTAAGGGAATTAAGTATAGTACTTTTGTATTAGAAGACGGTCAAATTATCGAACGGTAATAATTTTATAAAAGTTTAAAGAGCCTCA
Source organism: Candidatus Peregrinibacteria bacterium (assembly GCA_014240275.1). Classification (GTDB taxonomy): domain Bacteria; phylum Patescibacteriota; class Gracilibacteria; order UBA1369; genus JAAZXH01. Next base: position 42,477 of record JAAZXH010000004.1, read on the forward strand.
TTATATGGGGCTCTTTTTAAATCAATCATATATGCTTAATCTTTGGGGCTTTTACAATATAATATGTATGTTTTTAACTTTATTTTATGAAGAAATTTTTTGCAGCTTTTGTGCTTTTGAGTTTAGTTGGATGTTCTTCTCCAGCTGAGACGGTTGATATGGAGAATATTCCAGTAAAAGTTGGGGTTGTAACACCTATGTCTGGTGGTTTTGCAGCTTGGGGAGAGGAAACACAATCTATTTTAAATCAAACTATTTTAAATAACTTTGGGACAGAATCAAATATTGAGCTAGTGTATGAAGATAGTAAGTGTAATGGTCAAGATGCAGTGTTGGCTTATCAAAAACTTGTAAACGTTGATCAGGTTGATGTGATTTTGGGAGGCTTATGTTCGTCTGAAAGTTTAGCCATTGCACCTTTATTGGAAGCTGATGGTATGGTTGCTATGTCTGGTGTTAGTGCTAATATGAAGCTTGATGGATTGAGTCCAAATTTCATGACACTTTCTTATATTAGTAGTGCTATGGCTAAAAATATGGCTGAGGAAGTTATGGACTATGAAAAAGTTGCGATCATTACTGAAGAAAATGATTGGAATATTGGTATGCTTGAAGTTATTGAGCAAGAGCTTGGAGAAAAAATTGTGAGTAACGAAGTGTTTGAAAAAGGCTCAAAAGATATCCGGAATACTATTTTGAAAGCCTTAAAAAGTGAACCAGATGTGTTACTTTTGAACCCTAATTCTGGTCCTACTAGTGGTACTTTATTTAAACAATTGGCAGAAGTTAAGGATCAGCTTGAGGATATCGATTTGGTTTCTCAACTACTAGTATATTTAAAGGAAGATATGCGAACAATGGCACCTGAGCTTTCTAGCAAAATAAAAATAGTAGAAGCAGCGCTTTTAGATGATCCAGAATTTCAAAACTTTAAGGCGAGTGCCGGTGATATTGTGAACTATACTGAGTTTTTAACTGCTAATACGCACAATGCTTTATTAAACCTAGTTTTGGCTCATAGACGGTCAGTTGCAAATGAGACAGATGTTTTGTCTGAACTAAGAAATAATCCGTTGCAAGGTTTTGTGACTTCTGGTTCTCAATTTAACGACGATACTTTCTTGGGTGGTGTTGAATTTAGTACTTTTGTATTAGAAGATGGTCAAATTATCGAACGGTAATAATTTTATAAAAGTTTAAAGAGCCTCATTATATGGGGCTCTTTTTTTGTGTGCGTTATGGTTGTTTGAAAATTAGCCGAAATATACTTCTTTGAGGCGTGGGTCGTTTTGGACTTCTTTGGGCAAGCCTTCCATATATTTTTTCCCATCTACGAATACGATGATCCGGTCAACTAGACCAAATAGAAATTTCAGGTCGTGTTCGATAATCACTATTGTTTTTCCGTGTTGGTCTGTAAGGCTTTTAATTGCGTTTGAGAGTTCGTTTCTTAAGACGGGTGATACTCCGGCTGTTGGCTCGTCAATAAGGAGCAGGTTGGCGTTTGAAAGTTTTAGTTTGGCCATTTCAAGTAGTCGTAGTTGTCCACCTGATAAAACTCCTGCAAGGGAATGTTTGTGGCTAGAAAGTGCAAATTCTTCTAGCGCTAGATCGATTTTTTTGTTGATGCGACGTTTGTGTTTTTTAGAAAACATCCAGTGCCATGGAAGTTCTTCTGCGTTTTCGATGGCCATAATTAGGTTTTCTTCTAAAGTCATTTCTTTAAATACACCCACGTTTTGGAATCCTCTGGCTAGACCTACTTTGGTTCTTTTGTTGGCCGAAAGGGGGTTGAGTTCAACTCCGTTTAGGCTTATAAGTCCTGTATCGATTGGTACAAAGCCAGAAATTGCATTGAAGAAAGTGGTTTTGCCACAGCCGTTTGGTCCAACTATGCCAACAATTTCTCCTTCTTTAATATCGAGAGAAATATCTTCGTTGATCATGCGTTTGCCAAGTTGTACGTGTAGGTTTTCAATTTGAAGGATGGTCTTTTTTTTCATAAATTTGGGGTTAGGCTTCGCGGTTTTGTACGTTGAATTTGCCGCTGATATTTCTAAGTAATATAATAAGGATTGCTGTATACATTAAGACTCTCATGTGTCCGAGTAAGGCGCTTGGGAATTTTAGGAAACTAATAAGTTCTGGTAAAAAGATTACAAAAGCGGTGGCTAGTATTAAGTTGCGAACTTGGGCTTTGACACATAAAATTGCAATTGAAACTAGTATGATTAAATTTGGGATCCCGCCAAAGCTTGGGTCGAGAAATTGGATTCGTAGAATTTCTAGGATACCGGCAATTCCACTTAGTATAGATCCGCTAATAATAATAAAATATGCGGTAGATTTAGTAGAAACTCCTAGGGATTCTAACGCTACTGGGTGTTCTTTGAGGGCACGGATTTTACGCCCCATTGGGCTTTGGATAATAAGGTATTGAACTAGAACTATAATTAGCATTATGACTAAGCTGAATATTATAAGTTTTGGTAGGGTTTTAATAAAACTTGGTCTTATGATTCCAGAGATCCCTAAAACTCCTCCTGTTAGTTCGTCAAAGGATTTTACGAAGGCTTCAAAGGCTAAAATGCTACCAAGGCTTAAAATTGTAAAGCTATCTTTAGAGACTTTGGTGTATAGGTAGCTAAAGACACATCCTAAAAGGGTAGTTAGTACTATAGCTATTAGCATTGCGTTTGGCATGCTGAGACCAAATTTTTTGTAACTGATACCTAAACTATAGGCTGCAAAACTATAGCAAACTGGCAGGCTTAATAGGAATATACCAGCCATAGAAAGGCTTAATTGACCAGCAGCACCTTGCATGATGCTAGCAAAAAATCTGGCGAGTATAGTATATAGATATCCCATAGTTTTTAGGTGTTACGTGTGTATTTGCTGAAGATTCCGTTTGGCTTGTAGCTTAAAATTAATAAGGCAATGATGAAGATAAAAAACATGCGGTAAGAATTGGTAAAATTTAGGCTAGCTGGAGAATAGTTGATTAAAAATTCTGGAATTAAAATTATTAGATAGCTGGCTAAAATGGTTCCTCGGATGTCTTTGGCTCCGCCAACAAAGAGGGCTATAAAGGCAATCATAATATAGTTAAAGCCAAGAGTTGGAGTTAAAGAGGCATTCATAGCAACTAGTATACCTACGATACCGGCTATAATAGAGGCACCAATGTATACGTATTTGCGGATTTTCACTTGGTTTACCCCAAGGCTTGCAACTAGCGAGGAGTTTTCGGAAATGCTTCGTAAAACTCTGCCGTATGGGGTTTTGTTGACTATAATATAGGTAAAGAATGCTAAAACCACACCTATCAATATGGTGTAAATGCCAGGCAGGGTAAACTGGATATTTCCGAAGGAAATTGTTGGTAAAACTCCTTCAATTATGTTTTTGGCTTGGCTACTAAAAACGATGGCTACGAGGCTTTCAAGTCCGAGGGCAAAGGCCAGACTTAAAAGTAGAGCTAAGAGAATGTCTTTGTTTTTGTAGAGCTTTTCTAATAAATGAAAAGATATGAGCCCAAGTATAGTGGCTGTGATCAAGGCAATGATCACAGCGATTGTGTAGCTTTGGTTGAGATTTAGTCCATAGTAGAACCCGTAGGCTACGGTTGTGCCAATAGCTCCGAGAGCGACATGTTCTATTTTTGAAACTGCTTTGATAAGGTAAAGTGAAATTGCTAGAAATAGAATTTGAGTACCTAGTACTAAGCTGTTAGCGAGAATTTGTAGGAAAAAATCCATAGGTTTTGATTAGTCTTGATAAACTGCCTCTTCTTCTTGAACGATGTAAAGGCCGGTTTTGATTCCTTGAAGGAAGTTTTTATCTTCAAAGCTTTTGCCTCCTGCCACAATTCCTTGGAGTGGGTTTTCTGTTAGTTCTTGGCGGAGGGTTGTACCGTTTGAGTAAGAGTCGTTGTAGGCTCTAACTAAATTGATTAGGGCATCGTGGCTTGTTGCTGTCATAAAGTCTCCTAAGTAGTTGGTTGGAGCTGAGAGGCTTTTTTTGAGTTGATTCATTTCTTCAGATTGGATGCTTGGTGCGTCTATGATCATCATTCCTTCACTTAGGCTTGATGCGTCTTGTCTGGCTTCTGCACTCATGTAAGCTATTTGGCTGATAAGTTGAACACCTTCGAGTTCTGATTCAAACTCTGCAAGTTGGCGCAGTAAAACTTGAGCGGTGGTACCAACATTTGGGTTTAGGATCAATGCTTCTGGTTTTTGGCTAAGAGCCTTTTGAATAATATTACGCATATCTGTTGCACCTTTTTCGAATACTTCGTTTGAAACTACAGATTTACCTAAGTTTGTTTCTAGGATTTTTTGTATTCCGATGTTGTAGTCATTTTGTTCAGTAATGATTGCAACCTTAGTAAATTTTTCGGCTTGTTCTGTCATACCATCTGCTGTGATGTAATCGTTGTAGGCTAAAGTGAACAGGTTTGGGCTAGCACCTTCGATGTTTGGGTTCGAGCTTGCTGCCGATAAAGCCACCATATTGTTTGTTTCTAATAAGGGTGCAATTGCAAGGCTTTCAGATGAGCATGTTCCACCTAAAATCACATCAACACCGTCAATGTCGATAAGTTTTTGATAGGCGGTTACTGCGTCTTGCCCAGTACATTTACTGTCTTCGTACACTAATTCAACTTGAGTTTCTGTTGTGTTGAGTTGTGCGGCGGTTTGGGTGAGTACGATTTGGATTTCTTCACCATAGCTTGCGGCATCACCAGAAAACGGTGCTAGAACACCAACTTTAAGAGGAGTTTTAGCTTCTTTTTCAACTGCTGGTGCGCTACTACATCCACTTAAAAGCGCGGCAAGTGTAAGCATGCCAACTGTTTTTTTGTAAATAGACATTTTGGTAAAGTTTAAAGTGTGTCTATTATAACAGATGTGATTTTCAGTGCAACTTATTAGTTAGGGCCTTGAACTGTGAGTGCGAATCTGTAAACGCTTCGTACGTGTTTTAAGCCTTTGGCTGCTGTTTTGTAGTGAAGTAGATATTTGTATGTTTCAAAACTTCTATGGTCTAGAGGCTGTTTTTTGCAAGCCTCTAAGAAGTTTATGAACTTGGGTGCTCCATATGGACCTTCGTGGTGAATTAAGTAGTAAACCAAACCTTGTTTCGGATGGTTTTGAAATTGCGGGTTTCTATTCATTGCTGTTCGTATGTTCCAGCAAGTGGCTTCTAGATTATGCATAGGATTTAAAACGTTGAAGTTTGAGCCAAAATGTTTTTTAACATCCTCCCAGGTGCTATCTAGAAATTGACCTAATCCTTTGGCGCTTGAGTTTTTGTTAGCAGCTGTGGGGTCCCATTGACTTTCTTTGTAAATTAGCCTGTAAATAGAGTTGTAGTCTAGTTCGTATTTTTTACACATAGATTTTAGGTGTCTGTGAAGCTCAGGTTTGCCGTGTGTGTCGATTGCTGGAAAACTTTTGATTGCAAGTTCAGGTAGGGTTGGTATTTGGGATTGAAAGGTTTTATCAAAGTCAAAACTAGTTCCATAATTTTGTTCAGAATATTGTTGGTATTTATCAATAAAGTCCTTAACTTTTTCTTTTTGATATAAAAAAGTGTTGGTTAAATTTAACCTGGAGTAACAGTAAGTTAAAAACTCAGGGGTGTAGGTAGGTTGTTGTGTATTGGTGTTTAATTTTTTGTTTGGATAGTCTCTTTTCCAGGTTTGAGTTGCGTTTTGAATATATCTTGCAACTAAGGCTAGGGATGTGTTGGGTTGTAGTTCGCTTGCGACTTTGAGTGTGTTTGGACAAATACCTAGGTTGTTTGCTATGGCGATGTGTGGAGCTGGTTTTTCACCTGTTTTAGTTTTTTCTTTTGCGATGAAGGGGTTGGTTGGAGCGGAGTACTGTGCTTGATACCCTTTTATTTGTACTTGGGTGCCGTTGATTGCTGGTAGGTACCGCCCTTTGTTGTCAAAAAAACCACCGTTGTTGACTCGGGTATAGGTTGTTCCGTTGTTGGTTAGACTCCTGACTTGTGGTGGAAAAATATCAGCAAACCCAATGTGTTTTAAAAGGATTTTATTTGGAAAGTTTGTAGTATAGATTTTGTTTTTGTTGTTTGGTTCTAATTCGGTTTTGCAGATTATTTGTAGTCTTTCTGTCGAAGTTAATGAATAAAAGCTTTCTAGGCTGTGTTGGTTTAGTTGGGTTTCAGTGTGAATTTTTTGTTGGAGAGAGGCTGTTTTTTGGTTGGTTTTAACTTGAGTTTTGATTTGTTTGGTTCCCTGAGTAACCTCTCTGCTTTTTTGAGGTTTTTTTTGTTGTTTTTTAGATTTGGTTTGCTTTTCTTCTTGTTGTGGTTTTTTGTCTGTCATTGAGCTTGGTTTTATCTTATAATTATATCAAATTACTTTAATGTTTTCAATGCAAAATCAGCTAAAATCAATTTTAGCAAAGCAAGCTTTGTCGCTTTTAAAGCCGAATATGGTTTTGGGTCTTGGTTCTGGTAGTACTTTGGAGGTTTTTGCACAAATGTTGGTTGGTTTTTTAAGAGAGAATCCAATGCCAATTAGAGTGGTTAGTTCGTCTGATCGTATTTCGAACACTGTGGCTAGTTTAAGTGTTGTACCTCTTGACCAAGTGGATGAAATTGATTTAACTATTGATGGTTTAGATTATGTAAATTTGCAAACCGGTTTAGTTTTAAAGGGGAACGGGGGAGCATTATATTTAGAGAAAAAGTTAGCGATTAAGTCTAAACGAGTACTGTTGATGGCCGATGAGCGTAAGTTGCAGTTTAGTTATAGCCCGAAGTTGATGGTGGAGTTTTCACCTGATTTTATTGAAGAATTGAATCAGCTTGGTTTTAAGGCTCGAGAGCAAATTTCGGATTCTGGTAATTTGGTTGTGGAGTGTCCCTTAAAACACGAGTTAGAAATATTTAAATTAAGAGATAAGTTGATAACCACGCAAGGTTATTTGGATGATGGAGATTTTTCTGGTTTGGTTAATGAGGTCTGGATAGCTTATAATGGCGGAGAGATTAAAACATTTAAATTGAAAGATGAATACAATTAAAGAGCTTCATTTAGATCCAGATCATTTTAGGGTAGCAATTTTTGGTTCTTCAAGATTAGAGAAAGATTCTGATACATATAAAGGTATTTTTGAACTAGCCTATGAATTAGGAAAGGTCGATATGGATGTAGTAACTGGAGGTGGGCCAGGTTTGATGGAAGCTGCTAATAATGGTCATCACAAGGGTTTAGATGAGGTTGGTAGCGACGCAAAATCGATTGGTCTACGTATAGAGTTGCCTTTTGAAGAATATGCCAATAAACATTTAGATGTACAAAAAGACTTTAAAAGATTTTCGGGGCGTTTAGATGCTTTTATGGAGGTTTCAAATTTGGTTGTTGTGGCTCCAGGTGGGGTTGGCACTTTGCTTGAGTTAGTTTATACATGGCAATTGATGCAGGTTGGTCATATATGTAAGACGCCAATCATTTTAATTGGTGATATGTGGCACAAGTTTTATGACTGGGCGGCTTCTACTTTTATAAAAGAGGGCCTTGCGAACCGTGAAGACTTGGATATTTTAATTCCAGCCCCAAATTATGAGGCTGCTTTAACCTTGATAAAAGCAATGCACAAAGACTTTGAACAAGAAGGGAATGTTTGTAAGAATATTGGTCAGTATAAAGTTTAAGAATTTAAATTTAGTTTGATTTGTTTATAAAACGCGAGTATTTTAATTTTAGTATTTAATTTGATGATTTGAAGTTAGTAATAGTGGAATCCCCAGCCAAGGCCAAAACAATTTCTAAAATTCTTGGAAAAGAGTTTGTAGTTGAAAGTTCAATTGGACACGTGAGAGATCTGCCTAGAAGTGCCAAAGAAATTCCGGCTAAGTATAAGGATCAAAAATGGGCTAGACTTGGTGTAGATATCGAAAATGATTTTAAGCCTTTGTATATAGTATCGACCGATAAGAAAAAACAAGTTAAAAAATTGAAAGAATTATTAACTAAGGCGTCTGAGCTTTACCTGGCAACGGATGAAGATCGCGAAGGAGAGTCAATTAGTTGGCATTTGATGGATATTTTAAAGCCAAAGGTTCCAACTTTTCGTTTGGCCTTTCATGAAATCACCAAGACAGCTATTTTAAAAGCATTGGATGAGCCTAGAGAAATTGATCAAAACTTAGTAAAGGCTCAAGAAGCACGTCGAGTTTTAGACAGACTTTATGGTTATGAGGTTTCACCTTTGTTATGGCGAAAGGTAGCGCCAAAACTTTCAGCTGGTAGGGTGCAATCTGTAGCCTTAAGGGTTTTGGTGGACAGAGAAAGGGAGAGAATGTTTTTTAAGAAGGCAGATTTTGCGCAAATTAATGGTAAGTTTGAATCCGATAAGCTTGAGTTTGAAGCTCCGTTGGTAGAGTACGAGAAAAAACAATTGCCTGTCGCAAAAGATTTTGATCCAGCAACAGGAGAATTAAAATCTAAGAAAAAATTAATTTTAGGCAAGGATGAAAAAGAAGACGTTTTGAGTGCTTTAAAAGCATCTGACTATAAGGTTGATTCTTTGGAAGACAAGCCAACTAAAGTTTATCCAAAACCTCCTTTTACTACCTCTACTTTGCAGCAAGCTGCGTCTAGTAAGTTAAATATGGGGGCAAAGAAAACTATGATGGCAGCTCAAAAATTATATGAAAATGGTTATATTACATACATGCGTACAGATTCGGTAGCTTTGTCGAAAGAAGCTTTGGGAGCTGCTCGCGATTTTGTATCAAGTGAGTACGGAGAAGATTATTTGCCTGCTAAGCCAATTTTCTATAAGTCAAAAGTTAAGAACGCTCAGGAGGCGCATGAAGCCATTCGTCCAACTGGAAGTAAATGGAAGCATCCAAAAACTTTGGCAGCTAAATTGGAGTCAGATCAGTTAAGGCTGTATAGTTTGATTTTTAGTCGTAGTTTAGCTTCGCAAATGAAGCCTGCTGAATATTTAGTAACTAAATTGGGGTTAGAAAATGAAAAAGCCCGTTTTGAAGTTAATGGAAGAATTGAAACTTTTCCAGGATTTACTAAAGCCTATGGTGATGATGTTTCAAAAGAGGTTAAATTGCCTGCCCTTAAGGTTGGGGACACTGTTAATGCAAAGTCTTTTGATTATAAATTGACAAATACTAAGCCTCCAAATAGATATTCAGAAGCTAGTTTGATTAAAACTCTAGAAGCTAAAGGCATTGGTCGTCCTTCAACGTATGCGTCAATTATTGAAACTATTTTAAGGAAATATGTGTTTAAGGATGGTAAAGCTTTGGTCCCAAGTTTTTTGGCAATGGCGGTTGTACAGTTAATGGAAAAACATTTTGGTCGGCTAGTAGATTATGATTATACAGCTTCTATGGAAGAAGACTTAGATGAAATTTCGCATGGTAATCAAAAGTCAGTTGAATATTTGAAGCAGTTTTATTTTGGTCAAAATGATTTTGCTGGTCTTGTAAATTTAATTAAGGCCGATATAGATGCTAAGGAAGTTTGTACTATTCATATGCCTTATGAAAAGCTGATTAGGGTAGGAAAGTATGGTCCTTATATTGAGACCGAAGATAGTTCTTTCTCGATAGATCCTAATCTTTCACCATCTGAGGTTACTGAGGAAAAATACGTAGAATTTTTAAAGAATGGTAAAAAAATGGATACCCAAGATGCTCTTGGTATGGATAAAGAAACTGGTTTACCAATTTATAAAAAAATTGGGCGTTTTGGTCCTTATGTTCAGCTTTCTGATGATGCTAAAACAGGAAAATTAAAAGGAATCCCTTCGAGTTGGTCTTTTGATGACTTAACATTAGAGCAAGCTCAATTTTTGGTTACTTTACCTAAAGATCTAGGAGAAGAAACCTTTTTGGATATTGGGCGTTTTGGTCCTTATGTTAAATCTAAGTTAGGTAATGTTTCAATTACTGAAGATATGCTTTTAGATATTGATTTAGAACAGGCTAAAAAACTAATTGACGCTAATCCTAAAAAACGTGGTTCTGCTAGCTTGAAAACTTTTGAAGGTTCTAAAATTGAAGTAAAATCTGGACGTTATGGTGCGTACATTACTAATGGTAAAGTAAATGTAAAAATGCCTAAAGACAAGAAACCTGAAGATTTGACTTTAGAAGAATGTGAAAAGTTGATTGCAGATAAGAAGAAGAAATAATGTGGGCTTTTTTTAAAAGACGGTTTAAGCCAATTTCTTTGCAGAGAGCGAGTTTGGTTTTAGCCTTAGCTTCGGTGTTGAGTTATGTAGCTGGCTTGTTGCGCGATGTTTTGATTACCTATTACTTTGGTGCTAGTCAGGTAACCGATGTTTTTTATAGCTCTTTTATGATTCCAGATTTGATTTTTTCGCTTACGACTGCGGGAGCTTTAAGTGGTGTGTTTTTACCAATGTTCCGAGATAAATTCATTGATAGTGAGAAGGAAGCCTTTAGATTTGCAGGTAGTTTTTTGCTTTGGGCGATGGTGATTATTTTATTGGTTTCTGCTTTGGCTTTTTCGATGATGCCGTGGCTAGTTGAGTTCTTTTTTGCTCAAGCTTCTTTGAATAGTCAAAGTCAAATTGTGGAATTTTCTAGAATTATGTTGTTGTCCCCAATTTTGTTTACTTTATCGAATTTTTTTGGATCCAGCTTGATGACTTTTAAGCATTATTTAAGTTATGCTATTTCACCATTTTTGTATAATGCAGGGATTATTTTTACTTTGATTGTTTGGCAGAATGAATTAGGTGTTAAATCTGCTGTGTATGGTGTGGTAGTTGGTTTAATTTTGCATGCCGGTATACGTTTTATAGATATGTTTTTTACTGGTTTTGAGTGGAAGTTTCGTTTGTTTGATAAGGATTTATGGAAGGTAGCAAAACTTACTAGTTTCAAAATGGTTTCAATGATGAGTTTGGTATTGAGTATGTTGTTTTTTAGTTCAAAGGCTTTTGGAATGACAGATGGAGCTGTTACTTCTTTTAATTTAGCTCGGAACTTACAAAGTTTTGTGGTTAGTTTATTTGGGATTTCTTTGGCCACTGCTGCTTTTCCATTTATTGTTGATTTTAAGAAGAAGAATGAATTAAAAAAGCTAAAAAAATGTCTCTCTGATACGGTTTTAAAGATTTTGATTTGGAGTTTGCCAGCAATGTTTGGAATGGCTTTGGTTGGATTTGATATGGTCCAGGTGTTTTTTGAACGAGGTTCTTTTGATGCAGCAGCAACGAATTTAACAGTTTTAATTTTGACTGTGTTTGTGGTTAGTATTCCTTTAGAGTCTGTAAATCATTTGTTGGCTCGTATTTATTATGCAAGTTTAAATACATGGAAGCCAGCTTTAGCTAGTTTTGTTTTTTTACTGTTTAATATTTTTGGCGCCAGTTTTGTACAAGATTTTGGAAGTCCAGCATATTTGGCACTGGTTTTTGTATTAGCTGTTGTTTTGCAGTTTATGTTGTTACTTTTGATGTTACCAAAGGACTACCATGTTTTTGATACCGACTTCCTGTATGTTTTTGGAAAAATGTTTATAGCTTCAGTTTTAATGGCTTTTGCTGTTTATAGTGTTGAATTATTAAGTTTACATAGTGTGTTAGCTTTGTGTTTGAAGGTTGTGGTAGGTGCTATTGTCTATGGATTGTTGCTTTTATATTTTAGGATTTTTGAGTATACTGGAATTAATTTAAAGAAATTTTATGGTTGATTTTTTAACAAAAATGTTTGGATTGTTGGTTTTTGGGATTTTTGTAGTAGCTTTTGTGTTTCAATCTTTGTCTATTAATGACAAGCAATTAGGAGCTATAAGTCAACAAAAAATTCCTATTGAGCAAGAGGTGCGTGATATTGAAAAGCCAAAGACTGTTTTAGATAAACCAGAGATGCTAGCTAGTAATTCTCAGTTGGTTGTAGAGCAAAAGTCTAAGGTAGACTTGGTTATCTTACAAAACCTGCAGAACTTACGTAGTTTGTTAAATAGTGGGTATCAAGTCTTTGTAATGTTAGATAATTCGAATTTAGATGAAAAGCTTTATTTACAAAAAAAGCCAGTTTTGGCTGAAGTTTTTTATATTGATAAAATGGTTTTTACTAGTCACGGAGGAATTAAACATGGTGAAGATACTGCATATTTTGTAGATGATTTTGTGAATGCTTTTGAGAAAGCTGGTAGGCAAGCTGTGATTTATAACTAAAGCTTGTTGTGTCCGAGTATTTCAATGTGTCCGTGTTGTAGGTCTTGTTCGTAGTGATATATAGCTTTACGGGTTTTGTTTTGAGTAAAGTGTGTATTGAGTTTGAGATATAATTGGTTGCAGTGTGGTCTTAAATGCATGTGGCTAATTTCAATATTTTGATTATAAAAAGGATGTAGCAAGTTGTTAATATTAACGTCTCGGTTAGGGTTGAAGTTTAAGATCAAATGAGTTTGATCTTTGATGTTTTTTGGTTGGCTGGCATTACAAATATGGATGCTAGCTTGTTTGGTAGAGTAAATTTTTTGGACTGGAAGGTCTAGCTGTTCTATAAAGTTTTGGTGGCAGATTAGACCGTGTTTTGGATTCTGGGTAGCTTTTTTGCAAGCTTCGTATAGGTTGTGACAAATTTTTAATTTTGCGCCTTCAAAGTTATGTTCTAAAAGGTGATAGCTCATATAGTCGACCCAAATTGTTTCTGGAGTTGGTTCAAGTGAAAGTTGGCAGAGGTTGAATTTTTTTTGAATTAAATCATGGATATGCAGTTTGTTTTCTACCAAAAAGTCGAAATGTTTGGGAATGACCTGTCCATTTAAATCAAAAATTGGTAAAACTAAGCTGACTTCTTCTGTATTGTAGTGGAGGTATTCGTTAAGATTGTCGCCACAAATTATTTGTTCAGGGTCGCAAACCTCGCTGAGAAGTTGAAAAAGTAGGCTGTGTTTTTGAGCAGGAATAAAATTCAGCATGCAAAATGTTATTTAGCTATAGTATATCTTGAAAATTAGTTAAAAAAAATTGACAGTAAAATGCTTTGATGACTGGTAGGTTTTTTGTTAGAATTGTCTATATAAGTTTATAAAATGGAAGTATTAAAACATTTAAAGATAGATTTTACAAGATACGAGCATCCACCATTACATTCGGTAGAAGATATTGAAAAGTACGGTGTAAATTTGCCAGGTTTGGATACCAAAAACTTATTTTTAGTTGATAAAAAAACTGGAAGGTTTGTTTTGGTAACTATGCAGGGAAGTGCTCGTATGAGAATTTCTGATTTACAAAAAGCTTTAGGCTTAAAGAAATTGAGTTTTGCATCTACTGAGCAGTTACTGGAGGTTTTAGGTGTTCCAGCTGGTACCGTTTCGATTTTGTGTTTGTTAGAAAAAAAGCCTGATCTATTATTGGTAATTGATGAGGCTTTCAAATCGGCTGCGCAAATTGGTTTTCACCCTCCGGGTGATAATACCCAGACTTTAGTTTTTGATAAGGTTGAGTTTGCTAAAATTTTGGATGTTGTAGATTTAAATTTTAAAACTCGTTACATGAACTTTTCACCATAGAGCCCTTTAGACCAAAGGTCGTAGATGACTAGTATTGCTTGTTTCCGAGTTAATTGAGTGTTAGGAGGTGTGAGTTTACCTACGCCGTTTATTTTTTTGTAATTGGATATGATATCTTGGTGCCACGGATCTTTTTTAGTGTTACCAACTAGTTCTGGTTGTATTGATGTTTTAAGCGCAATTGAAAGAGTTTCGGCAAAGCTGATTGTGTTTTCTGGTAAGAATTTTCCAAAGTTTAATTCGTCTTTATATCCGCTTACAAATTTATTGTTTGTAGCGGTGTATAGAAAGTCATAATACCACTCTTGGTTGTCTTTTGGCACATCTTTATATAGGTTTTTAGACCTATCACTAACTAGTAATTGTGACTGGCTTAGCATGACTCCAATTTTAGTGAATTCGGCACGATTAAAGTTGGCATTTGGATCTAGTTTTCTAGAACCGTCTTCCATGATTTTTCCTGTAAATATGTTTGCGCAGTAGGCCCAAACGTATTTGTAGAAATTTGGATCATCTGCTGATATGTCTAGATATGGTAAGTTGATTGTACAAGGCTGATAAGCCTCTTCGGTTTCAGTTTGTGGGATTGATCCGCTTCCACGGCGTCCACCACCGCCGCCACCGCCACCGCGATTGTTTGCAATTTCATCGTTGTTGTTTTGATTGTTATCATTATTGTTTTCGTCGTTGTTATCATTATTGTTTTCGTCGTTGTTGAGGTCAATATCACCTTCAAAAATTCCATCTGCATTTTGAATAAAGGGTACTTGAGCTTCTAAATTTCTTCCAAACAGAATATTACCTATAAAAGGTGGGATGAGTAAGTTTTGGTTTTCAATTATTAATGGCCTGATGAATGGTGGAGCGGGGAATACATTTCTATTTCTTGAAATAAATGGTGGTTCAAGCAATTCTTCGAGTGGAGAAATAAATGGAACTTGAATCACCCTTGGTTGGATTCTAATAAAAGGTACAATTGGATTATCTCTATCGTTTATAGCTTCTTCGAGCAAGGCTGGAACCTCTATGTCTTCTTCTAGGGCTGGAACCTCTAGAATTTCTTCAATATTGATTAATTCTTCTAGGGCTGGAACTTCTAGAATTTCTTCTAATTCTAAGGCTGGAACTTCTATGTCTTCTTCTATAAGGTCTTCTGGAGCTGGTGGTTCCTCAGGATTAAAGGCTTGTGCTGATGGAATAAGCAGGCTTAGTAAATTGGTTTCAGATTTAGGACTGACTTCTATAATTTGTAATTGGTCGTTTTGAGTTCCAATTAGGTAGTGAAAATTAGCTTTTGAATTTGTTGTGCAGGTTTTGGATCCTAAAATTTGACAACTATGGATTGTTTTTATTAATTTTTCTCCTGTGTATTGGTTGATATCAAAAGCACTGTTGGAGTCGATTTGCCTTACAATTTTAAGTTGTAAATTACTAAAAGCGTCGTTCAATTTTTGAATATCTTGAATATGGAACAGTGGGTCTTGAGTTACTTTCATTGCTTGGATACGTTTGTTCTGTAGGGTATAGATATTGACTAGTTCTGTGAGATCTGAGTTGGAGTTAATATAAAAACCTTGAAAATTAGGTAGTTTGATTTGTAAATTAGTATCTTTTGAATACTCTGCTTTTTTAACTTGAATATTCATGAGCTGATCACAATTTTTTAATAGTTTGCTTTCTTGGCAAAGATGACTTAGATCAATATTGCCTTGTTTTTTTGTAACTAGTTGAGTTGTGTTTTCAATTTTATTATTAACTGGGCTTTGGAAAAGTTGCACGTTTGAGTTTGCTAATAAATGAGCAAAACTTGGATCAAATGATGTTAACTCTTTTTGTTGGAATAATATTTTTTTTCTTAAGTTGCTAAAGTTGCTATTGAGTTTAAAAGTGATTAATGTTTGATCTAGAACGCTAAGGCCTGTTTGAAAATACTGTTTCGTGAGATACATTTTTTGAAGATCAAATTGGCTTTTAAGTCGGCTGAGGTTGTTTAAAAATAAATATTGTTTGTATGGGCTTAGATTGTTTTTTTTAAAAATTTGAGGATATTGGCTTAAGTCTTGTTTGAGGTCTTTGATGTTTTCAGAATTATATATTCCGTTAATTAAAAACTTTAGATTGGTTTTTTTGCTAGTTAGTAGATTGCTAAGTAGATTTTTGTGTATATTTGATTGTTCTTTAAAATCCTTTGGTGAGTTTTTGGCAAGATCAAAGTAGCTAGCTGCTTTGTTTAAGTTATGTACTTTGTTTATTAATAGGCTAGTAAATTCACTAGGCATTAGATCGTTGTTTTTTTCGATCTGGATTGCAAATAAATGCGGATATGTACTTTTGTAGTTTTGAAACGATAGATTACTCGAGTTTGGTTGTTTGATTTGGATGAAATCAATTAAATTAAAACTCTTCCAGGCGGTATTTTGTATATCTAATTTTGGATTTTTTAACTGTGATAGAATCGTTTGTAAGGGATTTTGACTTTCAAAAACTAATACTATGCTTGGGGTTTGGATGTCTGGGTCTTGATGATAGATTATTTGTGTTTTTTGACTTATAAGATCGTAGAGTGCTAAATTATTGAAAACGGAATATTTGTTTTCAGTTTGATTTAGAAACTTAGTGAATTCTTTAATGCTGAGTTTGTTGATTTTTTTAGATTGAGCAGAGCTTAATTTTTCAATTTTATTTTTTGATTGTGGGGTGTTGTTTTGTAGAGATCCTTGTAAGTTTTCAAATTTCGGGTTTAATAAATATATCCCAGCAATTATGAATCCAATTATTATAGTAGTAAGTGTCTGTTTTTTAGTAATATGCATATACTTGTTTAAATCTTTATATTGTATCATTTTTTAATAAAAATAACAAGTTGTTTACTTCATTTTGAGTTTGGTTATATAATTAACGTACGTAATGTCATTTATGAAAATTTATACAAAAACTGGAGATAAAGGTCAAAGTTCACTTTTTAGTGGTGAAAGAGTTTCAAAAAATCATTTACGGTTGCAGGTTTATGGAGAGTTGGATCACTTAAATGTGGTAGTAGCACAGTTGGGTTTACTAGTACCTGCTAGTGAAAAGGAATTGCTTGCTGAATTGCAATTTGTGCAAGACAGGGTGTTTACGGCTTCGAGTCAGTTGGCTACGGTTGATCAAACTCGTTTACCTGCTAGTTTTAGACCAATTGCTGAGGAAGACATTGTACAGTTGGAGCGCTTTATTGATCAGCTTTCTGAACAATTACCGGTTTTAAGTTCATTTGTGATTCCTGGTGGGAATCAAGCTAATGTTTCGGCTAATTTGGCTCGGGTAATAACCCGTAAAACTGAAAGGTTGTTAGTTGAACTAATGAAACAGGAAGAATTGCCGGCTGTGATTTTACAATTTTTAAACCGTTTGTCGGATTGGTTTTTCACAGTATCAAGGTTTGTAATTCATATTTCTCAGGAGCAAGAGGTAATGTGGAGGGCGAAATAAACTTGCTAAATACAGGTTTTTGTATTATCCTTTGCTGGTAATAATGAGACTTATGTTGAGCTTAAAAAATTTATCTGTTTCGGCCGATTCTAAACAAATTTTACAGGATATTAATTTAGAAATTGGCCCTTCTGAAATTCACTGTGTAATGGGGCCAAATGGTTCTGGTAAGTCTACGTTGGTAAATAGTTTGATGGGTCACCCGAAATATAGTGTTGATGCAGAGCAAATGAGTTTTCAGGGTAAAGACTTGCAGGAGCTTGAACCTTTTGAACGTGCACGTTTGGGTATTTTTTTAGCCCAGCAGTATCCAAAAGAAATTCCGGGAGTTAATTTTTTAAACTTTTTAACAGCAGCTTTTAATGGTTGTCATTCTGAAATTGAGAGTTTTAAACCTATGAAGGCTTTTAAAATGAAAAAAAAGATTATGCCATTGCTTGAAGATTTGAATTTAAATCCAGATTTTTTAAAGCGATATTTGAATCATGGTTTTTCTGGAGGAGAAAAAAAGAAGGCAGAAATTTTACAACTGCAACTTTTAGATCCAAACTTAGCATTGTTAGATGAAACTGATTCTGGGCTTGATGTCGATGCCTTGAGAATAGTTGGAGAAGGAGTTTCTAAGTTTGTAAATTCTGAGAAGTCAGTTTTAATTGTGACTCATTACCAAAGGATTTTAGAATACTTAAAGCCAGATTTTGTTCATATTATTAAGGATGGTCGTTTGGTAAAAAGTGGTGGAGCTGATTTGGCTAGAAAAATTGAAAAAGAAGGATTTAACTGGGTTTAATGAATGATGCAATTTTTGCAGGTTTAGATCGGGAGGTTTTTGATAAGCACAATGATTATGCTTACCAAGATCAATTTGATAAAGGATTGAATGAACAGTTGATTCGCTCTATTTCTAAAGATAAAGAAGAGCCTGAATGGATGTTGGAATTTCGTTTAAAAGCTTTGCAAGAATTTAGAGAACTAAAGTTTCCAAAATGGGGTCCTGATTTGCAAGATTTAGATTTAGAACAAATTACTTATTTTGCTAAGGCGGATGCAAATAAAAATGCTAAAAGTTGGGATGAAGTTCCAGATGATATTAAGGAAACTTTTGAGAAGCTTGGAATTCCAGAGGCTGAGCGTAAGGTTTTGGCAGGAGTTGGAGCTCAATATGAAAGTGAGGTGGTGTATCATAAATTAAAAGAGGAGTGGGAAGGTCAGGGTGTTATTTTTGAAGATTGTGATATTGCGATTAAAAAATATCCAGAGCTTTTTAAAAAACACTTTATGAAATGTGTACCAGTTCGTGATCATAAGTTTGCAGCTTTGCATGCAGCTGTATGGAGTGGGGGAACTTTCTTATATGTACCAAAGGGTGTGAAGTTGACAGAACCTTTACAGGCTTACTTTCGAATGAATGCTCCTGGACAGGGTCAATTTGAACATACTTTGATTATTATTGAAGATGAGGCCGAAGCTCATTATATTGAAGGTTGTTCAGCTCCGAAATATGGAGAAAATGCCTTGCATGCTGGTTGTGTTGAAATTTTTGTGGGTAAAAATGCAAAAATGCGTTACTCTAGTGTGGAAAACTGGAGTAAAGATACTTACAACTTAAATACTAAGCGAGCTGTGGTTGCTGAAAACTCAACTATGGAATGGGTAGGCGGCAATATGGGTTCAGGAGTTACGATGTTGTATCCATGTACTATTTTGAAAGGTCGGGGAGCGCACGCTGACCATTTAGGAATTGCCTTTGCAAATGAAGGTCAATTACAAGACACTGGAGCGAAAGTGATTTGTGCAGCCGATGATACTAGTTGTAATGTGGTGATGAAATCTCTTTCAAAAGCTGGTGGTATTTCGGTTTACCGAGGACTGTTAAAAGTTATGCCAAATTGTAAAAATGTAGCTTGTCGAGTTGAATGTGATGCTTTGATTTTAGATGAAATTTCTCGTTCTGATACTATTCCGGATATGCAAATTTTGTCGGATGATGTTTCGATTGCTCATGAGGCGCGAGCCGGTAAAATTAACGAAGATGATTTATTTTATTTGATGAGTAAGGGGATCGAAGAAGAAACAGCTATGGCTATGATCGTTAATGGTTTTATAGATCCAATTGTACGTGAACTTCCTATGGAATATGCTGTAGAAATGAATCGCTTAATAGAACTTGAAATGGAAGGCTCGGTTGGCTAATTACAATTTATGAATGATAAAAAATTATTAAAATCTCCGATCAAGAATTTGCTTGAAATTTATGATATAAAGCCTTTTTTAAAGGTTGCGGGTAATCAAAAAATAGACTTGTGTCAGCAGGGTATAAGTTTTGAAAATAAGGAGATGAAAATTTTGGCTGGGGAGCCGGTGAGTCTAGATTTATCAGAGTCTGATTATTCAGGTTTACAGATTTCATTAGATAAAAATGCAGTTTTGAATTTGAATGTTTTTGAAAATCAATACTTGAGTAATTTAAATATTGAAATTTTAGATGGAGCCTCTTTAAAATTGAATATTATTAAAAAAGCTTCAGAGCAGATTTTGAATTTGCAAATTAAAATTGCAAGTAATGCCAGGCTTGAGTTAAATACTCTTGGGGTTTGTGATCATATGCAGGTGTTTGATGTACAAGTTTTGTGTGAAGGAAAAAATTCCACATTAGATATTGCTCATTTGAGTTCTTGTAGTGCTAAGGCCAAGGCATCTGATAGATTTAGTTTAAATTTTTTGAACCAAAATAATAAGGCGGATATGTTATTGCAAACTTTGGCTATGGACTATTCTAAGGTCCAAAGTTTAGGAAAGATCAATATATCTGAGAAGGCACGTTTAACTGATTCTAATATGAAGCAGGAAGTCTTATTGTTAGATAAATCTGCGACAGCTTTAGCTGTTCCGGAATTAGTGATTTGTACAAATGATGTTAAGGCTGGTCACGGAGTTAGTATTGCTAAAATTGATGCTGAGAAATTATTTTATTTGATGAGTCGAGGTTTGAGTCGAAGTCAATCTTTTGATTTAATTGTTGAGTCTTATAGACAAGTGATGTTAGAAAGAATGCAGTAATTAGCTTTGGTTTGCATAATTTAAAATTTATGTTACTATAGCAGGGCTAAATAAAGTTATGTTCAAACAATATTTTCCAATTTTTAAAAACCAAGAGGATTTAGTTTATCTGGATTCTGCTGCTACGACTTTAAAGCCAGCCGTTTTATTGCAAAGTTTGGAAGGTTATTATGAAAATTATACGGCAAATGTTCATCGAGGTTTGTATCCAAACGCAGAAAAAGTAACAGAGGAGTTTGATCAAGCTCGAACTGTTGTTGCTAATTTAATTAATGCCAATTCGAATGAAATTGTTTTTACCCACAATGCAACTGATGCGTTAAATACTATTGCTTTGGCTTTGGATAGTCAGCAGTTACAAGGTCGAAAAGTTTTAATTTCTGAATCTGAGCATCATAGTAATTTAGTGGTATGGCAGGAGTTTGCAAAACGTAACAAGCTAGAACTTTGTATAGTAGAATATGCCGAAAATTGGGAACAAGATTTATTAGACCAGATAGATGATTCAGTTGCTTTGCTTGGACTTTCTTTGATGAGCAACGTGACAGGGTTGAGACCTCAAAGTTTAGATAAAATTATGAAAAAGGCCTCAGGATCTAAGGTTATAACTGTTTTAGATGCTTGTCAGTCGATTGTGCATCAGCAAGATGATGTGAAAGCTTTAAATTGTGATTTTTTGGTTTTTTCAGCTCATAAACTGTATGGTCCAACTGGTCTTGGGATTTTGTATATTAAATCAAATTTAATGCAGCTTTTAAATCCAGTCCGATTTGGTGGTGGAATGGTGGAAGATGTTCAACGGTCTCAAAGTTCTTATCTTGAAGGCCCTATGAAGTTTGAGGCCGGTACTCCAAATATTGCTGCGGTTTTGGCTTTTGCAAAGGTCTTGGAGTTTTTAAGAGAAATTAGTTTTGAAAAAATTTATATTTATGAACTAGAATTAGCAAAATATTTACACCAGCAATTATCTCAGTTATCTGGCTTTAAAGTTTTGGGAGGTTTGCAGTCTGTTCGAACTTTATATGCTTTAGATTTTGATATGGTTCATTCCCATGACTTAGCTTATGGTTTAGGTATGAAAAACATTTGTGTTAGAGCTGGTCAGCATTGTACTAACCCCTTACATGCTAGTTTGGATAGTCGAGCAAGTTTGCGAGTTAGTTTGGGGATGTATAATACTTGTGAAGATATTGATAAATTTGTTTTGGAGCTTAAAAAAGTACTTAATTTTTTTAAGAAATAGTTTATGAATATTTATTACCAAAATATTATGGATCATTTTCATAACCCTGAGTGTTATGTTAAGTTAACTGATTATACAACTTGTTTTGAATTAAAAAACTTAAGTTGTGGTGATCAAATTAAAGTTTATTTAAAGTTAGAAGGTGATATTTTAAAAGATGTAAGTTTTGAAGGAGAAGGTTGTGCTATATCTCAGGCAGCAGCCTCTATGTTTTTAAGTGAAATTATTGGTAAGTCTAAAAAAGAAATTTTAGATTTGGATAAGCAGTTTATTCTTGATTTAATAGAAATGCACCTTTCTCCAGTAAGATTGAAGTGTGCTTTGTTGTGTATGGAAGCTGTTAAAAAGGCAATTCTTAGTTTATAAATTTTTCGTGATATTTTTGAATGTACTCTGTTGCGAATTCCTCGTACTGGTCTATTTCCGGTATGTAGGCTTTTTCGTTATTACCGTGTGAGTTTTCTTTTTTAATTCCGTTAATAATGCATGGTATTGCTTTTTTTTGGAAGTATCTTGCATCTGACCCCCCGTGTTCTTTAATGATTGCAATTTCGGTATTTAAAAGTTTGTTTAGCATTTCTTTGGCTAGATCAATGTGTGGGTGTCCAGAGGAAATATTGAAGGCTGGAGATTCAA
Source organism: Candidatus Peregrinibacteria bacterium (assembly GCA_014240275.1). Taxonomy (GTDB): domain Bacteria; phylum Patescibacteriota; class Gracilibacteria; order UBA1369; genus JAAZXH01. The sequence goes on from JAAZXH010000004.1 coordinate 64,451, forward strand.
AAATGTCAATTTTTACAGTTTCTGAATGATATTTATTTAAGATGTTTAAAATATTATTGTGCTCTTTGCTGCTGCAAGTTCTAATGTCTAGAGTAAGTTTGGCTTGGTTTGGAATTTGGTTCACGGATTCTCCAGAGTGAATTTGAGTAGGCGCGATTGTACTGTGATAGTCTGAGTTTTGATTATTTGGAAATTCTTTTTGTATATTATGAAAAACTTCAATCAGTTTTGGGATTGGGTTTTTTCCTTCCCAGGGACGGGAACTGTGACAAGAAAAACCTTTGCAAGAAATGGTTGCAACTATAAAGCCTTTTTGACCGATTACTATTTTGTCTAGGCCAGAACCACTGTCTGGCATTAAAACGCTTTCAGGATTGTATTTGAAGCTTTCTAGGCAGTGTTTTGTGCCGTGACTACCTCCTATTTCTTCGTCGCATGGCAAGAAGAGTCCAATGTTTAAATTTGGATTTTTGTTAAATAGTTTAATAAAGGTGTTGATCGAGGCTGCGGCAGCACCTAACATATCGCCACTACCTCTTCCTATTAGCCAGTTATCTTCAATTTTTGCTTCAAATTGTTCTAGACTTGCATCTACTACATCTAAGTGGGCATATAGGCAAACGCTAGGGTTTAGTAAGTTTTGACTGCCTACAATTAGGCTTGGATATTGTTTGTGAATAATTTTTTGAATTTTAGGTAGTTGGTGGCAATTTTTTTGAATATATTCACTGACGAAGTCGCAGATTTTTGAGAGATTATCTTGTTGGCTAGATATGGGTTTTAGCTTGATCAGCTCGATACATAAATTGACGTTACTTAGCATAATAAAATGTTAATGATTACCAACTTGAACTTGATCCACCTCCCCCGAATGAGCCACCGCCTCCGCCTCCGAATGATCCTCCGCCTCCGCCGCTGCCGAATGATCCTCCGCCTCCAAAAAATCCTCCTCCAGAAGAGTTTCCAAGTTTTCCGTGAGAATAAAGGTAGTCAAATAATAGTCCAAGTAAACTTCCAAAGATAGTCATTCCAATTATGAAGACAAAGGTTCCTGCTAGGTAAATGCTGACTAAAAGAAAGCTTACTCCTCCAAGTATACCTCCGAGCCAGATGCTTTTGGTTTTACCTAAAATTCTTCCAATTACTGATAATAGAAATATAACAAAGTAAATTATGAAACCTATAATGTTATCTGACGAGTTTGAGGTTTTGGTTGGGGGTGCAATATATTCCCCCTTTGTAGCTGCAATCATATTGTTTATAACTTCGCTAATAGCTTGATCATAATTACTTGATTTTAGTAGAGGTTTAACGTCTTGTTGTATGTTAAACGTAGCTGCGTCGGTGAGGGAACCTTCTAGACCGTACCCCACTTCGATTCTGGTTTTTTTGTCATCGATGGCTAAAATGTAAAGGGCACCGGTATCTTTGTCTTTCAGCCCGATGCTATTTTTTCTTCCAAGTTCTATTCCAAATTGATCAAGTGGGTATCCTTCAAGCGTGTCTATTGTAAAAACTCCTATCTCTATGCCAGTATTTTGTTTAAGTTGCTTTAACTGATTGGTGATTTCTGTCTTTGTTACTTGTGAAATTACGTTTGCTTGATCGGTAACAAAAGTGTTGAGTTTTGGTATTTCAATTGCAAAGCAAGTGTTAATTAAAAGGCAAAGAGTAAGAAGGATTTTTTTACTCATTTAAAATTGCTTTTAGGTCTGGGGCGGTTGTAGCTTTTTCTGGTGCTTCAAACAAAGGTTGTTTTTTAAAATTAAATATCCCGGCAATAATATTACTTGGGAATTTCATTACAACATTATTGAGTTTTAAGGTTGTTTCGTTGAAGTCTTTTCTGGCAACTCTTAGTCTGTTTTCAACTCCTTCTAGTTGAGATTGAAAGGTGAGATAACCTTTGGTTGCAGTAAGTTGTGGATAGTTTTCAAAAGTTCCTAGTAGTCTAGAAAAGACGGTGTCGAATCTTTGCCCTGCTGCAATTTTGGCGTTTGTGTTGCCAGCGTTTTGCCAGGCGCTTCTAGCTTCTGCAATTTCTGTGAAGGTTGATTTTTCAAAATCTGCTGCTTTGTTGGCTATGGCAGCTAGGTTTGGAATGAGGTCGAATCTGGATTGAAAATTGTTTTCTACTTGAGACCAAGCTGTGTCTCTGGCGTTGCTTTTTCCAATTAAGTTATTGTAGGTGCCTCCTGTATATAAAAGAATGATAAGGATGATACCTAAAAGAACATGTGACGTCTTAAATTTTGGCATTTTGTTTTATTAATAAAGTGATTTTATTTTATCACAATTTTAATATTTGGTACAAGTGCTTATAGGCAGATGTGTTTGTATTCGATTAGATCTGGGTTTGCAATTTGGATTTTGGAAATTGTTTTTTGGCATTGTCCGATCCCAAAAACATATTCGTTTTGTTTGATGAGGTTATGCGGGTTTAGAGCAATTATGTACCCTTCAATTGGGCTTTGGATTTCAATTGGATTATGAATATTGTTTTCGTATGCGATTGCTATGGTATCACCTTTTTTGATAGTTTGCCCAAGTTTGACTTTAGGGTAAATGAGTAGGGTTGTTTTGGCTTTAAATCTGTATCTTTGATAAATTGGAATAGTTTTGTTGCGTTTGGCTAAACCTTCTAGATTTCCGTTATATTTTAAGATGTTTAAGATTAAATTGATTTGTTTTTCAATTTGTTCTGGATTCACTTGGTAATTACCACCAGATTCGATTGTTACAAAAGGTTTATTGAGTTTGTTCATAAAGTCGTTGATCATGCCATTTTTGTGATCTCGAATAAAGCAAAATGGAACTTCTAGGTGATTCATAAAGTCTTTCAAATGGCATTGGTTTTTAGGTATGCGAGCGTGTAAGACTAAATTATAGGTGCTTCCGGAATCGTGAAAATCAATTCCGTAATCGATTTTTTTAAGGATCTCTTGGTTGATTTGTTTGCTTAGTGGGTGTTCTAATTTGTCGGTGAAGGTGCGGTTTAAATCAGTTTCATCGTATCTACGATTGCGTTTTTTAAAGCCTTCTGGATTCAGGTGTGGGGCAACAATAATGGTTCCTGAAAATAGTTCGCTATGTTTTTTGAGATATTGAAAAAACTCTAAGGCTACAAACATACCGTTGGCTTCGTTACCGTGGATACCCCCAGATATTAAAACTGTTTTACCTGGTTTGTTTGATTTGTAGACATAATAGTTGAGTTGGGTATTCCTATATTGCAAAGTGTGATTGGAGAACATATTTAATTTATAACATTTGTTTATTATATCATATTTTTTGGTAATTTGGAATGTTTTTTTGTAGTTCTTTTAAAGCCCACTGGGCATGTTCTTGAATTATTGGGTCTGAGTCTTGGCACAGAAGCTGGATTTCTGGTAGTAGGTCTAGTCGCTTGAGGTTGCTTGTGACTATACAGGCGTTTCTAAGAAGTTTACTTCGTTTGGCTCTCATTAAAGGAGAACCCGCAAATTTTTGAGTGAATGTTTCGTCATTTGGAATGGATAAAATTTCTTTTAAATTTAGGCTTTCTCCAGCAATTGGTTTTAGAAAGTCGGGTTCTTGGCTGACTTTGGCTCGAAAATTGTGTGGGCAGACTTCTTGGCAAATATCACATCCAAATAACCAGTTACCAATTTTGGGTCTGAGTTCTACAGGAATAGACCCAGAATGTTCGATGGTTAGGTAGGAAATGCATTTGCTGGCATCAATTTTGTAGTCTTGGCTAAGTGCGTTGGTTGGGCAGGCGGTTTGGCATTTTTGGCATGATCCGCAGACCATTTTCTTTCGATCAAATGCTAGGTCGTAATCTAACTTAGCGTCTGTTATGATTTCGCCTAGTAGGATCCATGATCCGTATTTTTTACTTATAAGCATGGTGTTTTTACCAATATAGCCTAAGCCCGAGAGTTCAGCATATTGTCTTTCAAGTAGAGGGCCTGAGTCTGCAAAGAAGCGAAAATTTTGATGATTAGCAGTTAATGTTTGGCTAAGGATTTTAAGTTTTTTACGAAAGACTTTGTGATAGTCTCTACCAAAGGCGTATCGCGCTACTTGCCCTTCACGATGTTGTGGAATATGGAGTTTTGGAGCCCAGTTGTTGGCGTTTTTTCGAGCTTGAAAATAATTTAGGCTGACTAAAATAATACTTTTGGCATTTGGGACAATTTGGCAAGGATTGGTTTTTAGGCTTTGGTGTTTGCGTAAATAGTCCATTTCCCCATGTTGTTTTTTATCTAGAAAATTTTGATAGTGTTTTTGGTAACTATCTAAATTATCGGCAGGGCAAATTTTGCATTGCGAAAAGTTGAGTGATAAGGCGGAATCTTTGATTTGTTGACTAAGGCTTGGCATTTTTCTCCCAAAATATAATATTTGGTTTGCTTTGTCAATTTATTTAGGCTTGTCTGACTTCGGCTTTGATTTTTTTGAGTTGAGCAAGGCAGGCTTGAATAGCATTTTCTTGGTCTTGACTAGTTAAGGTCTGGTTTGGGTCTTGCAGAGTAATTTGATAACTTAAAGCCTTTTTGTCGGCTGGAATATTACTTCCTTCGTAAGTATCAAACAGTTTAACTTGGCAAATTAATTTGGAGGCTTTGAGTAGGCAACTGTGAATTTCTTGATGGTATTGTTGCTTGTTACAGAGAATTGAAAGGTCGAAGGAAATACTTGGGAAGCGTGAAAATTCTTGAAGATTTACAGTTTTGAGATGTAAGTGAGAGAATAATCCGAAGTTGATTTCTGAGTAAGCTATCGCTTCTTCTGCTAAGTCGTATTGTTTAAGTACTTTCGGGTTGATTAGGTAAATTTGTCCGATAGTTTGGCCTTGAATTATGATGTCGGCACAACAGTTTGGGTGGGCAGATTGGTTTGGAGCGGTACTTGGTTTAAATTGGTACTTGAGATTGTAACCTTGTATGATGTTTTCGAGGGCACCTTTGAGTTTTAAGAAAGCCTGTGGTCCATTTTGCATGATAGAAAGGTGAGTTTCTTCGGCTGGCATGAAGTTTTCTGTTTTAAGGTAAATTCTGCCAAATTCAAATGTCTGGATTTTAGTTTGATTTTTTAAATTGAGTTTTAGGTTTTTAAGCATGTTTGGAATCAGACTAGTACGTAGGTGGCTTTGCTCTAAGGATAGGTAATTTTTCATTTTGAGAGCTTGGTCTTTGCGGTCTGAGCAAGCTAGGTCTTGTTGATTGAAGAAAGAGTAATTTTTGACTTCAAAGTATCCGTAATCAGCTAATTTATGTCGGATTTGATTACTTAAATTACGATGTTTGTATTGGAGGGGAGGTTGGCAACTGTCTTGAGGTAGGACGCTTGGAATTTTATTATATCCGTAAATTCGCCCGATTTCTTCAATTAGGTCGTAGTCATAGTTGACGTCGTTTTGGCTACGAAAACTAGGGACTTTTACTAGAATATGGTCGCTGAGGTCTTGGGTTTCGAATCCGAGTCTGTTTAATATGTCTTGAATTTCTTGGTTAGGAATTTTGATGCCAAGGTAAGATTCGACTTTTTGAGTTGAAAGTTTAATTGTTTTTTCGTCTAATTTGTTTTGAAAATTATCGTAGAGTTGAGAGCTGATTTCTAGGTTTGGACAGGTTAATTTAAGGATTTCGATAAAGCGATTCAGGGCTTTTGTTGCTTGGGTAGGGTCGATTTGCTTTTCTTGTCTTTGAACTCCATCGGTGCGAATTTTGTGTTTATTGGCACTTTTACGAATTATGTTAAATTGGAAACAACCTACTTCGGCTAGAATTTCGCTAGTATCTTGGGTAATTGCTGATTCTTGGCTGCCAATTATACCAAGTAGGGATTGAGGTTTGGCATTAGACTTTAAGATTGGGTCAAACTCTGTTAGTTGGTAGGTTTTTTGGTCGAGGGCTGCAAATTCAGTTTGGTCTTTAGCATAGCAGATTTCTAGGTCTTCAAAGTTGATTTTTTGGGTGTCGTAGGCGTGCATAGGTTGGCCCATCTCGTGCAGTACGTAATTTGTAGCATCTACAATATTGTTGATAGTTTTAATTCCACAGTGGTTGAGTTTGTCTTGAATTTCTTTTGGAGAATCACAGATTGTAAGATTAGAAATTTTTAGTAGTAGGATGCGTTGTAAGATTTCTGGGTTGTTGATTTGTACTTTTAAAATTTCGCTAGCGGTATTGTCAGCTAGAAAGTTTGGTACTTCAAGATCGTTAAATTCAGTGGAGGTAATTGCTGCTAATTCTCGTGCAAGTCCGATTACGGACCATAAGTCTGGTCGGTTAGTAATGGATTTGTTATCGATGTCTAAAATGAGATTTGGCATGTTTAGAGCGCTGTGAAGGTCTTGGCCGACTGTGAGGTTTAGAGCAGTTAGGTCTAGAATTTCGTTGTTTTGGCTAGGACCGAGCCCGATTTCGTCGCTGGCGGCTATCATTCCGAAACTCTCTACATCTCTAATTTTGGTGTTTTTAATAGTTACTTCGTCTGTACCGTGCCAAAGGACTTTGGCGCCTTCTTGGCAGTATGCAATGATTTGATTTTCTGATAAATTGCTTCCACCGCAAACTACTTGGTGGGTTTTTGCGCCATCTGAAACTTGGCAGATTTTGAGTTTGTCTGCTTTGGGGTGTTTTTCAATGCTGATAATTTTTCCTACAATAATATGTTGGAGTTTTTGATTTAAGTCTTCGTATCCGTCAATTTCAAAACTGTGAAAGGTAAAAAGTTGGCGGATTTCTTCTGGGCTTAGATTTTGGTCGAAATTAGTATGGCTTTTGAGCCAGTCATAAATCATTAACATATTAGAATTGTTTTAAAAATCGAATGTCGTTTTCACGGAAGTGTTTGATGTTTTGAATGTTGTGATAAAGCATTGCAAGGCGATCGAGTCCAAATCCGAAGGCAAAACCTTGGTATTCGTTAGGGTCTACTTTGGCACTTTTAAGTACGTTTGGGTGGACCATTCCGGCTCCAGCTAACTCAATAAATTTAGTATATTTACAAACTCGGCAGCCGTCTTTGCAGAAAGGGCAAGAAAAGTCGAATTCTACGCTTGGTTCTGTAAAAGGGAAGTAGCCGGGGCGCATTTGAATTTCAATTTTTTTCTCAAAAAGTTTAGTAAGGAATTCTTGAAAAATTCCTTTAAGATTGGCAATGCTAATGTTTTTGTCTATATATAAACCTTCGATTTGAAAGAGTGTGTGTTCATGAGTTGCGTCTTGGTCTTCATATCTAAAACATCGTCCAGGAATTATAGCTTTAATTGGAACTTTATGTTGTAGCATTCCACGAACTTGGACTGGTGAGGTATGAGTTCTAAGTAGCAGTTTGTCGCCGTCTTTGTTTTGTGGTTCACCTACAAAATAGGTGTCGTGCATGTCCCGGGCTGGGTGGTCTTTTTTAAAATTTAGTGCGTCGAAGTTGAAGTAATCACTTTCTACTTCTGGTCCGTCTAAGATCATAAATCCCATTTTCTGAAAAATTTCTTCGACCTTTTCTTGTATTAAAGAAAGTGGATGAACAGCTCCTTTTTGGGGTTTTATTCCTGGAAGAGTGACGTCATGCCATTGTTCTAAAATTGCATCTAGAGCTTTGTCTTGAATGTTTTGTTTTTGGTTTTGGATGTGAGTGTTGATGTCTTGTTTGACTTGGTTGGCAAGTTTTCCGATTTCTGCTCTATCTTCTTTTGGTAGGTCTTTTACACCTTTTAAAATTTCGTTTAAGGAGCCTTTTTTACCTAGGAAGCTTTTTTCAGTTTCTAGTAGTTCTGCTTCAGTATTACATTTGTTAATTTTCTCAATGGCTTGTTTGAGAATATCTTGAATTTGATTTTGCATACAAAAAATTACCTTTTTATATTAAACTTTAAATTCATGTTTTGCAATATATAAAAAACACCCCATTGGATGAGGTGTTTTGCTCTTTTAGCTTGTTTGAGATTATCTAACAGCGTCTTTAAGAGTTTTACCAGGTTTGAAAGCTGGAAGCTTCATAGCTGGGATATCGATAGTTTGTTGTGGATTTCTTGGGTTAACACCTTTGCGGGCAGCACGGTGAGAAATTCTGAAAGTTCCAAAACCAGTAATTGTTACTGATTCGCCTTTTTGAAGGCTTGCAGTTACGCTGTCAAGCATAGCATCGATTATAGCTTGAGCGTCTTTTTTGGTAACACCTGCAGCAGCTGCTGAAGCGTTGATCAAGTCTTGTTTAGTCATTTTAAAATAGGTTAAAACAAGTCAATTATAGTTTAAGTTAGCTAATTTACAAGTAAAACTTCTGAAACCCCCCTAAATAAATAGGTATTATGGCTCTTTTGAGCCATTTGTAAATATATAATCAGTCTCTATACAGCTTTGTACATGGTTTTTTGGTGAAATTTTATGTTTAATATTTATGGAAAATATGATAGAATAATATTTTGTGAGATAAATATATGAATAGTTTGTTAAAAAAAGTAGTATGTGGAAAGTTGTTAGGGCTTTTGGTAACTACCGTAATTTGGCAAACTAATTTAACAGCCCATGCCGCTGAGAATCCTGTTTTGGAAGATTGTGTTAACTTGCAAGGAAATAGCACTTTGCTCCCTGGTAATCGTGCTGATTTAGATGTCGGTGTTATATCAGCTTCGCCACCCTTTTTAGACGATCAGTATCGGGTTTGTGTAAAACCACAAACTTTTGTTGATGCTCCTATGGAAATGCATGGTTGGGGTTTTAATACTAATCTAGGTTGGGTGAGTTTTAGAAATCATAACCCTGGAGCTGGTTTTGAAAATAGGGGAGTAGCAATTAGTAGTAATATTGAATATGGTGCCAACATATATAAAGAAGCAAATGGTTATAGTATTCGGGGTTATATTTGGGGTGATAACTTAGGTTGGGTCAAAATGAATTGTAAGAGCGACCCTACTTTAAATTATGATAAGGATTTATGTTTAGATTCTAATTTTGGAGTTTCGATTACAAACAAACCCGATAAAAATGGGGATTATCTTTTCTCTGGTTTAGCTTGGAGTGAAACTTTTAAACAATGGATAAATTTTAAAGGTATGAAAGTAAAGTTGCCTTTAAGTAAGTTGAATTTGAATCCTGTTATTACAGCTAGGCCCTATGCTTCTTCGAATAATGCTATGCGACAAGGGTCTAAGGTTGTAGCAAATGGAAGGCAAGGGTATAGGTTGAAGTTAGAGTTCTTTTCTGATAATGGAGAAAACAAAACTGCTGATTTTGAGGAGGCGGGTTTAGATTTTTGTTTTATTTTTGATGATCAAAGAAAGTTAAATTTGTCTGACTCTGATACGCAATTGGCTGAGAGTTGTACTGATCATCCTAATCAAAATTGGCCAATTGATTTAGATTCATTTAATTCGGTTGATTTTAGTTTTGCTAGAACCTCTTATATATCTTCGTTATTTACATCGATGGTTCCGGCTAACAATGAGCTTGCTATTAAGGCTATCGTTATGAGTGATGGTGTGAATGAGCGAAGGGTGGATATTGAAAAGGTTTTGAATTTTGAAAGTCCAATTCAGTTTTTTGTTGATATGCAAACTAATATTGATAATCCTCTAAGTTTGAATAACTGTGAGAGGAATTCGCTTCAAGCTTCGGAATATCTTTTTGAATATGGAGAAAACAATTTTTTCTTTTGTAATGATTTTATAAAAGGTGGTTTGGATTCTTATGAGGTAGACTTGGCAATGGAGTCGAATGTAGTGAGCCCAGCTTTAAATTTAGATTTTTACGAGGCCCCGATTTTAGAAGAGGGCCCTGTTAATTTAGATGTTGATACCCCGGTAGAAGGTGTTTTTGTGGATATCCCTAATCAAAATATTCCGTTAGCTGACTTAAGGTTACGTTTAACTGGTGAATATAAGATTGGTTTTGGTGGGGTTGAGTATCAAAGGCCGGTTCCAAATTTTGGTTCGCTGATAGAGCGTTATGGTTTAAATGTTAGGGGTTTGGTTAAAGCACGGGGTCAAGGTGCTGCTAATGGTGCTACTATGAGTACTGCGGTTTCGCGTTTGAAAAAGCAAGTTGCAACTTTGAAAGCCAGTAAATTTAAATGTGAGTTTCCTTTAAGAAATCGTGATTTAAAGCTTTGTGAAAGTGACTTTGAAGACAATTTGTTTTTTATTCAAAACTCTACAGATAATCAAAGGTATATTCGCGTATCTATTTTGGAGCAATTTTTAGCTGAGAATCCAAATGCAGTTGTAGTTTTGAAAGGTTTGGATTTGTATTTTGATAAAAATTTAAATTTTGCTCCGGGTCATACAAATGGTTTTGTGGTTTTAGATAGTGATGTTTATATTAAAGCGGAAGTTACAGATATTAGAGCTCATTTGTATGCAGATGGTTTGATTAAAACCGTCGTTAGTTTACCTTATGAAAGAGTGTTAGAGGAAGATGCGAGTTTGTATTCTCAGTTGGCTTTTGTGGGCTCCTTAATAGTTGATAACTGTATTAAGTGTTCACAGTTAGAACAAAAGCGTTTGGCAGATGGTAAGTTAGTTCAAACTGATTCAGATGAACAAAAGTTGCGTGAGCAAGATTTATGGTATTTGCGTCGTTCTCCTATGGAGTTTAAGTTTATAAAACTTGATCCTCTTCCTCTTCCTTTTTATGCTGATTGTGAAAGTGGTGCTAGTACTGGTGTTCCGGTTGCAGAGCCCTTGAATTATAGATGGGCTTGTGCAATGGATTCAGTTGCGGGTGAGGAAGTTTTGCTTTCTGAGATTTTGCCAGATTATAATTTTACCTTTCCTTTTTCGACTAATTTGATTTACTCTGTGCCTCCTGCTGACATGCCAGTGTTTGGTGTAAAAAGGTAATAAAAAAACTCACCTTGTTTGGTGAGTTTTGGATAGTCTATTTGGCTTTTTAGCTTTCTTTTTCGTCTTGCATGTATACGAATTCGTATTCAGATTTGTAGTATTCGAAGATTTCATTTTCTTCGAAGAATCTTACAACTTCGGCTTTAGCGTTATCTACTGAGTCTGAGGCGTGGATCACGTTACAGCCTACGCTCATTGCGAAGTCACCACGGATGGACCCAGCTTCTGCTTGGCGGGCTTTGGTGATTCCAGTGATTAGTCGAACGGCTTCAACTACTTCGAGACCTTCGATACAAAGTACAACTACTGGTGAGTTTTGCATGAAGTTTGATACCCCTGGGAAGAATGGTTTGTCGGCGATGTGAGCGTAGTGTTCGCGTAGTACTGCGTCGTCTAGTCGCATCATTTTAAGACCAACTATTTTAAGACCTTTTTTTTCAAAACGAGTTATGATTTCTCCGAGTAGGCCACGTTGGATTGCGTCTGGTTTGACGATTACTAGTGTTTTTTCGTGAATTCCGTGGAAGTTCATATTTTTAAAATTAAAATGTTAATAATGGTGCTAATTCGTCCTCGTTGCAAGGACCTATGATGTAAGTATATAGATTTTTGAGTTGAAGTAAATCTTTTGCTAATTGATTGACCTCTTCGGTAGTGACCTTGTCGAATTCTGCAATGATTTCGTCTATGCTTTTGAGTCCATCTAAAAGGAGTTCTTGGCGGGCGTGCATGTGTGCTACGCTTTCAGTGTCTTCGTAGTTGAGTACCATTTTGCCTTTGAGGTATTCTTTGGCTTTGTGCACTTCTTCTTTGGTGAATCCATCTTGGAAGGCTTTTTGGTATTCACGAGTGATGCTTTGAATAGCGTCTGGGATGCGGTTGATGTCAACTCCGGCTTTGGTTTGTAGGCTCCCACAGTCGCTGTATAGGTCTGAGCTGGTTCTAATGTAGTAGCAGAGGCCTTGGGCTTCACGTATGTTTAAAAACATTCGGCTAGACATGTTTCCGCCTAGGGCAGTTGCTAATACTTTTAGGGCGTATTTACGAGGGTCATGTAGGTTCAATGATTTGAAACCTAAGATCATATGAGCCTGTTCGGTTTGTTTGTTTTCGATTATATACTTTTTCTCAGGATTATGTTCTTTGATAGGTTCGGCTTTGAGGCTTTGGGTACTTTGCCCCATTTGGAAGTAGTGTTTGATTTTTTCAAGGGTGCTTGCTTCATCAAAATTTCCGGATAGGCAGATTACAGTGTTGTCTGGAGTGTATAAGGCTTGTTGGTAGTCTTGAAACTGTTGCTGAGTTACGGATTTGATTAATTTTTTGGTTCCGATTTGGTCACGGCCCATTGGTTGTTTGCCATAGAGTAGTTTTTCGAAGTCCCATCCAATTTGATACATTGGAGTGTCTTGATACATATTCAGTTCTTCTAGGATTACTCCGCGTTCTTTTTCGATTTCTTCTGGATTAAAAGTCGCTTCAAGGAGCATGTCTGAAAGTACGTCGAGGGCTGTGTCGAGGTGGTCGTTGATTATTCGTACGTAGTATCCTGCATATTCTTTGCCAGTGAAGGCGTTGAATTCACCTCCGACGGAGTCTATGGCAGAAGATACTTCTTTGGTGTTTTTATACTTTTTAGCTCCTTTGAAAAACATATGTTCTAGAAAGTGGGCGATTCCGTTGATTTCTTCAGTTTCGTATCTGGATCCGGCTCCAGCTAAAACAAGGCTTGTTACGGATTTGGTATTTTGGTTTGGAATTAAAACTATTCTTAAACCATTTTCGAGCGTATATTTTTGCATACTTTTATTTACATACTTATAATTTAGCAGATTTAGGAATTGAGGCAAGAGGCTTTGAGTGACTTTTAATTTAATGAATTTATAATAATTTAGCTTAAATATTTTTAATGAGAGAGTTTTTACTAGAACATCGACTGCGGATACTTTTTGTGTGCATGGGAGTAGTCACTGCTATGATAATATCTAAGTTGTTTTATTTGCAGGTTGTTAAATACGATCATTATATTGATTTAGCTTTAAAGAATCAGCAGGGTTTTAAGAAGTTGCCGGCTAGTCGAGGTCAAATTTTAATTAAGGATTACCACAGTAATGATTCGTTTAAATTGGCAACTAATACTACTTATGAAACTTTGTTTGCTGACCCGTCTATGGTTAATGAGCCAAGGGTGATTGCTGAAAAACTGGGGCCTTTGTTGTTTGATCCAAAGTTGGCTTTGCAAATAGAGAGTGAGCGAGTGTTGGAGCAAAAAAAGGTATTGTCTGAGAATCCAGAATTGACCGAAGAAGATCAAGAGCTTTTAATTCAGCCTAAAAGTCTTGAGGTTTTGCGCCAAGATTATACGGCTGACTTGATTGCAAAGATATCTGCTAAAAAAAGATCTAAAGTTTTGTTAGATAATGATCCAGCTACGGCTTTAATTTTTGAAATTAGAGCTTTGGGTTTACCTGGGGTTGAGGCTAATGAAAAGGGCATTTTCTTGTACCCAGAACAAATTAGTGATTATAGGAAATACGCTAAGTTGTTAGCTCCGAAATTAGATATTTCTTTAAAGTCTTTAATGAGTGCTTTGAAGGGTTCTAATAAATATGTGGTTTTAAAAAAGCGTTTAGCTCCAGAGTTGGTTAGTCAGTTGAAGGAGATGTTTGCATTAGACAAAAAGATGTATTTTGGTATGGGGTTTCAGTCTGAAAGTTATCGTTTTTATCCAGAAGGTGAGTTGTTGGCGCAAGTGGTTGGTTATACAAATGTTGAAGGAGGTCAGTATGGTTTAGAGCGTGATATGGATGAGTTGTTATCTGGCGAAGACGGTTTGTTTAAAGCTAAGGTTGATGGTTTGGGTAAGCAGTTGACAGTTGATTCGGAAACTTTGATTAATCCTGCGGTAAATGGCTCTGATATTTATTTAACTATTGATAGGTCGGTACAAATGTTTGTGGAGAAGGTTTTAAAAGAGGATGTAGAGGCTTATGGGGCTGATGCTGGCCAGGTGATAGTGATGAGGCCTAAAACTGGTGAAATTGTGGCCTTGGCTAATTACCCGACTTTTGATCCTAATAAGTTTTATGAGGCTTTGGACAGGAAGGAGTTTGAACCACCTAAGATTGAGGTAGAGGATTTAGAAAACCCTGGTTTTACTAAGTTGGTAGAAGATGAAAATTGGAAAGATAAGGTTAAGGTTGAAAAAGAATATGGGACAATTAAAACTTATTTTTACGAAGATGAAGAAAGCTATAAGAGGGTTGAGTTGCTTCCGGTTTTGGATAAAAATAAAAAGTTAAAATTTTATGAAGTTTATAAAAATAAAGTTGGAACTGCTGTGTTTCCTAACCGTACAGTTTTTGATGCTTATGAGCCTGGGTCTGTATTTAAGCCAATTACTATGGCTGGAGCTTTGAATTCTAATTTGTTAACACCTGAAACTACTGTAAATGATGATGGCCCAATTAAGGTTGATGAATTTAAAATTAATAATGCTTTAAATGAGCACTATGGGGTGATTGATATGACGCAGGTTTTAGAAACCTCTAACAATATTGGGATGGCTTTTGTGGCTAAAACCTTAGGTCGTAGGTTGTTTTTTGACTACTTAGAAAAGTTTGGGTTTGGCGTTCCAACTGGTTTGGAGGTAAAGAACGAGAGAGATGGTTTAGTGAAGTCGCATTTGCGGTGGGCAGAGTCAGAATTGGTGACGCATGCTTTTGGTCAGGGGTTGACCGTAACTCCAATGCAGATGATTCAGGCGTTTTCTGCTGTTATAAACGACGGAATACTTGTTAAACCATATATGATAGAAAAGATAGTTGCTGATAAAGGAGTAGAAACTGTGACAGAGCCAACGGTGGTTCGAAGAGTAGTTTCAAAAGAAACTTCGAATATGTTAAGAGTGATGCTCGAGTCAGTTGTGGTAAACGGTCAAGGGAAAGTTGCTAGGGTACCAGGGTTTTCGGTTGGTGGTAAAACGGGTACTGCACAGACCTATAAAAATGGTAAGCCTTTGTCTGGTCCAGGTACAACTTTTACTACGTTTGTTGGCTTTGCGCCTGTGGATAATCCAGAATTTATTATACTCACAAAGTTTGATAAACCGCGTTCGAGTCAATGGGCCAGTGCGACTGCTATTTATACTTTCCAGAAGATTGCAAAATTTATGTTAGACTATTTAGCGATTCCGCCAAGTCGATTATAGCAATTTAATTTGGTGAATTTTTTTAATTATGTTAAAAATAATAGTAGTATATAACTTTGTTTTTTATGAATATTAAAAAAAAGCTACTGGCTTTGGTTGTAATTGCCTTGTTAGCGTATGTGGCATATTTCTTTTATGATAGTTCTTCGGAAAGTGTTTTGCCTCCGCCACCATCTATTTCGACTAAGTCTAGTGACGTAGCTGGTAGTTTAACTGCTGCAAAATTTTGGAAATTTAAGCAAGGGGAAGAATACGTGAGTACAGCCGCCTGTCCAGTTAGAAAAGTTAAGCAGGAGGGTGTTGATTTTGATTTAGATGGTAATGAAGTACGTTTGTTGTCTGTTTATTCATCTACAGAATCAACTGTCCAAGAATTGATGGGTAGGTTGCGTAACAATGTTGATACTAAATCTGTGATCTTACATTATGATTCAACTGCTAATAAGTTTTATGAGTTTAAGTCTGAGTATTATGTTACTAGTTCTTTGAATGTTGATGTTTTTCCAGAAAATTATGTAGTAAAACCTTATCGCCCAGTTTTTGTAATTTCACCTAAAGCAGATGAAATTACTTTTTGTCGTGATACCAATGATGATATTAATGTTGAAGTAATGCCATCGGATTACTGGGATATAGTATATTTACCTTCTGTTGCTGCCGATAATAAGGGTATTATTTTTAATCTTTATGATAACAATATTTTTGACGGAAGTGATGCTGCGATAACAGACTTTGGCGAAGCTGGAATATATAGAGTTGGTCTTTTAGCGTCAGACCTAGAGCCTGGTTCTATGCCTTTGTGTTTTGGATCATGTCAACCAAATGATTTTTCTGCTGCAGATAGCCCGTTTAATCCTAAGGTTTTAAAAGGTGCTTTGCGTGAAATTGACGATCCGGAAAGATCTGTTGTAAACAAATATTTAACGTTGTTTAAGGAAGATTTGTTTGAAATTTATAGTTCATTGAAAGGTCGTAATAATTACGATTTAGAAGATATAAAGGGTATGTTAACCGAAGTTGATAAAATGAATGGTGTTTTCTTAGATGGCGTAAATGGAGGTTCGCATTTAAGTTCGTCCTTGAATATAAAAACTAATCTTCAACGTTTGAGAGGTGAAAACTCTAACCATATTAGAGTCAATAAAGTTTTGCAGGGTTTTGAAACGAACAATTGGTACAAGTTGACTGTATTGGCCTCATATGGGATCTTTAGTGATATTTATACGACCGATGATTCTGTGAAGAAGTTTAGTGCTTCTTTAACTCCTCTTTTAGAGCGTTATGCAGAGTTAATAGATGCTGCTGATCCTAAGCAAGTTATGACTTTGCACGATAACTGGAGTGAATTCCTGCTTGATTCATTCCGTCGGAATGGCGTAATTCCAGCCAACATTGATTTATCTAGTTTAGTTCCAGCTGATGGTGACGGTGATGATGATGGTGATGATGGTGATGGTGACGAGGCTGGTGATGATGATGAGGCTGGTGATGATGATGATGACGATGCTGGTGACGATGCTGGTGACGATGGTGCTGATGGTGGCGATTCATCACTAGATGCACCTGCATCAAATTCACCTTCTTTCCCTGCTAATAGTGATATATTTGATAAGTCTCTTAATCCTAAAGAACTCTCAGCTACTGGAAAATGTGTTGATGGAGGTAAGAATATTGAATGGAATGTTCTTGGTTCAATCAAGAATAAATACTATACTGTTAATAACTTAGGTCTATTGCAA
>JAAZXH010000005.1 GCA_014240275.1 Candidatus Peregrinibacteria bacterium
AAAAAAAGCAGCAGCTCCTAAAAAGGCAGCAGCTCCTAAAAAGGCAGCAGCTCCTAAAAAGGCAGCAGCTCCTAAAAAGGCAGCAGCTCCTAAAAAGGCAGCAGCTCCTAAAAAGGCAGTAGCTCCTACAAAGGCAGCAGCTCCTAAAAAGGCAGCAGCTCCTACAAAGGCAGTAGCTCCTAAAAAAGACGCTAAATAAACAATAAACTAGAAGAATATGTCTAAATTATTTACACTCAAATCAGAAAACAATAAAAAATCCAAACGTATTGGTAGAGGTAACGGTTCTGGAGCTGGTACATATGCCGGAAAAGGTATGAATGGCCAAAACTGTAGAACTGGAGGCGGAGTACGCCGTGGTTTTGAAGGTGGACAAACTCCATTTTTCAAAAGATTGCCAAAACTGAAAGGTTTTAACGCAGTGAACCCTACAATTTACCAAGTTGTAAACGTTGGTTCCTTAGAAGAGTTATTTGAAAACAATACCACTATTGATTACGTAGCATTAGCTGAAAAAAACCTTATCAAAGGACAAAAACCAGTTAAACTCCTAAATCGTGGAGAAGTAAACAAAAAATTCACAATCACAATTGATGCAGCCTCTAAATCAGCTATTTCTGCAATTGAAAAAGCCGGAGGCAGTGTTACAATTATCTAAGCAACTAACGAAATTTCAAAATGGAAACTCTGAAAAAGATTTTACGAACTAAAAGTTTGTTAAATAAAATTTTATTTACCCTAGGAATCCTACTAGTCTACAGACTATTAGCTCAAATATCTATTCCTATAGATAACCTAGCGGCCCTTAAAAGCATTTTTGAGCAAAACCCACTGCTAAATCTATTTAGTACTTTAACAGGTGGTAGTGCGGAAAACTTTAGTATAGTATTAATGGGTCTATCCCCTTACATCAATGCTTCTATTATAGTACAACTTCTGACTGTAATTATTCCAAAATTCGAAGAATTATCTAAAGAAGGTGATCAAGGAAGGCAAAAACTCAATACGATTACAAGATGGCTAACTTTTCCTTTAGCTTTCCTGCAATCGTATGGAATGATCCTACTACTAAACTCTCAAACTCAAGTACCAATTATTAACAACATCCAAGACCCTACTGTTATCCTACCAATTATGCTAACAGTTACAGCAGGATCGGTCCTACTAGTTTGGCTTGGTGAATTAATCACAGAGTACGGTATCGGAAACGGTGTCTCACTTTTGATTTTTGCTTCTATTATCGCAGCTGTACCAGCTTCTATAGCTCAAAGCTTACTAATAGCTACTCAAGACTCTAGCCAAATTGCTAAAGTAACAGGAGTAGTACTATTGACTATTGCAATGATTGGAGCCACCGTGATTATCACAGATGCATACCGTAAAATAAAAATCAACTATGCTTCAAAATCAGCTAAAGGTTCACAATCGGAACTGCCTATCAAAGTCAATCAAGCCGGAATGATACCGATTATCTTTGCTGTATCAGTCGTAACCTTTCCAAGTATTATTGCTCAACTGGTAAGCAATTCAGCTAACCAAACTTTGCAAGCATACGCAAGTTTTATTAACTACCACTTTCAATTCTCCAGTCCTTTATACCTAATCACACTGTTCTTACTGATCCTTGGATTTACTTACTTTTACGTTTCTATTACCTTTGATACTAGCAAAGTAGCAGACAACCTTCAAAAAAGAGGTGCTTTCATCCCAGGTGTGCGACCAGGTAAAGATACAGCTGATCACCTATATAAAGTTTCAAACCGACTAAACTTATTCGGTGGACTATTTATCGCAGGTATTGCTGTGCTTCCAATGCTTCTTCAAGCCCTTAGTGGAAAATCTGGAGCATCGGTACCAATTCTAATTTCAGGTGCAGGAATACTAATTATAGTAGGTGTAGTATTGGAACTTAAAAAACAAGTTAATGCTCAACTAATCAATCTTGATTACACTAAACTTATCAAATAATTATGTTAAAGAATATAATACTTCTTGGAATTCAAGGTTCAGGAAAAGGAACTCAAGCCCGTAAATTAGCTACAGAATATGGTTACCAAATCTTCGAAACTGGTGGAGAACTTAGAAGTATAGCAAAAACAAAAACTCCCCTTGGGAAGAAAATTGCAACAATTATCAACTCCGGAAACTTAGTAGATTCTGAAACTATTATGGAGTTAGTTGAAAATTTTGTACATGAACAAGAAGGGCGACCAATCTTATTCGATGGAATCCCTAGAAATAAAGATCAATACGACGCCTTTATTCAACTCGAAGCTAAATTGAAACTTCAAACTCATATTATAAATTTTGATCTTTCAGACCAAAAAGCTAAAGAAAGAATAACCTCTAGAGCGAAAACTGAAAATCGAGCAGACGATACTCAAGAAGCAATTGAAAAAAGAATCTCTATTTTTCACTCTCAAACCAAACCACTACTAAATGAATTTGCTAAATCACATGAGGTCGTTCATATAAATGCCGACCAAAGTATCGACGACATTTATAAAGAGCTAAAGTCTAAAATCAATCTAAATGTCTAAGCTTATCAAATCACCACAAGAAATATCAAAACTCAAAAAGTCTGCCAAAATTTTGGCAGACGTCCTTTATAAAGTGCAGAAATTTGCCAAACCAGGTATGACCCTCAAAGAGTTAGACCAATTTACAGAAGAATTAATTATATCGCACAATTGCAAACCTGCCTTTAAAGGGCATGAAGGCTTTCCAGCAACCATATGTACAGCCATCGATGATGAAGTAGTCCACGGGATTCCAAAGAATCAAAAACTAGAAGAAGGACAGATCCTTACAGTCGACTGTGGAGTCAATTACCAAGGATATTTATCAGACTCAGCTGTTACCTTTGGAATTGGTAAAATCAGTACTGAAAAAAAACACTTTATAGACACCGTACAACAAATCCTATACAAGGCAATCGAATTCATAAAGCCTGGTGTTAAAACTGGAGACTTAGGACATTACATCCAAAGTCTAGTAGAAAAAGAAGGATTCCATGTCTTTAAAGAACTCATCGGACATGGTATAGGAACTTCTCTTTGGGAGCCTCCACACATTCCAAATTTTGGGAGACCAAACACCGGAACCATGCTTAAAGCAGGTATGGTAATATGCGTAGAACCTATCGTTGGTCAACATACTGATCAATTTTTTACCGAATCAGACGGTTGGACAATAAAATCTGTCGATGGGAGCCTAGGTTGCCAACAAGAACACATGTTACTCATCACAGACCACGGCTGTGAAGTTCTCACCCAAAGATCAGACGAAAAAATCTAAAAATCACTTGCTTTTTAGCAAATGATTAGTTAATATCTTTGAGCAAAATATAAATTCACCTTGACTTAAATGGCAAAAGAAGAAAAAGTATCAATCGAAGGCAGAGTTATCGAAGCTCTACCAGGAGCACAATTTAAGGTTGTGCCAGAAGGATTCACTGAAGAACAAGCCATTAAAGCCAAATTATCTGGAAAAATGCGAATGAATCACATCCGTATCCTCCCAGGTGATTACGTTACTGTAGAAATTTCTACATATGACACTACTCAAGGTATAATCAGCTACCGGCACTCAAAAAAACCTTAAACTCAAATTTATGAAAGTAAGATCATCAGTTAAAAAGATTTGCCCAAAATGCCAAGTGATCAGAAGGCATAAAAAGGTTCGTGTGATATGCGAAAACCCAAAATGCAAACAAAGACAAGGATAATAACAATTTACTATGGCTAGAATAGCAGGTATCAATTTACCAAAAAACAAACGTATTGAAATCGGATTAACTTACATTAAAGGTGTAGGCATATCAACAGCAAGAAAAGTAACAAGCAAGTTGGGTTTCGACACCAACATGAAGGTTTCTGAACTCAATGAAGGTCAAATCAATCAACTTCGTGAAGAAATTGCAAACCATAAAGTAGAAGGTGATCTAAGACGCGAACAACAAGAAAACATCAGCCGTCTAAAACGTATTCAATGCTACCGAGGGTACAGACATGCTAAGGGTCTTCCAGTAAGGGGTCAACAAACACGCACAAATGCACGCACAAGAAAAGGTAGAAAAAGACAAATAGCAAACAAGAAAAAATAATTAAATTAAATTATGTCCAAGTATTCGAATAAATCATCGAAAAAAGTCAAGAAAAATGTACCTCTAGGTAATGTATATATTCAATCGACTTTTAACAATGCAGTAGTAACAATCACTGATCCACAAGGTCAAGTAATTTCTTGGAGTAGTGCTGGATCTAATGGTTTCAAAGGATCAAGAAAATCAACACCTTATGCTGCACAAGTATCTGCAGAAAATGCAGCTGAAAAAGCTAAAATTCACGGTTTAGAAAAAGTAAACGTGTATGTGAAAGGAGTAGGACCAGGACGCGAACAAGCTGTAAGAGGTTTGCAAGCTGCTGGTGTCCACGTTCTTTCTCTTACTGACATTACCCCAGTAGCCCACAACGGAACACGAGCCAAAAAAGTTCGTAAGCCGTAATCATTTATATTAATTTTTTATTTCTATGGTTAAGACAAAAGTAGTTAAAAAGTCTCGACGTTACGGAGCCGTTTTATTTTCAAACGGGCAAAGTAAACTCAAGGCTTACAAAAAAAGAAAATATCCACCAGGGATGCATGGTCGTTCTAGTTTCCGCTCACTCTCTGAGTACGGAAAACAATTAGTCGAAAAACAAAAGTGTAAAGTTTTGTATAATATCTCAGAAAAACAAATCCGCAAATACTACGCTCAAGGTGAAAAGGCTTCTGGAATTACTGGTGAAGAAATGTTGAAAAACATCGAAAGAAGACTAGATAATGTAGTCTACAGAGCAGGTTTTGGAATCAGCCGCGCACAAACTCGTCAAATGGTAACACACGGAAACTTCAAATTAAACGGTAGACGTGTTGATATCCCATCGATTCAAGTCAAAGTTGGGGATGTAATCGAATTAAGAGAAAAATGCCAACAAAGCCCACTATACGCTGAAATTAAAACAGCTAAAAAAAATCAATCAGCTAAATGGTTAGAAGTTAACAACGGTAAAATCAGCCTAACAATTGTTGAATTACCAGATTCTGATGATGTAGAAAAAATCATCGATCACCAACTTATAGTAGAATTCTACTCTAAATAAAATTAACTATATTTATTATATGCACCCAAATCAAGAACTTTACGGCCTTCCAAAATTACTAGTTGACGACAATACTGGAACAGGTCAAAATACAAATGCAAGTTCGCAAATTACTTTAAGTCCTCTACCTCCAGGTTATGCTATTACACTTGGTAATGCACTCAGAAGAACTCTTTTATCAACTCTTCCAGGTTATGCGGTAGTAGGGGTTAAAATCAAGGGCATGAATTACGAGTACTCTACTATCGAAGGTGCACATGACAGCGTACTTGAAATGCTTTTAAACCTAAAACAACTACGTATTCAATCTAGTGCATCAGATAGCCTAGAACTAAAACTTAAAGTTAATAAAGCTGGGGACGTTCTTGCTAAGCTAATTGAATGCCCATCTAATGTTGAAATCATCAACCAAGACTTATACATCACTCATCTAGAAAAAGGTTCAGAATTAGAAATGACTATCCTATGTGAAAAAAATGTCGGTTACCAAACTGCCAAAGAAAAACAAGAATCATCAGATCTGACAGACTGGATCTGGATCGACGCATTCTTCTCTCCAGTACGTAAAGTTAAATTCTCATCTGACAACACTCGTGTAGGTCAAATGACAAATCTAGACAAATTAATGCTAGATGTAGAAACTGACGGATCTATCACTCCCCTAGATGCAGTTCGTTTTGCATCTAACATGCTTCAATCTTACTTCAAACTCTTCAACGAAGACAAAATACTAATTGAACCAGACTTTATGTCAGACATTGATTCAGTAGAAGCTAAAGAAAAAGCAGAAATCGAAGCTAAACCAGTTAAAGAAACATACACTCCAATCGAAGTACTTGGACTATCACCTAGAACCCTCAATGCATGTATCAATGGTGACATTGGTTCAGTAGAACAACTAGTAAAATGTTCAGAAGCTAAACTATCAAATCTTAGAGGTTTTGGTAAAAAAGCTCTAACAGAAGTAAGAGAAGCCCTAGGTACTCGAGGATTAGACCTTGCAGAAGACTAAAAAATATGCTAATTATTGATAAGATTAAAATAAAATCATGAGACACAGAGTTAAAAAAACAGGATTACGAAAGAGCAAAGGCCACGTTAAAGCTGACCTTCGCAATCTAGTAACAAACCTATTCAAACACGGAAAGATGCAAACCACTAAAAAAAGAGCAAAACTTGTTAGTGCGATAGCAGAAAAAGTTATTTCGAATATCAAACATAAGTCTGACCGCGAAGCGATTAGATTTCTCCAACAATATATCACTGAAGAAGCGGTATCGAAAAAACTTCTAGAAATGGTAAAGAACCAATACCAAGAAAAAACTTCAGGATACACCTCCATCTATAATCTAGGTATCAGAGTTGGCGATGGAGCTGCTAAAGCTATCATTCAATTAAATTAATTCCATGAAAACGACATTCGTAAATACACACAAGTTAGAACGCAAATGGTACATATTTGACGCTAAAGATCAAGTTTTAGGTCGATTTTCTACCATGATAGCCAACAAACTCCGTGGTAAAGATAAACCATGCTTCTCACCAAATCACGACAATGGTGACTACGTTATTATAATCAATGCTGATAAAGTTAAAGTTACAGGAAGTAAAGAAAGCCAAAAAACTTACTACAGTCACTCAAAGTACGCAGGTGGTTTAAAATCTATTACCTTGGATAAATTAAGAGACAAAAATCCAGAAAAAATTATTTTCGAATCTGTCAAAGGTATGATCCCAAGAAACAGACTTAGAAAAGATATTCTACTTAAACTTAAAATCTACAGTGGAGAAAATCATCCCCACGAAGCTCAACAAGCCATTAACCTAAATGACCATGAATAAAACTCAACTTACTCCATTCACAGGTACTTATTTCTACGGTTGTGGTAAACGTAAATGTGCCATTGCCAAAGTTAGACTATACGAAAAAGGTAAAGGTGAAATTAAAGTCAACGGCGTAGATATCAAAGAATGGCTAGACTACAACGTACAACTTCAAAAAATCCTTACACCTCTCAAAGAACTCGGTCTTGAAAAAGCATTCAATATTTCGATCGTAGTAACTGGAGGAGGACAAAGTGCTCAATCTGAAGCAATCCGCCTAGGTATTGCCAAAGCGCTCATCGAAAAAGATGCCACTCTACGTGCAACCCTCAAACCGCTTGGTCTACTCTCAAGAGATCCAAGAGTAAAAGAAAGAAAAAAGTTTGGTTTGGTTGGAGCTCGACGAGCAAAACAATTCTCAAAACGTTAAATACAATTATTCAAATTATCAAAAAGCGCCAAAAGCGCTTTTTTTTAAAACCATATTTCAATATTTCTAAGAATCAGTAAACTGATTTTTAGAAATATAACTTTAATATTTTCACAGAATATTCTAAGATATGATTTTAAGAAACCCCATGGAAAATTTAAAACAAATACTTTCAAAAGATGAAGACGCCTTATCACCAGTAATACTCCCCTTTCGGGACATCCAAATAAATTTTCAAAATAAAATCATTGCAGCATTCTGGATGAATCAAATCGTTGACCAAAATAGCTACAAACAAGACTTTGACCAAAGATATGGAGCTGGAAACGAAGATGCGTTTACCTTAACTCATCTATGGCTTTCTAATCCAGAAAACATAGTAGTAATCGGGGAAAAGGCAGACATAAGCAGCCAAATTTTTTTTCAAGCTAACGACTTCCAGCTCGGATCTATTGTAAGGTCAAGCTACAAAGAGCTACCAAAAGTTTGCCAACAATTCAATTTACCACTTTTTAACATTGATGGACACAATAGCTACTCTAATTTAGCTTATGAAAAAGAAATGCAAAGCTTTATAAACAACAAAGAAAACCTTAAAAAAATCTCTAGCTACTCCGCGCCATATATCCTGCATAACCTAGAAGAGCAATATTTAGGACCCTTTCCGATTATCATTAAAGAATGTAACCAAGAAAGTTTTGGCGATGGAGTACACAAAGCAGATAATAAAACTGAATATAATGAAATTATCAAACAAGTTAAAAACAAAGCAGAAACATATCAACTAAAACAATACATTATCTTACAACCTCTACTAAAAGGAAAAGAATGTGGACTGAACTTTATTCAAACTCCAAGCTCTGGACCAATAGTAACAGCTGTAACATTTAACATTGCAGACCAAGAAGGAAGATATATTCGAAGTATCAACTTACCAAACAGCCACCCAATCTATCAAGAAACACTACCTGTGATTCAAGATATGAGTGATAAAATTCGATCAATAAACCCAAACACCTTTGGCTACATGATGAATGATTTTTTTATAACAAACCATGGCCCTCAAACAATTGACCCAGGTATGAGAACAACTGGCAATACAGCTACAGCTATGGCAAGAATATGGGCTGAAGAGCAAACTTCAAAAGAACTATATTCAACGATAAATTTTGTAATTAGCAAACAAGGTGCATGTAATTTTGCCAGTATATTTAATAGTTCAAAAGATCTATTTTCCTTAGAATCAATCCAAAAAAATGGATTCATGCTTGCGCCATGGGGCTGGAACAACATTCAAGGTAATGGAAATCTAATTATTCTAAGTGAAGAAAACTTACCAGAACTTGATATCAATCAAATAACTGGTAGAATTTAAGCATAATCACCCTCAAATTATGCGATTTGATATTCTATCACTCTTTCCAGAAAGTATTGCACCCTACTTTCAAAGTTCAATTTTAAGTTTAGCTGCTCAAAAAAACTTGGTAGAATTTCACGTGCACAATTTTCGAGACTACGCAAAAAACAAACATAACAAAGTTGATGATACTCCATACGGAGGAGGACCTGGCATGGTACTTTCGCCACAACCTATATACGACTGCATACAATCAATTAAACAGCAAAATCCTAGGGCCAGAGTGATCTTTATGTCTCCCAGAGGACAAACACTCACTCAGAACAAATTACACTCCTTAAAAGCCGAATCTGGGCTAATTATTATAGCCGGACGCTACGAAGGATTAGATCAAAGAGCAATAGACCTATGCGTCGACGAAGAAATTTCATTAGGTAACTTCATCCTCTGCGGAGGAGAACTTCCAGCCCTTTGTCTAGTCGAAGGAATCACCCGTCTAATTCCAAGAGTACTAGGCAATAGCGCATCCCCTATTTTCGAATCCTTCTCACCAGAATTTGACGGAAAGAAAAAATATCCAGTCTACACCAAACCCGAAGAATTCCAAGGATTAAAAGTCCCAGAGGTACTACTAAGCGGTCACCACAAAAATATTGAAAAATGGCAAAAAAAGAACTTATCACTTGACTAATCTAAATTAATATGTAAAATTAAAGCGTTTAAACCTTATAAAATGCCTAAATTTATAAATTTAGTTTTGACTGCAGCATTAGCAGCAACTCAAGGATGTATAGATGATCAATATATTACTAGAAATCAGGATCAAACAACTTTAAACGGAAGTGTTACCGCAGGTAGTATGGCAGCCAGTATAAACGACAGCGGCAATGAAGCTGGTGTAATTGAAGCTGGTACTGAAATAGATCCAGAAGAGATACGATCGTTATTAGCACAAGAAATTCAACATATTATTGAAACATTCCAAGATTTCCTTAGACAAGAGGATGGTAGTCCGTTATGTATAGGTAGAAATCTTATAATTGAAGTAAATGAAAATACGTATTTATTTAGAACACAACCAATCAGAGTTTCTGATAATGCAGTGAATACACCAAAGATTAGCGCGTTTATATTTCATAAGACAAATTCAATTACAGATTATGGATATTTTCACGTAGGAGTAGATGGAATAGGTCTAAGTTCTGTAAAGTTCGTATTTGAACCAACAGCAGAAGAATATATACCAGAGCCAATCGACGATATCGCTCATGTAAATATAGAATCAGGATATAACCCTGATAGGGATCCTCATGGAGTTTGTTTCACATTACTTGTGAACTAAACGTCTTGACAAAACCAAAAAATAGAACTAGAATGCAAAAGCTTATTTAGGGTGAACATTATTTACCTCACGTAGGTCATAATTAACATCATATACATGAACAGCCAAAACATCAAATTTACAGCATTTGATTTAGAACCAGAAATACTTGAAGCTATAAATCAAAAAGGCTTTGAGCAACCGACCGAAATTCAACTTAAAACTCTTACTCAAGCCTTAAACAGCTCAGAACACATAGTAGGAAAAGCCCAAACCGGAACTGGTAAAACAGCCGCCTTCGGACTACCGATTCTAAATGCGCTTGATCCAAAAATCAAGACTACCAAATCCTTAATCCTCTGCCCTACCAGAGAACTTGCTGTGCAAGTAACAGAAGAATTAAACTCTCTAAAAGGAGCTAAAAAATTATTTGCTACCGCAGTTTACGGGGGTCAATCATATGAGCAACAATTACGTCGCCTAAAACACGGAGACCAAATTATAGTTGGAACACCAGGTAGAGTCGTAGACCACATTAAGCGTGGAACTCTCAAACTTCACGA
This sequence comes from Candidatus Peregrinibacteria bacterium, assembly GCA_014240275.1. Lineage (GTDB taxonomy): Bacteria > Patescibacteriota > Gracilibacteria > UBA1369 > JAAZXH01. The sequence goes on from JAAZXH010000005.1 coordinate 10,640, forward strand.
ACTTGACTTTTTTGTCTTAGATGAAGCCGACGAAATGCTAAATATGGGATTCATGGAGGAACTAGATTTCATTCTAGACCAAGTTCCAGAAACTTCACAAAAATTCTTTTTCTCAGCGACTATGCCAAAAAGAATAGAAAAACTCGTACAAAAGTATATTCCAAGTTACAAATTAATAGAAGTAGCAAGTACCTCAAAAGTAACAAGCTTATCTAAACAACAATTTTTGGAAGTTAACGAAGGTCAAAAATTTGACGCACTTTGCATGCTTATCGACCGAGCAGAAAAATTTTACGGAATTGTATTTTGTAGAACAAAAGTCGAAGTAGACGGTTTGACACTGAAACTTAATAAACGCGGATACCAGAGTGATTGTATTCACGGTGATATAGCACAACGTGGACGTGAAAAAGTTCTTGCTAAATTTAAAAAACAAGAAATCAATATTTTAGTTGCAACTGACGTAGCGGCACGTGGGATCGACGTAGAAGACTTAAATTATGTTATCAACTATCACCTACCAGAAGATGCAGAAAGTTACGTACATAGAGTAGGAAGAACAGGTAGAGCCGGCAAATCTGGTTTCGCAATCACACTCGTTAGCGGAGCAGAATACCGACGACTAGAAATGATCAAAAGAGTCAACAAATTAGAAATGGAAGAAATCAAACCTCCCAAAAAATCTGACATGCAAGATTTCTACATTGAAAAAATCTGTAAAGAATTAGAACATTCAAACTCTAAAGGTAAATTTTACGAAAAACTATATGACAGAGTATTAGAAGAATTTGAACCAGGAGAACTAATCTTAAAACTTCTATCTAGAAGTTTCAAAGACTTTAACATCTTCGAATTTGAACCTATCAACAAAAATGCCTCAAGCGGTCGAAGAGGGCTAGGAGGATTTAGAGGTAAACGCCACGGCGGTGACAGAAGAAGCGGAGGTGGAAGCCGATTCAAAGGCAAACGCAATGACAGAGACCGCAACTCTAATGGTAAATTTAACAAAAATAAAAAACGCCGCAAATAAATGTACATCAATGTCAAAGTAATCCCCAACTCTTCTATACAAAAGTTAATAAAAATAAAAGAACTTTACTATAGAGCTAAGGTAAAATCCCAACCAGTTCGTAACAAAGCCAATCAAGAATTGATTGGCCTTTTAAGTCAATATTTTAAAGTCCCAAAAAAACACATAAAAATTCTCTCCGGATTAACTTCTCAGGAAAAACTCATCAAAATAGAAAAAGACTAGCCCAATGGCTAGCCTTTTATAAAAGTAATTAATTAGCAAATTACATTGCAGACATTACGTTGTAAATAGCTTGCGCTACTTCTCCACGTGTTAACATATCAGCACCTGCAAATTCATCACCTAATTCTGGATACATATTATATTTTTTTGCAGCACCCATATATTTGTAGTACCATGCTTCTTTAGAAACATCAGAATAAGAATCATCATATTCAGCATCAAGGTCAAAAGTTTCAGCAATGATCTTAGTCAACTCAGCCCGATTTACTGAATCAGCAGGACGGAAAGAACGATCTGGATCACCATTGATAATTCCTTCATTGGCACATCCAATTACATATTTTACGTACCATTCCCCTTCTAATACATCTTTGAATTTACCGTCATTTTTCAAATCATCAATTTCACCATACTTTGCAAGGTATAAAAATTTAGCAGCTTCTGCACGATTTACCTTTTTATCAGATTGGAAAGTTCCATCCTTATAACCACCAATAACTCCTTCTTCATAAAGATAAATTGCTGCTCTTCCAACTGCAGAAGACATACCAATATCTGTAAATGGACTATCTGGAGTAATCACTTCGTCCTCATACTCAACTCCTTCAGATTCTGAAACAGTAACGACTTCATCTTCATATTCAACTGCAGCTGTTTCTAATTCCGCAGCTGTAGTTTCATCACCAGCAGCTTTTAATTCTTTCGCTTCATCACGTAGCTCCTTAGCACGAAGTTTTTTCAAACGGAATAAAATAGTATAAGCATCTTTTTTGGCCTTCATAGCCATTTTTTCATATTTAGCTGAAGCCTCCATATTTGCAGGATCCAATTCTGTATATAACTCTGATAGCTTCATTAATAAATCTGCTTTTTTAAGTAACATTTCAGAATATTTTTTGGCTCTCATCATTGATTTTTTGTAGTACTTATTACTAACCTTAGCTCGTTTTTTCAAAACAACCTTAGCTTTTTTCTTAGAAGCATCGCTCATTTTAGGATACTTTTTCTTAAGCATCTTGTATGCAACTTTTGCATTACGATACTCAAGTTTTTCTGAATAAGTAAACGCTGGTTTTTTCATAAGCATTCTCATTTCTTTATTCAATTCCTTGATCATCGCTGCAGTTTCTTTAATCGCAGAAGCAACCTCAGCATTACCATCAACTAGATCTTCATCTAAATCAAGATCAAGTTCCATATCTGCATCTGCGTTCATATCAGCATCAGCAGCTGGGTCCATTGCTGGGTCAGCATCAGCGGCTGGGTCCATTGCTGGATCTGTATCAGGGGCTGGGTCCATTGCTGGATCTGTATCAGCGGCTGGGTCCATTGCTGGATCTGTATCAGCGGCTGGGTCCATTGCTGGATCTGTATCAGCGGCTGGGTCCATTGCTGGATCTGTATCAGTGGCTGGGTCCATTGCTGGATCTGTATCAGTGGCTGGGTCCATTGCTGGATCTGTATCAGCTGGGCTCACCTGAGGGGCAGCTTGACCATACATTGGTAAACTGTCAGATGCAGAAACCTCGATCATAGCAGATTCACGAGAAGTTCTTTCGTATCGTGCAAATTCTCCACCTACTTGGGAAGCGTGAGCAACTCTTACGTAATATTTACCAGCATATTCTAGCGGGTAATATATTTCATGAAAATTTGATCTACGAGTTGGTTTTTCAACATAGTAAGGTTCTCCTAATAAATCAGAAAAATCCATATCACTACTTACAAAAATTGCATAACCACTATATGCATCACCTTTTTTAAGCATTCTTAATTTAATACGATCTCCATCTAAACTCAAAGTTGGTTTACGTAATGCATAATTTACATTTTTGCGTGCTTCTGGTGAAGACTTAGAACTCACACGGATAGTATCGCCATCCATACGAGCTAATTTCATTTTTAGGTAATAATTACCATTTTTGATATCCATAAATTTATAAGAATGCATATCACCTGAAACATAAATAGGCTCAATTGGGTAACCACCATTTCTATAAGCAGTATCACCTGGAGCAAATCGACCATCTTTTATAAAGATAGCATAGCCAGTAAAATCACCCATATCGTAATAGGGTTTAAAATCTACAGTTAGATCATCTTTATCGAGATCTAACTCCATAGCACATAAAGAATACGACTGGCGGCATTCTGAATGACTATTAGCAAAGGCTGGTATAATACTTTGGCCTAGTAACGCTAGGATAGTAAGCATAGAAACCGAAACCTTTGCTATATATCTTTTGTAAGACATAAAGCTTGGTTAAAAAACATATTAATTATAACAAAATTCAAACAATTTACATTTGACAAACCTTCTGTTTTCAAACATCCTTAAGGTATGAAACAAGAAATCAAAACTACTAAAGCCAAAAAACACCTAGGACAAAACTTTTTAATTAATCCAACAATAATTGAAAACATCATTCAGGGTAGCAAGCTCAATTCAACAGACCAAGTTGTAGAAATCGGACCTGGTACAGGAAACCTAACACGAGCTATCCATAAAGTTACAAAAAATTACCTTGGAATAGAAGCTGATAAAAGTCTAACAAATACACTCAGAGACTTTAAGGTATTGTATGAAGACATTCTGAAATTTGACTACTCAAAATTTCCAAACAAATACAAAGTAATTGCCAATATACCCTACTATATCACCTCACCAATCATTAACTATTTTCTCAAAAAAAATCCTGGGAAAAAACCAAACTCACTTACCCTTATGGTTCAAAAAGAAGTAGCCGATAAGATCTTAGACACCAAAAAACTCTCAATTTTAGCAATACAAGTACAAGCCTTTGGCAAAGTCAGCCGGATCTGTAACGTACCAAAAACAGACTTTGATCCTATTCCCAAAGTGGACTCTAGCCTAATATACATAGAGGTATATGACAAACCTGTCATAGAGTCGGACCCAACAAAATTTTTTAAGTGTATGAATATATTATTTGCACAAAAAAGAAAAACTATTAAAAACAACTTAAAACCATTCCAAAAAACTATTAATCTTGAAGACAAACGTCTAATACCTTTTCTAAGTCGCAGAGCAGAAAGTCTATCTCTTTCCGAACTCGACCAATTATGTTACACTCTAAATATTTAAACCCACATATGCAATATATATGCTTAGACATCGAATGTACCGGACTCGACCTTAGATCAGAACAAATTATCGAAATCGCAGCCGCAAAATTTGATAACGATAAAATTATAGACACCTGGCAATCCTTCATTGCTCATGACAAAGAAATACCAGAAAACATTCAAATCTTAACAGGTATTACTCCCGACATGACAGCAAACGCACCAACATTAGAAAGTGTCAAAGAAGGCTTAATCAAATTTGTAGCAGATGCTCCTATAATCGGACACAACATTAACTTTGACCTTAACTTCCTGAAAGCTAACAATGTTATCTTCGAAAACCTCCGGGTAGACACCTTACCATATAGCGAAATGACTCTAAAAAGCGGGAGTTACTCATTAGAAATGCTTTCCAAAAAATTCAATCAAACCTACTTCCCATCACACAGAGCTCTAGACGACGTACTCGCAAACATAGAGCTATTTTGGACTATCCAAAAAACAATCCAACAACTTCCAAGCTACAACCAAGCAATACTAGAAACAGTTTTGAATCCAGCAAACCCACTCGAAAACATCATATTAAAGAGCTTAACAGATTCAGTAAATACAAACCTTACAACACCAAACTATCAACTCGCACAACCGATAATTATCCCGGCAGGGCAAACTCATAACCAAGCTGAGGTCAAACAACTAGCAAAATCTTACCAAAACACCTTATTCGTTATGGACCATAATCAGTTTGGAGACCTTGATCCAAGTTATGAAGCTTATCCAATTTCTGGGCAAAACTCATACATCAGTGCTGAAAACTTTTTAAACAACCATCAAAAAGGAACAAACTGGATCCTCAAGGCCAAAATTGCCTGCAAATTAGATCCAGATAAAGCCACATTTCTTCGTAACCTAAACCTACGTAACCAAGAGTACAATGAAACCCACTTATACTGTAGCGATGGATACTCCTACGAACTCAAAAACAACTACCAAATTAGCTATTACGATTTTTTCAAAATGCTAAAACTTGGGGTACTTCCAAACGTTAACGAAGTTGTGATTTTAGAACAACCATATTTTATTGAAGAATATATTAAGTCACAAGAAACCAAGCTTTACACCCACAAAATTTCAGATGAAGTTATTCAAAATCAATTCCAAGAATTTATTGAAAAAAACTTCGAAAAAGGAGGCTATTTCCGGAGCGATCACCTACTCGAAGACCCATTTTTAAAACACGACCAAAGATTAGCTAACATGATCAAAGCCTGCCTTAAACAGCAAAACCTAAACCCAAATTTAGCCGAAAACAAACTAATTTCTATTTCAATTAGTCAAAACCAAGCCCCTATGATCAAATTATTAGATCATAACCTCTACTTAAAATCTGAAGACCTCTACCCTCATATCCCTCATAAACTATCAATTTTCAAACCTGCAATTAGCTCAGACATTATACTAAATCATCCAAAAAACATACACAACCAAAGTACAGAACAAATCAGTTTTATCTTAAAACAAATCAAAAATATTGAAAACTCAAACGGAATACTAATAATTTCTTCAAACTTACAACAAATCAAAGAAATCTACTGCGAACTACATCAAAGCCTAGACACAGACAACTACACGCTGCTTGCACAAAATCAAAGTGGATCTAAATCTAAAATTTTAGAAACCATGACCAACAATCAAAAACCTTACATTTTGATTTGCACCCATCACTTTTTACTAAAATTCCAACCAAAATTAAACAACCTACAAATTGCAATCATAACTAAACTTCCTATCGGCTTACCAACTCACTACTACTACAACTACCTAAAAAACCAAGACCAGAATCAATTTATGAACTTAACTCTACCTCACACCGCCTATACTATAGGTAATATATGCCAACAACTACACTACCAAAACCAGATCAACCATATCGATTTATTAGATGATAGAATCTTATCAACAAGCTGGGGTAAAACTATAGCCAAACACTTACCAACTTACGTACAATTGCAATCTTAATGAGTTTCTAAAATCTTTACGTGGAGTTTAACTAAAGCTTCGCGCACGATCTCAGATACTACTGGGTGGGCAAATACCATTCGGCGTAAATCAGAGACTTTCATTTTTTGCATAATTGGGATAGTCATCATATGCATAACCTCTGTAGCTAAGTCACCAATTACGTGAACACCTAAAATAGTACCGTAACAATCTGAAATAAGTTTTATAAAACCTTGAGTTTCCGATTTAATTTGAGCTTTAGCATTAACCAAGTAAGGTACTTTAGCAACTAAATAATCGATATTTTTCGCCTTACACTCTTCTTCAGAAAGACCACAAGTTCCAATTTCAGGATAAGTAAAAACCGGGTCCGGAAAAGTTGTGTAGTCAACCTTATAATAATCCGCATATTCTTTTAAAACATGATGAGCTACAAATAAACCTTCTCGCTCTGCACCATAGGCACTACCGCTCAAACCAATAGCATCCCCTATGGCAAAAATATGCGGTTTTGAGGTTTGCAAGTCAGAATTAACCTTTACTCTGCCACGGTCTAGCTCTAAAGCTAAACTCGCAAAATAATCTGTATATGGCACAACTCCAATCGCACTTAACACATATTCAAATTCAGCTTCTTCACCATTTGAAAATTTCGCTTTTAACAAATCTGATTCCGTATCTAAACTCTGTATAGTAGTAGAAGTTAAAACCTTAATACCACGCCTTTGATACAATTTAGTCAGCTCATTGCCTAAGTCTGCATCTGAATAACTCAAAACATGTTCCGCCATATCTATTAATGTCACTTTGGTGCCAAATGTTTCAAAATAAGTTGCGAATTCTACTCCAACCGGGCCACCACCTACAATCAGCATAGAAGCAGGAATTGCATTTAATTCAAAGATATTATCAGAAATTAAAAACCTTGGGTCTTCATCTATGTAACCTGGAAATTTACGAGCGGATCCACCAGATGCCAAAACAAAGTTATCTGCTGTATATTGGTTTCCTGCAACATCTATAGTATTATCATCTATAAATTCAGCCTTTCCAGAAATAATTTCAACTCCATCATTTCTTAAAAGATAGTCTGCTCCTTTGCGTAATTTTGACATAATTTCTGATCTTTTTTCGACCATCCTATCAAAATCGTACTCTAATTTGTTCTCAAAAATTTTAATGCCGTAATCATCCAAATGCCTGGCATGCCTATACATTTCGGCAGAATACAACATAGTTTTTGCAGGAATACAGCCGCGATTAAGGCAAGTACCACCCAAATCGCGAGCCTCAACTACTGCAACTTTTTTATTATTACGAGCCAATATACGAGCACATTCCATACCACCAGGTCCAGCGCCAATTACTATTGCATCAAAATTACTCATAAAAAATCTTTAAATCAAATACATTTTAACAAAAGTACTCTAATAATTCTACTATCATTACAAACTAGTTTCTACGACCATAAACATAGCTCCTAATACAAAATACCTTATTATACTTTTCTCGTATTTTTTTCTCTAAAGATGGTAAGTATACTTGTACAAAAGCTCTCCCACCAATTTTAGCTTCAACATGAGCTAAATGATCAGTTAACGAATTAAACTCATCATGATCATTATCATCAAAACCAATTATTTCTAAAATATGCGAATCAGAAACCTCAACCATTTCTTGCAATGATTTTGAAGCACATACTTTATTAGGAACTGAATTTGATTCAGGCCTCTTAAGCTTTGAACTTTCAAGATTTTCAAGAACAATAAATTCAGGAATTGCAGTAACAAAAATCTCTTTTACTTTATGCGAAGGTAAACCAAGTACTTCATTTACTTCTAAATTTACGTTATCAGAAACTGACTCAATTAAAGGTTTATTAGGTACAGAATTCTCGGGGTGGTTACAAGGAGTCATAGACTCAAAATCTCTCATAAAACGCAAAAAACTTGCTCTTTCCGAAACCATAGTTTGTGGGGTTAAAAACCAATTGTAGCAAACGAGATTTTGGATGCAAGATATTTTAATATTTAAAGTTCCAACTATCACTAAAATACTTATCTACAAACTTTTCAGACGCAGCTTCTTTTAAAGCCTCAGTTAAATCTAAAACCTCTGGCTTATAAGCTTTAAACTCCTCTTGTAAAAAAGCAATATAATGCTCTTGCAAAGCTTGAAAACTTAAAGATACATCTAATATATGATTTATTCCAGTTACAACCGACTTCACACTTTTAACAAACTTGTCTCTCAATTTTTCATCCGAAACATTTAAATATGAAAACATTTTATCTACATCTACATCCATCAAAATGGTTCCATGTTGCAATAACACACCATGCCTTCTAGTTTGGGCATTACCAGAGATCTTTTTACCATCCACCAATATATCATTTAGTGGCTTGAAAGTAGCCTTAATACCTAACTGCTTTAATCCCTTAATAATAATTTGAATAATTTGTTCATAAGACTCTCGAACACCCAAAGATTTCAAAAAAGGATGTCCTATGGGGATACAAACACTATAAGTTAACTCACTATCACTATAAACTGCACCACCTCCAGTTTGACGCCGAATAACGTCAATCTTATCTGCATAGCATTTTGCCAAATCTAATTCTTGCTCAGCAGATTGAAAGTAGCCCAAATAAACACAGTTCTTAGGACCTGAAAACCTCCAAATAATCTCATTATCAGCAGCTGACTGCAACATCAAATACTCATCAACAGCCATATTTACAGCTCCTTTATTTTTTGTGTCTCTATAAATTTTCATAAATCTGCTTTAATACATATATTAAATCTTTAGAAGCAAAACCATAAAGTTCAATCTGATTATCTAATAGATAATTATCTATAAGCTCTGGATTAATTTCAGCTAGAGTTTTACCAAGCAAAAAAGCTTCTAGACCTTCTTTAGCCTCTTCTGGATGCATAAAAAAATCACCAAAGATCTTACATTCCAAAATTTTATCCAGCTCAAACACAGCATGAATACGCAGTAACTTCCCTCCTGGTACCTTATAATCAAAGGTCTTTACATTCATAATTTATACTTAGTCTTAATAGCCTCGATTTCATCCCGTAATAAAGCTGCCTTTTCAAAGTCTAAGTTCATAGAAGCCAACTCCATTTGCTCACTCAATTCAGCCACCAGTTGCATACGTCTTTCTTCTGGTATCTCTTTGCCTTCATAATGCGGTATTTGTTTATCCAGCTCAGATTTACGATGCTGGGCAATATCTTTAATAGCTTTTTTAATCGTCTCAGGAGTAATCCCATGTTTTTCATTATGAGCGTTTTGAATTTCTCGCCTTCTTTTAGTTTCTTCAATCGCATATTCCATAGAATCTGTAATTTGATCACCATACATAACCACAAACCCATTCACATTCCGTGCCGCCCTACCAACAATTTGCACCAAGGCAGATTTCGAACGCAAAAATCCATTTTTATCTGCATCCAAAATACACACAAAAGAAACTTCTTGCAGATCCAAACCTTCTCTTAATAAGTTAATCCCAACTATTACGTCTATAGTGCCCTCACGCAGTTCACGCAAAATGTCGATCCGCTCTATCGTATCAATATCTGAGTGTAAATATTTAACTTTAACACCATTATTCCTTAAATATTCAGTTAAAGCTTCAGCCGATTTTTTGGTCAAAGTAGTTATCAGGGCTCTTTCTTGTCGCTTCACAACTTTTTCAATTTCTAATCTTGCATTTTCAATCTGACCAGAAGTTGGCCGAACCTCGATAACAGGATCTAACAAACCAGTCGGGCGAATAATTTGCTCTACTATTTCTTCTTTAGGAGTAATACCAAACTCATATTTACCAGGTGTGGCCGAAACAAACACAGCTTGCTTCATATGCCCCTCAAACTCCTGGAAATTTAATGGTCTATTATCATGAGCCGACGGGAGGCGAAAACCAAAGTCTATCAAAGTATTTTTACGGGACCTATTACCCTCATACATCCCTCCAAATTGGGGAACTGTAATATGTGATTCATCAATCACCATCAAAAAATCATCTGGAAAGTAATCTAACAAAGTCGATGGTTGCTCACCTTCTTCGCGCTGATTTAAATAACGGGTATAATTTTCTATTCCATTACAATAACCGGTTTCTAAAAGCATTTCTAAATCATATTCGGTACGCGACTTAATACGATGGGCCTCCAAGGGTTTACCCATTTCTATCAATTGTTTATGACGGATTTCTAAATCAGAACGAATAGCATCTACCGCTTTGCGTATTTTCTCGGAGGTAGTAACATCATGCTTAGCTGGAAAGACCTTTAATGTGTCATGTTCCTTCAAATGTTCTCCAGTAAATGGATCAACTTCTACAATTTTTTCAATTTCATCTCCAAAAAAATCAATCATAAAAATATTATCCGAAGATGGAGGAAAAATTTCAACTACATCACCTAAAACTCGAAACATTCCATTTTTAAAATCTAGATCAGCCCGTACATACTGCATGTCGGTTAAATGTCTTAACATTTTATCTCTCGAACGAAATTCAGAAACCTTTAACTCCATACAAATATTTTGATAATCCTCTACAGAACCTAATCCATAAATACAACTTACAGTGGCAACTATTATTACATCTCGGCGAGTTAGTAAGTCTACCGTGGCAGAATGGCGAAATTTATTAATTTCTTCGTTAATCGAAGCATCTTTTTCAATAAAAGTATCTGAAGCTGGCATATATGCCTCTGGCTGATAATAATCGTAATATGATACAAAATAATTCACAGCATTATTAGGGAAAAACTCCCTAAACTCAGCAGCCAATTGGGCAGCAAGAGTTTTATTATGAGCTAAAATCAAGGTTGGCCTTTGCAAATCTTGAATAACGTTGGCAATAGTAAAGGTCTTACCAGTACCGGTTGCACCAAGCAAGGTAGAATGCTGTTTATTTTTTTTGATTAAACCAAGCAACTTTTCAATAGCTTTTGGTTGATCCCCCTGTGGTGTAAATTCTGTAATTAATTCAAACATAAATCGATTTTAACTAAAAATTTCCAAAATTTCAATCTAATGTTTTGCGTTTGCTTTTTTTACAAAGACTATTATAATTAAAACCTTTTTAAATTTCTACATGCCAAAACCAATTAAAAATCCAAAGAGCACTTCACCAATCGACATAGCACTCATACGTTGCCCACATAACGGAATTGGAAATCCAAACGAAGTTCAAACCTTACTTACAAACATACAACATACTATACTGCCGCTTATTTGGTTTCCACCTGAATTCCTACAATACCTACAATTTGTTAGCCTAAACCCAAACATCATACAAAGCTCACACTTACAAAACCCACAACAACGAATTATAACGCAAGCTATTTCCGGAACTCAAACCACCTTACACTTTCCAAGGATTGGACAAAACACTAAACTTGCCAACAAAAGCAAAACCACACAGCAAAAACTCGACGCCACATTTTTTACAGATCTAGACCTTAGTAACCCAACCCTTCAAGCTAAATTCAAAAAATTTATTTCATCAATACACAGCTTAAATCAATGGATAGAAAATTCAGTTCAAAGAGAAATCAAACAAATCTTAAGACAGCTAGCTCAAGATACTTCCAACAAAAGCGTTGCAGTATTTTATTCCTTCCCAATGACAATTGGCAGACTTAAAAAACCAAGTATCCAAAAAAAACACGACCTTCGAGGGGGGCAGACAGAACCTGGGTCCGTACTCTTTAAAACTTTAGTTGATAATCAAGAACTCAAAACTCCAGACGTAGAACAAGCGATCTTAGAATACTTTACAAACGCATTTGTTCCAACCTCTGACCAATACGACACAGGCCTCCATACTAAATGCAGCACAGTGGACTTCAACTCTTTTTGTGAGGCTATTGCATTGAGTAACATCATTACCACGTACCAAAACAAACCAGCCGACTATTTAACTCATAACAACTTATTATTTTGTATTGCGGCTGACATCATGGCACAAAACAACTTTCAAAAAACAACCGAAGACGCTGAAGAATCAAATGTAAATGGCCTATTCGAAATTCACCTAAAACTCATTGAATCGTACGAATTTATTCAAAAAGTTTTACAAAAACCAAAAGAGTATCACCAATACATACAAGGAGTAATAGAAGAAAACCCAGAAGATTACGATGAAAACTACCAAGGAAGCTTATACGATATAATAGTTGAAGATACAAATATTATATTTAATCAATTTAAATTATTACACGATGTCTTCGGTAGTGCCGTTTTAGAAGGTAGAAAAGTTACAGACGATCAAGACATAAAGCTAAAAGACGTAACCTCAAAACTCGGAAATGCAAACTACAGTGGCTTTTTACCATTTATGTACAACCCATATTTAAGTAAGGCCTACAAATTGCTAGATGCCAACGAAATAAAAGACCCACAATTATTTTCAAATACAATTAGTCGATATTTCTTTGCAGAGCTGATTTCCGACGTAATCCAAGGCAACTTTAACCGCAGGTTACCCAGAGGATCATACGACCCAGCAGTTGCTGCATTATGCAGCACCATAACCGACCGACAGCTAGAAAACTTCCTCCACAACCTCCAATTACTCAACGAAGATCAAGACGCCCAGTTTTTAATATTAAGAGACCTTCCACGCGAAATTCAATTTTCCGAAAATTTATCTGACGAGCACAAACAAACACTTCTTCAAGCCTTTGAAAAAATCAAAAAATAGATTGCTATTTCAAGTAAAAGTGCTAGAATATTGGCACGTTGCACTCGTAGCTTAGCTGGATAGAGCGCAAGCTTGCGGAGCTTGAGGTCACAGGTTCGAATCCTGTCGAGTGCGCCATTTTTAAAATTTGACAAAGATCACAAAGGAGAGTATATTACATGGGTATACTTAATTTTATCTATGCAAAATAGAAAAGGTTATGTTTACAAAGTAACAGTTTTTGGATCAAGAAATACCCTTGACCAACATACCATAGTTGATTCAAAAGCCATTTGTAGATATCTTGCACAAAATAAAGTAACACTAGTAAATGGCGCAAGCCAAGCCGGAGTTATGGGATTCACAAGCAAGGAAATGAAAAAACAGAATGGTCAAACATACGGAATTGGGCTCTACAAAGTAGACCCGCATGCCAACAAATATCTAGATGATTGGGAAGCTTACAACTTTCATTATGAAAGGCAAAAGCGCCTAATTGAACTTGGAGACGCCTACATAGTTTTTACAGGTGGCTTAGCTACACTTTATGAAGCAATTGATGTTCATCTTATGCAATTTTTAGGTGAAATTGATAACCCACTTATTTTTGTGGGTAAATTTGCAAATAAATACAAGCAGTTATTGCAATTTTTAGAGTCTAATAATCAACTGCATAAACTACCATCGAATATTCATTTTGCAGAAAGTTCAGAGCAGGCTATCGAAATTTTAGATAAACATTTAAAAAACCTACAAAAATCTAATCAATCTAATAAAACATACTACCCAAGCTTAAGTGCAGAAGAAATTTACAAGCACATCAAACAAAATCAAAACCCATATCATATTTTATTTAATGGTGTTGAAATGCAAGTTAATCCAAATGTTTACCCATCCAATCGCTTTCGTAGTTCCAAAATGCTAGCACAAATTGTCGCTGATCGCTCCAAAGGCAAAAAAGTCGCAGACATTGCCTGCGGAAATGGGGCCATGGGTCTTATTGCAGCTCACAATCAAGCCAAACATGTTATACAAGTTGATATCAATCCAGCTGCAGTTGAAAACGCTAAAGAAAATATTAAAGCACATAATTTAGAAGACAAAATGGAAGCTTACGAAGGAGATATCTTTGAACCCCTCTCTTATCGCTTCCATAATTACTTTGATGTAATTTATTTCAACCCACCATTTCATAGAGACACCAAATTTAAAAACGACAAATTAATGTACGCTTTTTATACCCAAGGTAGAGAAGGGGGAGTCCTAGAAAAATTCCTAAAACGTGCCAAATACTACTTAGCACCCAAAGGTGAAATCATTTTGGGATTTTCCAACAAAGACCCAGAAAATCTGAAATACCTAGAGGAATGTCTAACAAAATACAATTATAATTTTGAACTTAAATGGCATGAAAATCAAAACACATATGCTGATAACCGAGTTTATAAAATCACCTTGAAAGAGGAAATAATCAAAAAGAAGAAAAAACAAAAACAACCAAAAATCAAACTAGGAATTGCTACATCTAATACAGGACAAGCTGCAAACGATGGCGAATTAATTACCAATGGTATCAAACTAGCCCTTAAAGAACTAAAACAAGAAGAAATCAAAATAGAAATCGGAATTATCGATGATCAAAGCCAACCAACCCATGCAATCAAAGGAACGTTAGACCTAATTCAAAAATTTAAGCCAGATGCTTTAATAGGTCCAACCTGGAGCTATGTTATAGATTCCGTAATACCCCTTTTAGAAGATGCTAAAATCCCATATTTTACACCGGCCACCTCAACAGAACTTGTAAACTTTGAACCTGATTTCATGATTAGCGGCAGCTCAAAATCTCTTTATAAAAAATATTGTATAAGTCATTGGATCAAACAAAATTTTATTAAAAAAAGCTGCTACATTGGTAAAAAAATGAAGTGGCAAAGCATACATGCCAATGTGTTAAATGACATTAAAGATACCTTACAAATTTCGCATGCCAATCTTCAATACCAAAACTGCTCTGATTTTGAAAAAATTATCAAAAAAATAAAACAGGAAAAATACGAATGTATCATTATTGATAATTACAAATCTGACTTTTATACCTTTTTAAAACTAATTCAAAACGCAAAAATCAACATCCCAATTATATGCAACATTAGTATCGATAAACACTTGAAAAAAGAAATCCAAATCCTCGAGCTGAAAAACCCAATCTACCAAATTGAATCATCAATTCCGAAAGCATTTCAAGAAAAATACTATCACGAGTACCCTAAAAGCGAATGTTCACGCTACGCTTTTAATGCATACGCCGGAACCCACTTATTAGTTCAATCAATTTTAAATAAAGGGAAATCCAGTATTAAAGAATTTCTTATTCAGAATATTAACCCTTGTATTTTTCAAGAGACCTTTGAGTTTGACCAACACGGAGACTTAAGCTCATCAAATTGGGAAATTAAAAAAATCAATATCTAAATCTTAGGCTGCCACAAGCAGCCTTTTCCTCATTTGCATTCCAACAACAATGGCGCTATTTTAATGGCATATTAATTACATCAATATGCCTTCAAGCTTAAGAACTCAAAAATTCATCCTAAAAGGTATCGTTTTAATCTTAGCCTTATCTCTTTTTAAAATAAGCCAAGCAAGATTTGCCACCCACAATCCATCACTTTTAAATGAATATAAACTATTAAGAACACCGAGCTGCCAACATTTAGCTGGAATTAAATTTAAATGCAAAAATCAAAATCAAACTTTTATTCTAAAAAACAGCTGTACCAATAAACGCGAATGGATCAAAAAAGCCACCTACTTTTGTAAGAAACAAACACAACAAACGATTAAAACCACAAACAGACTTACTCCTATTAGGAGTTTCCACTCTCACCCAAACCACCTACACCATAATGAACATGAGCATCAACACAACCAACCAGGACCTGCTCCACAAAATATACCAAATTATGGGAGTTTTCAAAATTCAGTAGGACATGGACACCAACATGAGATTCAAAAAGTCAGTGGGCCTGAATTCAGAGATAGTTTCGCAGGACCAAATGACAACCCGCAACATCTCTGCAATAGCCGTGACATGATCAACTTGAACCAAAACCAACTAGCCACATACCTGAGGAATAAAACCCAAGAATGCCTAAGATACCTATTTAACTACGATGACAATGTAGCTAATATTTTCAATCAAACAAATTTCGATCACATTAATCAAAGCATCACGAACCAACTGCAAGATGAACTTCAAATTTCGCAAATTCAAGGGCTAGTTCGCTTTATTAGAGCAGCCCTGTATCAAGAGTACTATCAGAACAACTTAAGCTTTACAGCAGATTCTAAAAACTTAGCCTTTCAAAACTTTCGTAATTTAATGAATCGCTTAAATCTTAACCTAAACGATGAGAACCAAAACAATCTCATCAACGATATTATACCCGCTATTCCAACATCAAAAACTTACCTTGTACTGGATCAGTATAAAAACATTCTCAACAATTATATTCAAAATCCAAACCAGTGGGAATCTTACTCAAGGAATCTAGTCATTTACTCTATATTTTATTCCATAGACAGAAGCATTGGAGTATACGACCAATACCAAAGACAGTATTATCACGATCAAAATTTCATCAACCATATAGACAACGAATTAATTACAATACTAGAAACTTATGCCAATAATCAGGCCCTCTATAATTTTGAAAACCGAAGCTATCTTACAGAAAACGCCATCTGGATCTTAGGCCACCTTTCTACCTTCAGTCAACTTGGTCAACATAGCCGCATCATTGCAAACCTTACAAATTTATTAAATGTTTTCCCTGAATTATCAGCTGGATATTTACGCTTAGTCACAACCTTTGACCACTATAATAACTGTCAAACTTCTGACCCAAACCGCAACCTTTGTAAAGAAGACATTATCCCAGTAATTGAAAATCAAATCTTCCCAAATCGATTTAGTTTTGACGACAATACCATGTAAATCAAAACCTCTCTTAATTTAGATGAAGTATCAAACCTCTACCAAGCTTCTAAAGAAGTCCAAGCCCAATTCAATCGTATTACAGAAACCATCCTACCAATTGCTAATGATCCAAATGGAAATTTAAAAATCGTAATCTATGGTTCACGAGCGGACTACGAAATTTTCCACCCTTTTTTAACCAACTTAAGCTCCCAAAACGGTGGTATCTACATAGAACAAACTGGAACTTTTTACACGTATCAACGTACCCCAGAAGAAAGTATTTACAGCCTAGAAGAGCTCTTTCGCCACGAATATTCCCATTACCTAGTTGGAAGGTTTTTAATAGAAGGTTTCTGGGGAAGAAATCCAATTTACAACAACCACCGCCTTACCTGGTTCGACGAAGGAATTGCAGAATTCTTAACCTGGAGTGACCAAAACGGCGTCAATACTCGCCAAGTGCTCGTCGAACTAATCCAACAAGATGGTAATAACCGCCTGACTGTATCAGATCTCTTTTCAGCTACCTACTCCGACTTTAAATTCTACAGCTATTCCGGGCTATTTTTCAACCATTTATATGAACATGACCTTACAACCCTAAAATCAATTATAGAACAGCTAAAAAACTCAGACATCCAAGCCTTTGACAACATAATTGCAACCCTCAAATTCGATGAAGAATTAAATCAAAGCTTTCAAAATTACTTAGACCAGCAAATTAACCAACTTGGCCAACTTAACAACCCAAACAGCCTAACTGTAGATTATGATAACCTAGATATCGATAACGTAGATGCTATCCAAACCCACTTTAGACAAACTCGACTTGGATATCGAGCCAACTGCGGAGTTTCATCTTACCGACAATTTAGCCGATTTTCATGCCGTGGAGTACTTTCTAGCCCAGCAGATGACTCACAACAACCCAACTACATTCAAACCTGGAGCCTTTTTAACAATCACCTTAATACAATAATACAAGAGGCCCAAAACCAAAACATCAACAACTTCAATAGCATGCTATGCCGTATTGGTAAAATCCATTTCCAAAACAACCACTATGCCACAGCCGATTATCATTGTGATGGACCTTTACCACTCACCGAACAACAAGAAATTGATCATCTAACTCAAATCCGCAATGATTTTGAATTAACCCGAGCCGCCAACGTCAATTGCGAAGAAACAGAAGACACAAACAATCTCATAGAGTGTCAAACTTCAGTATCGAGTCGACTTATGCCGAACTCAACACCAAATTCTGAACTAGAAACACAACTTCAAAATTTAAAAGAAAATATAGAAAACCAAGTGTACGCAGCCAACCCCAACCTATACAATAATTTCCACTGCACAATCAACGAACCTACACGAATCTATTATAACAACCAAGAACATAAGTATATGCATACTCCTATGATCTGTTTGTTGCGTTATTAAGTCATTTTCTTAAAATAACTTTCTCCGATTCTTTGGCTACGACAATAATTTCATCTGAATTCACTACCAAACCAACAAAATCATTAGTAATACCATGCGGAATTCCTATATAAGAGGCTTTTCTCTCCAAAAAGTTAGGAGCAAAAGTCATTTCAGATAAAGAAGGGTCACAACAAATCATAGTTTTATGATTCACTGCTGCAACACAACGATTTACAACTTTATTAAATTTCATCACACGATCTGAAAATGAAACTCCCAATAAACCAGATTTTGCCAAATGATCATGCAAAGCTCCAACTGTTAATCTCACACCTGCTAAATAAATACGCAAAAAACATTGAAAATTATCACTATTATAAGTAGGAACATTCATATTTTGAAGACCTATCCGAGTCATACCAGTATGCGTACAAATCAACTGTAAATCATCATTCTTGTAATAAGCGTTTAAACCTCCTAATAATCGAAAATTATCAGTAAAATATTCTAATAAACAATCATTGAAATCTCGCCAAATATCTGGAGAAGCAACTACCAATGATGAAAAAGGAGAAATATTCTCTAATTTCTGATATTCAACAAATTGCTTAAAAAAAGACTCCACACCATAATCTAACAAATTAACAATATCATAATTTGAGCGACTTCTTAAATACTGTATAAAAGCCTTGTCTTCATTCCCCATTAAAAATGATGCATCCTTAAAATCATCGGTATGTAATAAACTAATTACCTCCTTGCCTTGTGGACCTAAATAATAATCTCCCATAAATAAAAAATCTGCACTAGAGTCCACAGAGTTCAAACGATCAATTGCTAAATTAGCTTTAGCAATATCTCCTTGAATAGGTGGAACAATCTTAATAGACATAAAAATTAGTTAACTCATAAGATATGATATTACAAAAAAAATTTATAATTGTAAATTTATTTCTCATCCTAACCTTGCCTTTTAAATAAAAAACAAGTAAATTACTAGAGTGCACCTATAGCTTAACTGGATAGAGCATCGGTCTTCGGAACCGAGGGTTGGGGGTTCGAATCCCTCTGGGTGCGCCATTTAACGACGCTCTTTTTTACGATAATACCGCAGGCCATAAAATCCACAAAGCACGGTTATAAGGATAATAAAGGTCAAACTAGACTCAATAGTATGCAGGCCTGTTTGCCATTTTTCAAGATTCTCAACACCCAAGTAACCAATCCAAATCAAAAGAGCATTCCTAATATAATTACCAATTAAAGTAGCGACAATATAATTCCATATTGGAACATGAAAAAATCCACCGGCAAAAGAAACTAAGGCACTAGGCATTATTGGCAAGGCTCGAAGGAATAGCATCAATCCAAACCCTTTATATCCTTTTCCAAAATCTTTACCAAATTTTTCAATAGAATCATGATTCCATCCTAAGAAACGCCCAAAGTGACCCGAAACAAAATCCTGAAACCTATACACAACCATATAAATTATCACACCTGCAATTGTTTTCGATAAACTTCCAATAAAGTTCAAAACTAGCAACATTCCAAACGATATTTTTTTTACATAGGCAATAGAACCCAAGGTTCCAAAAACCACCGGTGATGGAATAGGGGCTATCAACTCCTCTAGAAAAGGAGCAACAATTGTATAAACATAAATATTAAATTGGGATAATGTTTCCAAGATCCACGATAAAATTGCTTCCATTTAAAATCTTAAACTATCAACCGCTACAGCATAATTATTGCTGTTAAATAAATAACTTGCACTCACCAAATAATCGCATTCTGTCTTTGCAATCAATGGTAAAGACTTATCATTAACGCCTCCATCTAAGCCAACTAACAATTTAGGATTTTGCTCCTTAATATAAGCTACCTTTGACAACACACCTTCTATAAATTTTTGCCCAGCAAAACCAGGATTAACCGACATTACCAACACACCATCCACAAGAGGTAAAAACTTTTCTAAAGCTGTTACTGGAGTAGCCGGATTAATTGCAATCCGAGGAGAATATCCATAAGCCCTTAACATTTCTAGATCATCATCAATTTCCGCTGAGGCTTCAGCGTGCAAAGTCACAGAGTGTTTGAATTTACTCCTTCGAAACCTACAATCTTCATCAACTAAATGACGGACAAATGTTTCCGGATTCCGAATCATCAAATGAAAATCCAAAGGCAAATCAGTCTCAATTTTATTAATTACCGGTAAACCAAAAGAAATATTTGGAACAAAATTACCATCCATCACATCTAAATGAATTCCATCAACAGAAGCATCCGTAATCTTATCAACCTCAAGTTGTAAAGAGCCAAAATCTGCACTCAAAATTGAACCTAAAATATCAACCATAATTACAAATTAAATTTACCTTTAACCAAATCTTTCGCTTGCTCAAAATTCATTAAAAAAGTATTAATACAAACCACATTAAAATCTGGCAATTGATCCTTCAAACTGTCTACTGCCTTTAAAGGCTTATAATCATTAACCAACTTACACAAATCTACATTTTCTGAATCAACAATAATACCAAACGCCTTTGGGTGCTCATATAGCTTTTCATAAATTTCACGTACTAAATCCTGATGACTAACCTCATGATCCATAGTAAAAAGGCCCATATCAATAACCTTATAATCCTCTGGAAAAAGAGCAATCACATCCTTCTTAAATTCAATTGAAGGCATATCATAAATCACATAAATTAACTTATTCATATAAAACTTGAGTTACAGATTCATTGTTCGCAATTTGCCGAAAGACCATTGCTATTTTACTAGAAATATCTAAAACCGAAACCTTCTTATCGTTATTATCTAAATCCAAGGTATTAGCAAAAACAATTTCTGCAAAGCCATGGTTTACCAATTTTTCCATTGCATTATTCGATAAAACAGGGTGCACAGCAGCTAGAGTAATCTTATTAGCTCCTCTTTCTTGCAAAGCGTCAAAAGCTTTCATTACACTACCACCAGTATCTACCATATCATCAAACATGATACAATTTTTACCAGAAACATCCCCTACTACCTCTTGAATAGTAGCTTCATTTTGTGAGGGCCTAACCTTATGCATAATTACCATTGGCAAACCTAACCTATCAGCTAAAGTTTTAACCAATTTAGCACCACCCACATCGACAGCCACCATGACTGTATCTGTTAAATCTTGACTCGTAAAATGAGATTCAAACAAAGAAACTAAATCAATATTATCCATTGGTTTATTAAAAAAACCTTGAATTTGCGGGGAGTGAAGTTCACAAGCAATTACATGATCAGATCCAGCTGCGTCAAATAAGTTAGCTAGCAATTTTGCAGAAATCGGCTCACGCGGTAAACTCACTCGATCTTGCCGAGCATAAGGAAAATAAGGTAAAAAAATGTGAATTTGCTTTGCAAAAGAACGCTTCAAACAATCAATCAAAATAAATAAAGACATCAGCTCATCCGACACTTGGGAGCCCATACTATGAACAATAAATACATCTTTACCTCTCACACTTTCGTTCAAACGTAAATAAAACTCATTAGATGGAAATTGCTTAAAATCAATTTCCATTAAATCAACCTTTAATTGTTTAGCAATATTGTTAGCTAAAACAGAACCTTTTAAACTAACTATAGCAATTTTTTCTTTCATAAATCAATTTTCTTATACTTAGCTTACCTTTATCCAAGTGTTTTTAAAACTTTCTCAAGTGGCGCCAACTCCAAATTATCCTCTTGTTGCAACAATCCAATAAACTTTCCAATAATTTCCTTTAATCGCTCTAAACTAGAAGCCTCAAAACGCAAGGTTAACTGTGCGGCTGTATTAGAGGCGCGCAAGGCCGCCCAACTAACCTCATCAAATTCCGCAAAAACACCGTCAATAGTCAATACTGGCACACCATTATTTTGCAATTTTTGAAGTACATTATCCACAATCTGAAATTTGATTTCATCTTTGGTTTCCAAACGAATTTCTGGAGTGTTATAAACCTTTGGAAGTCCGTCAAAATAGGAACTCAAAGGCTTAGTGTCTTTAGATAAAATTTCCAAAAAACGCAAAGCAGCTAAAAAAGCATCGTCAAAACCAAAGTAATTTTCATTAAAAAACATATGGCCAGAAATCTCACCACCAAATATAGCGTTATGCGTATGCATCGCATTTTCAATATGTGAATGCCCTGTTTTGGTACGCATTGGTACACCACCGTGTTGCTTTATATCATTTTCAACTACCTTAGAACATTTCGCATCAAAAATAATCGGTCGACCCGGATTTCGACTTAAAGCATCCCGAGCAAACAACATTACTATTAGATCCAAAGTGTAGTGTTTACCATTTTCATCTACAAATCCAACTCTATCTCCATCACCATCAAAACCTATCCCAAGGTCTGCACCAATTTCAACTACCTTAGCTGACAAATCTTTCAAGTTCTCTGCTTTCTCTGGGTTCGCTGGATGATTTGGAAAATTTCCATCTACATCTAAATACAAAAACTCTACCTCTAAATTAGCTAAATCAAATAAACGTTCTGCAAACTCCCCTGCCACACCATTACCAGTATCGACTACTACTTTAAGTTTGCGTTTAATATCAACCATGCCATGTAAATGTTTTATATAGTCTGAAGCAATATCAATTTTTTGATAAGTACCCTCACCATCGACAAACTGCATAGCATCAATTCGTTTTCTTAAATCCTGCAACGCATCACCGTAAATGGAATGTGCATTAGAGGCTACAAATTTGAACCCATTATCATTTTTAGGATTATGAGAGGCCGTAATATTACAAGCACAGTTATATTGTTCTAAACACGAGGCAAAATAAATTAAAGGCGAAGTCGCCAACCCAGTATCAAAAATATTTAAACCCGATTCTAAAGCACCTTTCACAAAGGCATCGTGTAAACCTTGACTAGTCAAACGACCATCTCTACCCAATACCATTTGATCCATACCCTGTTCCAAAAGCATAGCAGCCGCTCCTCTACCTAATAAATAAGCTGTTTCATTAGTAATATTTACATCTTCACCCATTGCTCGGCCCCGAATGTCGTAAGCTCGAAATATATTTCTATCTATCATACTATTGATTAAAATTTTTAATAAATTTATCTACTCTCTTTTTTTCACTTCTTTCCTTTAACACTTGCTTCTTATCATGTTTTTTACGCCCTTTAGCAACTGCTATTGTTATTTTAACTAATCCCTTTTTTAAATACAAATTCAAAGGAACTACAGCTATACCTGTATCATTCTCATACCGTAAAAGTTTTTTAATCTCTTTTTTATTTAAAAGCAAAGCCCTCTCTTTATCAGGATCATAGTCTTTCGCAGCATTAAACTTATACTGACTAATGCTTAAGCCTCGAATATAAGGCCTACTTTCAGGAAAAATCACATACGAACCCTTCATAGAACCACTCCCAGCCCGCAAAGCTTTTACTTCTGAGCCAGATAAGACAATTCCAGCCTCAAACTCTTCCATAATTTCATAATCGAATCTCGCTTTTTTATTTGATACTAATACCTTCTTCATAAATATAAGCTTAGGACTTTAAAAATAACATAAGCAGGACTCAAAGACAATACATAGCTCGTTTTCACCCCGAATCAAAATACAATTTGCATTTTTTGTCAAAAAGTGATATTATAATATAATCACCTAATCACACAAGACATGCAAAAAAAATTTAAAAAACTACTAGAAAAGTATTCTTTAGTTATAGTCGCAAGCACTATCTTACTAATTAGCTTCTCTGTTAGTGCCGCTTTAGAAACTACAATCAAATAAATTTAACTTTAAAACGATGCAAATCAAACAATGGGAATTTCCAAAACACTTACCAGAATTCGAAAAAACTACTTGTCTATTGCAAGTTACTCACTATAACGCACGAGTTTTCTTAGCTCATTTCGATGCGCTTAGCCAACTTGAAGACATCCACACCGAAAAGGCTGAAAAAGTTCATTATTCAGACCACGAAGGAATGAGTAAAAAAAGCACAGGCGGCTACACTATGCCAGGTATGGAAAACAACCACCTCAAACAACACATGGAAAAAGTATTCATCAATTATCTAATTGAAAGAATCAAATTCATGCACAGTCAAAAAATGTTTCAAGAACTAGTAATCTACACACCAGCTGATATGAAAAAACAAATCGAACACAAGCTTCCAAAAAACCTACAAAACAAAGTTCGCTTTGTAAAAGGAACTTTTAACTACGACACTCCTTACCAGTTACTTGATAGACTTTACGTTTTAAAATAAGTCAGGGTATAGGCTGCTATCGCAAAGGCCACAGACACGTTCAACGACTCCTTGATACCATTCATAGGCAAATGGACAACTCTGTGGCTTTTTGTTAACAAATTTTTCGCCACACCTTCTACCTCATTACCCACAATTAACAAGAGCTTATCTGAATCTACCTTAGACTCAGCAAGATATTGATACAAGTCTTTAGAGTCCTGATTAATTTCGAGTGCCAAAATTGTATAATCTGCATATTTATTTAAAACATCGACACTTTCAACTATCTGTTCGTAAGCAACCGAGCTTTCAGAACCCAAAGAGACCTTAGTCAATTTTTTGTTTTCCAAGCCATACTTATCTAAAGGGCTCGTCGTAATCCCTGCTAAATACAATTTTTTAATTCCAAGTGCATCCGCAGTTCGAAAGATTGTCCCTACGTTAAAAGCTGAACGAATATTATCTAATAAAACTATCATATATAAGTTGTTATAAAACCTTGCATTTTACGCACCTGGGCTTGGCGATACTTATAATCTGGCATCTGACTCTCTACCAAATTCCAAAAATTTTTAGAGTGATCCATGTAACGCAAATGGCAAACCTCGTGCCAAACTACATAATCTATTAAACTTTGAGGCAGTAAAATTAAACGCCAGCTCAAATTAATATTTTTCATAGAGCTACAACTCCCAAAACGCGTCTTAGTATCCTTGATGCGAAACTCATTATACTCCAAACAACTTAATTGAGTATAATAATCTAAACGTAGCTTAAAAAATTTTTTAGCTTGTTCCTTGTAAAATTCAACCACGCAAGATTTTTCTAGCTGTTTAAGAAACAAAATATCTTGCTCAAAGTGAAATTTTTTGTGCAAATCAGAATCCAAATACAACTCCACAGAAGGGCTACCCAAAAACTGCAAACGCGCTTTATGACTCAACTTTAGAGCTTCATCAGACTGCACATTTTTTAGCAACCACAACTTGTTTTGCTCTACAAAACTCATAGTTTGATCATCCGTTATTCCAGGCGGAATATTTAATTGAAACAAATTCCCCCCCAACAAACGCATAGAAAGACGCCGTAAATTCGGCGTCCTTTTTTCTTTAAATTCAACAATCTGGTTATCCAATACAACCTGAAAAGTGGATTTCATAAATTAATAAGAATAATTTTTTTGAAACAAATCTGCCAAAGCATCTGGATTATTCTCATGACTAGCTTCATATTTACCTAAAGTAGCTAAAGAGTTTAAATGAGCTCTATCTAACAATACTTTAGAAGCAATCTCTACATTTTTAACTTTACCCAAATAGGCCTTTAAACAACTAGCTTGCAAAGCTCTACCATATGAAAAACTCAAAGCCCATGGTTTTTTAGCAACCAAACGATTCATAGCATCTAAGGCTTGTGTTGCTTGAGCTTCAGACATGCCACCACTTAAAAACACGACACCTGGCACAGCCACTGGCAAAGATTCTTGTAAACACTCTACTGTGAATCTTGCAATAGCTTGGGCATCAAATTCCGTACCTGCATCGACTCCAGAACGCACCATATTAGGTTTTAACAAAGTTCCTGGCAAATAGACCCCATGGTCAGACAAGGCTTTATAAGTAATAGTAATTACACGACTAGTCACCTTTTTTGCTTGTTCAATGGTATGATCTCCATCCATTAAAACCTCAGGCTCTACAATTGGGACAACCCCATGGTCCTGACAAATTTTAGCGTAGCGAGCTAATGCTTGCGCATTTTGCTCAATTGCAAACTCACTTGGTAAAGCTTTAGGAATATCAATCTTCAAAACACCTCTCCATTTTGCAAAAGTAGCACCCATCTTAGCATATTCAGCCATTCTTACATCCAAATTATCTAAGCCTTGAGTAACAGTTTCACCTAAATCATTAATTGCTTTTACACCGATATCAACCTTAATCCAAACTTGAATATCGCGATCTAAAAGAGGCTGAACTAAACGCTTACCGTCCACTTCATCTCGAAATGTTTCATCAAAAGTAATCACTCCTGAAATAAAGTTTTCCAAACTGGGACAATTAAACAAAAGCCCTCGGTATGCTATTCTATTGTCGTGATTATTCTCAACTGCAATTTGGTCAAAACGCTTCCCAATCGTTCCTAAACTCTCATCAGCAGCTAAAATCCCTTTTCCTGGGGTAACTAACTTCTGAGCATTAGTTTTTAATTTTTCAAAATTTGGCATAAACATAGATTACAAACAACTCCATTCTATCAAAATTTAGCTTCCGTGCAAAACTGTTTACTTTCAAACTATTTAAAATTATATTAAAAACAAAACTAAAATTAATTCATGGCTTTTCATAGAACAAGAAACAATAGAACTGAATTTTCTCCAATTGGATTTTACACCAGAATAAATGAAGAAAACCTTCCAAACCGAGCCATCAGCCCTCAACTATATCGCTCAACCGATACCAACCAAGACGTTCAACAAATCAAAGAAATCTACCAAGGCAGACTCATTGACACGTGTCGAACTAACCCTCTATCAGATGAAAGCATAGCATATGACATATCTCACAACCTAGACAATCTGCAAAACTTAAAACTTATCAATCTAAATGGACGCAATCGAATGGGAATTCTAATGCCAAATCGCGAACACGTTCTAGACTATCTAGACAACCTTCATTACGACTTTATTGACTCCATTAACACAATAGAATATCCAAAACTACTGATAACTCCCTGCAGATATAGTCTTTCTGAATACCTTAATGAAGTCCAAAACGTAACCACCAATTTTCACACTTTATCACCTAAGCACCTTAATAAAAGCATTCAGTTTCATATAGATAGGCAAAAAATGTATTTTGAACAATTTCGCCACGAAGTTCCTCAATATTTAATTTCTTACGTCGAACAAAATAGCGAAACATACTCAATTTACAACCAACAACAAACACCTTACAAGATGATGCAACAGCAAAATAAATTTGACCCTTGGTATATTTCTGAGTACATCTGTTTTCAACATCTATCAGAAATAGAAAATGTAGCAAACGACTACTCTGGATCAACTCTACTCAATGGGAATACTAAAAAGTCTCATTTAACTTTTCACGGATATAGAGACTTAGACCACAGTATTCATATTCAACAAATCAAACAAAATCAACCGCAATCTAAACTCAACTATCGCAATAAAGTTAACCTAAATTAATCTTTTGATTCAAAGTCTAAACTACAAGAATTAATACAA
This sequence comes from Candidatus Peregrinibacteria bacterium, assembly GCA_014240275.1. Classification (GTDB taxonomy): domain Bacteria; phylum Patescibacteriota; class Gracilibacteria; order UBA1369; genus JAAZXH01. The sequence goes on from JAAZXH010000005.1 coordinate 38,616, forward strand.
AAACGTTGACCTGTTAAAGTTTGCGGGACATCATCAAACAAATGCCCTAAATGCGCTCCACATTTTTTACAAATTACTTCAGTTCTCTGCATTCCATGTGAATCATCATTTCGTAAAATGATTTTATCAGAAACAGACTTAAAAAAAGCTGGCCATCCACAACCTGAATCAAATTTTGCATGAGACTCAAACAGTTTTTCACGACATACCACACATTTATAAACACCATCTTCAAAAAAATCATCGTAAACTCCAGAAAAAGGCGGCTCAGTCGCCGCCTCTTGAGTTACCTTATATTGCAATTCTGACAAATGAGATAAATCCTTTTTCATCTATTTTTTCATTATCTGAGCCAAACGTTCGGTCAAAAACTCTCCAACCGTTGTATCTTCATAACGCTTTGGATTATCCGCATCGACACAATTAGGCAAACATTCTAAATTAACATCACTCTTAGCATGCATAAAAAATGGCATGGAATAACGCGGCTTATGCATTTCTTCTTTCGGAGGCATAATCACTCTATGCAAAGTAGACTTCAATTTATGATTAGTTAAACGATCTAACATATCACCTACATTACAAACTAAAGCATCAGGTACAACTGTAATATCTATCCATTTACCATCAGCTCGCAAAACTTGCAAACCACCAGCTGAAGCTCCCATTAACAAAGTAATAAAGTTAATATCTCCATGCTCGGCTGCCCGCATTGCATCCTCATCTACTTTATCAGGATCAACTGGATAGTAATGAATCGGTCGTAAAATACTATTACCACCAATCACCTTATCTTGAAAATAATTTTCATCTAAATCTAAATAAATTGCAATACCTCGCAACATCTTAGCTGCAGAATTCTCTAAAATCTTAAAAGCTTCTAAAGATAGCTCTTTTAACTCTGGTACATTTTCTGGCCAAACATTTCGTAAATAATTGTAACCACCCGCATCTATTACTTCATCCGACTGACCAACATGATAAAACTCCTTTTCATCCGGTACATCATGACCAACAGCTTGCTCAGATTGCGGTGGAGTATAACCTCTTTGATATTGATTATCAGGTAGTGCTAATTTTAATTTTTCTTGCATATCTGAAGCATAAAAATCCTTCCATAAAGTATATAACTTATCTTGCATTTCGTCCGATAAACCGTGATTTACAACGGCTACAAATCCAAAGTTCTCGTAGGCTTCTCCAAGCATTTTTGCAAATTGCTTCTTGGAAGCATCATCACCATCCATCATAGACAAATCTACCAATGGAATATTATCGTATAATTTTACCATTTTATACAGGGGGTTAAAACAAAACAATTTTAACTCAAGTAGTTATTTTTGCAAAGCTAAAAAACCTAATTCACCACCAATACGAACAGACTCAACCGCCTTTGGTAAAACTAAAAAACAATCATAAGGTGCTCTAATCTGCAAATCATCATACTCAAGCAATAAATCATATTTTGCAAACTCATCAAAATTACTTATTGGAAACTTCCAACGTAATTCATCCGATGACTTATAAATAACATGTTGCAACTCAAAACAATCCACAAAAGGAACAAAAGTCACTTTTGCATCCAGCATATCTGTTACATGCAAAAGCTTTAATATCATGTCATAAGCTCTACGTTTGCTACCTTGAGTATTAATTTGCCCAGCCTCATAAGTTAAACCAATAGCACCAACTCTATTAGCATAACCTGCTGCATCACCACTCACCGAACTAAACTTATTCCAACCAGAAACAACATAAGTTGGCGATAAAGCACGTGCTAATTCTACACAAGATCCTTGCGCTATTATAAAATCTTCCGAAACAACTGCCGTAGCATGAATATCTAAAACTACATCCATTTTATGAAAAAACGGCATTAAATCAAACGCTCTACCTGCCTCTAGAGTATCATCTAAAATAGCTTTTTCCGAAAACGTACGATTCAAATCCACATCTATAAATCTACGCTTAGCAACAATAGCATCTAAATTACCATAAGCGAAAGTCACTGAACCATTTTTTAATGACAAAATTTCTTCATTAAACTCCTGCAATAAACGCCTAATTGCAAACACACCACATAACTCATCTCCATGCACACCACCTAAAACCAAAATATTTTTTCCTTCATGCTCACTAGAGCATTTGACTACTCCCGAGCACACCCGCTCTATTTTCATAAACAAAATTTACATACCATATGGATATTTTTCCAAATCTATCAAACCAGAATTCCGTAGTGGTTGCAATAGTTTTGCAGTCTCCAGCAAAATCCCTAAACCATAATCTAAACGTTCGCGCACATAAACATCGTCGGAATCATCATGAAACATATGTTCACAATCGCGTACAATTAAATGTTCAGGTAAATAAAAAATTTGAGAATTTTTATAAGAAGACATTCTCAACTCAGCAATTGGGTAAGATCCACCACGCGAAGAAGACACACCAACTAAATAAGCAGGCTTAAAAGCCACACAACCGCCTGTTAAATACAAAAGTAAATTCTTTAAACCAGCAGGTGCCATACCAGCCCACTCCGGAACACAAACTATCAAAGCATCACAAGCTTCTAATTCCGAAACCAAGGGTGAAACAAATTTCTGAAGTACTTCAGAAGAATCATCCCAAGCCGACTCATCCCATAAAGGCATAGGATTATTTGCTAAGGAATATAAAAAGGTTTCTACCTTAAATTCAGCCTTTAACTTATCTTCAATAAAATGAGCGATTCTATGTGTCTCAGCTTCTCGATGGCTACCAGACAAAATTGCAATTTTCATAAATTTACATTAAATCATAATTATTATATATGAATTCAATATTATTTTATATATGCTTTCCGCATCTGCCATAATGCATTACTAATTACAGCTCTGTTTTTTTCCTGGGTAGCAACCATCAATAATTTAGTAATCTTTAAATCATTAGGTTCTGAAAACAAAAGTATCATCATCTCTTGTATAAAATTAGTTTTTAAGGTTATGTAATTGTCAGTTCCAATTCCTAACTTTACACCCTTTTTTTCCCACCAAGAAAACGGATGATCTTTATGATCAGCTAAACTACCAGTTAATTTTAAATTGCTCGATGGAAGTGCCACCAAACCAACTTTTTTATTAATCATACGGTTCAAAACATCATGCTGATAATGCTCCATTTCTCTTGCATGATGAAATTTTATCTTCATTAATTTTTGCTTTTGCAAATCATCTAAAAGTTCTCCTTTTTTTAATTTATCTAAAACCTGAGGTGGCACACCATGCATATCTTCAATTTCTAACAAATTAATACCTTGTTCTAAAGGTCTACCATGCATATTTTCGCTAATCACTTCTTGCAAAATTCTATGGTAATAATAATTTGGATTAACTCCCAAACTCAAACCATGTTCCAGAGTATCAATATGCCAAATATTCATAGCATTATCTACAGCTTGAATACCCTTTCTTAACACTTTCCAAGTTTCACCATGATGACTTTTAACTTGAAAACCTAAATACTGTAATTTACGAAAACCTGTTCTCATTTGCTCAAAATGCGACTTACGATATAAAGATTTTTCATCTCCAACCGTATCAACCTCACATAACACATTTTTTAAATGTGGGTGGCGTTTTAAAAAATCTACTAAATACAAAACTTGAGCTTCAAAGGCTATCTTCTTAGAATCAAACAAATCAGCATCAAAAAAATCTAACTCCTTACGAAACGATGGCGACAACGTAAAACGAAATTTTGGATTCTCTTTTTGATAATCAATATAACCATCATACAAACCCAAAACCACATCATCTGGGGTTAAATTCTCCAAACCCGGAACTTGCTCTCCCTTAATCTTAGTAGAACGTGATAAAGTAAACTTTAAAGTCAAACTCGCGACATTATACTTATCATACATATCCTTAGCCATAAAATAAGCAGCCTCACGATGAGCTTGGTAAGAATTCAAAACAATTTTAGGCAAAAACAAAATCCTTAAATATTTCGCAAAATCACCTTCATCATCTAATTCAATTAATTTTTGAACTGACTCTACAGAATCAATCAACACATCTTTACCATACACTTCACGTATTTTAGCTAATACCGCATCACCATTTACTCCCTCTAGCAAGACTTTTAATCTTGGCCAAACAAATTCTGGAGCTAAAGAACCAGACAAATGAATATGCTTCTCAGCAAAAGATATAGGAAAATTTTTAAAAAACTCAAACAAAACTCTTCCGATAGAATGGTTAAATAAGGTCTCAATTGAGACCTTATTAATCAAAAAAGCCTGTAACAAATCTCTGAATTCTAAAATTTGAATTTGATCATCAGGACTTAAACCGTCTTCTTCCAATAATAAATCAATAGTATCAGACAAACTTAAACCGTTAGTTTGAGATACGATAGACAAAAATTCTTTAAACAATGTAAAAGTAGATATTATTTTTTTACACAATAACAGAAAGCTGGCAATAGTCAATATATAAAGCGCGTTTGACATCGTCTAACAAAAAAACTACAATCAAATCATCATATATAAATTACCGTCATGAGACGTAGAATTTTAATCGTTGGTGGTCCATCCAGCGGGAAAACAACTATAATTGACCAATTAGCCGCAAAAGGCTATCACGTTTTTCGAGAATATTCCCGAGAATTAATCCAAAAAAGCCTAGAAGAAGGATCAGACGTACTACCATGGAAAGACGTAGAAGCCTTTAATCGAGAAATCTATAGTGGACGTAAACAACAATGGTTTGATGCACAAGAAGGTATCAATTTTTACGACCGAGGACTACACGACGGAAAAGCCTACCTGCTTGTTAACAACATACCAATCCCTCGAAAGCTAGACAAAAAACACAAACAATTCACATATTCCAACCCAGTATTTTTCCTACCATTCTGGGAAGAAATTTATGAAACTGACGATCAAAGAAAAGAAACACCAGAGCAAGCCGAAAAATTAGGTAGCTGCATACGTCAAGTTTACGCAGATCTAGGCTACGAAATTATCGATGTACCAAAAATGGCAATTTCAGAAAGACTTACCTTTATACTAAAACACCTAAGCAGTTATCCAAACTAAAAAAGTTTATCACACAAACCTGATTCACAAAAACTCAAGTACCAAAAATTATGTTTTGCAGTCTCAGCTACAAAGTCCTGACTAGCAAAGCCACAAGTTTGTTCAAACTCTTCGCGAGTTTTAACTTCCGTGTTTAAAACTTTTAATAATTCTACCCTAGAATCTTCTAAACCCAATAAGGTTATCTTCCAAAATTCAAAACCTTTACATTGAAATTCCTGAGAACTAACCATATCGTAGTAAACAATACTAGAATCTAACTTTTTATTTAAAAGCTGAAAGAATTCATTAATTTCATGTTTTAACAAAGGTAATTGTCGTCTCGACTCATCAACCCCCAAGGCAATCTTATTTTGACTTTCTGCCAAACGCAACTCTAAAGAATCAATAGTATTTTGCTGAGTAACAAAACCAAAATAAGCCAAAATAATTGAAAAAACAACCGAGACTAATAAAATAGCATATGATCTTTGCTTCGAATTTTGTAAATCTCTAAAAAAACTTAACATAGTAACTCATAATTTAATTCAATTTTAGTCTTAACAGAATTCCAAATCAGACAATTGGCTTTTACTTCCTGTATCAAATTTACAAACCGCTCAGGATCTGAAGGAGCAAATAACTTCAAATCTAATTGCATAACTTCCATATCAACCTTACCATCATCGCTCCTATCCACAATTAAGGATCCCTGCATCTGTAAGCTATCAAAACTCAAACCAGACCTAGGAATCAAATATTGTAAAGTAGCTACAAAACAGTTCATAATTGCAGCAGCAAAAAAATCTTCTGGAGCATAACCAATGTTAGTACCTCCAAATTCACGTGGAATATCAACCGGTAAAAAATTTAAATTTTTACCTAGCAATTCAGCTTTCCAAGGCTTAGTACTTTGAGCACTTACAGTCTGTTTAAAAGTAATTGGATAATTGATCATTCAATCAAACATTAAAACATCTACTAATTATAACACATTACTAAAAAAATGTAAAAGGTATATTTGACATTCAAACCCTTATCATGTAAATTGATCTAGTGGACATCTGTGGGGTTAATTTGATGTCCTCGAATTATTGCTCTCTGATATAAGTTAATTTATATCGAGGCAATTTTTTTATAATACTCACACAACACGTCCATACCACGCAAAAAATTCTTGATACTAATATGCTCATTTGGACCATGAATATTATCAGTTTCTAAACCAAAACCTAAAAATATAGTTTCAATTTGCAAAGCCTCCTTAAACAAAGCTCCAATTGGTATACTACCACCGCAAGGTACAAGATAAGCTTTATTAACAAAAATGTCCTCTAAAACTTCTAAAGCAGAATTTAAATATGGACTATCTTCATCAGTTGCATAAGGCAGATACTCACCATGCTCAGTCAAAACTAACTCAACTCCATGAGGTACTTTAGACTTAATAAAAATCTTAAAATCACGCATTATTTTTGCAGGATCTTGATTAGCCACTAAGCGAAATGAAAATTTAGCATTGGCGCTACTAGGTACAATCGTCTTGGCACCTTCTTCAATAAAACCAGACACCATTCCATTGATATCAAAACTCGGACGTATAGTAGCTCCTTCAAAAGCAGTATATCCTGACTCTTGAGGGTTTTTCACTATTTCAAAATTAGCCATAACTTCCTTGGAGAAACACAACTTATCTACTATTTCTAAATCCTTACGAAATTCTGCAGAATACTCCTTAACGTCATCATAAAAACCAGGAATTTGAATCCTGCCATCAAAAGACTTTACCTCAGCTATTAAATTAGCCATCAAATTTGCAGGATTCACAACCATACCTCCAAATACCCCAGAATGCATATCTTGCTTGGCAACTTTTAAAGCTACTTCACACAAAATAGAACCCCTCACACTGCTGGTAACGCCTGGAATATCTTCCGTAGCCAAAGTGGTATCAGAAACAACAACCACATCTGACTTTAACTTATCTAAGTTCTGCAGAATAAATGGTTCCAAATTTTCAGAACCAGACTCCTCTTCTCCTTCCAAAATCAATTTAAAATTTACTCCCTTAAAGCCTTCCTCATGCAACAATCGTAAAGCATAGAGCTGAATCAAAACCTGCCCCTTATCATCAGAGGTACCACGACCAAACAACTTACCTCCTTTAATTAAGACTTCAAAAGGATCAGATTTCCACCCAGGCTCACTAGCCGGCATAACATCATAATGACCATAAATTAAAATCGTTGGTAAGTCAGGGTCAACAATTTTTTCTGCATATACAATTGGCATCATTGGAGTTTCACAAACCTTAACTTCAAATTCGATCTTCTTTAAAAAATCTTGCAACCACAAAGCCATACGCTCACAATCTTTTTTATATTTAACATCAGTACTTAAACTTGGAATTGCAATAATTTCTTTTAAATCATTAATTGCAGCAGCTGCAATTTCCACAGTTACTCTCTGGCTTTCGTAAGGATAAGACATATTTAATAGTTAAATTGTTTTTTAAATGTTTCTGCTCAAAAGGAGTTTGAATAACCAAATCTAGAGGCAAATCATCCACAGAGTATAAATCATCTGCAACAGCCAAAATATCAAAATCTGGATTAGCTGTTAAAGATTCTATACTAAACTCATACAATAAATCACTATCTGTTTTCATATGTAACAAACCCTTAGTCTTTAATATTTTAGAATAAATCTCAAGAAACCCTGGAGCAGTCAACCTACGATTAGATTTAGAAGGCTTTAAAAATGGATCTGCAAAAGTGATCCAAATTTCAGAAACTGAATTCTCCGGAAAAAAATCAGCTAAATCTTCGATTCGAATATTTAAAAATGCTACATTATCCAAACGCTCTTCACGCGCTCTCTCAACTGCATAACCGATTCGATCAGCTTTAACATCAACTCCAATAAAAAACCTATTGGGATAACGCTTAGCCAACTCTCGAACATAAGCGGCCTTACCACAAGCCAACTCTAAAACAATTTCACAATTTATTTGATGAAAAAATTCAAGAAAGCTGGCCGGGGTATTAAAAACTAAATCCGAATCTCTGGCGACTTCTCCCATAAGTAATTTCTTGCGAGCCATATAAAAATTTACATATAATCCTGATAATCATCAAAGTTTCGGTGATGACGCTGCTTAACCTTAGCATTATGCTTTATTCCACACCAAAAAACTTCGGTTTGATTTGCGATTTCCAAAGCATAGGCCAACAAGCCATTCGCATATCCACAATACACACAGTGTAGTTTTTGGCGCCAATTCAATTTCTTCAAGCGATGTCTATCTAAAACCACATACTGAGAACGAACCACATATTTTAAACCATATACCCAAAAACAAACTCTATGATAAATTTCAATCACAAT
>JAAZXH010000006.1 GCA_014240275.1 Candidatus Peregrinibacteria bacterium
CTCATGATCTTGCCGAACCTCCAATACAGCCACTTTAAAGTGTGGTAAATAACTCTTAGTTACATCTAACCCAAAACTTGCAGAATTCAGAGCTTTAACCCGCAAACCACCTGCATCTTTTTGTAATAAAAAGTATTTCGACTTGGAATTAAAACCTTTCACCCTATAAACTAGCTTATCACCCAATTTATAATTAATTGACTTACCACCTTGCTCAACGGCCTTGCCATTCAAACTCACAAGCTCTAAAGAATTATAATATTGCCGATGATCATCAAACTTATCAGTTCGATATCGATAAGTGTTTTTATAAGATTTATTTAAACCATCTTCATCAAAACCTACTTCTATATGCAAAGATAAATACTTAAATTTTTGCAAAACATCAGGGTTATCAAAAACTTGAATTTGAGTTTTAAACTCTCCGTTTCCATCAGTTTTAATCCGCTTATCATAAATCAAACGATTCGAAAGCCTAATCGGCCCAATCCTTTTTAACGATTTAGCATTCGAATTAATACGAATCTCCTGTGCAACATTAAAGGGAATTTCAGCATCTGAAAGTTCATAAATAGGCATATCCGCTTCCTCTGACATTAAGTCTTCCAATGAATCACCCTTAGGAACTATTAGAGATACTGGCTCAGAAACCTCATTATATTCTGGCAAATACTCTCCATCCACAAAAACCTTTACTTGAAACTCTTTATTCTCAATTGGAGCTCCAATATTTTCAATTTTTCCAGGAATAAGCTCATTAGCCTTAAACTTTAAATCAAAATTATTAGAATCAAATCGTAAATCAGATGGATAATTCAACTTTAAAAGCGAAACATAATACGGAGCCCTTAATGATTTAGAGGTATTTTCCCCCTTAGAATCCATAACTTCAAACCAAGCATTCACACTATGTATTGGAGAATACATATTCCTATACAAAGCCGGAGAAGTATTCAGATCAAATTCTTTTGTAAACTTTCCAGTTGCATTAGTACTAAAAACTTTCCCACGCTCATCCCGATTAAAATTCGACATGCTCCTAACCTGAAATTCTGTATTCGGCTTTGGTTCACCATTATATAAGGCAGTCTGCAAACTTAAATTCAACTTGTCGCCCAAGACATAAAAAGACTTATCAAAATTCCCAGAAATTAAAGATTGCGCCTTATCTTCATTGGTTAATTGTAAATAATGAGAACGTAACAATTGATCCTTCCAATAAAAATTCACATTTAAATTCATACGTCGCGAAGACAAAGCTTTAGGTATATCAAAAACAAAATCTGTAGCTCCAAAACTATTTAAATTTAATTCTTGCTCATCCACTAAACCAACATCATGCAAACTGTGTTTGCTTGGAAATCGCTCAGTCACACGCATCACTAAATTATTATTACCTAAATCTTTTTGAAAATTTCCAACAAAAATATTCCCCTTCACTCGTTCACCAAATTTATATTTTGGCTTATCTAAAAATAGATGTGAGTAAAAATCATCATAATCTTTACCAAAAGAAATATAATCACCTAACAAAAACTTTCTGCCATCCACATCAAACTGATACAATGCCTGCATATGAGGATCTATCTGAACCTCACTAGTAAAATCATGACTGACAACCTTATTTTTAGAAGACTTAGTAGTTCCAAAAAAATCTAAGTTAAAATTCCTAAAGTCAGATCTTTCTAAATCATAGACCATATAGTTCATTGCATCTTGAGATCTTGAAAAATAAAAATCAAAATCTACTCTTTGTACAAAACCATATGCATCTTTATTACGAATCAAATAAAAACCATCCTCTGTTAATTCAGAAAAATCAATTTTCGAATTACGCTTATCATAATTCAAGCTAAGATTTCTAACCTCTTTTAAATTATAGGTTTCTAACAATTCTCGAATCTTACCACTTTGCAAACTAACATAGGCATTATAAAAATCTTGAAAACTCCCAAATTTATACAAACTCAAGTTCATAGCTGCAGCATTTTGCACGTAATAATTCAATTCATTTTTAATATCATTAATATGTATCAATTTTTTAAAATCATACCGAACATTATTCACATTAAAAGGACCTAAAACCAAACTTTTAGACTGACTATAATCAGAAAACACTCCCTTACCCAAGGTTAAACGATATGGAATATTTTTTACATTTCGCATTCCAACTTCAATCAAGCCTGGAGACTTTTCAACTTTAGTAAAAATTAATTTTTCTGAAGGTTCTACTTTAATATACTTAGCAAAATCTGAACTAATATCTTTATTCGTCCACAACAAAACTTTTCTTTCATTCGGTTTACGCTCTATCCTAAGGTCTAAAACATTCGGGTTATCAAATTGTAGTTTATGTCCATCTACATCCAAAGACAAAGATAAAGTCTCCGCAGAAAATTGCTCAGACGCTACCTTATACATAAAACGATCCTGCTGCAAACTAGTAGCTAAGCCAACCGAGGTAGCATCTAAAGGGACCTGCTGATAACTCAACTGCTGACCTGAAAACATAACTTTAGGCTCAGCATTAGTAGATACAAAATACACACCATCTTCACCTGTATCGACAAGAATAGGAACATCCAAAGACACGGATTGCTCAAGAGATTCTTGCAAACTGGAATCATCTTGGAAATCATTAGAGACACGAACATACCAAACACCGAGGATCAAAACTAATACGAAAAAAAGTATCACAAATTTATTTTTCATTTTATTCTAATTAAAATATTAAGCCGGAACTCTTTTATAATACTCAGTTGCATCTTCAAAGGCCTTAGCAACCCCAAACATTAACGCTTCTTTGCGTTGGGCAACTAGTATTTGCAAACCTACCGGTAAACCAGCTTCTGTAAACCCTGCTGGAACGGAAACTCCAGGCAAACCAGCAATAGCCGAAGGAATAGCTAAGGCATCAGTAGTATACATCGCGACAGGGTCACCAGCTTTTTCTCCTATTTTAAAGGCAGCAGTAGCAGCCACTGGTGCCATAAGTACATCACATTTTTGAAAAGCATCTGCAAACTCATTAATAATTAGAGTTCGAACCTTTTGAGCTTTAATATAATAGGCTTCATAACTTTCTGCAGACAAAACATAGTTACCTACCATAATCCGACGTTTCATTTCAGGACCAAAACCTCGAGATTTCACCTTCTTATAAAAATCATCTAAATTCTCAGCATCAGAGGCTATTTGTCCAAACTTAATACCATCGTATCGCTGCATATTAGTAGCTACTTCTGAAGGTGAAACTATATAATAAACGGCGACACCATATTTAGTCATCGGCAAACTTAAGTCTATAAGCTCTGCACCTTGCGATTTATAAAAGTCTAAAGCTTTACGAACCAAACTAGAAACTTCAGAATCGGTACCATGTTCAAAATATTCTTTTGGAACTCCGATCTTTAAACCTTTCAGCTCCATTCCAAGTTCTGAAGTAAAATCTTCTGTAGTTTCAATCGTAGTTGCATCTTTATCACATTTTCCAGCCATTACATTCAATACAATCGCACCATCTAAGGCTGTTTTTGTTAAAGGAGCTACAGTATCTAAACTAGAGGCCATAGACAGAACTCCCGAGCGCGAAACACGACCATAAGTACACTTCACACCAAAGGCATTACAAAAACTAGCTGGCAACCGTATCGACCCCCCAGTGTCTGTTCCAGTCGAAAAAACTCCAAGATTTTCAGAAATCATAGAGGCCGAACCTCCAGATGAACCTCCAGAAACACGTTCGTGATCATAAGGATTCTTGGTCACTCCAAAACAGGAAGTTTCTGTAGAAGCACCACAGGTCATTTCATCAGTATTAATTTTACCTAAACAAACTGCCCCAGCCGCATATAACTTATCAACACAAGGTGCATTAAATGGAGGTACGTATCCTTTTAATATATTCGAACAAGCTGTAGTTTCTAAACCTTGAGTTGTAAAATTATCTTTCACACCCATTGGTACACCAAATAGCGGCAACTTATCAACTAAACTAGCGTCTTGCTGCCATGCTTCATCTAGAGCATTAGCTTGTTTCAAAGCAAATTCATCCGCAATTAAAACATAAGTATTAGTAAGCTTATTACGCTCATTAATTCTATCTAAATATGCTTGAACAACTTCAGTAACTGTAAATTTATTATTCTTATAAGCCTCTTTTAGTGAGGCGATTGTAAAATTTTCTAAAATCATAATACCTTTTTAACTAAAATTTGATGAGCCACCTTAGGTAGATCCGTAACATTCAATAAATCTGTAAAACTCGCTTGAGATTCAGTAACCTCATCCAAACGACAAACTCCGGACAAACCAGTAACTTGAAACGTAGGTTCAACCTCAGAAGTATCAACTTCGTTTAATTGATCAACAAATCCTAAAATTTCCGATAACTGCTTTTGATACATTTCAATCTCTTGTTCAGTTAAATCAAATTTAGAAAGACGAGCGATCTTTAAAACTTGTTCTCGTGTTATCATAAATAAAAATTAAGCACCCATATTCTAGCGAATTCAACCTCAAAAGTAAACCTACAAATCTAAAAAAAGGCAAGTTTGAAAATAGAAAGAAATTTACAAATCTAAAAAAATTTCCTATAATATAAACACTAATTTTATTCATGCGCAAATTGACGCAAATACGCTTTTATAACAACCTCAACGACGTAAGCCTATTCTTTATGTGCTTACTAGGGCCACTGCATTTTTTAAGCGGACTCCTATACGCACAAAATCAATTTTTAAAAACTGCCTTTTTAACCAATCGCTTGTTAGACATACCCTTTCTGGCAGCTTTTTTATGCTTTGTTATGTCACACATTAAAATCAAAAAACTTTACAAAAACCAAAATTCAAGCAAATTCGACTTTTTTTTTACCGCACTAATAATTACAATATTAACGTTATGCTTAACATTCGACATCTTTTTTGAACATTATTTACCTCTCGCCCAATGAAAACTATTTGTTTTGGTACCTTCGACATCCTACATCCGGGTCATATAGATTTTTTAAATCAAGCTAGCAAACTTGGTAACCACCTAACAGTTGTGATAGCCAGAGACTGTAACGTAGAAAAATTCAAAAACAAAACAAGTAAAGACCCAGAAAGTATTCGGCTACTTAAAATTCGCAAAATCAACGTAGTGAACCAAGCAATACTAGGAGACAAACATAATATATATAAAGTTATAGAACAAAACCAACCAGACATAATTGCTCTTGGATACGACCAAAAAGCCGACATTACAAAACTCCAACAAAAGTTTCCTGACACCCAAATTATTCGCTTAAAAAGCTTCAAACCCCACATTTTTAAAACCTCGATTTTATGCAACATCTCAAAGAAAGCCTAAATAACTTTCGCAACCATCAATTTCGCCAATTCTTAGCTGCAGCCACTATAGGTTTTAGTATGCTAATTTTAGCTATTGCGTTTGCATTCTACCAGGGCTCCCAAGCAAAACTTAACGAAATCAGTCAAAACTTTGACCTCCAAATCTACTTCAAACAAAATACCGAGCTCCAAGACATCCAAAGAATTAAAATGGAACTTGAAAACCAATACGATATTCAAAAAATCGAATATATTTCATCGGCCCAAGCTTTAGAAAGTTTAGAAAAAATCTTCCCTAACCAAATCGAATTTTACCAAAATTATTCCTTAGACAATCCTCTTCCCCAGTTACTGAAAATCCAAACCAAAAATCTTAATGCACAACAAGCTATTTTAGAACAACTAAACTCCTCCAAAGACGCAGGACTAATCCTAGAAAATCAAATTCAAAGTAGTAGCAATCAAGTCCGCGCTAATTTTTTTAGTTTTCAATCAACAACTCAACAAATTCTAATCTGGACCTTACTCACATTTATTATCGTACTCAGCTTAATTATTTTTAATATCATTCATTTAAGCTTATTAGAAAGACACAAAGAAATCAAAATCAAACAATTAATCGGTGCACATTTCGACTTTATTCGCAAACCATTCATGCTAGAGAGTTTTTTCTTAGCTTGCTTAAGCTTTCTAATTGGAGGCTTTCTAATATTTACCGCAGACGCTTTAGTACCGATCCAACTTACTAAATATCTTAACTTTAACTACTGGATAATTCAATTTATACTGTGCACAAGTATCAGCCTAACAACAAGTTATATTATAGTCGAGTACCATCTGACAAAACAAACTTTTGTGCATGAATAAATTCGAACAAGATCAAATTATCATTCTCAAAAAAACAGAATACTCAGAACAACATTACATAGTAAACGCCTATGGATACAAACTTGGCAACTTCAGCTTCAAAGCTCCCTATAGTCGCAAAATCACATCCTACAAAATGGCCCATTTAAATGAACTAAACATTACTCAAGGCCAATTCTATCTTGGTTCTAAATATTACTCTCTACAAAACAGCCAAAACACCAAATTTGCTAGTATCAAATTAGATCTCTTGGGCTTGAGCATAAAAGACTTGATCTGTCATTTTCTCTGGAAAAACCTACCAGAAGCCGACCCAACTCTCTGGAAATTACTAAACTATTTAAATCAAGCTCAAAACTACAACGGCAAACAACTGTTGATCTTTATGAGTAAATTTTTACAACAACAAGGTTTACTCACAGACCATCCCAAACTACCAAAAACCATACGCTTCTACCTCCATAATGACAATTATGAATTCAACGAAAAACTAAAACTAAACTCAGAGGACTGTAAAAAAAGCTGGGAGATCCTACAAAATATCGCTATTAATCAGCTCAACTATCAAGTACCAAAAAATATCAAAAACATACTTGCTGGTTTAAATATATTTCCCACTAGGTGACAACCGACACTTTAATCACACCTTCGATTTTACCGATCTTACGCATAATCCTATCTAGCTGCTCAAAACACTGAACCTCCAATTCCAATAAACGCATCTTGTACCCTTCTTTAATTACTTCAGTTGACTTCTGAAGAGAAATATCGTTAATATTTACCTCTTCTTCCGAAATAACCCTAGTAACATCACATAAAAATCCATGCCTATCCTCAAGTTCAATACAAATATTTACATAGTAATTAGGACGTTTTTCGACATTGCTCCAAAAAATTGGGATTTTAAAATCATTATTCAAATCAATTAGAACCTTACAGGCTTTTTTATGAACAGATATAGCCTTACCAGAAGCTACATAACCCATTATAGGGTCACCCTTCTTTAGATCTTTACAGCAATTTGCTAACCTAAAAGGCATACCAGAAAAACCTGAAACCTTAAAGTCTAAAACCAGATTAATAACGTCTTTTTTATCAAGCAATAAAGGTTCACGAGCCTGCTTAGCTATCACCGACATTGGGTAGAGTTCCTTCATAACCTGACCAACACTCAATCGACCGTACCCAAGTTCTTCTAAAATTGTATCCGCATCATAATTTTGCAAATAATTATCTGTTATAGTTTTCAAAACCTTCAAATCCGAACCTAAGACCGGCTTACCAAATCTTTGCAATTCTTTATTTAAAATTTCTCGACCCAATTTAATATTTTTAGCCTTATCCATAGAACGTAAATAGGCTTTTATTTTCTGTCGGGCCGAAGAAGTAACTACAAACGACAACCAGTAACGATTCGGATGCGAATTTTTACGAGTTAAAATCTCAACCACTTGACCATTTTTTAACTCATAGTCCAAAGGTACCACCGAACCGTTAACTTTTGACATATAGCACATATTACCTAAATCGGTATGAACTGTATAAGCAAAATCAACCGGAGTTGCGCCCTTTGGTAAATCTTTCACGTGTCCATCAGGAGTTAAAATAAAAATCCTATCGTTTAAGGCATCAATATGTAGATACTCTAAAAACTCTTTATTATTCTTTAAATCATGTTCAGTATCTATTAGAGATTTTATCCAGTTAGTTTTATAACTAAAACTCCTATCAGGACTCTCAGAGTTTTTACTCTCTTTATAACGCCAATGACAAGCGACTCCAAATTCTGCCTCAATATGCATTTGCTTATTTCTAATCTGAATTTCAACTGGCTTCTCAAAACCTTTTGGACCAAGCCCAACAACACTAGTATGTAAAGACTGATAACCATTTGGTTTCGGCATCGCGACGTAATCTTTAAATCTTTCTTGAATTGGAACAAATCTATTATGAATCACACCAAGCAATTGATAAAGTTTTGAAATGTCAGAATCATTTAAAATAATTCTAAAAGCAATAATATCATACAAATCGGCAATTGTGGAGCGACCTTTCTTTTTTAACTTTTTAAAAATAGAATACATATTTTTAACCCGAGCCAAAACTTCACATTCATAACCCTGGTCTTTTAAAAATTTTTGCAAGACTTCTTTTTCTTCGGCAATAAAAGTTTTCGATCTTTTCAAATATTCATCTAACTGGTTTTTGATCAAATCATACATCTGCGGATTCAAATAGCGAAAACACAAATCTTCTAACTCACCTTTTAACTTAAAAATACCCAAACGCGAAGAAATCGGCGCATAAATCTGCATCGTTTCTAAAGCAATACGTTTTTGTTTTTCTGGCCTCACATGCTCTAAAGTTTCCATATTGTGCCAACGATCACACAGTTTAATAATAATAACTCGAATATCTGCAGCCATTGATAAAAACATTTTTCTCAAATTTTCAATTTCTGGCTCATTCAAACTAGAGCGGACCTTTGATAATTTTTCTAAACCATATACTAAATTCCTTACAGCTGGACCAAACTTACCCTCAATATCATCCAACGTATAATCCGTATCCTCAGAAACATCATGCAAAAGAGCAGCCACTACCATGTCTTCATCAGGATAAAAGTCTAAAACCCGATAAGACACCTCCAAGGGATGAGTAATGTATTCTTCTCCAGAAAAACGTTTTTGACCCTCATGAGCCACCTTTGCATACTGGTAAGCAAAGTTTATTCTTGTTGTATCAAAGCCCAAATCCAACTCCTGAACTCTGCTCAACACGTCATCGATAGTGCGCATTTAAGGCTGAATTAAATTTAAATCAAAATTATTCACGTTCTGGATTTTTACTGCTTTTACTAAAGCCTCTTCGTTCGCTTTCACAGACGCTAATTTTTCTGGAACTAGTTCTAAAACATCCTCATATCGTTTAACAAAGATCTGGCGACTCTTCAAAAGAGGCTTTAACTCTGCAATACGAATGTTAAGACTCTGAAATAATAACAAATTTTTATCAATTTTACCAACTAATAAATCATCAGAGGCTTGAAAAAATTCACTTTCTGCATCTTTAGCCTTTAACTCTAACTCAGCAATACTAGCTTCCAAAACAGCCATTTCACGTTGCAAGTCTGATAAAAGCACTCCGACTTTAGCCAATCCAGCCTCCAATTTTTTAACATATTCATCAAATGCCAAGTGTCTATTGTCAAAATTATCTAAATAGGCAAATACATCAACTTCATGTAAAGCTTTCAATTCAGAAAATATTCGGGCATGGAAATCTAAATTCACCTGATCAGAAATTTTAGAACCTAAAGTCAGTGGAAGATTTAAAAAATCAAACTTCAAATTCACTTGAACTAAATCCTTAGGCAATATATTTTTTTGAACGGTAGGTTCGATCTTCCTATCCTCAACTAATTTTTCGGTAGATTTTTCAGCTCTAAAATCTACTTCTTCAGATTCTGGTTTAAACAAATTAAATATTGCAAAAAAACTATAAACTACAATTACAACAAAAACTAACAAAACGACAACAAAAGTAAAAAACTGTTTTTTAGATACATCAAGCTCCTTTAAAAAATTACTAAATTTAGATTGCTTACTTTCCTTTTCATTCAGGTCCCCTAAGACCTGGGAGACTTTTTTGGCAGTATCCGACATTTTAACATCTTTTTCCTCTGTCATAAATATAGTTACTCTCTATATTATAGCAAATATTATGCTTTCTGACTAGCATTTTTATACTTTTTGATTTCATAAATAAAAATAAAACAAATAAAATAATTATATGGAAATCAAACTATACACAAAACAAGAAGCGGAGTCATCTTTAACATTAGTCAAATCAATTCTGGCTGATCTAAAATCAGCCCGCACTGAATTTAAAAAATCATACCACAAGGCTGAAATTGAACAACTAGGTTTAATCCTTTTAGATCCAGAAAAACCAAGTGTAGTGTTCCCAAGCCAGCAAAGCCAATGCGTTTACTATTACGAATATCAACTAAATCAAATCATGATCTATGACTTCACCGAAACCTCTATCAATCTTTGAAATATTATTTACAATCACCCAGGAAAACAACGAAAACTACACTCTTGAAAATCCAAAAGTTGGAATTTTACAATGGCCAAAAAAACTACTACCAAATAATATAAAAAAAGGAGACCGTATTAAACTTGGTCCCCTTGATTCAAATATTATTAAAACTCAGATTAACAGCTTATTATTTAACTAAGCAGCCTCTGCACCAGCTTCTTGAGTAGATGCCTCAGCATCAGAATCAGCTTCGTCATTATCACCTTTTCTTGCACCACGCGGAGCAATCACACCACAAACCTGTCTGTCTGCTGGAGTAATAACTTCTATCCCTTCTCCTAATTCTAGATCTTTAACTCTAATCACAGAGTCAAAACTAACTAAAGTCGAAATATCGACTGTAATAGCAGGTGGTAAATCTTTTGGTAAACATTTAACTTTCAATGTATCTAAAAGTGGGTTCAAAACACAACTTAAATTTACTACAGCTAAAGATGTTCCTTCAAAATTCAACGGAATTTCAGCATTTACAACGACTTTTTGGTCAATTAAGTAAAAATCAACATGCATTATTCGATCAGTCAAGTAATCGTAATCTAAATTGTAAAATAAAACTTCTACTTTTTTTCCATCAAGATCCAAAGTTAAAACTGTATTTTTTTGTGCAATACGATATGCCTTCAAAAGTTCAGCATGTTCAATTGCTACATGTAAATTTTCTTTCTTTAGCCCATAACAAACAGCAGGAACATTACCTTCTGCACGTACTTGACTAGCAGAAACGGCCATATCTCTAGGCTTTGCTTGAATTACAATATCCATAATATCCTTTAAATAAACACAAACAATTTACCTAATCCTCACTTGAAATGCAAGTAAAAAGTGATAAAATGTACTCAGCAATACTTTAATTTTGAAAACATGCTATCAAATATGAAAAAACTTCTTGAACTAAGATCAAAAGCCAAAAAAATGCAAAAACAGTTATCAAAAGTACAAATAGAATCTGAACACGAAGGAATCATAATCATATTCTCAGGAGAACAACAAGTCGTAGAGGTAAAAATACCTGAAGATTACAATACGAAAAATTTAAACAAAAACCTAAAAGAAGCGTTCAATAAAGGTTTAAAAAAAGCACAAGAAGTAGCTGCCAGCCAAATGAAAGACATCATGGGCGACCTCGGCTTACCAGGTATGTTAGGAGGTCAATAATATGTATAGAAGAAAACCTAAAGCACAAAAAAACAAATTAAAAGCACCACTGTTTATCATAGCGGTGCTAGTTTTGTGGCTTTTATTAGACACCAATCAACCAACGAACTACAGCCTTACCATAGCCAACAATCAAAACTTAGGCTCAATCGCAAAAGAACTCAAATCAGCAGAGATTATTTCCTCTGAAAATGTTTTTTTATTTCAAGCTAGCCGAAATAATTTAGATAAAAATATTCATACAGGACAATTTGAACTTAGCTCTGATATGGACAACCTAGATATTCTAAAACTACTTAATAAACCAAGTCAAAATAATCAAACTCTGACTATACCAGAAGGTTTCACTATCAAACAAATTTCTAATAAATCTCAAGAACAAGAAATTTTAAAATGTCTTGAATCAACATGCCAAACTAATCTTAATCAAATTGTACCAGAAACAAGCTCTAAAGGACTAGAAGGATTTTTATTTCCAAACACCTATCAATACATAGACAGTAAAGACCTTATCAATAAAATGACTCAGCAATTCCAACAAGAATTACCCAAGAACTATCGAAAACAACTTCAAAAACTTCCAATTCAAAGCCTTTACGAAGCAATTATAGTAGCCTCTATGTTAGAAAAAGAAGTCATTACCCAAAAGGACAAACAATTAGCTGCTGGCATCATTTACAAACGATTACAACACGATTGGCCACTTGGAATAGACGCGACCCTCCTATACAAAAAAAATAACAGAGAAATTACAATTCAAGACCTTCAAGCAAACGATCCTTATAATACACGTAAACTCAAAGGGCTTCCGCCTACACCAATATGCAACCCCGGATACGAAAGTATTTTTGCTGCTTTAAACCCTATCCAATCCGATTATTGGTTTTACATCACAGAACCAATCAACGATAAAGTCATCTACGGCAGAAACAACGCTGAACACGAAGCTAACATTCAAAAATACTTACGTTAATTTTCCTGATACTTAATAACAAACACAGCGCTTGGACTACGCTTACCATTTTTAACGTAATACACCTCTAATTTATTATCACCATCCTTTAAGTTCTTAAACTTTTTAGATAAAATATAGTTGAACTCACTATTTCCTTTTTTATAAAACTTTAAAGGAAAATTATTCACAACCACCATATCTGCATCAGCAGGCACTTGACCAACTATACCACCACGTTCTGAGGTCAAAACAAAACCATTTATATAAGGAGTATCATTTATACTCACAACTTTTGGTAAAGTTAAACCTAGGTCCGTTTCTAACTTCGAAGACTTATGCGGAAAATCTACCTTCGCACCATCTACAGAAGAAGAGGTTTGCTGCAATGCAGATTTATCTTTATAAATAAACTCAACACGAGCAGGCAGAGACTCATTACCTAAATCATCAATCGCTTTAACTTCAAATATATTTTTTCCAAGCACGATATTCCCATTCGAACCATCATAAGATGCATAGTAAATAAAACTACCTGAACCAGGTTTAAATTCTTTCAAAATGTAAGGAACTGGAACACCAGCATCAAAACTAGTTACCATAACCTTATCTGTATTAGTTGGAACTGTACCACGTATAATAACTCTTTCTTCTGTTTCTACAGACGCATTTAATGGTTCGGTAATTTTTACCGGTGAATTTAATGAAACAGCTAAAGGAGTACTTTCTAAACTAATATCATCTGACTTACTAACCTGGTTAGCAACAGGTGAATAATCAGACAAAACTCTCGGTGTTTCTAAGCGCAAAAACTGTTGGTACGCCTTATTGTCTAAAGTTAATTTCGAATCTGAAGAAACTAAAACGGAGTCATAAGTAGATTTTGTTTCCAAGTCTAAAACATTTACCAAAGCATCACCATTTTCAATAGCAACCTCAATTGGTAAACCAGATTTAATAGTACCTAACATTTTTGACGCAACGACACTTACATAATTCAAATCAAAACTCAATTGATTTAAAGTGGAGCTAGCTGTATCTATATCTAAAGTACCAGAATTCAATTTAAATTTATCAATTGGAACTTCCAAAACCTCAGTACCCAAATATTCTAACTCGGTTTGTGGCTTTAGAGTAAGCTCAGCCCGAGATGGAGTTAAAAGATCTAAACTACCATCAGATCTAACTTGAACAATTGCACCAGGATTCACAACAGTCTCTAAAGTAATTGGTGAAAAATCAGCCTCTAAACTACTCTTAACATAAACTTCCCCATCAAAACTTTTAACTTCTAAGAAAGTTAAAAGTTTTGAATCTGAAGAACCAGCAAAAAAATTATAGATTCCATTTAAACAAAAACCAAAAAGTATCAAAAGTATCAAAACTAAAAAAGGCTTAAACATTCCTTTCCAGCGTGAAAGATCAACTCCAGAAGACTTAGATTTTCGGTGACGATTTGGTCTGTAATAATAGTGTTGCATATCAAAAATTATTTTCTTATAAAGAATATCCAAATTTCAAACTAAAGTCCAACTTGAAATTTAATATCTTCTAATTGTTTTTTTAAATTTAAATCTTTTTTCAAAGCCTTTCCTATTTTATTACAAGCATGCATAGCCGTTGTATGGTTACGTCCACCAAATTCCATACCTATCTTTTCATAAGAATAACCAAAGTCTTTCCGCAAAATATAGATAGCAACCTGCCGAGGAATCATAATTTCACGACTTCTACGCTCGCCAACTAAATCAAAACGTGAAAGGTTATAAAAACAAGCTACTGTTTCTATAACATCCTTGCAAGATAACATTTTAGAACCAGGATTATGCTGATTCAAAGTAACTTCTTGCTTGGCAACTACCATTCCCATTTTCTGTAAAATACCGGTAACCATTTCAATACTTGCTGGCATTTGAATCAGCTTAGACTGTGCTACAACCTGAGTTAAAATACCTTCAAGCTCTCTAATACTACCTTGAATATTTTGAGCCATAAAACTTAAAACTTCTTGGTCAATAAACAGCTGTTGTTGCTGAGATTTTTGAATCAAAATAGCTAAACAAGTCTCATAATCGGGGCGTGAAATATCTACTATCATCCCCATTTCAAAGCGAGAAACTAAACGATCTTCAACACCAGCTAAATCCTTTGGAGGTTTATCAGAACTAATAATAATTTGCTTAGATTCATGATACAACTCATTAAAGGTATGGAAAAATTCTTCTTGGGTCCTTCCCTTTCCAGCTAAAAACTGAATATCGTCAATAATTAAACAATCGACATTTCTATACTTATTACGAAAGCTCTTCACTCCATTTTTTTTAATAGATTCAATAATCTCATTAGTAAATTTTTCAGCAGTTACATAAACTACTACCGAAGAGGCACGATTTTTTAAAATTTCATTCCCTGTGCCTTGCAACAAATGAGTTTTACCTAAACCTACATTACCATATACAAACAAAGGGTTATACGCATGACCAGGTTTAATAGCTACTGCTTGACAAGCAGCTTGAGCTAAGCGATTATTATCTCCAACTACAAAGTTTTCTAGAGTATATTTCTGATTCATCATTTTTGAAACAATCTGCGAAGAACCTCGAGCAGAATCACTAAACCTGTAACGCATTTCTTGCTTATTATTCACCTTACGTGAGGAAGTCTTTACCTTGCCAAAAATTTCTGGTAATTGAATTTTTTGTTCCGGAGTTAGTGTTTGAACAACAAATTCGAGATTTTCTACAGATAAGTTTAACTGAGCAAAAACTTCTAAAATTTGTTTATGATAACGTTTTTCAATCCACTCTTTCGCAAAAATACTTGGCACAGCAATATTGGCCTTTGAACCTTCTATTTGCAATAAAGCGGTATCACGAAACCAGACCATAAACTCGGCTCTTTTAATAACTCCACTGAGAGTTTTCAAAATTTTTATCCAGTTTTCATGCATTAAAAACGAATTATATCAAAAATGGTTACTATTATAATGAATGCCATCAAAATAATAAAGCCAAATAAATGTAAAACAGCCTCTATTTTAGGATTAATAGGTTTTTTAGTTATAACTTCAATTATTACAAATAATAATCTACCTCCATCTAGAGCTGGGATTGGTAAAATATTTAGAACTGCCAAAGACAAGGAAATAATTGCAATAAAATTCAAAAAATCAGGTAAGCCTTGATCTAAGACCAAAGAACCCATACTAACGACCTTCAAAGGACCACCAACCTGGTTAGAAACTTCAGCCTTTGTAAAAATATCAGAAATAGTACTCAAAAAAATCGAGACAGTCTGAACTGCAAAAGTTGGAGCCTGACTCAAAGCTACCCAAGGAGCTTGATAAAAAGGATATTGATCTTTTTTCAAAATATCTAAAAAAAACGGATGGCTATCAATCCAAAAATTAAGTCCTAGGTCCTGTAAGCTAAACTTCTTAGATAAATAAACGCCCATCTGACCTTCACTATTTAACTTAACCTCTAAATTGTTAATAGACTGATTCTCTTGTAAAACTTTTAAGTTCACATTCTGATTAGCGTGCTTTAAATTATATGTACGCAATTGCTCAAAACTTTCAACTGACATATCATCTAATGCTAAAATCCTGTCACCTATTTGTAAATCATTATTTTGTAAAGTAGTAGTCTCTGAAATACCAGCCACTACTAATCCTGCCAATTGCTTAGAAACTGACAAATTCAAATATTCACCATCTCTTAAAACTAATAATTCCAAATCTGTAGACTGCTCAAATTCAGCTACTAAAATGTTAATATCAAAAGGATTCAAACCATTAATCTGCAATAGTTTATCACCAGCTTGTAAAGTATCTACAAAAACCGAATCCTTAGATACGTCACTAATATGCAAAGTTGGTAAACTAATATACGGCATAAGTTTTAAACCAAAATTCTCTAAACTTTCACGATTCACATTTCTTAAAACCTTACTACCCCATAACAAGTGACCATCTACATTTAAACTTATTTTCTGATTCTTCAGATCAACATATTCAGAGGCTGGAGCATCCAAACTAACTTCTGGGGTAACTGAATGTACCGCTTGAATTTTTTCATCTAAGATAGCATATTTAAGATCTTCTTCAGACTGTAACATCGGATTCATACCTAAAGTAAAAGCAATGGAAGACAGCATCCAAAAAACCAAAAAATTCATCAATACACCACCCAAAATTATCTGAGTTTTTTGCCAAGAAGACTTCGAAGCAAAACTTTTTTTATCTTTTAAAATCTTGGGATCATGTGCGTCTTCTCCATACAACTTTACATAACCACCAAATGGAATCAAATTAATTGCAAATCGAGTTCCATCTTTAATAAAACTCCATATCTTAGGAGGAAATCCAATTGCAAACTCCAAAACCTTCACGCCATTTTTTTTGGCAAAATAATAGTGCCCCCACTCATGAATTAAAATCAAAAGTGATAGTGCAATTAAACTAAGTAAAATTCCCATAAATTAAACTTTTAATATATCTTGTTCCTTGTTTTTTGACAACTCCTCTACGTCTTTATTCGTAGAATCAACTTTATCTTGTAGTTTTTTTTCACATCTGTTTTGTTCGTCTTCAGAAATCTCATCAGACGATTTTAATTCTTTTAAACCTTGCTGTACTTTTTGACGCGCCTGTCGAATAGAAATCTTAGCCTCTTCAGTAAACTTACTAACCACCTTAACTAATTCACGTCTTCTTTCTTCACTCAAAGGTGGAATGTTAATAATAATCGATTCACCATTATTATTAGGGTTAAAACCCAATTGAGCTTTTAATATACCTTGCTCAATATCTCCTATCACACTTCTATCGAACGGTTTAATCAAAATAGACTTTGCATCCTGAACAATTATTTGAGCCACATTTTTAACCGGCTGCTTAGAACCATAAACTTCAACCAAAACATCTTCAAACAACTCAGGGTTAGCCCTGCCAACCTGTAATTTAGAAAACTCTTTGCGCATATGGGCAACAGAAGCTTCTGCTGATTTATCAAAATTATCTAATAAAGCATTAGCACTCATAAAAAAAAATTAAATATCTAATATATTAAAGTCCCAAGACTAGAATCAAGATAAACTTTATCCAAATTCTCATACTTTGTAAAATCAAAAACCATGATCTTTAAAGAATTTTCACATGCCATTCCAAAGGCAGTCAAATCCATAATCTTCAATTTTAACTCTAAAGCTTCCTGGTAAGAAAGAGTATCAAATCGTTTAGCATCATCATTCTTCATTGGATCTTTATCATACACTCCATCTACCTTGGTAGCCTTATAAACCACATCACAATCCAACTCTAAAGCCCGCAAAACTGCAGCTAAATCTGTTGTACAAAAAGGATATCCCGTGCCACCTGCCAATAAAACAATTTTACCTTTTTCCATAGAAGCCTTTGCTGCATCAGCAGAGTAATCCAAAGCTAAATCTGCAATCGGAAAAGCGGAATGGACCTTAGACTCACCTCCAACTTCCTTTATCTTTTCTGCTAATAAAACTGCATTAAATACTGTCGCGGTCATACCCATTTTATCAGAAGTTAACCTAGGCAAGCCAGAACTAGTATTATCTCGATATCTCCAAATATTACCAGCACCTACCACCACAGCCAATTCAACTTCATATTTTTTTTGAAACTCAACTAGAACAAAAGCTAAAGTTTTTAACTTATTATAGTCAAAACTGTTATTTTCATCTGAGAATAAATCTCCAGACATCTTTAATAAAATTCTCTTATACTTCATTTCAAAAAAATTAAAAATATTATCAGCCCAACAAACATACCAAGCACTAGGCCTGAAAGTATCCAAGATACCTTATGTTCATCAGACTCAGAATCAGATTCAAAAGCTGCCAATTCAACTAAAAACTGTGGCGCTATTTTTACAATTTGCTTACCATATAAATTTAACAGCTCCTCTTGATCATAACGCAACAAAAACTGAACCAATTTAGCTAAAGTAATTTCCATATGACCATGATTGTCAACTTGCAATTCTGGCTGAGTAACGGAGCTTAATTTAGAACTACGCTCTATATGAAAATCTGAGTTTTCTTGAAAATCTACTTTTTCAATCGGAACTTTAATAGGTTTTTCAGACATAAATATGATTACAAGCATATTTTACCAGAAACCAAACTAAAAGGCCAAGCAGAAATACTTGGCCAAATTCAAATTTACATCATACCCATACCTGGCATCATACCAGGATTCATTCCTGATGGGGCATCATCTTTTGCACTTGGATCATCTACTACAGCTGCTTCCATAGTTAATAAAGTAGAGGCTACTGAAACCGCATTCAAAAGTGCAGTTTTGGCAACCTTAGTCGGATCAATAATTCCAGACTTCAACATATCTACCATCTGATCAGAAGCGGCATCATAACCATGACCAAGGTCTGCTGAAGAAACCTTATCAACAATTACAGCACCTTCCTTCCCAGAATTTTCTGCAATTTGGAAAACTGGAGACGATAAAGATCGCTTAACTATATTAATACCAGTTACAAAGTCGGTATCACCATCAATACCATCTAAAACAGATGCAGACTGCAACAAGGCAGTTCCACCACCAGGTATAATCCCCTCTGAAACAGCCGATTTAGTAGAAGATAAAGCATCTTCAATCCGAAGTTTCTTTTCTTTCAATTCTACCTCAGTTACAGCTCCAACCTTGATCACTCCAATTCCACCAGTTAACTTAGCTCTACGCTCTAATAATTTTTCTCTATCAAAATCTGACGAACTTCTATCAATTTGAGCTGAAATTTCTGCAACCCTCATGTCTATAGCAGACTTTTCACCCTTACCACCAACAATAGTAGAAGTATCGTTAGTAATAATAGCTTTATGTGCCACACCCAAATCTGCAACTTCTGTATTTTCAAGCTTTCTACCTAATTCTTCCGTGATAACATTTGCACCAGTTAAAACTGCAATGTCTTTTAACATTTCTTTTCTTCTATCACCAAAAGACGGAGCCTTAACAGCAACAACCGAAAAAGTACCACGTAATTTATTCAACACCAAAGTAGCCAAAGCATCACCATCTACATCTTCTGCAATCAAAAGTAGTTCCTTTTTACCAGCTTGTGCAACTTTTTCTAGCAACGGTACAATTTCTTGAATTGATGAAATCTTTTTATCTGTAATCAAAATATACACATCTTCCATTAAAGCTTCCATACGTGAGGAATCAGAAATCATGTAAGGAGAAATAAAACCGTTATCAAATTGCATACCTTCAACAACTTCCTTTTCTAGACCTAAAGTATTTGATTGCTCTACGGTAATCACTCCGTCTTTACCAACAACTTCGATAATATCCGCAATCATTTTACCTACTTCTGGATCTTGGGCTGAAATTGTTGCAACTTGCGCAACTTCATCTCGAGTATCAATGTTTTTAGAAACATTTTTTAAAGCCTCAACCACTTTGTCAGCAGCATATTGCATACCTCGCTTTAATTCAACAGGATTAGCACCAGCGGTTACATTACGCAACCCCTCTTGAATAATAGCGTGAGCTAATACTGTTGCTGTCGTAGTTCCATCTCCCGCTACATCATTGGTTTGCGTAGCAACTGACTTTACAAGCTGCGCACCCATATTTTCAAAATTATCTGTGAGCTCAATTTCTTTTGCGATAGTTACCCCATCGTTAGTAATCAAAGGTTCACCAAAAGATTTTTGCAAAACCACATTTCGTCCCTTAGGACCCATAGTAATTTTCACTGTATCAAAGAGGGCTTTCACCCCATTAAAGAGAGACTGTCTAGCCTCATCTGAAAATTGAATTTTTTTAGACATAATATAAAAAGGTTAATTATTCAACAATAGCCATAACATCCGACTCTTTTAAGAGCATATATTTTTCGCTAGCAGAAAGCTCTACATCATCTGGCGCATATTTACGAAAAACTACAATTTGACCAACCATCAATTGCATTGGAACCAACTCCCCTTGATCATTCTTACGACCCGGACCAATAGCTAAGACTTTACCCTGGCCGGCTTTTTTATCATCTTTCTCAGGCAAATATAGTCCAGAGGCAGTTTGATTATCCTTTTGAATTGGCTCAACAACAATGTAGTCTGCCAAAGGTTTTAATTTTATCATTCTTATATATTAAATTAGCACTCTTAATTTTACAGTGCTAATTTTTATTTTCAAGTGGATTTTAAAATTCTAAAAATTTATGAAGCTTCTGCCTCCAAGCGTTTTTCACGCAAAACATGCACTTTAACCTGGCCCGAATACTGCATATCACTTTCAATTTTTTTAGAAATATCAACCGCTAAAGTCATAACTCTCAAATCATCAACCTTATCAACGTTAGCAATTACTCTAACCTGATTCCCATTATTGATAGCAAATGCTTCAGAAACCTCACCAAATGACTTAGCAATATTTTCCAACTCTGTTAGACGGCTTACAAAAGTTTCAAAATTATTTTTACCTATTCCAGGTCGGCTACAAACTAAATTATAAGCAATGTTTACAACTATAGCCGGTAGATTATCTGATGGATCTACAACTTCTGCAACTGCAAGAGCTAAACGATCTGCCAATCCAAACTTACGAATAATATCTGCTCCAACTTCGCTATATTTGCCAGAGACCTCATGATTCACCGCCTTACCAATTGAGTTTAATAAAGCCACCCTTTTAACAAAAGATGTATCAACATTTAACTCAGCTGCCAACACCGCTGCCAAATTGGCAACTTCAATAGATTGCTTTAACACATTTTGACCATTATTTGTACGAAATTTTAAGCGACCAAGCAAAGTTAAAATTTCAGGGGGCAATCCTGCTACACCAGCCTTGTAAGCTGCTTTTTCGCCTAAGTTAT
This sequence comes from Candidatus Peregrinibacteria bacterium, assembly GCA_014240275.1. Lineage (GTDB taxonomy): Bacteria > Patescibacteriota > Gracilibacteria > UBA1369 > JAAZXH01. The sequence continues at coordinate 21,291 of JAAZXH010000006.1, forward strand.
AAATTAATTCGTCAACTTCTTCCTGAACTTTTAAAACAACCTCTTCGATTCGAGCAGGATGAATTCTTCCATCAGAAACTAAACGCTCCAATGCAATTTTAGCGATATACCTCCGTTTTAAATCAAAACCAGAAATCAAAACCACGCCTGGAGTATCATCAACCACTACATCTACTCCTGTTAATCTTTCAAAAGACTGAATATTTCGACCTTCTTTACCAATTATTCGCCCTTTCATATCATCAGATGGTAAATCTACTATGGTAGAGGTGTTTTCTGAAGCAATTTCCGAAGCATTTTTTTGCATAGCTAAAGCTAAAATCATTTTAGATTTCTCAACTGAGTCTTTCTTGACCTCAGATATAAGTGATTTAGCATAATCAGCCAATAATTCAGCATGATCAGATTGCACTTTTTCAAACATAAAATCCTTTGCTTGTTCCTGAGTCATACCTGATATTTTTTGTAACTGTTGATCTTGTAAAGTCAACATTTCTTTGTATTTTCCCTGAGTTTCTTTTGTTATTTGCAAATTCTTATCAATTTCTAAACGTTCTTTGTCTAGAGCATCTAATTGATTTTCTAAATCTTGCTCTCGTTTTAAAAGTTTCGATTGTTTTGCCTCCATTTCTTTTCTGACACCTCGCTCCTTTTCTTTAGATTCTTGCTGCAACTTGCGAAACTTACCTTCCGCATCGTGCAACATATCGTCAGCTTTTTGCTTAGCTTGTTCAAGAGTCACCTTAGACTCTTGTTGCAAACCTGCTAACGTTTTATTCAACAAGGCTTTCGATACAACAAATCCAGCTATAATACCTAATAATAAATATAAAAATTCCATAAAAAACAATAATATTAAACATAGGAAATTTTACCTAATTTTTTTCAAAAAATCAAATTTAGACAGAATTTATAAATCTTAAAAAAAAAAGGAATAGAGTAAAAGTATCTAACCAAAATATATGAACGTACTAAGCCTTCTACTAAATATCGAACTTTTAAATTTTGAAATCAGCAATCAAGAACTAGAACTTGAACTCAAAAATAGCTTTGACAAAAAACAAGTCTATGAACTTTATTTAGACAACCATAAAAACGATGAAGTCAAATTAGCAATTGGAGAAAATACAATCACAGTCGATATCGAGCAAACCATGAAACTCAAAAATATAATTTTAAAAAACAAAGATAATCAATACCTATTTCCTCTAGTCAAAGAACCACCAAACTGCGATTTATCTCAGAATGCATTTATCAACGAGATTAATATCGAAGAAGACTTTATCGAAATATACCTTCCACAAAAAATTGAATATGATTTTCTATACCTAGAAATTGACCAAAAAAAAATCCCAGTACCAAACACAGCTGGACTACATATAATCAAATACCAATTACCTAGGAGTAGTGAACAAATCAGTTTGAAACTCTTAAATAAAACTTTAGACGGAATTTGTTATCAAAACCAAAGCATCACAGAAAGCGAACTCAACGAACAAAATCAATTCACTTTAACTCACGAAACAAACTGCATTACAACAGAAGCAATTCCTAAAAAAATGAGTTTAATAAGAACAAACTATCTAGCAAATATCAACACCAATAATTATAAACTTAGTTTAAAATCTACTCCAAACTCTTTACAAAGTCATTTTAACAAAAAACCATACGCCGAAATTTCAGTAATCAACCAAGATCAAAACCAAATTAACTTAAGTGCAGAAGAATCAAATGATCCAAACTCAGACAAACTCAAATATCACTGGGAACTCAATAACAAACTGATCTCAAACAAAACCGAAATACTAGTCAATAAAACAAACTCAAATCAAATAATTAACTTAACAGTCGAAGACCCACTAAAAATGCAAGATACAACACAATTCACAATTCCAAAAACTGAGACTACATCCAGCTCAAAACAAAACCGTACAACAAAAAACATTAATGAAACCACACAACCAATAATGGAAATGCAAAATATACAAAAAACAAATACCATAAACCAAACACCAAATATCAAAATCATCAATCTTTTAGCAAATCCAAGTGGCAAAGATCAGAAACAAGAGTGGATAGAATTAAAAAACTTAGGTACAGAGAGTATTAGCACAACCATACAACTCAAAGATACATCTAAACAAATAGAAACAATTCAAATTAAAAATTTAAAACCTCAAGCAAGCATTAAACATTATCTCAACAAAATAACCTTAAATAATCAAACAGAAGAACTGAAGCTAGTATATAACGAACAAACCATACAAGAGATCCAATACCATAACGCACAAGAAGGTCAAATTATAAACCCAAGCAAAACCAACAGTCAACAACAAGAAGAAAAACCAAACAAAAATAAAAACACACAAGAAGAAAATACAACACAAAGCGAACAGAAAGAACACACAGAAATCCAGAATTCCAAAATAATTGATTTAAAAATTTCAGAAATTTACCCCAATCCAAACGCTAATGAAAAAGAATGGATAGAAATATACAACAACTCAAATCAAGATGTCAATAACTTTGATTTTCAGATTCTAATCAACAACAGTAAGAAAAAAAATCCAACATTCACCATACCCAGCAAAGCTTATAAACTAATAGAAGTTTCAAGAATCAACAATCAAGAAGCTCAAATCAGCCTGAAACAAGGTGACAGAATCATTGATCAAATTAATTACTCTAAAAGTCTAAAAGGAGAAAGCTTTAGCAAAATAAACCAAATCTTTTATTGGACCAAAGTTATAACACCAGGAGAAAAAAACCCAATTTTTCAAGAACTTAACGGAACAATCAATTCAATTGAAGATCAAACATTTGAACTTAACAAGCAAAAAATTATCGGAACAATTGATAACAAATTCCTAAATCAGAAATTGACACTTCAAATCCTCAAACATAATTCAGACTTATATCTCCAAAAAATTATCAGTATTGAACAAAAAAGCACTACAAAAATAAGTTCAAAAACAAAAACTATTATTGCAAGCTCTCTAGGTATCTTTACCTTTTGCATAGGAAGTTTAATCAAACACCTTAGCTAAAACTAATTTTCCAAAAAAACTAATCAACCAAAAGAAAAACAATAAAGAAACTAAAAATTGCGATAAGGAAAAATTAAAGTCTAAAATGAAAGGGAAAAAAACTACCAACAAAATACTTGGCAGCAAAAATGAAAACTCTAAAAATTTACTAAAATTTTTACTATAAACTTCAGCGATTGCGAAAGGTAGTGAAAAGACTCCAAGTAATAAAAAAGGGCCTAAGAGATAAAACAATACAAATAAATTAATTAGTAAAACAAAACTTAAGCTAAAGATATTAATATTTTGGGTTCGACGATCACCTTTTATCAACAAATAATGTAACTTTCTAAAATACAAACAATACAGACAGTAATTTAAAAGCAACAATCCACCCAAAATCAAATAAATTAAAGGTAAATTTAAACCAAAAAACTGAATCTTATTTAAAACGAAAATATCAAAATTACCAAACAGCAATATATCTGCATCTAAATGCCAATTTTTAGGAAACAAATTCATTAAAACAATAGCAAAATTCAAACCCAATGCGCTTAAACCCATAAAAAGTACATCTAAATTAGTTTTAATCGATTCTGCCTTAAATAAACTCCAAACAAGCCATACAAAAAAAGGAAAGATAATATAGAAAGCTAACCATTTAGAAGCAAACAAAACATACAACAATAACAAAACAGGTAGCAACATATGAGAATAAGCATCTACAAACCTCAACTTGGAATATAAACTTAACAACAAACCTAGAGGCCAAACAGCGATCAACAAAAGCAGCGACGGAATCAATAAATCAATATACATATTTGAATCTTAAAGGCAGTAAAAATAAAACAAGCAGTACAACTGCAGTAGGACCAAATAAAAATCCATCAAAATTAGCAAACAAATAATAACCACAACAAACAGCTGAAACATTAACCACACCTGTAATCCAAAAAAAAGTTCTTTTGCAAGTCATACCTGAAGCTAAACATAGAAAATGTAACACTGAAACAGCCATACCTGCAATTAAACCAAAAACGTATATCAACAAAAATTGCATAAGAATAGTCATAATGGCTAACAAAAAGCTTGAAAACCAACTTACTCTTAAATTTAAAAAATAATGTGCAAACAAACGATGATTAAATAAAAGGTTAAAAAGCAACAAGACCAAACTCAAAAGTAACAAAAGTTTAGTTTCAAACTGGTTTAAATAAGCTGGATTCCCCAAGATCAAAGTTTTGGATAAATCAAAGTTAACTAAATTTTTCTTTAATAAAAATCCCAATAACATAACACCAGCAGCATAAAAACCTGAAACCATACTAACTACTAACAAGTCTATTGCCTTATTATGCCTTACAAAAACCTTTTTTACTCCAAAGGCAAAGCAATATGCAAAGCATACAGCTAAAAAAGTAATACCAACATTAAACACACCAAAAGTTAAAATTCCTGCACCGACAAAAAACAAAATAGCATGCATTAAAACTTCTAATAACACAATATCTCTATTCAAAATCCAAACTGGAGAAATAAAAGTTAAATTCAAAACGATAGCAATCAATAAAGCCAGCAACATTAGAAATATAATTTTAAAAACAAATCTTTAGACAATACTTTTTTTGGGTCTCCATGAGCTAGTATCCCTTCTTTTAATAAGATAACACGGTCAGACATTTTACGAGCGATTCCCCAATCATGATTTACGCTCAAAATAGAACCACCAGTATCTCTAAATTTTTTAAAAATCAGAATCATCTCGTCCACATACCTAGCATCAATATTATTAAATGGTTCATCTAACAACAAAACCTTGGGATCTAATAACATAGCTTGAGCTATCAACAACTTTTGTCTTTCTCCACCAGACAGCTGTGTAATAGCAGAACTAGCAATTTGATCCAAACCAAACTCTCGTAATATTTTTTCAATCTTTTTCTGTTCTACATAACTTAAGCGATAAAAAACGCTATGGTCTTTTAAAAAAGCTAAAGCTAAAAACTCATGAACTGACATCGGGAAATTAAAATTCATATTTGCAAACTGCTTAACAAAAGCTAGCTTATCTTGAGGCAAATACCATTTAATGTCACCAGAGCCATGTTTCAAAAAACCTAAAACCAAATTTAACAAAGTAGTTTTACCACTTCCATTTTGACCTAAAAAAGTCAAAATCTCACCTGGCTTAAAATCAAAACTAATATTTTCTAATAGGGCATCTTGATCCTTATACCTAAAAGATAAATCCTCAACAGTTAATAGCTTATTCATATATAACCATTAAATTATAGCGAATATAGTCAATAAAAGTTTGACCTGCTTGCAATGAATCTCCAAGCAATGGCTGTGAAACAAAATTAGCCTCAAAACCCTGTTGAGCTAAAATTTCTTGCAATTTTACAAGGGGTTTAGAATTCACAGTTGACTCTGTATAAATATCTGAAATTTGATTCTCAACCATAAAATCTGCCAAATCTCTGATCTCCTTTAATGAAAAATCTGCTTCAGTAGTAATTCCAATCAATGATTTAACTTCAAACCCCATAACACGCGCCAAATAAGAAAAAGCATCATGAGTTGTAACCAAATATTTCAAATCGGCATTTGTTTGCATCTCAATTTGTAAAGATTTTAGATCATTTAATTGCATCTGAAAGTCATCCAGATTTGCTGAAAGAAGTGTAGCATCTATAGAGCTAAATTGATTAATAATACTTTCAAAAATTAATTCTGATGCAGTTGTCATCAAATCTAAATCAAACCAAAAATGAGGGTCATATTTAGGGTCAACAGTGGCAACTTGAATTAAATTTTGTTCTGATAAAGAGTCTCCTACAAACAAAATATTAAGTTGGTCGTCAATTAATTTTAAACCTTCATACATTGAAGCCTCTAAATGCAATCCATTTGCAATAATTAAATCTGCCGATTTAATAAGTTCTAAATCTGCAGCACTTAAAGTATATAAATGAGGATCAACTCCGGGGGGAAATAAAGTTTTAACTGTCAAGTCAGTTCCCTGAACTAAATCAGACGCTACACTACCCATATGGGTGGTAGTAGCAAGGATATTAAATTTTTCAGATCCTTGTTCTTGTAAACTCCAGTTCCAAACAAAAAGTAAAAGAAATAAAAAGACTAGCGTAATAATTTTTTTCATGTAAAGTAATTTTGTTAAGCGTGCCTAACTTTAACACATCCCTAAATAAAATGCAATGAAATTTCAAACAATCAACCCAAACCGAGCCATAGAAGATTATTTAGAAACTATATACGAACTCAGCCTTAAAAATTCCAAGGTTAAAGTCAGTAACATTGCCCAAGCTCTTCAAATAACAAAGGCTTCAGTCAGCCAAATGTTAAACAAACTCGCTAAAGGCAAATACATTTTGTATACCAAATACAAACCTATTCAACTAACTGAAATTGGAATCAAAATTGGACAAGAAATTCATCACAAACACCAGGTTTTAGAAAACTTTTTTGATATTTTATCAATTCCAAAAGAAATTCAGTTAAAAGATATTCATGGCATCGAACACTACCTAAGCACCACTACCCTAACCCAAATCGAAAAACTCAATACAAAACTATCAAACTTAAATATAAAAATCGACGCCAACTAACCTTGACAACACCTATTTTTTAACTTAAATTATACAACATACTATAAACACGTACGATGACTCAAAAAAACATCCCACAATATTTAACGTTTGACGACGTTTTGATCAAACCCCAATATTCGGAAGTGCTCCCTACTCAAACTTGCGTCAAAACACAATTAACTAAAAAAATTAGCTTAAACGTTCCCCTACTTTCAGCCGCTATGGACACTGTAACTGAACACGAACTAGCAATTGCAATTGCACTAGAAGGAGGAATTGGCATTATCCATAAAAACTTAAATCCAGACCAACAAGCCCTAGAGGTTGAAAAAGTAAAACGTTTCGAAAACGGATTCATCACTGACCCAATTTGTGCTAAACCAACCGATACCATAGAACAAATTATTCAAATCAGAGAAACTTTTGGATACAAAGAAGTTCCAATCACTACAGATGGAACCAAAAAAGGCCAACTACTTGGGATGATCAACACAAACGATTACGTTTATCCAAAACATAAAGACAAAACTGTACACGAAAGAATGCGAGAAGTTTCAGAGTTATTAATAACAGAATCTGGCTTAACATTAAGCCAAGCAAACGATATTCTAGAAGAAAGTCGCCACAGCAAATTAATTATCGTAAACAACAAGCAAGAGCTCAAGTTAGAAGCACTTGTCACTCGTAGAGATCTTGAAAAAAACAAACTTTACCCAAATGCTTGTAAAGATGAACAAAAAAGACTCCGTGTTGGAGCAGCCATAGGCCCAGCCAAAAACATGGAGGAACGTGCAGCAAAATTGGTACAAGCCGGAGTTGACGTTTTAGTTGTAGACACAGCACACGGGCACTCCAAAGGAGTTATTGATGTTATTAAATTCATAAAAAAAACCTACCCGAATGTAGAAGTCATAGGCGGAAACATAGCTACCAAACAAGCAGTTAAAGCATTAGCAGAAGCTGGAGCAGATTCAGTTAAAGTTGGAATTGGACCAGGCTCTATTTGTACAACTCGTGTAATTACAGGCATTGGAGTACCTCAACTTTCAGCCGTCATGGAATGTGTAGAAGAAGCCAATAAACATGGTATCCCAGTCATCGCTGATGGTGGAGTTAAACTTTCAGGAGATATCGCCAAAGCTATTGCAGCTGGAGCTTCCTGTGTCATGATAGGATCCTTATTTGCAGGAACGAAAGAAAGCCCGGGTCAACTCATTTCTTACAATGGTAAAACCTTTAAATCATATCGCGGAATGGGATCCATTGGTGCAATGCAAAAAGGGGGCAAAGAACGATACGGACAATCAGAAATCGAAGAAGCCCACAAATATATAGCTGAAGGAATCGAAGGCCAAATCTTATACAAAGGACCAATTGAACAAGAAATCTTTCAACTTGTAGGTGGACTTAAATCTTCAATGGGATATACTGGAAGTAAGGATATTCCAACTTTCCAGCAACGAGCAGAGTTCGTACAAATTACTGCCGCTGGCTTTATAGAAAGCCATCCACACGACGTACAAATTAACAAGGATGCTCCCAACTACAAACGCTAACTTCAATTTATGATCAATGATTTACTCAAAAAACAGTTTCAAACATTGATCAAACTCCTACAACTCAGACAAGAAAAAACTGATTTTTTTCGTATTCGCTCTTACCAAAAAGTAGTAGATACCTTAGACACCCTCACCTACCCTATTTCTGAAATTGTAGATTTAAAAACTCATACCTTTACTGAAAAAATTGATGGGTTTGGCAAAAACTCTATGGATAAAATCATAGAATTTATAGAACACAAAAAAATTCATGAAATTGAAAAGTTATTGGAAATTTACCCCCAAAGTCTAATCAACCTTACCGACATTCAGGGCCTTGGACCCAAAACCTTGCGACTCTTACACGACACCTTCCATATTCAAAACTCTAAAGATTTAAAAAAAGCCCTTAAAGACCCAAAAGTTTACGACCTACCCCGGATGGGAGAAAAAACGGTTCATAAGATCCTTCACAATTTAGAAATTCACCTACTAGCCAAACAACGCAAAGCCATAGGTGATATTTATACGGATATTATAGAACTTAAAAACACCATTCAATCCATACCTGAAGTTCAAGATTGCGAAATTGCAGGATCCTTTAGACGCTTTAAAGAAAGCGTGGGAGATATCGATATTTTAATTACCTGCCATCCAAAAAACCAGTCTCAAGTAATCCAATCTATCACTGAACTTGCAGCGATTAACCAAATTATTAACCAAGGAGAAACCAAAATCACAGCTTTGATCAAAGACAAACTCCAAGTTGACTTTCGCATAGTAAAACCAGAAGAATTTGGGTCAGCTTTAATGTACTTTACAGGGAGCAAACAACACAACATTTTAATTCGCAAACTCGCAATTGAAAAACAAATGAAAGTCTCAGAGTATGGAATTTTTGACAAAAACGACAAACTCTTAGCATCCCAAACCGAACAAGAAATTTACAAGAAATTAGGTCTTAATTACATCCCACCCGAAAACAGACTCGGAACAGATGAAATAGCATATGCCAAAAACAACAACTATGAAAACCAGCTTCAGATTACAGATATTCAAGGAGACCTACATCTACACAGCACCTACTCTGACGGTCGCAATACAATTTTTGAAATGGCACAGAAAGCTCAAAAATTAAATTACCAATTTTTAGCAATAACTGACCATTCCAAAAGTTTAAAAATAGCATCTGGTCTTTCTAAAAACACAATGCAAGAAAAACTTTTAGAAATACAAAAAATCCAAACAAGTTTAGAAATTCAACTTTTAATGGGAACCGAAGTAGATATCATGCCAGATGGTTCCCTAGATTACTCAGACCAAACACTTAACATGTGCGACATAGTAGTTGCCAGCGTACACCAAGGGATGACTCACGGCTATCAAGCCAGAATCTTAAAAGCCATTGAAAACCCACACGTTACTATAATTGGACACTTAACAGGAAGAGAATACGGAAAACGCGAAGCCCAAAACCTAGACTTCGATTTGATTTTCAAAGCCTGTCATAAAAACCAAGTCGTTCTAGAAATAAACTGCCAGCCAAGGCGATTTGACATCAACTGGAAACTTGCAACCCAAGCCAAAAAACACAACTGCTTGTTTAGTATCAATACCGACGCCCACAGCACCAAGCAACTAGACAACATGCACTTTGGAATCAAAATTGCCAACAAAGCCATGTTAAACAGATCGCAAATTATCAATACTTGGTCAGTCGAAAAGTTAAAGCAAATTAAAAAACAAAAGCTAAATTAGAAAATCCAAACCACTTGGCCTAACAAAACTTAAGCTCTAATATAATTACCATTCAAAGTATTTATGTTAGAACAATTACCCGAACCAATCAGCCTCATTTGCCACCAAAATGCAGATTTTGACGCAATAACAAGCCTTTATCTTCTTGAGGAGTGGTTAAAAAACATAGGCAAAAAACAAATCACTCTGCATTGTAAAACCGGGCTCCCAAAACAAATACCCTCATTTTCTAACACTAGAATTTCAAAAAGCCCCCCAAAAGGGCGTAGCCTAATAACCGTAGACTGTAGAGCAATTGAAAGAACTGGTTTTGAATTAAAAAAAATAGACATTAACTTTGACCACCATGAAGGCAACACCCAATTTGGAAATTTAAACATAGTAGATCGAAAAGCAGTAAGCACAACGGAATTACTTTGGAAGCTCATACCCAAATCACTTCAAAACCCATTAATCTGCAAACTAAGCCTCATTGGAATCTTAAGCGATAGTCAAAACCTTCAAACTCCAAATACCAAAAGCACTACCTTTAAAACTGTTGCGAAAATACTCAAAACTTCAAAGCAACTTCAAAATGCACACCAGATTCTAAAACCCAAACTAAAATCTAAAGAACTTAAACAGCTAGGTGAAATTTTGAGCCAATCTGAAATTAATCAAAAACAAATTGGTTTTGTTTATTTAAATCAAAAATATCCAAAAAACATCAGGAATCTAGCCATTCAACATCTCAATCAATTGCAAAATATCAAAGCTACCTGCCTTTTAGAAAATGAGGAAGGTCGCATTCAAGGTTCGTTGCGCAGCCAAACCATCGATGTTAATAAAATCAGCCAGCTCTTCAACGGAGGAGGACACAAAAAAGCCGCCGGGTTTGAAACTCAGATTTAAACCCTAAGTAGATAACTCAATAAAAAACCAATTAAATAAGCAATACCAGCTGCTACACCCCCTAAAAGCAACGTTTCTGATGCAGCTTTAATACAACTTTCTTTCAAAAATAAACTCTTTAAAAAACCTACTAAAGCTAAAGCCAAACTAGTTAAAGCTATGGTCCAAGCAAAACTATTGCATGCAAATTCAAATAAGGCATCGTAAACATAAATCAAAAGCGGAATTGAACCTAAAACTAAAAATGCCACAAAAGTCATTAAACCACCAAGCAAAGCCTTATGCTTGGAAGCTTTACTTGCACTTTCAGTCTTTTCAGATAAATATTTAGAAACCCCCATTGAAAAGCCATCAGCAACAAGGTTAGATAAACCTAAAATTAAAATTACTGCTGGTGACAAACCACCACCCTCAACTCCCGCCACTACCGCAAAGGTAGTTATGATTCCATCGATGGAACCATATACAAAGTCTGGTAAAAATTTTCTATCCAAAAATTTAAGCATTTAAAACTAAATAAGTGATATATGAAAAATAAATCAATACAAACAAATAACCTTGAGAACGCTGCAAAATATGCTTTTTACCAATAAACATAAACAGAAATAATAACAAGGCCGCTAAAATCGAAACTATAACATCAACATTCGACAAAGCCGCATTAAAATTTAAAGGATTAATAGTCGAAGACAAACCAAGTATCCAAAAAACATTAAAAAGATTTGAACCAACCACGTTCCCTACTGCAATGTCAGCATGTCCTTTACGTGCAGCAACAATACTAGTTGCTAACTCTGGCAAAGATGTACCAATTGCCACGACAGTTAGACCAATAAGGGTTTCTGTAAGACCAAAATTCTTAGCTATCATCATTGCCCCTTCTACTATCCACTGGCCACCCAAAGCCAGACCCAACATACCAAGAATAATAAATATCGTAGATTTTGAATTAGACAACTCATCTACCTTTTCACCTTCTGCATCGTTGGTATTTTTTGCTATCCCAAAACTGTAATACATAAAAACCACAAAGAACGCCAGCAAAGAAATACCATCAATCCGCGAAAGCGTATTAAAATTCATACCGTCTAACATTGCATCGTTGACCATGAAAAACAAAAGCAAAACCGAGAGCAACACCAAGGGAATCTCCTTCCATACAGTATTTGATTTAACTTTCAAAGGACAAATTGCAGCCGCCACCCCAAGGATCAAAAAAATATTGGCAATGTTTGAACCTATCACATTTGAAATAGCTAAATCTGAACTACCCTTAAAAGCAGCCAAAAGGTTTACAATAAGCTCCGGCGCTGAAGTTCCAAAGGCAACAATAGTTAACCCTATTACCAAATTTGAAATTTTCATCTTTTTGGCAACCGAAGAAGCCCCAGATACCAACAAATCGGCACCCTTGATTAAGAAACAAAATCCAAGTACAAATAAAAAATAGGTTAATACCATGTTCATCAATTATATCTATAATAATAACACAGCATCAACCTAGCTCAAAACCATTTACGCATGAGTCAGATAGTCTACAGCAACCAAATAGTGCTTACCATCCAAAGAAACTCTAGCGTATGCCAGAAATTTACCATCTGCCACTTCACGTATCACGGGATTTGCATCAACAACCTCCATAGCCAAGCCTGATTTTTCAGTTATAGTATTGGCTACAGATTCAAATCCATCACTCCATAACCTTAAATTAGAGTTGGCATTGGCAGTATTTGCAACAACCTCTTGCCCTGTATTAAAAGAAATATCGTCAGCGGCTTTTTCGGCAGTTGTTGTAACTCCGTTACCAAAATTATCAGAAATTGTACCTGCCGTATTATAAGCTGAAGAAGGCAAATGACTCTTAACAGAAGTTACAGGCTGAGAATGTTCAAGCTCATCTTCATTATCAAAATTATAACTCTCATCATTATCAGCATTTGTGTCAGCCTGCTCACCAGCAGTTGTACCAGCCTGATTCTCTACAAGCGGTTCAGTCCCAGCAGTTATACCAGCCTGATTCTCTACAAGCGGTTCAGTCCCAGCAGTTGTACCAGCCTGATTCTCTACAAGCGGTTCAGTCCCAGCAGTTATACCAGCCTGATTCTCTACAAGCGGTTCAGTCCCAGCAGTTATACCAGCTTGATTATCTACAGGCAGTTCAGGCCCAGCAGTTATACCAGGCAGATTATCTAAAGGCAGTTCAGTCCCAGCAGTTGTACCAGCCTGATTCTCTACAGGCAGTTCAGTCCCAGCAGTTGTACCAGGCAGATTATCTAAAGGCACCTCAGTCCCAGCAGTTATACCAGCCTGATTCTCTACAGGTAGTTCAGTCCCAGCCCCAAAAAACCAATCAGAAGCAGAACTTAAAGATTCTAAAGGAGAATTCACAAATGCGTCAAACCCGGGTTTTAGAGCTTCAATGCCAGCAGACAAACCAGTTTTCAAAGCAAAAGAACCCAAACAAGCAAGGCCAGCCGTTGCAGCAAAGCGTCCAGCTTTACGCTTCCAAAATTTATAACGTGATGCGGTAGCTTGTTCAGCCTGATTTACGAGTACTTCACCACCCTTTCCCTCTACAGTTTCGCGCCTTTGATAAAAATTATATAAGTTTTGTTTTGCCTTCTTAAAGTCCTCTCGGGTTTTCGCACGACGAGCCTTATATGCAGCATCTATTAATAATTCTTCCTCAGTAAACTTAATAAACTTCGAAGAACCCTTTGATGCAACCTTCCACATACTAGCAGTTCCATAAGCAAGAGCAGCAACAGGGACATAATGTGCAGTTGCACCTACCATCACAGTAGTTAAAGCGAACTTATAGGCCTTACCTTTAAAACCATCACGAGCTCTAAAAGGGTCCACAACTGTTAACAACTTACTATTAGTAATATTACTCCAAATACTACTTACAGTAGAACACATTTTACTCTCCCCCTCATACTGCAAATCTTCCATTAAGCTTAGATAAGATGGTTGAGAAATCATAGTTTGCCCCTCTCTTTCCAAGCCGGTATAAGCTGTAACCATTGTAGGAGTTTCCGCTGCATTATTAAATGATGCTGAGCCATCGCTCAGAGAAGTAATCGGCACACTATTAACATCCAAATAACTATCGTTATTCCCCCCATTCGTTACAGAAGCAGTCTGCGAAACAGAGACTTCTTGAGAGGTATCTTCATTCCGCCCCTCCCGATTTGGAGTCAATTTTAACAAAGCAGATTTTAAAAACGATCTCACACGCCCCACTTTAGGATCATCACCTAAAGTATGAGCTTCAACACTGCCAGTATTTTCAATAGACATAACTATAACTTATATATAGAGAAAAATATATAAAAATACAACTTATGTCAAATACTATTACTAATTTTGGACCAACTTTGCATAAGCTGTTGATACCAAATAATCCTGACCTTTATATTGGACCTGAGCATAAGCCATAAATTTACCTTCTGCAATTTCACGAACAATAGGAGTCTTAGATTGAACAGTTAACTCAGAAAAGCTAGATGGATCTATTCGTGCAGCGATTTTATCAAAACCTTCTGACCACAAACTTACACGAGAATTAGCATTTTCAGTAAGAACAACTAACTTTTCCCCAACATTTTGGCTAAAAGAATTATAAGCCGCCTCCGCACTGTTATAAACACCACCTAATTTAGCACCACTCAAATTTTCAACAGAGTTATAAGCAGATTCTTGCAAATGACTTTCAACAGTAACCTGATCCCAATCTTCAAAGACATAATCATCTTTTTGTATAGTAGGTTCAGGGGTAGAACTAGTTTCAGGAACAACTTTATCTGGATTAAGATTAGATTCAGGTATTGTTTTTTGAACCACGTTGTTACCAGTATCCTCAGATGGAAGCTCAGAAGCACTAGAACCCACACCCAACACTTCTAAAGCCTTTCCAGCTACATAAGTTGATAGAGCAGAAAGACCAAGCGAACCTGCGAGAGCTAAACCTCTGCGTTTCCATTTTCTCTTTTTTCTTTCTTTCTTAGAGTTTGAATGTTCAACCTCATAAAATTTATCTAGAGCATTTTCAGAACCGAACTCGCGTTTATCATAAGAGGCTGTTAACTGTACTTTTTGATCGCTACGCTGATTATAGTATTTAGTCAGATTCCCTAAAGATTCATGGTACCCATAATTTGTATCAGCATATTGTGCTTTTCTTACATCTTCTAACAATAGCTCCTCTTGGGTCTTTGGTATAATTTTTTCAGCCCCCTTACTTGCAAGCCCATACCAATTAGCAGTTCCATAAGCTAAAGATGTAGCACCTAATACAAACTTTGCAGTCACAACTCCAGCCCCTATCGCTGGTAAAGCATAAGCTCCAGCAGTAAAAGCCGCTACCGAACCTAGCATTTTAAAGCCCATACCTTTGCGAGTTTTTGGATAGAAACATTTTGAGACTTTAGTTTTACAACGATTTAACCAAGTCGAACCTTTATAAGTAAAACCATAGTTAGTAAGAGTTCGAGGCACAGCAGGGTATGGATCATCATATGTAACCTTTATTTCATCTAACACAACAGCTTCTTCAGACTGAGTCTTAATTGAATTTAAAATATCATCTAATGACTCAAGTTCTAACTCGGACTCAGAAACCTTTTCTATTCTTATAATTTTTACCAACTCATGACATTGAAACTCTTGTAAAATCGCTTCATTCATAAATAGCTCCTCACATTGACTACCTATTTGTAAGTCTACCCTTAAATCACAACCCTGCTTGTAAGTTCGATATTTCGTCAAACGACCATGCAAAATTGCCTGATCAATTAGCGGGTTATGCGGGTCCTCTGGAAGATGAGCTTCTCTTTCCTCTGCAATTTCAAAAACCTTCGACATTGTATCCTTAAATTCGGCATCCGAATCATCTACCAGTAATGGACCATTATAGTTAGACTCTTCTTCTGTTAGCATTAATGTATTAGCAAAACAATCTAGTTCATTATAAAGAGAATTAGGACGTTCAGTTAAGGTAGGAGGTTTATGCTTTGGACGTTGAGGCCGATGAGGTTGAAAACTAGAACCTTGATCATTAAAGCTTGGTACTGAATTCATATACAAATATTATTTTCAAGCTTTATGCTATCAAACTATTTAATATATGTCAAGCCACAATAAAAATATTATGAAGCAGTTACAAATATCGTATAAAGTTTACCATCTTCAGCCTGTACACTTCGGTAAACAACAGTATTGTTTAAGTTTAAATCCTCCAAAGATTCAAGTAAAGAACTTGGATAAGCAAATACATTCATAGTAACACGATATGATGTAAAGCCTAAATCATTTGGTAAAAGATCTAACAAAGACTGTCCATCGATACTGACTTCGTAACGGTTTTTTTCTTTCATAATCACTACCCAAGCATCAAGCGCATCAAGTAAAGCCTGGTTAGAATTAATAGCTGGATAAGCTAGAGAAATACCTTGATCAAATTCATTAAAGGCTAAAGTTGCATCATAAGAAAACTCTTGCACATAATGTAAGGCGTTATCAGCATCTAAAGTGGCGCCAAAACCTACCGAGGTCCAATCTGGATTTAATATGTTTTTCCGGTGAATAGCGCTGCGCATCAACAATTGATTCGCAGCCAAAACTCCTCCAAAATTATTGTAAGTTAAATTTTCACCAACAAAAGAAGTAATATTAAAGCGAGTCCGTCTGTCGTTTGGACCTTCTGAATTATGATCAACATGGCCAACAAAATCATTATTTACCATATTATCAGAGTGATACTGAGCCAATTGATTCAAAGTCGCATCAATAGTTACCGGATCTAAACCATACTTAGTTCTATAAGCATTAACCAAAGTTAAAGACTCATCAATTGTTTGCTGTAAATTAAAATTACTAATTGCTTGAAAACTATTAGAAGCTCGAAAATCAGGAATTACAGGCCATAAACCTTCTATGTAAATTGGATGGTTAACTTCGGCAAAACCAGATTCATTATTAATCTCAATAAAATACACTCCAGAATCAGCCAAGCTGTAGTTTACGCTAAAATTAGCTCCATTTATACTAACTCCATCGTTGACTTTTTCAACCAAACCATTGGGCATGATTACAAACAAATCATCACTTAAAGTCGCCGAAGTAGTTCCAGTAAGTTGTAAGTTTTGACCTTGGGTATAAGTATATGGCAAATCAATATTAGTAGCTTCATTGATATCCGAATAATGATTTTCAACTACATCTAATTTCAGAGTTTTTGCAACGCCCAAATTTGAAATTAACTCTACATCCATTTCACCTTCATCAAAACCTTCAAACCAAGCAGAGCTCACATAATATTTACCAGCAGACTTTAATTTTATAGAAACAGTTTTATTAGCAATAAAACGTAGTTCAAAAGCTCCAGGAACATTACCAGTCACATTTACATAAGGTCTGCCATCAAAACCAAAATCTAAATTTAGCTCTTCCAAACGATCGGCTATTAAGCTTAAATCAGAAATAGTAATTGGCAACAATTTGGCAGTATTGCTTCCATTTGGATAAATTGTGAATTTCGAACTATTTGCATCTGGTACCAATACATCCGCTTCAAAGGATCCATTAACTACAACCACTTCAGACTTGGTTAAAGAACCATCTGCCGCTTCAAAAGCTACAAAAACCTTGGTAGCACCATTGGTTACTTTACCTGTAACTTTTTTCATATAAGATTTATGCCAAGTATTATCAAAGTTTTCAGGCAACTCAATATTATCAAAAAAGTCAGAGGCTACTACCGGGCCTTGGGCTACATCAGGCTGAACCTCAACCTCTGGTTCAGAAGCTGACTCAGGATCTACATTCGGCTCAACTTCTGGCGTGATTTCAGCAGCTTCAGCCTGTGGAACTTCTGGATTCAAATCATCAGAAGTCAAAACACGATAAAAAATTTCTGCGAGTTCTCCCCTATTAATAGCTTTATTAGGAAGCAAAGCTCGTTTAAATGGCAAAAGATCTAAGTTATCAGCAGTCACCACGTAAGCAAAAAACCAGTTATCCATTTTATTATCAAAAAAGGTGTTTTCAAAAGTAGACTTTTCTTCTATCTGCATAGCTTCCATTGCAATTTTTAAGGCTTCCGCACGAGAAATATTTTGAGCCGGCTTAAACAAATTCCCCTCATAACCCTTTACCAAACCAAGCTTTTTAGCAGTACAAACATAACTATTGTACCATTGGTCCAAAGGCACATCGGCAAAACAGTCGCTTGCCTCCTCCAGCTCAACCTTAGTTGAAAGCATAATTATCTTTAACGCCTCTGCTCTATTTATACTATTTGCTGGTTTATAAGTTCCATCATCATAACCCTCAACAATTTTTTGGTCCTTTAAATATTGAATTCCATCGGCATACTTATGGTCAGAGCCAACATCCGAAAAAATAGCAGCAAAAGCTACATTTATAAGCAAAGGTAAAATTAATAAATATTTTTTAAACATTTTTGAAATAAATTAAACAAATTAATTGTACCAAATTTTGCAAATTATTCAAACCAGATAAATTGACAATCAGAATGTAGCCAATTAAAATAGAAACACCCAAATTAATTTATATAAATGTCAAATCAGAGACTCCCAAAGAATAAAAGCGTCCTTCTTCGTGTGGACTTAAACCTACCATTTAAAAAAGGTGAATTTACTGACCTTTCCAGACTCGTAGCAATTGGACCTACCTTAAACAAATTACTTAAAAACAATTGTAAAGTAGGTCTGATCTCACACCTTGGAAGACCTGACCCTGACAATTTTGAAGAAAGATTCTCATTAAAAAACGTTGCGAAAGCTATTGAACAAATGTTTAAAATAGGTTGTGAATTCACAGAAATAGACAAAACTTCCATTGCCAACATTCTACCTAAACTCGACTCAACAAGAGTCCTGTTACTTGAAAATACTCGTAAATATAAGGGCGAAAAACAAGACGACCCAAAGTTTGCTAAAGACCTAGCTGCTAACTTTGATCATTTTGTGTTTGATGCCTTTGCAGTCGCCCATCGTAAAAATGCCACTACCCATGCCATTTTTGATGAACTTCCAAGCACACATGGCCTACTAGTTGAAAGAGAAATAGCTCACCTAAAACCATTACTATATGATCAGTTTGAAAAACCCCTAACGGTAATTTTAGGTGGTAAAAAAATTGAAACTAAAATTGGAGTTATTATCAACTTCCTGACCAAGTCTGAAAACATTTTAATAGGAGGTGCCATGGCCAATACCTTCCTTAAAGCCAAAGGTTTTAACATTGGTAAGAGCATACATGAACCTAAAAAAATCGAGACAGCCAAAAGTATTTTAAGTATAGTATCCGAACATGAATGCGACCTGATTTTACCCGTGGATGTTATTACTACTAAAGACCTTAAAAACCCTAAGACCATCGAAGTCAAAAACGTAGAAAACGTGCAAGACGATGACTTTATTATCGACATCGGTCCTTCAACCATTAATGACTTTCAAACTAAACTTCAAAACACTAAAACAGTCATAGCCAATGGACCACTCGGTTTTTACGAGCTCCCTGCCTCGCTCCAAGGTTCCAAACAAATCTACAAAACTCTAAGCAATCTAGATGCCAATACCATTATTGGAGGTGGTGACACTATCGACTGTATTAGACTCAGCAAAATCAGCCTAAAGACCTTCAATTTTGTATCAACTGGAGGAGGTGCCATGCTAGCATATCTTTCCAAACAGCACTTGCCTGCACTTTTAAAACTTAAAATCTAATTATTCAGGTTTAAAACCAATTCTGTTTTGAACTTCTTTATCTACAAATTTCTTAGCACGAGCGTATTTCAAACGTACATATTGCTTAATCTTAGCAGCTAAAACAGGATTCGACTTACTTTGGTCATATAGCGTTTGCATAGAAAAAGGACGAGAGGTAGTATTACGAATATTTAATTTAACGTAAGCCTTGTAGTTAGCAATATTAATTACATCTTGCTCAGATAAGGCTGGTGCGTATTCTTTAGCTAAATATTCAGCATCTTCGGCACCTACTTTAAAACTCATCATAGTACCCACATTACCAAATACCGCATCTTTAATTGCCGAAGATGAATTACCAAACTTCGAAACAGTCAACTGGTTAATATACTGATGGGCCATAATTAAGTTTAAGCGATATTTACGAGCTTCAGACAAAATTGTAGCAAAAGAATCGGTTGCAAAGTTTTGGAATTCATCCACATACAAATAAAAATCCTTCCTATCTTTTTTAGGTATATCTGCACGACTCATAGCCGCCATCTGAATTTTAGAAACCAACACCAGCCCCAATAACTGAGTATTTAGATCCCCTATCTTACCTTTTGAAAGATTAATTAATAAAATCTTTTTCTCATCCATACATTTACGTACATCAAAAGCCGAACTTTTTTGGCCTATAGTATTTCTCATTATGGTATTTGTAATAAAAGGTCCAAATTTACTTGAAAAATATGGAACCATTTCTTGCCGTTCTCTTTGACCCGTATTCGCGTACTCATGCTCCCAAAAAGATTTTACTACCGGATTACTACATTTTGAAACCTTATATTTCATAAAGGCATCATCGGTAAAAATCCTTGGTACATCGATCAAAGTTGCTCCTTCATCTGGATCTTCCATCAAAGTCAAACAAGCATTTCTAAAATAATGCTGAATTCGCGGACCAAAAATCTCATCTCCAAATAGTTTAATAAAAATTTCCGTAGCATTCGATGAGGCCATATCCATTTCGTTCGGCTCACTAGCCTCCAAGATGTTCAGGCCCATTGGCCTTTCTGTATCTGCTGGGTTAAAAACTATCACATCTTTTACCCTTTCTTTAGGGACAAAGCACAACAAATCTTCAATCAAATCTCCATGTGGATCAACAACACAAACCCCGTCTCCATTCCAGATATCTTGACGAGCCATAAAGTTCAAAAACACAGATTTACCAGAACCCGACTTCCCTATTACATACTGATGTCTAGTTCTATCATCACGTAAAAATTTAATTTTTGTTCGAACCCCCCGAAAAATATTATCACCTAAATAAACACCTTCAGTTGGAACATCTGGCGGTGGAGCCAAAACTTTATACTTCAACCATTTAATCGATGGAGTAAAGTTGTAAATAGAATCAGGAAAATGCACAATATTAGCCAATTCATCTGGAACCATTACAGAGGACTTTTCAAAAAACTTGAAATAACGAGCCTTATAGTTTTTTTGCATCAACCAATTATTGATAGAGTCGATCGGAACAATACGTCTCATTTGAAACCAATTTGAAGAAGCATCCTTAAAAGCATTAAAAGCCACAAAAACACTGTTCAAAATTTCTATCGTACGGGCTTTGGTAGGAGTTATAGCATACAATCGAATCACAGTATCAAAACCTAATTGCGCAGATTTCAAACCAATATTTTTAGCGACATCCTCGTTAGCTTGTAACATACGCACATAGCCATCACCTCCAGATGCACCCGGTGCATTGGATTTACCAAGACCAGATTTTTCACTCCCTACAAACAAAGTTAAAATTAAACGTAGTAAGAAACCAATAACAGGAACTCTAAAATGCTTTTTATTTGGATCCTTTCCTTTAAAAAGCTGAGTACCAAAGGCATTAGCTTTGTCTTGCCACTTATCTAAACGAGGTCTTATAGATAAATTAATCATCGCAAATTCATCAGCCTCCATTTTTGAAAAAACATTTGTCAAAACATTCAAAGGATCATTTTCAATTTCTTTGTACATTTTAATTGGATACCAGTTAGTTCTTTGCAAATAAGCAAAATAAGACCTAGCATAACCTTTTTTCTTTTTGAAATCCAAAGGGTCATATACATCAACAGAGGCAGTAGAATAATATGAAGTAATTTGCTTTTCCAACAAATCTTTGTATTCATAAAAAGTAGATACTCGAAATTCAATAACAGAATTCTCACAAACTATATCAAAATTCACAATATCTAAACCAAATAGCCACACTCTAAATTTATTGCCTAAATCTAGCTCTCCTATTTCATGAATAGAACGATACAGCTGACTCATAATACCAATTTTTTCGTGAAAATCTTTTTCCACCTCTTCTTGTCTATCTTTTTGAGAATCACTTCTTGGTAACAATATGGTATACCGCACGATCTGATTTTTCTTTAACTTAGCCATGTGGTGGTGTAAAAATGATTTCAAACCTTTAATCCCCAAGTATAAAAAAACCAATAATACCAATACTAAAATCACAGTGCGCATAAATGTTTTTTTTAAAAACAAAATAATTATATCATAAAGAAAGCACTTCCCAAAAGTCACAACTTAAGGCAGACAACGGAACAAATAAAAAGCAAGCAGTAAATTTATTGCAAAAAATAAAAAAACTACAAGTATAATTTCTATATTAAAAATCTTTCATATTAATCAACCGAGTTCCTGGATCGAACACATTTGGATCCGTTAAAAAACGAGGATCAGATATTGAAAAGACCCGAGTGTCACCCATCCCTCTGCTTCTAAACTGCCCATGACCCAGAGACAGATCCCTCACAGAAGGTACAGCATGCCGAGATTGAACCGCCTCAATAAGTTTACCTTTTGAATCAACAGGTTGACCCAATGTATTAAAAAATTGGGTAGGGATTAAAGGCTCAAAGCCTTCCCTTGACATACTTTGAACCGGATCCTCAGGCACAGGACTTGCAAACAAACGGGTTGTTGCAGAGTTAGGCTCACTATCATAATCGGATAAAGCTTTATGTACATCTAAAGTATCAATAGGGATAGTATCAGAGTCATTTTGAAACGGTTGAAAAGCTGGCGAACTTATTGAAAAAGTTGACCAAGTAAAATCTTGAGCCCTCTCCCTACCATCAACTCCATCGCGCCCTAACCCCAACCAAAAATATCCGTTAGGCAAATAATAATTTAAACAAGAAGCAAATGAATTAAGGTCAAACACATGTATAGAAGACTGAAAACTTTTCACTAAAGGATGCTGGGGAGAACCTGAAAAAATCTCAAATAACCCCTGAGACATCAACTGACAATTTCTTAAATCAGACATCACACCCTTTTGATAAATAGCCGTAGGATGATCTGGTCGGACAAAGTTCATCAAATCAAGCTCCTGAAAACCAAAACCTGACAACGAATCCCTCCACTCTGGAGTAGCATAACGAAACACTTCAGGATAATTCAAAACATCATTGTCTTTTACCAATATATTACTACCAACCGTAAGATATCCATATTCACCAGTTGGAATAGGAAATAACACAACAATACTAGCTTGAACATTCCTATTAAAAGACAAAGTACTTCTAACAGAACACAATAAATCTGACAACTTAGAAGTAACATAATCAAGATAAAACTTAGACTTACCATCTAATCCGTTTTCATCAGGTAAACAAAAGATATTACCTGTTTTAAATTGCAAACCATAAGAGTCCAACTGTTTGTTAATTTCATTCCAAAATCGCGTATCAGATAAAACTTCATTTAAACGCTCAGTAAAAGCAGATACCTGGCTTCGGGCACCTCTTGATTCAACACCTATAAACTGACCAGTTTCAAGCATCGAAAGACCGTTAGAAAAACTACCACTACCTATATATCCATGACCAACACCTTTATTATAAACGTACTGAGAATTGATAGACATAATTATAAATTAACCACACCTATGCTATACTCGTTTACAAAACATGTCAAGCAACCTGGATGTAATTCAACAACATGTCAATAGCAACTCGCTCCTGCTTCAGAGTGTCCCTATTACGAACAGTTACACAGTTGTCTTCTAGACTATCAAAATCGATTGTTACACAAGCTGGGGTACCTATTTCATCTTGCTTACGATACCTTTTACCGATTGAACCGGCCTCATGATATTCAATATTTCCAAGAGGAGCTAAAATACCAACAACCTTTTTAGCCAAAGCCTGCAATTCTGGTTTTTTCATAAGGGGTAATACTGCAACCCTCACTGGAGCAATATGCTCAGGTAACTCTAAATAAACTCGAGTTGAACCATCAACTTCTTGCTCTCTATAAGTATCCATTAATAAAATAGTTACAAAGCGAGACAAACCAAAAGTCGGCTCAATTACATGCGGAACAACTTTTTTCCCATCTGGGTAGGTCACAACCAATTTTTGGCCAGATTTTTCAGCATGATTTTTTAAATCAAAATCAGTTCTGTAAGCTACAGCAAACATTTCTTTAAACCCCCAATCAAATTTGTACTCAAGATCAGCTGTACCCTTAGAATAATGCGAAAGCTCAAAGTCTTGATGATCCCTCCAGCGTAAATTAGCAGCAGAAACACCAGATTCAATTGCAAAATCATAAATTTCACATTGCCAGTAATCCATTAATTCTTTCCAATCATTAAGCGATGGATCAAAAAAGTACTCAAACTCCATTAAGTCAAACTCTAAAGTACGGAATGTAAATTGACCTTTTGAAATTTCATTTCTAAAAGCCTTACCCGCCTGACCTATACCAAAAGGTAATTTTGGACTCATAGAGTCAACAATATTTTTAAAGTTCAAAAATATACCTTGAGCTATCTCACCTCTTAAAAAGGCTTTGTTACCTTCGCCTTCTATTATTCCAATTTCTGTTTCAAACAACAGGTTAAACTTGCGTGCCTTACCTAATGGGTTACCATCTGGGCTTAAGATATTTTCAGCATCAATAATTTCCTGTAACTGCTGCGCAGACATCCCATCTACTACTTTGTCTTCACCTTTATTATGAAAATATTCTTCAATCAAATGGTCAGCACGATAACGTTTATTTGTCTTTAAATCTTCTACCATTACATCGGCAAAAGTCTCAACATGACCAGAAGCCTCCCAAACCTTAGGGTTTAAAATAATTGAACTTTCTATCCGAAACAAATCATGCCTCTGCTCAAAAAACTTCTTAAACCAAGCCTGCTTTATATTTTCCTTTAATAGTGAACCATAATGACCGTAGTCATAAGTATTGGCTAAACCACCATAGATCTCACAACTAGGGAAAACAAAACCTCGACGTTTCGCTAAAGAAACAACCTTTTCGAACAAAGACATAATCAAAAATTAAAGTAAATTAAGCAGCCGGTGCAGCAGGAGCTTCCCCACCCTTACCTTGTTGTTGAGCTTGCATTTCTTTAACTTTATTACGGAAATCTAAAAGAGAGTTTTGCAATACAGTTAAAAACTGCTCAGCAGCTCTATGATTCATATTCATTCTTTGAACAACCATAATTTCCATAGGATTAGTATTTGGAATAGTATAACCAAAGTCTAAAACTACTTCATTACCGTTAATGTGTACAGAAACGGCGTTAGAATATTTACCTTGCTTAGAAGTTTCATCAGGGAAAACTACTTTAATATTTTGTTGCCCACCTTGTGGAGCTTGTGCTTGTTGATTCATAATAAATCAGTTAATTACCCTTCAATTTTAACAAAAGAACAGAATTTAGCAAGCTCCAATTGTTCTTTAAAAGATCAAAATATATTACAACATATAATATTCAACAATCTAATGTTTTGACTACACTAAATCCAACATAAGACAACTTATTTGTTATAATTAAGCTGAAAATTAACCATAAAATATGCAAGACAAATCAAACCAGGCTGGAATATTTACAAAAATATTCAATTGGTGCAAAGAAGACCCTCTATTAAAAATTGGAGCTTTGTTTGTATTATTAAGTATCGGCTGGTTCTTAAAAAACACATTTTCAAGTGGTCTGATTGGACCAGTTGGGCAAATTACAATTGGCTTCTTAGTTGGAGCCGGACTCCTAGTTGCGGGAAACAAATTCACAAAATCCAAACCCAACGTTAGCACTGCCTTTACTCTAATAGGAGGTTTAACAATTTTAGCCACGGCTTTTACCAGTCGGCATATCTACGATCTATTAGACCCAACGGCCGCTTTTGGCATCATGGTACTAGCAATTATATATATGAGCAGCCAAGCCGTTAAAAATAATCAATACCCAATATCTCTAATAGCATTATTAGGAGGGGGGGTAATTCCAATTCTCACCAACTCACCAACCCCAAACTACATTAGCCTTTTAACCTATGTGTTTGTACTTAACCTTGGAACTCAAATTGTCAGCCTCAATAAAGGGTGGCGTAGCTTAAGCATCATCTCCTTATTAATTACCTTTATATATAGCTTCTCATTTTTCGAAATTTACCCAGAGCAAGACACTACAGTTTGGATGTTTATGGGTCTATTCTATCTACAATTCCTCTATAACAACATCAGCAATATTATAAAAAAACAAAGTATTCAAATCGCTGATATTATTGGTAGCCTCTTCAACGGACTAATAATCATTATTTGGATTATGAATCTTACACCTGAACACATCCAAAATTTTCTCTTTTGTGGACTAGGCCTAATGGGAATCGGCATTAGTTACTTCATGCAAAAAAACGCTCAATTTAAAAATATATTTTATACCTTCCTAGGTCTCAGCTTATTATACTTAGGTATTGCTACCGCCCAAACATTTGACGGAACTACCCTAGCTACAGTATTTGCCTTAGAAGCATTAATCCTAGTTTATTTATCTTACGCAAGAATCAAAGACTATGCCCTAACACACCTAACAAGCTTAAGCTTTGCCATTCCTATCGTTATGAGTATAGAACATTTAGAGCCAAGAAACCTGGAATACTTCCTAAACAGTCCATCACTAATTGTTTTAATTACCATTGCCTTAACAACAGGACTAGCAAGCTACATAATACCTAAACTCAAACCTAAAAACGACAATTACCCAATCGGATCAGCAGTTTTAGGTATCATATCTTTTCTTTATAGCTTAAGAACAATCTGGTTAATTAACGAAAGCCTGTTCCAATCATATAGCTTTGCCAAAGGAGTAAGCCTAATGACTTATACCCTTGTAGGTTTATTTACACTTTGGAACGGAACACATAACAAGCAAAAAATCTCAACTATTATAGGACAAAGCCTATTAACAATAGTAACCCTCCGATTACTTCTTACCGAAGCTTGGCAAATGACAGACACATACCGCATGCTAACATTCTCAATCATTGGTATACTCTTTATTGCTACCGCATTCTATAAAAAAAACAAATAATATGAAAATTTTCAAAAAACTAATAAGCCTAGTAGTCCTAAGTACAATCAGCACTACCTTAGCATTTAATACCTTACCAGAACAAAGCTTCCAAGCTTATGAAAACCAACAGACCCTAGAAATAAACAATATTGCAGTCCCAACCCTTGTAGAATTTAATTATGAAATTCAAAAATACCCTATCTTAATTATTGATGAGCAAAACACTAGCTACGGATACCAAAGTACTACAATTTATGAATCAGATAAATTTCAAGTCACAAGTCCACAAAAAATATCCAACCTAAAAAATATTAAAGATGGTAAATTTCAAACCTCGACACAACTAAAATTAGTAAAAGAAACTAACACCACAACTTTAAACTTTAAAACACAAGAAGCCTACCAATATGATTCTCTGACAATAGACTACAAACAGAATTCCCAAAAAACTGACTACATCACAATAGAAGCCAAAACAAATGGCAATTATGAAACCCTCTTTGCAAGAAGCAAGACAAGTACAAATCGAATCAACTTCCCAAAAACCAAAACACAAGAATTTAAAATCACTCTGGAACACAGCCAGCCATTAGTAATTAATGAAATTCAATTCAGACGCAATCAAGACCGACAAGCTATTTACAACCAATATAAATTCTTAGCTATTCCAGACCAAACATACACAATTTATACCGACGCAGATCGCAACCCAAAATATCAATTACCAGAAACCGGCAGATTTAACAAACAACAAACCACCATTAATGGAAAGTTAATAAATCAAGCAGCAAACCCGAAATACCAAGCTGCAGATACTGACAAAGACACAATATTAGATAAACAAGACAACTGCCCACAAATAGCCAATAGCGACCAAGCTGATTTAAACAAAAACAGTATTGGAGACGCTTGCGAAGATTTTGACGGAGACCGAGTCTTAAACGCTAATGACAACTGCCCTAATCAAGCCAACTACAACCAAAAAGATCAAGATAATGACAAAATAGGAGATGCCTGTGACAATCAAGAAAACCGCATTACCGAAAAACTCCCCTGGCTACAATGGCTAGCGCTAGGAATAACAGCTGCCATCATAATATATCTCACAGTTAAACAAAGCGATTAAAAAAAGCCCCTTAAAGGGGCTTTTAATTTTATTAAATAAAACTTTTATTCAACAACTAAAGTACCAACCATTCCCATAGCCCTGTGAGAACCAATACTACAATAAAACTCATAAGACCCTGGAGCTGGAGCGGCAAAACTCACTGAACCAGAACTACCTGCACCCATAGCTGCAATAGATCCGACTCCATCAATAACTAAATCATGAAAACCTTCTGTAACCGCTAAATTCAAAGTCACTTGAGCACCAGATTGAACCTTTAAGCTACTTTGCGAATAGGCAAAATTAGTTGCATTTAAATTAAAACTAACTGGAGCGACCGCTTCAGGCTCAGCATTTACTTCAGGCTCAGCATTTACTTCAGGCTCAGCATTTACTTCAGGCTCAGCATTTGCTTCAGCCTCAGCATTTGCTTCAGGCTCAGCATTTGCTTCAGGCTCAGCATTTGAGGCTTCTTCTGCAGCTGGTGCTTCTTCTGCAGCTGTATCAACTTGCGTCTCTAACAGGGTATCAACAGGTTGATCTTGTGTAGCAGGTTCGCTAGCACCACAACCAACCAAAGTTAGTACCAAAAGTATTGCCAATAAATTTTTCATAATTTAAGTTAATGAATACAATATTAATTTTACAAAAAATCTACAAAAATGAAAAGTCAATTAACGGAAATTTTTCTGGATATAATCATATGCCATAACAGAAGCGTAAACACCTTCTCCAGCTCCAATGATAGCTTGTTTAAATTTTGCATCAGTTACATCACCCGCAGCAAAAAAACCAGCAATATTAGTTTCAGACTGACGAGTAATAATCACTTCGTTACGGGCATTTAATTCTACTCCCAAATCTTGAGCCAAAGCAGAATTGGTGTTCCAACCAATTGCAATAAAAACTCCATCGAGGTCCATACGTGAACCATCTTTTAAAATAACATGTGTCATTTTATCTTCACCACAAATTTCAGCAATTTCAGTTTCATAACAGATTTCAACCTTAGGATCAGCTTCAATTCGATCTTGGTTAGTAGGCTCAGCGCGCATAAAATCCTTTCGTACCAACACATAAACCTTTTTACAATGCTGAGCTAAAATATTGGCATCTATGGCGGCTGTGTCTCCACCACCTACCACTGCTACAGTTTTTTCCTTAAAAAAAGCTGCATCACATAAAGCACAATACGATACACCTTTATTTTTAAACTCCTCTTCACCAGGAACACCCAAATGCTTATGTTCAGTGCCAGTTGAATAAATTACCGTGCGAGACTGAAATTCTTTACCAGAAGCAATAATCACAAAAACATCATCCTTCTTTTCAATCTTTGTCACAGTTGAAAAATTATATTCGGCACCAGTTTCCATAGCGTGCTCTAGAAAAACTTGACCCATAGCCGGACCCGTTATTTGCTTAATTCCAGGGTAGTTCTCCACCATGTGAGTGGTAGTAATTAAACCTCCAGGCAAGGTGGCAAAACCTAAAGTTTTTAAATTAAACCTAGCGCAATACATAGCAGCTGCCGCACCGGAAACTCCGCCTCCAACTACTATTGCATCATATATTTCTGTATTCATTTTATTAATTAAGTACCTAAACTTTATATCACAAATAAGACTTTTAGGCTATTGGATTTTCGAATCATCTCAGCTAAAATTAAAACAAAAAACACTAACATGAACAAATTATTTAGAACTAAAAGAAAAACAAAAAGACGTAAAACTAAATTTTTGAAAATATGTCTAAGCCTAATTGGATTATTATTATTTATCTTTGGTATTTTACTTTTTAGTCCCTTAGGTGAAGTACAGAAAATCTACATCAGTCAAAATCAAGAAATCAATAACGCTAAAAAACTAAAAACCGTACTTTTAAGTCTAAAAGGCAAAAAACTACTTTTACTGAACCCAAAACAAATCAAACAGTTTTTACATACCCAAATTCCAAACCTAAAAAATTTAAAAATTAAAAAAAGTTATCCAAATAAGCTCTATATTCTATTCGATACCTTCGACTTAAGCTTTAAAATCAACGACAACCTCTACCTAGACCAAACAGGAACCTTAATTGAAACTAACTTTCAAAACGCAAAACAAACCCCAAATTTACCTGAATTGATTTTAACTCCTAACCAAAACTTAAAAGCCTTAGACCAAGTCTTAAACCAAGAACAAGTAAAAAGAATGCAAGAAACGCTAGATTATTTTAAAAAAATCATCAATCTTGAAATTAAACAGATCGAATATAAAATTATTCCTAAAGAACTTCACCTAAAAACTCCACTAGGAACCAAAATTTGGATAGATACCACCTACGATTTTAAACCACAAATTAACAAACTTAAAAACTCAATTCCTAAAATTGATGTTCGAAACACTTACTACAAACATATAGACTTAAGGATTCGAAGCAAAAAAGCACAAAAAATATTTTACAAACCAGCTTAAACAAACCTTGTAAAATACTAATTTAATGCTAAAATAACAGAGTTTTAAAAAAACTTATGTTCCGTTGGAAAGATTTTTCAGCCAAACACAAACCAATGATATTACTAGCTCCTATGGAGGGTTATACCGACAGTGCATATCGCCAACTGGTAAAAAGTGTTGAACCAAGTGTAGTTTGCTACACGGAATTTACTAGTAGCGATGGTCTTAAATATGGAAGTCGAAGATCTTTTCAAAAAATAGATTTTAAAGAAGACGAACGACCGCTGATTGCACAAATTTTTGGGAAAAACCCAGAACACTTTGGGGAATGTGCGAAAATGCTAGAAGAAATGGGCGTAGATGGAATCGACATCAACATGGGGTGTCCATCTGGTAAAGTGATAAATTCCTGCCACGGTTCGGCACTTTTTAAATTCCCAAAATTAGCCTGCGATATCGTAGAAGCTACAGCCAAAGCCACCAAACTCGACGTCAGCGTCAAAATGCGCTTAGGCTTTAGTCATTTGGATATCAACGACTTACTTCCCTTCACCAAAGGCCTAGAAAACAGCGGCTGCAAACACCTTGCTATTCACGGAAGAACTACCAAACAAAAATATACTGGGCTGGCTGACTTTGAACCAATTTATATTATCAAAGAACATTTAACCATTCCAGTTTCCGGCAATGGCGACATTAAAAGCTTTGCAGACGCACAAGACAAACTCAAAAATCTAGATGGGCTTATGATAGGTAGAGCTACCTACGGAAACCCATGGGTAATGAAAGAAATAGTAGAAGGTTTCAAAGGCAATACATATAATGGACCAAAAACCTTTCTAGAAAAACTTCCAACCATCTACAACCAACTACGTCTAGCAGTCGACTTTAAAGGTGAAAGAGTGGGCATTCTTGAAATGCGTAAACATCTTGCCAACTATATCAAAGATTTCCCAGGAGCTTCCAAATACCGATTCGAACTAGTTCGTGTCAACACTGAACAAGAAGCCGTTAATATTTTAGAAGAAATCAAAAAAAGCCTCTAAGAGGCTTTTTTAATTTATGCCGCTCTCCTGAATACATCTCTTATTTTATCATGAATAACTTCCTCCGGATGATCATGAACCACTGTAGATATTCCAGATTTATTTAAACGAACTATCGTCAAATTAAATACCATATTGATCTCTTCATATATAGCTGTAAAATCTTTTAAATTAGTATTTAAAGCTTGTTTAGCTTGATCATGTAAACTCGCTATTTTACGAATAATATCTTCCATTTGCAATTCCGAATCTTCATCTTTACGCAAAACCATAGTAATTTTACCTGAATAAACCATGTCTTTCAAACTCTCAACTAAACCATCATTTAAATCTCGTTCTTTATAACCAAAGGCAAGAGCTAAAGACTTAATACCTTTATCGAATATGTCTTCTAATAAAGCTTCTTGTGATTCAATTGTATTAGCAATTTCGTCATTTTTATCGTCTTCCAATCCTTTAAACATACCATAATTAGCTTTAGTATCAGACAAATCACCTAACACAGACAAATCTCTTTGCAATTTAATTTCAACCGTTTCTATCTGACCAGAAATACGAGTTACCTGAACTAAAGAATCAGCCTCTCTAGCAAAATTCAGCATTTCATACTTTCGAATTAATTCTAACCAATTTTCTTGAAATGCAGCTGTATTTTTACGCAAACACAAAGTCGAATTCATTCCATCCAACTTATTAAACATCCTATCATACAACTCAACAAAATGAGCATGCAACTGTGCAGATTCAGACGTTCGAGATTTACGATTCCTATACATTCCATCTAAAAACTTAAAACGAAACTGATCAATTTCGGCGGCTACATGGTCAAAAATTTTATCCAAAGTAGATTCACTATCTAACATATTAAATCTTCTAGAAAAAACAGATAGCTTATCAACCGCATTTGGATAAGCAGGGTTGATTCTGCGAACAGCTGAATTTAAATTCATAAATAAATCTAAAGCCTCTAACTTTTTATCAACTAACTCTAAACCAGATTCAACTTTATCAAAAATCTTAGAAAAATGATCATTTAACAACTTAATACTTAAAAAATCAGCATCCTTAAATTGACTCAAATGTTTGTGAACTGCAGTTAAAGCAGATTTGTTTTTTTGTAAAACAGACACATCAACCCCCCTTTTAACAGTACGTAGTACCTTAGAAAGACTTTCTAAACCTTTGTTATAAGGAGCAAATTCTTCTAACTTAAAATTATATTCATTAACTCTGTTTTGACGGCTCTGATCAAACTGAGTACGATGAGTTAAATTATAATTACCAAAAACTTGCTGAGAATCAACAGCCATCAAAGCCTCTAGATCAGAACCAAGATCACGAACACCATTAAAATCCTTTACTCTGTCTAGCTTCTTAGTAAAATCTTTTAAATAATCTTCTACCTTAGATACCTTTAAATCTTCTGCTTCTGAATTTAAAATCTCTTGATTCTTAATTACCGCTCTTATATAAAAAACCGGTACTTCTTTAATAGTATTCCCAAGTTGCATTTTAACCATACCTGGTTGTTCACTCATGCCAACCAACTCATACTTAGCACCTGGGTTGGAGTTATCTATCCCTTTGTAATAACGCATCCTAAAACCATGATTCTTAAAAACAACGGCTCTTTTAATTTGAGATACGAACTCATCTTGATCTAAAGTAAATATTCCATTTTCAGAAGTAAAACGAAATATAAAGCCACCAGTTTCTGGGTTCTTCTTTGTATCAATCAATTTAATATCTGAAGTGATTTCCCCAATTTCTGGATGTGAAAAAACACCAACCGATAAATCTATCTTATAAGCAGTAGAAAATTTATTTAATACCAACTGACTCATTTCATAACCTTTTACTAAACCTTTTAATCTATCTAAATTATAGGTAACATCCTTTGTAAAATTCATAAAATATTCACCATCCTCAACTCTAACGTGCTTTAATTCAGCATTATCATAAAATTGTTCAGTATAAGGGCAATAAAAACTTAAAGGTTTATCTAAACCGTTCTCCTTCAAAAAACTTGCATGTTCTAACGTAGTAGGTACTACATCTTCTCGAATCAATTGCTCTTTAGAGGAATCTAAACCTTTTTCCAAATTAATTTCTCTATCAGAATTATCTATCTTTGCAGACTTAGCAAGTACCTCTTTAAAAGCTTGCAACTTATTCAGATCGAATCTTTTCATTTGATTCATAGTAAATATTAAATACAGGAGAATCTTACTACAAAACAAATATCAATCAATCAACCTTAGGACAAAAACAGAATAATAATATAATTCAGACATTTATCTAGAAATATTTATAAAAACATGATACAATAATAAGAACCAAATAAGTTATGGAAATTAAAAAAATCTTACAAACCGCAGTCAACTACAAAGCATCTGACGTTTACATAAGTCAAGGGATTAAGCCGTTTCTAAGGATAAACGGTAAGCTACATGAAATTGCACAACACGAAAAAGTTGACAAAGGACTCATAGAGTCCTACATAAAAGAGCTTTTAAGTAAAGAGCAAATAAATAAGTTTGCAAATTCTAGAGATTATGATCTAGCTATAGAAATTAAAGACCTAGGGCGTTTTCGTGTCAACCTCTTCTGCCAAAAAAATGGTTACGGAATAGTACTACGCAATATTCCAGAAGAAATACTAAGTATCGATCAGTTAAATCTACCAAACCAAATCAAAAAGATCGCTGAACTCAAACAAGGAATAGTTTTAGTTACAGGACCAACCGGACAGGGTAAATCAACGACGATGGCCGCCATAATAAACGAAATCAACGAAAACAAAAAATACAACATCATCACTATTGAAGACCCAATTGAATTTGTGTATAAAAACAAATCATCCATTATCCAACAAAGAGAAATCGGCACCCATACAAACAATTTTCAAACAGCTCTAAAAAGCGCTCTGCGTGAAAGTTGTGACGTTATCTTAATTGGAGAAATGCGTGACCCAGAAACAATTCAACTAGCACTAACAGCAGCAGAAACAGGGCATTTAGTAATATCAACACTACATACCTCAGGTGCTGCAAAAACTATTGATAGAATTATAGATTCATTTGAAACTAATAAACAAAATCAAATCAGAAACCAAATTTCAGAATCTCTCAGAACTGTCATTTGGCAACAACTTTTACCAAGTATAGATGGAAAAAGTCGTGTGGCAGCCCTTGAAATCATGAACAAAAACGAAGCTATTGGAAACCTTATTCGCAAGAACAAAACGTTTCAAATTGCATCTGTTATCGAAACCAACGTTCAAAAAGGAATGGTAAGTATGAAAAAAAGTATAGAAAATCACTTAGCAACCGGATTCATTTCGTCAGACGTAGCAGAAAAATACATCCAAGGTCTTGGTTTAAACTAATTCATATAAACCTTCTCTATTCTTTCTAAACTTATTCTTTTTCGAAGAAAGGTTGATTTGAATCGTAATTGGTTTTACCTTACGCATTTTTAAAACTTCATCAGTAAGTTGTGCCAATTGCATTGGACCTTTTTTAGACAAAATACTTTCTAACACATCAGATACAGTACCTTCTTTAAAACCCCAACTGCGCATTGCGTAAATACCTCTACCAATCAAAACAAATTTTTTATTAGAAATTAATTCATTATTAACAGCTTGCATTGAAACTTTCTTTTGGTCAAACATTTGACCTTCTATTTTTTCAACAATTTTAAGAAAATGCATTGGTTCTTTTTGTAAATTCAAAACAAATTCTACCTTATCACTTAAGGTTCTTGGATTTACATGTCTCCAAGACACTAAACTATACCCATGTTCATTTAAAAAGATTCTACGATCTAAACATAAAATAGAATATAAAGTATTATTAGAAAAGTGTATATAATTTGTTTTAACTTGTTTTTTAATTGCTTTAAACAATTCATCTTCAGTCATTAATTGCATTTCAGAATTTAAAATTTTCATTGCTACAGTAGTAACCTCTTTGATCTGCTTAAAAGCAATGGAATTTAAGCGAAAATGGGGTAAAAAATCTACTTTATTATATTCCTGAGTAATTCTATCATCCAAAATCAAAGCTACTTTTAAAATAGCGTATGAACCATTTTTATTCTCATAATTAAACTTTAAAAATTCCGCAATTTGAGAATCAAGCACCAAACCACCACAATGCATCACAAACTTCATGAATGCGGCATGTAAAACGTGCAAATCTGTTTCTATTGCAGATTTAGATAACTTTTTAATTGCTGAAACCTGTATTTGTCTTACTCGTTCACGAGTTATACCCAAACTATCACCAATTGCTGCTAAAGTACGAGGTGTTTCAGAAAACAAACCATACCTCTGCTTTAAAACCATCTGTTCTTTTTCATTCAAAACATCCATTAAACCATAAAAAATTTCAACTGGGTGACAATCAGCCCCCTGTAATATTCCATCGAAAATTGATAAGTCCAAACGACCAATGTATGAATGTGCAAGCATATAAAATATGTTAATAACTATATATTAAGTTAAATCTCTAAAGCGAAAATGTCAACAAGGCTAGTGCATTTTAACAAAATGCTTGTTTTCCGCTTTCTCAAGGTGTATAATGATAGTGTTGACATTTATTAACAACGGAACATTGCTCTGGCAAGTATTAACTAATATCGGATTAACAGAAAAAGAAGCCAAAATCTATTTAACCCTGCTCACCACAGGTGCACAACCCGCATCGATAGTGGCAAAAAAAGCTGGATTAAATAGAACTACCACTTACCTAAATTTAGAAGAACTTAAAAACAAAGGACTAGTCAATACTTCTAACAAAGGGAAGCTTTATCTTTTTCAAGCCAACGACCCGGCATGTCTAGAAAAATTCATTGAAAGTGAGAAACAACAAATCATGAAAAAAGAATTCCTACTACAAAACAACATCCCCTACATTAAACGTTTAATTCAAAACAACACCCCAAAACCAAAAGCTGAAACTCACGAAGGCTTCAAGTCAGTACAATCCTTACTCCTAGAAATGCTACGACCTTCCACCGAAATTTGCTGTTACTTCAATTTTGAAACTCTTCCCCCCAATTTAAGAGTTTTTTTTGAAAAAGATTTATTTGCCAAACGCTTACGACTTAAAATCCCAATCAAAATCATTAGCGACGCAAGCATCAAAACTCACAAACTCTACGTACAATCCCAAAACCCTAAATTTAAATCTAAAATTAAAATCATAGACCAATCCATTATGGAAGAAGGATCTATGTTTTTAACAGACAACAAAACCATTATGTTAAACTTCAACGATGAACATAACGTCTACGGAAACCTGATTGAAAACAACTCTTGCTCAAAGATCCTACACCACAATTTTCAACAAATCTGGAACCAAGCTACTGACTAGGAGTTTGTACAAACATTGCAAACAAGGTGTTCACATAAGAAGTCTCAATGGTATATACCAAAGATTGAAATTTATGATAACCAATGTTCTTATATTCTAACAATGGATCTTTTTGACCATATGCCTGCAAAGCCACATTTTGTCGCAAGTACTGCATATCATCAATGTGTTCCATCCACAAAGTATCGATTGTATTTAAATAAACCATACGTTCCAAACGTTTCAGTTTTTCTTGATCCGTAGCAGCCGACGACAAACGTCTATATTCATGATTAAAAAAGTCATAAATATTTACTTTCAATTGACTTGGATCCTGGGTTTGAATTTGAAAATCAGAATTAAAACGATGAATAGCATTCACACTTTCTACTATCTCTTTATGATCCATACCTTTATCACCAATATGGTTATCAACTATTGAGTCTGCTGTGAGCTTAAACGCGCCATCCATCATCTCACTTAAATCCTTGGCCTCTAAAATCACTCGTCGCTTTTTATAAATAATTTCGCGATGATAATTAATTACATCATCGTATTCAACAATATGCTTTCTAATATCAAAATTTCTACCCTCTACCCTTCTTTGAGCTTTTTCAATAGAAGAAGATATAAATCTATTTTCAATCGGCATATCATCTGGAATATTTAAAGTCTGCATTACAGCCTTTACTCTGTCTCCTCCAAAAATACGCATCAAATCATCATCCATGCTCAAATAAAAACGGGATTCTCCAGGGTCTCCTTGCCGTCCAGAACGACCTCGCAACTGGTTATCTATCCTACGACTTTCATGCCTTTCTGAACCTATTACACACAATCCATGTTCTGCAATTTCGGGGTCTAATTTAATATCCGTACCACGGCCAGCCATATTAGTAGCAATAGTAACCGCACCCTTTTTACCAGCCTCGGCCACAATTTCAGCTTCTCTAGCATGCTGCTTAGCATTCAGTACGTGATGCTTGATCTTTAAGGCTTTTAAATGCTTTGAAAGCTGCTCAGACTTCTCAACCGAAACCGTTCCTATCAAAATAGGCTGACCAATTTCATTCTTTTCTTGAACCGTTTTTGCAATCGCTGTAAATTTACCCTGCTCATTTTTAAAGATCAAATCATTCATATCGTTCCGAGCAATTGGCTTATTAGTTGGAACGACAACTGTGTTCAAACCATAGATCTTGTAAAACTCTTCCTTTTCAGTTTCTGCAGTTCCCGTCATACCAGATAATTTATCAAATAAACGGAAATAATTTTGAAAAGTAATACTAGCTAAAGTTTTAGATTCTTTTTGAATAGCAACCCCTTCTTTAGCTTCAATAGCTTGGTGTAAACCGTCACTGTAACGACGTCCTGGCATCAAACGACCTGTAAATTCATCTACAATCACAACCTGACCTTCGTTAAGCACATAATCTACGTCTTTTTTAAACACAAAATTTGCCTTTAAAGCCTGTTCAATATTATGCATAAGACGAAAACCACCGTCTGCATATAAATTATTTAAATTCAACTTTTGCTCTAACATACGAACGCCCTCTTCAGACAAAGTCGCCACACGCATCTTTTCATCTAAATTATAGTGGGTGTTTTCTTGCATACCAGAAATCAGTTGTGTAGCAGCTAAATATTCTTTTACCGACTCTTCCTTCGGAGCTGAAATAATCAAGGGAGTTCGAGCTTCATCAATCAAAATAGAGTCTACTTCATCTACAATTGCATAATGCAAGTCTCTTTGAACTACGTTTTCAAAGTCTAACGCCATGTTGTCACGCAAATAATCAAAACCAAACTCATTATTAGTACCATAAGTTATGTCCGCCTGATACATTTGCTTTTTGATTGTAAAGTCTTGTCCAGGAACAACACAACTGACACTTAAGCCTAAAAATTCATATAAATAACCCATCCACTGAGAATCACGAGTTGCCAAGTAATCATTAACGGTTACCACATACACTCCACGGCCAGTAAGTGCATTTAAAAAGGCTGGCATGGTACAAACTAAAGTTTTACCTTCCCCAGTTTTCATTTCCGCAATTAACCCTTTATGCAAAACATAAGCACCTATTAATTGGACATCAAATGGTACCATTTTCCATTCCACATCATTTCCAGCAACTTCCATTACTCTCCCACATAAAAATTTACATGCTGCTTTCACAAGGGCAAAAGCTTCTGGCATAATTTCATCTAAAGACTCTCCCTTTTGAACTCTTTCTCTAAATTCTGCAGTTTTAGTTTTAAAATCCTCCTCAGACTCTAAAACATTTAAATAATCCTGATAATGCGTTTCAACTAATGGTAAGATCGCACGGGCTTCTTTTAAAGACTTCGAATTAGTATCACCTGCAATCCACTCTGCTATTTTTTTTATAACCATATAAAATTTTAATCATTAATACTCTAAAGCAATGCAAATATTTTGCAATCATTTTTTAGAATTTTTAAATTCAGAATGACCTCTTAAAACCACCCATGGAGTCTTCCACAAAATCATTAAATCCATCCAAAAAGACCAATTTTGAATATAATACCTATCCAACTCAACCTCCTTTTCAAAAGATAGATCAGAACGACCACTTACCTGGGATAAACCAGTGATGCCAGGTTTTACATTAAATACAAACTTATGGTTTTCCGCATACCTTGCTACTTCTTCTTGCAAATGTGGGCGCGGTCCTACCAAACTCATATCTCCCATTAAAACATTCCACAATTGAGGTAGCTCGTCTAAATCTAAACGCCGCAATATTTGACCAAACCAAGTAACTCTTGGATCATTCTTGATTTTAACCAAAGGTGAATCTTTACGAAAATTTGCACCTTGTAAGTTATTATACCGCTCGGTATGCGAAGCTGCAATCATACTTCTAAATTTCAGCATAGTAAATAATTCTTGATTTTTTTTGACTCGATAAACGGGTTCGCCTTCGTCATTAGCAGTAAAGAAAACTGGCCCACGGGAGGTCAATTTGACCAACACAGCCAACAACAAAAACAACGGAGACAAAATCAGCAACAAAACCAAACTGACTATAACATCAAATAAACGCTTTATTATCCGACCCCAACCAGTGATCATAGTAACTCGCAATTTTACAAAAGGATTTAAATGCAAGCGTTTAGCTAAAGGTGTTTCGAAAGGTTTTAAAAACAGTTCCTTTTGATTGTTTTCGCAAAAACGAACTAACTTAGCAAAATCTTTTTCTGAACCACAGACTACAACGTCACACAAATTAGGATTTTCCAGCAACTTTGTTAAACTATAACTTTTACGTTTAAATTTATAAAAAGGATAACAAGCTAAAAAACTTTGTTTATCTGCATCGTCTAAACCAAAAAGTACAGCCTTGGGCAAATGTTTATTTTTTAAAGCTAAATTTAAAAAGATCTTATCCAAAACAAAGCGAAAAATCAGAATCAAACTCAAACTCAAAACAAAACCTAATACAAATACACCTCTAGAAAAAGGAAAACTCCGCTGAACAAAAAAATACAACACTATTCCAAATATCCATAATAAAAAAATACGAAACACAGGCCAAAAATCAGATTTTAAATTAGCATCTAGACCAAAACGATACATCCCAAAAAATATACCTAAAAACACAAAAGCCAGGCCTGCCTTGATACTTACGCATACAAAATCAAGCAATGGCAAAAAATCTTTAGTCATTTGAGTAACATTGACTACTAATTGAGTTTGCCTTAAAAAATAAGCCAAAATCATAGCTAAAAAAACCGCACAAAAATCCGCAATTAATTTAGAAAAACTATAATGATAAGCGATTTTCATAAATATAAATTATTACCCTTTAAAATCATAAGCCGAGTTCTGTTAGCATAAATGCCGTGGTCATCTATCTGGGCCTAAACTCACGCCTAGGCTCTTGCGATGGGCAACCTAATAACTTTAAGACCAAGTTTTACATAGGTTCCCGTCCCATCTTGCATCAGGTAGGGTTTACCAGGTTCCTCTAGTTACCTAGAGGCCCAGGCCTAAAGCCTGCTTTTCACCTTTCACCTTGCGGCTAGTATTGTCTCTGTGGCACTTTCCCTAAGCTTGCGCTCGGCAGACGTTATCTGCTACCCGTCTTAACGATGCTCGGACTTTCCTCACCAAATTGGCGTAACCACTCCTTTTAAAGGGCCTAAACAGTATACAAAAAAAGCCCCAAATTACAAGGGCTTATCACATTTTTTTAAATATTTTTAAGAATTATAATATTCACATAATTTCAAACATTCTGTGGCGTGGTGATGAGTAGGATCTAATTTTAAAATTTTATTAAAAATCTCATAGGCTTCAGTAAATTTTTTAGAGTTCAATAAACATACTCCCAGATCAGTCAATACTAAAATATCTTCCGGAGCTAAAGAAGCAGCACGCAACAAAATAGCTAAACCTTGAATTTTTTCTCCGTAGTGAAATAAGCTCCAGCCCAAACAACGTAAAATTTCAGCGTGATTCGGTTCAATTTTGTTAGCTAGATCCAATTGAGCAACTGAACGTGTCCAGTTAGTTTTAGAACCGTACACAAAACCTAATAAATAGTGAGCATTGGCAGAAATAGGGTTTAATTTAATCGCTTGTTTTAGAGCCTTTTCTGCCCCTTCTAACTTGCGTAAACTTAACAGATTATCACCTAATTCTTCATAAGCGTGACTATTATTAAAATCCTCACAAATCAACCCCTCTAATTCTTTAACAGCTAATTCGTGTTTACCACTTTGCTTTAGTGTTTCAACTTGTTCAAAAAACTCATTATATTCTTCGCGTCCTGTAACTTTATTTTTAAGCATTTAATTTTTTAAATCTTACTATCATATCACAGTTTTAATATTTTTTCAAACACATTAAGAAAAAAAACAAATAAACAATATAGTTTACTTTTATAAATAATTTTGATATAATAAGGAGATTAAATTGAATTTATGAACCAAAAATTTGCCAATTTCCAAAGACACGAACTTTTAACTAAGTTCCAAAAGAGTCTAAAGTCTCAAAAAGAGCTTGAAAAGCGCGAAGACTACAACCATGTGTGCGTATATCACGTATTTGTTCACGGAGCAGTTGACACTTACACCCCAAGCACTATTGCTGAAATTCTTGAGCAAGAACAAGACAATAAACTAGAATTACAAAATACAATTTTAGATCACAAAATTAAACCTAAAGGCAAACTTAAAGAACTTTTAAAGTTTAAAACACCACTTTTAAAAGTTGCCATAATTCCTCAAAAAATCTACAAACGCATCGGTAAAGATGACAAAACCTACAAATACCGCAAAACTAGCCAGTACTTTTTAGCACCACTACCTCAATACAAAGTAGAAATTTTTGAAAACCAAGTTTACCTCCCAGTTATGAAATTAATGCCAAACCTTAGTAGTAAATTTATAGGGCACGTGCATGTAGATGAATTTGAATTTCAAAATTCCCTCCAACAACTCCAACATACATCTAAAGCTTTAGAATTACGACTCCAAGGCTTACTACCAAATAAACATCCAGAGTTTGAAAATTATTACCAAGACAACCTAGAAGCCTTCTTATACGACACTCCCCTGACTCAAGAACTTACAAACCAAAGTATTTTTAATTGGATCAAAAAAGCCCAAACCGCAATCACCAAAAACCAAGATCTCAACATCCCCGCAAACTTAAAAAGCGCCTTAAAGCAATTTCAAACACATAGTCATCATGTATTTGACTTACTTGAAGACTTTAAGCCAGCCCTTAGCCACACCGACTTTGCAAAACTCAGCTTTTACCACAAAAAATATCAAGAAACCCCAAGCCTAATCTGGGTGGCCAAAGCCTACCTAGTTTGGCAAGCCAACCTAGATACAATTTTAACTTATTACCGTCACAACTCAAACCGCACTGACCTCCCAAAGACTGACGAAAGCACTCTTACTAAATTACAATATTTAAATCAATTATCATGAATACAGATATACCATTTAAATCTCTACTAACAGCTAAGTCACAAGATGCCGCAAAACAACTGACTAAAGAGCAAGAACAATGCAAGGCAGAAACACAAGAACTAACTTTAAAATTAAAAGAAAATCAAGAGGCAAACGCACGGAAATTTTTGGAACAAAATCAGACAATAGTCAATAAACTTCGAAACATAAATCCAAGTCAACTAGAAGGTGAAACCTTAGATCCTAAAACCATCCAAGTTTTAGTAATTGCCAGACTCCTCATAGCCAAACACAGTGGTAAAACTAACGTTCAAGAAGGTGATTTTTCAGAAGGAATTAGCTTTACTAACCCACTAAGCCTACTAAAAGACAGCCATAACATTAAAGAGGGTTTACTACCACTATTTAATACTTTTACAATTCAAGCACGATCAGGGCTTTTCACAAGAACCATTCAGGGCAATCAACTGCAAAAATCTGGAAGTAAAATCCCAAACGGAAAATCTGTTTTAATAGACTTTATAAACAAACCAACTTCATACGTAGGTACTGTAAAAAATAATGAAGGAAAAGAAGAAAAACATCTTTTTATTAGACTACGTAACATTGGAAGAAAGAACGTTGCCAAGCAAGGAATTTTTGTTTCTGTCGCCTTTTTAAAATCCTCAATTTCCGAAGAAAAATATGACGCATTAATTCAAAAAAGCTGTGGCGAAATAGCAAGTGAGACCCCAAAACAAAGCCAACCTAAAGTAATTCCTACAAGTCCAAACCAAGCTGAAAAACAGCCGCCAGAGGAAGCTGTAGAAACAACAAAGTCAACAAGCCCAATCACGCCCGAAACTTCAACAACTACAGAAGAAGCAAGCCAAACAAGCAATGAAACAATTACAGGAATTCTAGCACAAGCACAACCTGCAAGGAAAGGCAATATAGACACACATACACCAAAAGCACCGGGCCGAATACCACTACCAAAAACACCAGCTCTACCAACACCTGGACCAAACCCAGAACTTAGCAGGCAAATACACGAACCCTTACAATCCAATCAAGAAACAGAACAGTGGTTAGAAGAACAGGCCGCTGCCGATAAAGCCCAAGAACAGGCCGCTGCCGATAAAGCCCAAGAACAAGCTGAGCGCGATGCCATTAAACTAGAAGACATAGAT
Organism: Candidatus Peregrinibacteria bacterium; assembly: GCA_014240275.1. GTDB lineage: Bacteria > Patescibacteriota > Gracilibacteria > UBA1369 > JAAZXH01. The sequence goes on from JAAZXH010000006.1 coordinate 65,304, forward strand.
TATACCAATTTTAAAGAAGCTTTAAAATTAGTAACTAAAAAATTCATCAACAATTTTGATAAAGCCTTTGCAGAACTTCAAAAGGAAGTTTTGGACATTCATGAAGAAACCTTTGAAAACAGAAACAGCAATCAAGAGATTCACAGTTTACACAATATTATCGTATCAACACTCAGCCTACAAGCAGAGCAAAAAGCAAAAGTTCTAGAAGCTATCCACAATTCTGTTTTAGAGGATGATGCCGAATATTTCTTTAGCAAGATTACTGACTTTTTACCGAAAGGTTCAATAATTGCAAAATCAACTCAAGCCAAGTTAATAGAAAAATTTGCAAACCTCATTGCAGATAATGATTTAAATACAACTACTATTAACAAAACATTACAAGTTCTATCAGCCAGTAAGGATGGCAAACAGCATCTATCAAAAATCACTGCATCACTTAGCAAAATTGATCTTGAGGAACATGCAATGGATCTAAATCCAGTCATCCTACACCTCATCCCAATTGCAAGCATCCAAGCTTATTTTCAAACTCTAGACGACGCAAATAAAATCACTTTTTTACAACAATATACACAGTACTCTGGTCAAAGTTTTTATGGAAACAGTAGTAAAAAGAATGGTTTTAGTATAAACCCAAGTAATGAAAGAACTGTAAAACAGAATTTAAAAAGCTTACTCAGTATCACAACAATGGATAAGCCAATCTACAGCGCCTTCCGATTTGGTCCACTCGTCGAACATAACAAAATCATTACTACCTTTTTTACTAAATCTCAAGACTACGCAGGCGCCTTCGAAGTGCGAGACGAAGTTGCAGATTTCATAGAAGAAACAATTCCCAGATCAGACCGATCAATCATCTATTTTGAAAAAGACATCAAAAAGTTCCAAACAATCCAAAAACTTATACAAAAATACATAGAATTGAAAGCATCACTCTAATAATTACCCAAAAACCATACACTTACACTTCTCTCTCTATTTGAAAATAGAAGAAATGTTCTAAAAAGTTATTAATTTGCTTTACAGTCTGTTCACAAGAGGCCAGCTCAGAGGAATTTAAATAAAGCGAAATCCGATTAATAAAAACTGCTTCTGCCACTTCTGAAATAATATAAGGCTGCCTAAAACGATCCCCCAAAATATCTTGTAGCTGATCCGATCCGGGCTCAGACATTTGAATGGTTTGTGGCAACATGGCTTGAAAATCCTGCTGAAAAGCTTCATTTTCAAACATAGGGCGAATTAATTTCTGGATCAAAGCAAATACAAAAGGCACTAACTTACCTTGCAAATCTACAAATTGCTCATGTGGCAAAACCCGCTTGAAAGAACTTAATCCATTCGCAAATTGCTTTTCCTTAAAATACAAACTCGGATATTCCAAATCCGCCAGTACACGGTCGTAAAGTAAGCCACAAAACTCCTCCAATACCAATTGCTGATCTTGCTTTCTGATACGAGCTAATTTAGTCACATACTTTTGCAAAGTCGTCTCATTCATAAGATATCCTCCCATAAATGTGATAAAATGCAAACGGTACCTCTGAAAATCCTGCAAACCAATATCACTTGATTCTAAAGGACTCAAGCCAGGAAAGAAACAAATCACTCGTCCGCCTTTGGACTGCTTTTTTCTTCGGATTTTTTTTACCATCCCATAAAGATTATATAAGTCCAAAGTATAGAACTTTCATCTTTTTGTCAAGCCCTCTTGTTAGCCAAGGCAATCACATGACCCTTAGATTTTATAGAGTAAAAATTTTTAAATATCACCTAATCCTCAATCTAATAAGTTATGGCGGACTTTGTATCTTTGTATAAAAGGTCCTAAATCTATATTATTGATTTTTAAACGGCTTAGCACCATTAACATATCTTCATTAAGCACTTGAATATCATCATCTACTTTTAGAAAATTTCCGGTTAATACAGTTAGCATCTGAACTAATAATTCCTCAACAGCAAGTTCTGAAAAATAGTTCGCTTGAAAATCATCAATTATTGAAATCCTATTTTCAATTTGTAAAAAATATGTTTCACAATTAAAAGAATTCATATCCCGCAAATAAGCTTGTAAAACAACATGCTTGTCACGTAATTTATCTATAAATTCATTTAATTTGTTTCTAACATCAAGGCGAAAATTGAAACTTAAAGGATCATCTAAAACCTCTTGATACTCTATACCCAAAGCTGCTACATCCTTAACAAATTGTGTTAAATACTTATGTAAATTTACTGCACCATCTGCTTCTTGTAAATTTAATATTTCTGTCGACATCTCAGTCAAAAAGACCAACATATCTTGGTAAAAAAATTGTATATCATTAAATTTTGATACGTTCTTACTCAAATAATTATATAAAACCTGCTTTAATTCATCATAATCCGGATAACTCCAACCATGCTGATGCATTAATGCATGCCAATACTCATGAGTACATACACCTACTTCATAAATCTCGTCAAACTGTGAAAAATAAACCACCTTGTCCTTCGGATGATATTCAGCAAAATAATTAAAATTCTTTTCATCCAAAACTTTACCTACAACTCTCAGATTAATCCTTCGAACCATTGCCTCCAAATCCAAATCCACATTTAAACAGAATTGATCTGTTTTATCAGGAATTGTCTTAGATACAGATGTACATGAAACCAAAAGCATAGAAGACAACAACAATGATTTCATATCCAAATTCTAAAGTACAAATCGACACAATAATAACAGCATCTCACTAATAAAGCAAGATTCCAAAAAAAATCACTTAAAAAAAACCTCCACACAAAAGGCTTTATTATCAAAAGTCTCTAAAACATAAAAAACTTGCAAAGGACAAAGAAACGTGTTACAATAATATGATTATCATTTAAATAATAAAAATGAACATCCATAAACCAGGCAATTTAAGATTAAATACACCGGATCAAAAACATCCTGAGGTGAAAGAAGTGCAAGATACCACCCAACAGTATTTAACACAACTCAAAAGCGAAATTGATACGGCCAACCCTAACGAAATACAATCATATTTAAATCAAGATCATGTCCAAAATGCGATTAATGAATTCCGAAACGGAAAATTTGATACACTAAATACTGCTCAAAAAAGATCGCTTCTCAAAGCCGCGATGTTCTATCGGGCCAAGTTAATGCAAGACAAACAAACTGAAGGAGCAACGGATGCAGGTGTTTTCTTTGGTGCAATGTTAGACAAAGCAACATTCGCAACTACTGCAAGTCCAAACTCGCTTATTGAATCCTTAGACAACAAAACTGTTTTAAATAAACTTATTTTGCCTCTATTTGGTGAGATCAAAGTTACAACTCGCAAAGGAAATCTACTCACCAGAGATGCAGATGGAGATAAAATCGGCTCAATCCCATCAGGAGCTAGCTTAAAATTAGATATCAAAGCAGAGCCAAGTATGATGGTTGCAGAGACCGCCACAGATGCACATTTGTACACAGCTGTAATATTAGAAAACGGCTCCAAGGCATATGTTTGTACCGAATTTTTAGGCACCAAAGTTAGTAATCAAAAGTTTACAAAATTCCTCAAATCAGGTCAGCAACAAGCTGAAATGCAAGCATCTCTAGATGCTTACAAGGCCTATACAGACCTCGAAAGTAATCTCGCAACTAAAGTTTCAGAAATCCAACAAAATAATCAAGCACTCAAGGACGCCGGTTTAAACAATCGTCTACAAAAACAGACATTAGAGGCTCTGCGAGAGCTAGTTCCCTTAAGAGATAATATAGACGAAGGTACAGAACTTGGCACCGTTGAAAAAAATAGAGAAAATGCAGCTGGCACTATCGAAGATAAATTGGCATATTATCAAAGGATGCAAACCTTAGCCAAAACAACACAAGATAATCTTAGAACCTATATTGCTTCAAATCCAAGTGCAGAACCAGTAGCAGCAAAAAAAGTACGCGATAGGCGAGAAGCTATAAAAACAGGCCGAACAGCAGTAGAAGAAGCAACCAAGTATCGAGATAGCTTAGAAGCTCATGCAAAAGACGTAGAATTAGACAGCTTAGACTTTGAAGACCTTGAAACAACTAGTAAGGTAGCTGCCAAACTGTTACTAGATCCAGCAGGCTTTAACACAAAAGTTCAAGATGAAATTTTAACAGGGGTTTTCGAAGAAGAATCTACTGAATACAAACAACAGTTTCTTGGTCTTTTAAGCAAGATAAGACCGTTAATTCTAAAAAAAGGACACGAACAATTGAAAGATATAAGGGGCAAAATAGACTCTAATACAAATCCAGAACACAAAGAGTTCTTAAAAACAGAATTTAAAGCCTGCAGCAAATTCTTTCGTGCTGGCCTTACAGGCACAGACTCGGCAAAGAAGGCAGTAGAAGCATCGATCAAACAGGATGAAGAAGATGAAAACAACGAATAGTAATTAGATAACATCCAAGCAGTCTCCAATCAGTTTTACCAAACTAACACTCCACAAAATATCATAAAAGCCATCCCCAAAAAGATGGCTTTTATTGTAACCTAATTCAAAAGAATTGCTAAACAGCCAAGCCATTGTTGCTTATAAACCATTCTGGCAGTGTCTCAAAGAACTAAATTTGAATCCCCTGGGCTCTGGCCACAGCCAGGGAGGCGCGCAAAAGGCCCTCGACTGAGCCGGCGTCAAAGCGTTCGCCTTGAATCTGCTTACCATAAACTTGCTGGCCTCGGGAGATTGCTTCCATCAAAACATTGGCCAGGCGCAACTCGCCGTTTTGAAAATTGTGCAAGGCAGACATTTCATCCAACAAACCTGGGATCTGGGGACTCAAAACATACTTGCCTATCACTCCAAAATTAGAAGGAGCCAGACTCGGTTCAGCAGGCTTTTCGACTAGGCCTTTTAAAGGAGCATAATGCTGTTTGGGATCAAAGGGCTGGGCCAAATCAACCACGCCGTACTGACCCAACATATCCTGACTAAGCTCTGTAAGAGCGATTACCGAACCCTGAGTCTGCTCATAAACCTCCAGCAACTGGCTCAAGGCCGGAGTGTCTGAAAAAACTAAGTCATCTCCAAACAACACAGCCACCGGCTCGTTTTGCACCAAGTGCATGGCCTGCAAAATGGCATCGCCACAACCGCGAGGCACAGGCTGACGGACATAAGTAAATTTCGCCAATTTGGAAATGGCCTGGACTTCCTTTAAAAGCTCATGCTTGCCCTTTTCGACTAAATTATGTTCTAACTCAAAGGAATGATCAAAATAATCCTCGATAGCGCGCTTGCCACGGCCAGTGACTATAATGATTTCTTCTATTCCGGAGGCTACCGCCTCCTCCACCAAATAATGAATCACCGGCTTGTTTAAAACTGGCAACATTTCTTTAGGCTGAGTTTTAGTAACCGGCAGAAAGCGGGTTCCATAACCCGCCACCGGCATAATAGCTTTTTTTACTTTCACATTTTCAAATTAAGTTTTGCAATTTCTATTCGCAAGACCCCTTGATACAACTGGGCATGCATAGAATCGTAATCCAGATCTACTGGTAACAGCACTTCACGGCTCAATTTACCGTAAAAGCACTCCGAAATCAAATAATCTTCCTCTTCAAAGTCATCCGAAGGCCTGCGAACGGCCTCTACGTGCAAAACTCCATCTGCTGTAACTCGAACAGACAAATCCTGCACGGCGACTCCCGCCAAAAAACCTTGAATTATTACTTTGGATGGAAAGTCCACTACATCTAACATCATTTCACCCACGTTCAACATAAAATGCGCACCGCTTGAGCTTGCTGATTTTATATCAGATGAAAGCTCCAGGTCCCCGAACTGTTTACGAGTTTCGTTCATAATTATTTAGATTTCTTAAAATAAGGTAAAAATTCATCCCGCGAAATATTTTCTTTCTCCAACAAGTCTTTCGAAATTTTTGTAATCAGAGCCTTATGCTTAGTGACAATATCCGTTGCAACTTTATGAGCAGAGTGAATAATTCCTATAACTTTTTGGTCAATTTCGTAAGCTGTTTTTTCAGAATAATTTTTAACATGACCGTAGTCACGACCTAAAAAGACTTCATTTTTATCTTCACCGTAAGCCACTGGGCCAAGCTCTGTCATACCAAAACGTGTCACCATGCTACGAGCCATTTTAGAAGCGCGCTCTAAGTCAGAAGATGGCCCGGTAGTGACCTCTCCAAAAAAGATTTCTTCAGCCACATAACCACCAAGCATGGCAGCTAAGTCGTCTTTATATTTCGAAACTGAGTACAAATGCTTGTCTTCTTCTGGCAAATACCAAGTTACACCCAAAGCTTGCCCACGCGAAATTATCGAAATTTTATGTACTGGGTCACAATTTTCTAGCAAATGCCCAACCACCGCGTGCCCAACTTCGTGGAAAGCTGTGATTTTGCGTTCTTTTTCGCTCAAAATTCGAGATTTCTTTTCTGGCCCCAAAGCCACCTTTTCAACCGATCTTTCTAAATGCGACTGATTAATAGTTTTCTTACCTTCGCGAGCCGCCAAAATTGCCGCTTCGTTGACCAGATTTTCCAAATCAGCACCGGTAAACCCTGGAGTTTGGCGGGCAATTTTTAATAAATCCACAGTCTTTGCCAAAGGTTTTTTCCGGACGTGCACGGCTAAAATGGAATCCCTATCTTTAATATCTGGGCGATCTACAACTACCCTTCTATCAAAACGACCAGGACGCAAAAGCGCAGGATCAAGCACATCTGGGCGGTTAGTTGCAGCCACTACTATCACCTTAGAATCAACTTCGAAACCATCCATTTCGGTTAAAATTTGGTTTAAGGTTTGCTCTCTTTCATCGTGACCACCACCTAAACCCGTACCTCTTTGGCGCCCAACTGCATCAATTTCATCAATAAATACTATACAAGGAGCACAGGCCTTAGCTTTTACAAACATATCACGAACCCTAGATGCACCAACCCCTACAAACATTTCTACAAATTCGGAACCAGAAATTGAAAAGAACGGAACTTCAGCCTCTCCAGCCACCGCTCGAGCTAGCAAAGTTTTACCTGTACCTGGAGGGCCTACCAAAAGCACTCCTCTTGGAATTTTAGCACCCAGGCGAGTGAACTTTTCTGGCTCCTTTAAGAATTCTACAATTTCTTCTAATTCTTCTTTTGACTCCACCGCACCGGCTACATCTTTAAAAGTCGTTTTTCGCTTAGACCTATCATAAAGTTTTGCACGAGTTTTTCCAAAACTCATGGCCTGTGAATTTTGACTAGAAGCCGACTTAAACATAAAAATAAAAAAGGCAATAATTAAAATCACTGGTAAAAAACTCAAAAGTACGTCCCACCAAATTGCATTGTCTTGCTTTACATTTACATTTAAAAGCTCATACTCTTCGAGAGCTAAGGTTTCTTTCAAAGCCGCTCCTGGCTCTCGCAGAGCGTACTTTGGCTGAGCCTGTAAGTCTAAGTAACTCACCTTAGTGCCTTCTAAATTAATTTTAAAATTATCGATATTTTTAGCACGAATATCTTCTCGAAATTCCGAAAAGGTAACTTTTTCTGGAGTTTTATAAGCTCCATTTTGAGTATAAACATTATAACTAATTGCTAATGCTAAAATCAGCAATATCCAAATACTGGAGCGCTTTCTTGGCATCTGCTTAAGTGTTTTTTTCATCTATCTAGATTTAATTTCTTACACGCAACATTTTACCAAAGTTCCTTGAACTTTCCAAGCCCTTTATCACGGATTTTTAAAATATTAAATTCATAATTAGGACCCAAAAGATAAAATGGAATTTTGGCTCTTTGATTATAAGCTTTCGGCTGTTTATCTGAGGCGAGCGCAAACTCCCCTTGCAAATGACTCCAAATCGCTTGCAAACTAAAGCTACTGACCAAAAAATGATCCGCCGCTACATATAAAAACTTCCCCTTATTTTGAAATTGCTTAGAAGCAGGACCTTCACACAAATCTAAAAGCGCATTTAATTTTTGAGCAGACAAAGGGCCAATCAAATCCTTCAAAATTACTTTGCGCTCGTAAACATGCAAGGCTTTAAAGAGCTTTTTATCAACCTTATTTCCCCAAAAAGTTTCAACCAATGAATTTTCCAAGAGTTTAGCGTCATGTAATTTTAAGAAATCTAAAATTTCAGCTAAATTTTTTAATGTTCTTAAAAAACCGGTTCGAAAATTTGGTAAATATTTATAAACATTTGGTAAAACTTTAGCTCTTAACAAATTACGAGTAAAATCCAAATTTAAATTGGAAGGATCCTCAAAATAACGTAAACCATGAACTTTGGCATATTCGTAAATATGAGCCTTTACATAAGACAACAAAGGTCGCACTATTTCCCGACTAGAAGCCATATTGACTAAACCTTGCAAGGAGGTTCCAGTAGCCAACTTCATAACGCTAGTTTCTAATAAGTCATCGGCATGGTGAGCAGTAACTACCACAAAACCCTGAGCTTGAAATTCCGCAAAAGCCTTTCTGCGAAACTCTCGCCATACGGCTTCTTTATTAGCTTTTGGAGCTTGTTCTAACTTCCGCAAGTGTAACTTAATGGGCAAACTTTTAAGGTGCTCAATTATCAAATCGGCCTCTTGTAAAGTTCCATGGTCTACATTTAAAACCTCAAATTTATAATTTGACCTTAAAAACAAATCTAGAAGCACCATAGAATCCACTCCTCCAGAAACTGCCAACAAGTATTTCCCCTCTTGATTTAAATTAAGCTTCATAATAAGGGTTTAATTTTTCCATTACCTGCATGTTATCGTCTAGCAACATCATATTCCAATGTTTATAAGAGCATTTTTGACACTTATATAAGATTTTATAATCGGTTTTACCTCCGACCTTAAATGCAATCGGCTTCATCAAACCCCCACAATCGGAGGCTCTATCACCGGGGTGCACATCCAAATGTAAAGAGTGCAAACAATCAGAACAATGGTCGCGAATATAACGCTTGGCAGGTTCATTCAAAGCCCCACAATGCTGACACTTAAAACTCTCATTTTTATAGGTAAATTTTTTATTCATACAGCTGATTTTTATTTAAACTTAGCTAATTTTAGGCATAAAGTCAATTTAAAGCCAAGCTTGATAATTTTAACAAAAACCTGTATAATAAATAGATAACCCAAAAAACAATGAACAAACCGAATTTTCAAGAAAATCAAGGCAGCAAACCCATAGATATTTTAATGATTGTTTTATTAATTTTCACAATTGGATTTGGAGCCTTTAGTAAATTTCAAATTCAACAGACCAAAAAAGCTAACCAAAACATTCAAAACCGACTCAATATATTACAAAGCGCGCTTGATCCAGACCAAATGCAAAGCGTAAAGCTTCAAACCAAAAAAGCTTTTTATGATCAAAAACAAAACAACAAAATCTTTTACACTAATTTTATTGCACGGATCTTTCAAATTAACCAAAAAGCACTTAAATCAGCATCGCTGAGAGAGCAAGACAGCTTTAGCGCTAATTACCAAACCGATCAAAAAAGCCTCAACCCTCTTTTAGATAGCACAGTAGTTATTAAAAGCTTTTCAGATTCCAAAAATTTCAAACAAACCTTTACTCCATCCATTAGCTTAGCAAAAAACATCTTCGATAAATTACAAACTAATTTTTCGGTACAAGGCGATTACGAAGCCGATCTCAACGAAGAAATTTTTGCCACGGGTCAAAGAGCCAAAAGCCAAAAACAAGATCAAATTGAAAAAATTAAAGCCCAATTAAAAGCTAATCCAGATCAAAATGAACGTTAAAAAATACCAAGCAGCCATTTTAGCTCTTTTAATTATAGTAGTTTATAATGCCTGGGTCAGCCCAGCCCGAAGCGAATTGGCAAACCAAAAAGAACAACTCGCAAATACTCAAAATCAGCTAGAAGAACTAAACCTGGTCGACATCGACTCCAGCCAAACTCAACTAAGCAGTCTCGACAAAGAAATACTAGACAAAGCTATTCCTAAAAACCACAACCAAGACCAGCTCATCGTGCAACTACAAGAACTCATGGACAAACACCAAGTGTTTAACAATGGAGGCTTTAGTTTCCAACAGTCTGCGGCTGATACCAAAAATCAGATCAAAATGATGCAATTTAGCTTCAGCGGATCCATCGGACTCGATCGTTTACAAAACTTTGTAAAAGACCTCGAAACCCATGACCGCTTCTTTGATATTCAATCTATGAATTTCAGCATTGAAAGCATCGAAGACAAATCCGTAGCCAACTTCAACCTCAGCCTTCAAGTTTACTTTAGTTAAAAATTTATGAATCTTTTCAATCGCCTCAACAACTACCTCATCCAACACACTAAGGTCAAACTTAAAGACAAAGCCGATTTTTTTGGACTATTTGCAACCTTACAAAGTGCTGGGATTTCCACCATCAAAGCTCTAGACATTTTAAGTCGGGCCAGTCAAAACCCAAAACTCAAACTAATCATCGCCCAAACCAAAGACGATGTTCAAAAAGGTCAAAACCTTTCGCAAAGCTTACAGAAACATCCAGATGTATTTAACAAAACCGAAATCGGAGTCATCATCGCCGGTGAATCGATCGGACAGCTCGACAAAATGCTCCTAAAACTTAAACAAAAACTCAAACGTGATCTAATTTTACAAAAAGAAGTCAAAAGCGCAACCACCTACCCTATAGTAGTTTTATTAATCCTAGCTTTAGCTGGTGTAATAATGTTTGGTTTCGTAATTCCACAACTAGCTAGCATGTTCGCCGAAAACGACATTCAGCTTCCCCGCCTAACCCGCATACTCATGGGAGTTTCTGACTTTTTGGTAGCTCAATGGTCAATTGTTTTAGCCAGCCTGGTACTAGTCGGGCTACTGGTTCAAAGCTATTTTGACAGCCCAAACGGACGCATCAAAAAAGATTACCTACTACTTAAAACACCAATTTTAGGAAAATTTTTAAGACTCTACTACCAAATTCGTTTTTTTGATACCCTTGGCAACCTTACAGAAGCCGGCGTGCCACTTGAAAAAGCCTTCGACATTATTTCAGAGGTCGTAGACAACAAAATCTACCAAATGCAAATTGTAGCCACCCAAGCCGAAGTTAAAAAAGGGAACAGTATTTCTGAAAGCCTGCTAAGCGCCCAATTCTTATTCGAAGAAACCGCCTCCGAAATGCTAGCCGTAGGTGAAAAAACTGCCAACATCTCTGAAATGTCACAGGAAGTGGCCCAAACCCAAACCCACGAACTTTCATACCGTCTACAAAACCTAACCACCATTATAGGACCCGTCGTAATTGTTGCAGTCGGTGTAATGGTAGCCATCTTTGCCCTGGCAATTTTAAGCCCAGTATTCTCCCTTTCGCAAGGTGTCGTTTAATAATTTAAAGCTTATGAAAGCCTTTACCCTCATTGAAATCATCGTTGTTATTTCTATCATGGGCTTTTTAGCAACCCTAAGCCTTACTAACTTTAACAGTACCAAAAACCTACTGGATGAACAAACTTTTGTTTCAACCCTTAAAAATGATCTCGAACGCCAAAAAAACCGCATGGCCAGAGACAAAGAAAACTGCTACGGCCTGCAAATCAGCCCAGCACAGTATAATTTAACCAAAATCTTAAACTGTACAGACGAAGTTGAAGTACTCGAAACAAACACAATCCCAAGCAGCTTAAAAATCCAAGAAGAAAGTGTAGAATTTCAATTTACCCACCCGCTCAACTACATAAAACCATCTGCAACTCAAACAATCACAATTGTAAAAGAAGAAAGCCAATTTGCAACCATCAAAGTTATGCAAAATGGCTTGGTGGTGTCAGCTTTGGATCAAGAAGAAGAATAAAATAAAACTAGTAACTATCTATTTTCTAATATTGAGTACTACCATTTTCGTCTATACGAATAATCACAGGATAACCGGCCTGGGTTATTTGAGTAGAAACATTAAATTCTCTGATTAAATAGCTTTTGACAGCTTCTGAAGGACCATTATCAAATTGAATTGGAAATAAAAACGGTTTGCCATCAATAGAATTAAATTCACTTATTTTTTTACAAGGCCCACAATATTTATGACCTATTTCAATAATCATACCTTTTTGATTTTTTAATGTACGTACTAATGTTTTTAACTCTGGCGTAACACGTTCACTCTTTAATAAACGTGGTTTATATGTATTATATAAATTTGAATTATTACCCATAACATTTATAGAACGTGTTAAAACATCATACCATTTAGATTCAATAAACTTCTTGTTCATAAAATCCTTAATACTACCAAAATATTTATAAGATAAAAAGCTTTCTACATTCCCTTTTGATAAACCATTTGCCATAGCATCTGCAACCTTAAAGTTAGTTTGATGTATTAGAGGAACATTCGTTTTATTTCCTCTTAATAGTTTTATAAAATTCTGACGCCACCCCCCTGCCACCAAACGACCGAATAACCTACGATAAATTAATAATTGTTTTTTATTAGCTTCTGGTATCTTAAATTTATCCTTAATTTTCAGGCCTTTCCTATAGAGCTTACCAAAGGGCCTAAAGCGAAAAGAGTAACTCTTACCATCAACACATTTGAAAAATACAACCCTTGGCCTGAAACCTGGAATCAAAGTTGCTTCTTTTACATCTTCAAACTTTATCATAACTTTCTTGCTAGTCTTAAAATCTTTAAAAGAAAATGAATCATTAGTAATACCATCAACACCTGCGACTAGATGTGATAAGAACAGCCAATCTTCCATAACTTCATTCCTTCTTGAAGTAGCCACCCAACGAGATGTATTGTCATTATATCTTTTATGTTTAGTAGTATAGCTAAAGTTTGGAGGCAACAACTTTGGGAGTCTATTAAAAAAAGTCGGACTTCTACGTGTTAAAGCTGACAAAATAATAACTTCCTGTAAAGTCAACTTATCGTCTGTTTTTTCTTGTTTACTTTGAATTTCACATATATCATCGGGAGTGATGTTTTCAACAAACTCATCAGAAAACAAAAATTCATTCTGAGGTTGCGAATTAACAGACTCAGATTTTTTAGAAACACTTGACCTAGAAGAAACTTTTACCGACTGTTTTTTGCGAACTGGAGCTTTATTCTTTTTAACAGCCCTTGATACTTTCGGTGCAATTTTAGATGAATTACTTCTTTTAGACTGAACCCTAGAATAAAGCTGGTCTAAAACTTGAAGACGTCTGTTACTTATACGAAAAGACGGCGAATCTAAATTATAATATTTATAACAAAAATATTTAATTAAAGTTTTAGTTGAAACATTTAAACCAGAATCTTCAACCGAAGATAACAATTGCTTAAAATCTGGATGCAGCTGAACTTTAGTTTCAAATTCCTTTTTAACATTTTTTTTAACTTTATGGTTACAAGACAACCTCACTTTTTCACCGCCAATATTCACACTAAGAAACTGATGCTTGAATTTAACTGAAAACAATTCCATCTCACGTATATTTTGAAATTGCTCTACTGAAATAAAAAGTGGATCACCACTTATGGTAGCAAATTCAATCAAACCATTTTTCATACCCAAACTCATATCCATCAAATATCGGGCAGCAGCGGCAGGCAACCAATTTTCCAAATCATTCGCACCTGAAATTCGAATCTTCAATCGGTGGGGCTTCTTCTCAAAATTCTGGCGGACCTCATCAAAAAAATCTGGCATAGGAGCTACACCTAAATAATACAACATATATTCAGCATCTAGCGAACCTTGATCAGGCAAAGATAAATCTCCTTTAATTTTATCAATACTATCACGTGTACGCTTTGTTAATTTAGACCTAGCCTTATTGTAAGAAGGACCAGCACTTGACTCATTATTCTCAAACCCTTCTTTATAAATTTGAAACATCCTAATTTAATTACATCACCTTATTATAACACAAAAAAACACTTTAAGCAAAAAAAACTAACCATTCAAAGTTATAAAATAGACAAGCCAAAAAGAGCAACAAAACTGCAACTCAATATAGCATGTTAAACCTTCGGATTAAACTCTTCAACAAAAATCATTGAAACTCAACAAAAACAAGTTTATTACCATCAATGCGTTCTTCTGGTTTAAACAATTGACCACCTTTAATACTATAAATACAATGACCATGATCGAACGGCTCATTACCTTCTATTGTTTTATATTTCTGACCAGCTAAACCAATACCACCAAACCCCTCCATTCTATCTTTAGAAGTTACAGCAATATTAGAACTACATATATTTTGAAAAGAATTACTACCCTCAAAAGCACCTGGATCATGAACTATACAAACATCACTTTGAGATTTTGAATTAGTATATTCTTGACTTTTTAATTCAATTTTTACAGCAAGAGTTTTAAATTTAAAAGAAATCACCCTACCATTAATATTATAATCAGATATGTTATTGCTATTTAAAACATTTTTTATATTCTTAAATAAAATTGGTTGTAAATCTGCAATATACTTAGAATCCTCTGACAAAATAAATTTTACAGAATTTAATTTATCAGACTTAGCAAATTCCAAAAGCATATCTAAAAAAGCAACATGAGAACCAACAAAAGGATAATGTAAAACTAACTCAGAAGAATTATTGCCATTTTCCAAGATTAATTTTGCGGCTTCTCGCATACCAGCATTGTTTCTTATACCTTCTAATTGAGAAAAATAAACATCTTTAGGCGTATCAGGATCTTCAGACACAGAATACGTCAACATAGGACCATTTGGATCAACAGATCTACAAACTAAACTTTCAGAACCATCACAATTATCTGCATAATATTCATTAAATAAGCCTCTCTTATAATCTGTAAGGTTCAATGAATCAGCTATGTAAGCCACCCGCGAAGAAACGTTTTTTAGGGTTTCAACAACCCGATATTCTTTTTGTAAATATGAAGCACCAAACAACATAACAGGTATTGCAGTAATCTTTAAAAGCGACTTAGACATAAACAAAATTAAATACATGTTTATTATACCAAGTTTTTAAAAAACGTCAAGTAAAACCGCCAAACTTATTGTTTTTCTTTATTTTGAATCAAATAAATCAAAGTGTTACAAAATGGCTTAATGGTAACTAACCAAAAACAGGGATAAAAGATCAATAAGAATATGACCCAAGAAACTATTCTACATCACCCATCCCACCTTCTAGAGTGAAATAAAAGTCATCTACTCCCTCTTCTTTTTGATCATTTTCTGAGCTCTTATTAGGATTAGACTTAATAAATTTTGGTTTTATTGGTATTATAGCTTCTTCGATCAGAGGTTCTGGCTCTCCTTGCCCATATCTTAAACGAATCTTAGTATCTACTTTAGGATCATCCCTTGTAATTTTGTAATCTATATAAAAACCAGGAGCCTCATTTTCAATATCAAGTGCGTACCCCTTTAAAATCAATAATCTTTGCAAATACATATGAGCACCTTGATCTTCGATTACTTCAAATTTAGGACCATTACCAAGATAAGGCATCGTATCAAACATATATTTCGGAGGTTCCTGATTAAAACCATAATCACTTGATTGAAAAGTATATACCGGACGATTAAAATTAACATTTAAAGCCTCCAAATCTTTAGTCAATACTTGTGAATTTTCTTCTAATATAAATTCAACTTCCAAAACCTGTCCTTTAAATTCGTATCGCATGATCCTTGAATAAGAATTGGATTCAACTTCAACGTTTACTCCAATCATAGACATATGCTCTTGAACTCTATCAGCATCACTTCGACTTAATCGATAAGAAACTCTTAAATGATTTTTATTCGAAGAACTAACTATTCTATTGCTAATAGTGGCACCTATTTGATTTTCAACAAACTTTGGTTTTACCATTGTCAATACTGCAGAATATAGATGCGCCATACCTTCCTCAAAGACTTTATCTTTAGCTACTTCTTCTAAATTTTGAAGGAACCTAACCATATATTGGCCTTCGACTTTTTCTAATGGTTCATTTACATCTTTTGCAAGAACTTGAACGGTATCAAACAAACGAGGTAAACGTGCTTTATTCTTTTCCAAATAACGATAAAATTTGCTCAAACCTTTTTTACACATCTTACCAACTCCCAAAGTTATCAAATCGGAAGCTAAGGCCTCAACAAATTCAGAACCATAAGCCTTAATTAATTGCGCTTCATTTAAATCGTCTTCTAAATATTGAGAAACTTTAGCACGGGACTGATACAATGGACCATAAATCTGTTCACCAATAGTATCACCTAAAACATTACCAACTTCATTACCCGCTACTCCAGCAGCAGTTGCAGATACAAATGTAGTAGCTGCTGCTAAACTTAAACCACCTGTAACAGGAGCTAGTGTCACCGCAGCAGCAGTTGCAACTACCCCAGCTAATAAGGGTAAAACGTCAGTTAATAATGCCTCATAACTCTGATTAGCTTCCTTTCTATCTATCAATTTTTTGACTGCTTTTTTAAGCTTTAACACACCCTTTATCAATTCTATTTCTTTCTCTAAAGCCTCAGCTGTATCTGGAGATACAAATTCTTGTAAAAATTCAATACGTTCAATATAAAATTCCCCTCTCGCAGCTATAACATTCATCAGTGGATCTCTATGGAAAAATTCAGCCGAATCCATAATTGTATTTTTTTGCTTTTGTTGTAAATTTTTTCCTAGTTGAAGCTGAGTATAAATAGAAGTAACAGGATCAAGTTTTTTTTCTAAACGATGAGCTCCTTCAGTAATAACATCTAACTCAAAACCATTAATAATTGCCACATCTCGTAAACCTTTACGAACTTTATCTTCTTGCTCTTGCCCTTTCATATTTGCCTCCATTAATTCCGGGGGCATTTTTGCACTTAACAACATATCTATATATCTCAACGCAGAATTAGTTTTCTTGTAAGAATCAAAATCATTAGACTTAGAATCTGGATTTACCCATCCAGCTTCATGCATTTTTTGCAATTCAAAAATTAAATTTCTTAATTTCAAACTTTTATCGAATTTTTCCTCAGCACTTAAATCATTATCATAAATTATATTATATAACTTGTCGTTTAAACTTTGCATCTTATCATGATAATCACTTGCAATTTCCTTATAAGCTTCTGTTTTTGGACCATTAACATCAATTTTATATAAACTCAAATCTTGCTGCAAACGTTTTAACATTTTCAACTCCCACTTGAAACAATTTTCATAATTTTGTTCGATTTTTTCTGGAGTAGATTTTTGTTGCTCACGCACCGTTTTAAATTCAGGTAAATTGTTCACAACTTCAATTTGCTTTGGAGGCTTTGGGGTAGGCTTTGGCCTAGGATTTGGGGTAGGATTTGGTTCTGGCTTTGGCTTTGGGGTAGGATTTGGTTCTGGCTTTGGCTTTGGGGTAGGATTTGGTTCTGGCTTTGGCTTTGGGGCAGGATTTGGTATAACTGGCGGTATAGTTGGAAGCCCACAGGCGCCTACTATCATCTGTTCATAATTATTTGTATCAAAAGAAGCCTCTAGAAAACTCATTGAAACGTAATACCCTTTTCTTCCTATATATTTACCATTTACAGTTCTCACACGCACAAACAAATGTGTAGATTTAGTACCATCAGAATTCTTCACAGTTCCTTTCATCAAAGCAGGGGTATGAACTAGATCAATCAAAATCTTACCGCCATTTTTTATTCTATTTTCAGGTTGTGTAACATTACGCCTTGTTTTTTTCAAAACTCCATTTACCAAGTGACGAGCTATCAAAGGAGTGTCCGAAGTACGAACAGTAAATTGACTAAAAACAGGCAATACTGAAGGTTTTAATTTACCAGACGAATCTAATAAAGACATAGCTAAATTGACCTTAGCCCCTGCAAAATCACCAGATTCAGCCAAAACATCTTGCTGAGACCTTAAAAGTGCTTGAGCTACCAATAAGACATCTAAATATTTTTGTTTTTGTGCTTTAGAACCTTTTGGCATTTTACCAACCCTTAAAGCATTTACTATTGTTTGATTTTGAATCAAAAATAACTCCGCAGAACTTTCCATGCCAACTTTCAAACTTGCTATAGCTGAACGAGAAGACCTACAAATAGCTTGATTTGCAACTTGATAATTATCTAGTACATCCTGTGCTAACACTTCTCCATTAACCATAATTTTCTTATTAAGCTAAACAACCTTATTATAGCATAAAAAAACAAAATTGACAACTTTGCGTCATAAATAATCAACTATATAAAACAACAAAAAATCTCAATAATCATATTCTATTTTCTTTTTTTTCAGATAGCAAAACCCCAGATACCTTAAAACCATCACGAAATCTAAACTTGCTCCATTTATCTTTTAACAAAGATAAATCTTTCTTATTTAGATAAACGACCTTTAAAGTTTTAGAGTGTGCAATCCATTTTTGAAAAGCTCGTAACTGAACATCATCAGTTGGAGACCCTTGATTAAAAAGTAAAAGTGTACGCGCAAAATCAAGGGTCTTAATTCTAGGTAAACTTTTAACAAAACCAAAAACCTGGTCCTCTACATATCCAACACAAGAAAACTCTTCCAAATTAGATAAATTTAACGATTTCAATTGCTTCAAAATCCATGAATACCTGAGAAGAGGAGAACCAATTTTTAATCTTGTAATTTTTGAAGAGAAAAAGCTTAAATTTGACAAACCCCTAATACCAACCTTCAAATGTACCGACTGTATACTGCGATTGTTTGCAATAGTTCTAGCTAACTTTTCAGAAACCTCGTCTACATCTAATTCAAAATTTGGACCAGCAAACAAACTCGCGCGATCACACTCCTCCTTTTGCGAAGGGGCCTTTAAAGCTGAAAAATCAACTGATTCAGGCGGTGCATCCGGAAAAACCGAATCTACACCATAAGAATCTCTAATAACCTTTCTTCCATAACTAAACATTCCTGGTACTTGACGATAGTGTTTGTCTTTTAAAATCAAATCTGGAAAAAAACCAGTTTCAGACCTAAAGTATTTTCTAAAGAGCTTAAATAGTGGTGATTTCAAAAACTTCCCAAAGCGTCCATAAACTATATGTAAAATAGCTGATTGAGCTTCTTGATCGGTAATTTTATCTGCTCCAACAATATTAGATTTTTTAATTTGTTGAAATACCTTAAAATATGCAACGACCATTTTTTCAGTTAATATATCTAAACTATCAAAATCAGACCTCTGTTCATCTGTTAAATTAAAATAGTCTACTTTATCAATTTCTTCAGTATCAAAACCTGAATAACCTAAACACTTAACAGGGTTATGAAATATAGATTTAAAAGCACCCATTTTAGCTGGCATTTTATCAAGATCTTTATAAGAATAATCTACAGAAAAACCAGCAATAGCAGCAAGATCCAATGCAAACTTACGAAAGGTTGGCTGCAACAAAGAATAAGGACTACGATTATATCCAGTAATTAACATTTTAAAATCATTATGATTTAAAACAGGATCAAAAAAGTCATTATTTAGTAAATATAAATTGGAAATATAATTCAAATTATCTTGAGTATAAACTGTTGCTACAAACATCATTGCTTCAAAATCACTTGAGACCAATTCCACAAATAGATTTTTTAAATACTCTATATAATCATCATGCTGCTTAGAAGTAACCCTACCTTCGTTTAAACTAGAGATAAATAACTTGTAGTTTTGTACAACTTTATTCAAATTTGGTGATTTAAATTTATACTTTGACAAAGAATTCAAAATCAAACCAATACTCTGGTCAGTAACACGGATCTGCATCATTCCCTTAGATTTAGTTTTGCGACAAACTCTCTTAGCTTTTTTCCTAGAGAACCAAGCACTATCCATTTGGCTTTCCACTACATAATTAGCTTTAATTGCTGTCCTCAAGAAACCATATCTATCTAAACCTACATTATTATCAAAAAATTCATCAATACGTGGATCAAGGTCAAAATACTGAGGCACCCCCTCTTTGTAAGCCTTTAAAGAAGTAATAGAAGTATCAAATCTTTTATAATAACGATTTTTTAGCCAAGTCATAAAATCAAAAAAGTTTGGCTCCCAATCATTAAAAAACTTATCAGGTTCGACTTCTTTTTTTAAATCAGATGCAGTTAGACCAAAAATACTCAACAGCTTTCTTTTTTCAATTTTTTCAAGCTGTTTATAAGAATAGTTTAAATCCGCCTTATCACACGCTTCATTAATATGCTTAGCTAAATAAGCTTCGACTGTAAATTTTTCTTTCAAAACATCATGTTCTTCCTGAGCAACTTGTAACTTATTCCTACTAGATTCAACTTTCCGCTTTAATTGATGCCTCTTAGGAACGCGCGACTTTACAGTACCAATACTAGAATTCCCAGTTTTTCCCTTAGACTTTGAAACCTTTGATTGAGGGCGATTAGGAAAAACAGGCACACTAGCAACTTGAGGCACAACTGACTTAACCCCACAAGCCTCGACTATGCTTTGCTCGTAATTTTCAATGTCGTAGGAGGCTTTCAAATAAACCATCGAAACATATAATCCCTTTCTACCTAAATACTTTCCATTAATATTACGGACTCTAGCAAACAAATGCTCCGAGGTGGTACCATCTGAATTTTCAACTTTGCCTTTCAACAAAACTGGTTTATGCACAAGATCCAAAAGGACCTTCCCACCATTTTTAACTCTAGTATTTACACTCATAGGAGTTTTCACCAATTTACCTCGTACGATTTTACGGCATATCAAATTGCCTCCCTGAGTTTGCACAGTAAATTCACTAAAAATTGGCAAAATATTTAACTTTAACTTCCCATCATCCCCTAACACACTAAAAGTCGAATGAACTTGAGATGTACCAAATTCTCCATTTTGTGCCAGCACATCTTGTTGATATCGCAATAAAGCTTGCGCTACCAAAAGCACATCTAAATACTTTTGACGACTTACTGTTTTATATTTTGGTAAAACACCTTTTCTCAAATTATTCACAACTGTTTGATTTTGAATCAAAAACCGCTGGGCTTGTTTTTCAAAACCAGCTTTTAGCCTCGCAACCGAACGGCGGGTACTTAAACAAATACTTTTATTTGCCGCATCGTAGTTTTCTAGCACCTGTTCTACTTTTACAATTTCGGAAGAAGCCATTTATATAATTTAAACTATTACTATTATAACACAAAACACAAAATAAAGCAAAAAAAAGACCCTGCTAAAGCAGGGTCCAACATACTCCAATGACACTTTAGTACTGTGTCATAGCAGCCATTTTAGTTTCTACATATTTCAATTTTCTTTGATCAACTTTATATGTTTTAGTTTTATATTTTACAGTTACCACACCCTTAGCATCTGGGCCAGAAAAATAAGTTAATGGAGCACCCTTTGGAGCAACTACACCTTTAGCTAAACGGAATTTACTTGCAGCCCTAAAACCGTTTCGGTTTAACACGGCTTTAGCTAAAGTGGACACACCACGAATTTTTTCTGCCACCCAGCCACGTTTACCTGTTGCCAAGTTTTTAACTTTTCGAAAATTATAAGCCGTACTTGCTTGATTTTCTACATAAGCTTTCGCAACATATCCAGTTTTACTACCAGATTTGATTTTATACATTTCATACTGCTTCGAACCAACTGTAATTTTTTTAAGAACAGGGCTTACAAGCGTAACCGAGCTTGATTTACTCACAGAGCCAAGCCTTTTACCAGAAATATCTCGCATACGTACACCATTACCTGTAATCTTAATTGTAGAACCAGCCACAATAGAATTCGGCACATTATATGATTTTACTATAGTTTTTCCACTTCTATCTAAAACATTCTCAAATTGAGTATGGATAGGTAATATAGCTGCGTTATTATCTTTTAGTCTAGAACGAAAACGAAGTCCAACATTTGATTTCACCATATTAAAAGCCTGTTTTGCAGCTACACTAACCCCACTAGTTGGAACTTGAATATTCAAAGCCGATGCATAGTCTAAATTAGCTGCAGCATCCTTTGTATACTGTTTTTGTCTATTTTTCTCCGTAAGCGTTTGTGCTACTAAAGCTTGTGCTTTATAACGTTTAGTCTTGTCTCTTTTGGTAGAATCTGCATTAAAATCAATCATAATCGCAGGCTTCAGCTTCGGGTCAGCCACAGCCCCTCCGGCAGGGGTAGTCTTAATTTTTGCTGCGTCACTCTTATATTGCTTATGAGCTTCGTCAATTGCAGCTTGTGTTTGCCTTCCGGCACTCATGGCTCTTTCTAAAGCAAGTCCTGCATTATACATACTCACATTTACTTTGCTACCACCAACATCAAGTTGTAAATCTGCTTTATTTAAAACACTTTTACTGTTTTTATAAATAGTACTATGAAACGTACTAAAACCCGGAGCAACCCGATTAGCCTTGGCCACAGCTTGTGCAGCCACATGAACTACATCCATTCTTAACAAATGATTCTTATCTTTCGCGCGTTTAGCCTTCATGGCTTTTGTTAATTGCTCTGGATTCAATTTATTAATTGCCGAAATAGCAACTGACCGCCGCTTATTAAAATAACTTACATACACAGCCTTTGCCTTGTCATATTTTGCTTTTCCTATTGCCTGAATTTGCAACAACAGATCTTCAGCCAAATTGGTATGATGAGCCTGAACTCCAGAAACTTTCGCACCTATCTTTAAAGCTCTATACATATTTACTAGAGTTCTTGTAATTTCATCATAAGAATTTTCATACAACCTATGTGGTGCCAACTCTACATTATCTACATGACCTTCCACTCCAGGTTGATAATAAATATTATCGAATTTTAAAGCAGCCTTACTCACCCAACCAAATTCTTCTTTACCTGCAGCATCCACAATCATACAATAATACATTGGATAAGCAGTACTAGACACAGTCATATTTTTAATTGCTGCTGGAGCAGTAGTCAAGACTTGCACCAAAGCACCTTCTTTTAATGTTACATGAATACTAGATGCATCTGGACCTGTCGGCAATTTACCAGTAGCTAATGATGGTTTCGCTATTTTTATAGCTTTATCCGGACGAAACGGTACAGTTTTATTCTTCACCCTCATAAAACGGTTTTTATCTTGAGACATGTCTTCCCCTGAATCAAACATGTACCGCAATTGTTCGCGTGAAAAATTTGGAACGTTTTTATATTCTAAAAGCTGCTCAGCACCCTTTGGAACCAAACCTGAAGCTGGAGCTGTCGCCGCCTGAAGTTCTTGCAATTGAAACTTTGCGGCTCCACTTACCAATTGAGCAGCTGATTCACCACGTGCCTCAACAGCTGTTTGAGTTTGTTCAGCACCCGAAACTAACTCAGCAGTTTGCTTACTAGGATCTTTCTTTAAACGTATTAAATGAAATACCATAATTAAATTAGTTAAATATTAATATCATTCCTAATATTATAACACAAGTATTCAAAAAATGCAAAACATTCAGAAAGCACCTTTCACATCTGACCCAAAAGAGGTTTATTTCTCTAAAGTATAAGTCGTTACAGAACCAACTTTTTTAGCAGTAATCTTTTTAACATCGTTAGTATTAGTTACACCAGCCCCTAATTTAATTTTTATATCTTTATGTTTCATACCAGCATTTAAATTAATCTTAAAATTAGAAGCAATAGGTTGCATAGCAAATAAACCAAGTCGCAATAGTTTTTGCAAATCTGCATTCTGAGCAACCGCATTAATAAAACCACCTTCTTTTAACAAAGTTTTTGCGCTTGTTGCAGCAACCTTAGCTGGCTCCTGAGTATTATCTATTTTACCAGCCTTCAATTTAAAACCTGTAAGTTTATATGTTTGCCCATTGCGGTTCAAGGCATGAATATCGCCAGCTTTATCTTGCACAAACTTATAAAAATCATCCCTATGAATCACCTCAATTTTTCCTGGAGATTTCTTAAATTCCAAGGAATCACCTACCAAAGCTACATTAGCTACCGAAGCTGGATCGAACTTATCAAAAAACTCATTTTTTAGATAATCTTTATATGGTTCAAGTTTTTTATCCTTCAAAACATCCGCCCCACTTTGAAGCGCATTAGACTCAAAGTAGTAAGTTCGGCCTTTATCCTGGAGACCAGTATACTCTGCAGTTTCTAAATCATAATCCACACCAAACACATTGTGTTTATCAACAATCTCTTCGTTCAACTTTAAATACTTCTTTCCTCCTCTTTCATATACTCGAATTCCACCAGACCTATACAATTTTTGCAAATCTGCATTCTGAGCAACCGCATTAGTGAAACCAAATTTATGTTCCAACATAGCTGCTGCATTTGCAGCAGGATATTCCTTAGTATTATCTAGGCTTGGAATAGCAGCCTTCAACTTATAACCAGCTAAATGCAAAAGCTCTCCTTTTCTGGTCATGGCATAAAGTTTAGGCCCTTTTTGCACAAATCTAGCAAAATCGGAATCTTTGATAACATGTTTAGCACCATTAACTTCAAAAAGCAAGTTTGATCCTACAGCAGAAATCTTATTTAAAGAGGCAGCGTCAAATTTGTTTATACATTCGATCTGTAAATACGTCTTAAAAGTTCCACTTTTTACTGTTAATATAGCTGCGCCCTTTGGCTTTACTGCACGCGGAAGCCGTGGATTAATTATAAAACTAGATTTCAATAGGCCTGAAACAACATTTGGGTATCTTTCTGGCACCTGCAAAGATGCCATCATAGGAAACTTGGGAGGCAAACTAAATAAAGCTGGATTCAACGCAGGCCCTCTTCGTCGGCGTCGGAGAGGAGGTGCTGCACCAGGATTTTTTAAAGCATTATCCAATGCAGCCTTAAATTGACGATATATAGAAAATTGAGTTTTTGTACCCTGATTATCAATAACAAATTTGTTATTTTCCATATATGCCTGAATAGTTCGGGCTGGTGCACCTACAGCAGGCGGAATTGTATAAGTATAAACCTCACTTTTATTAGCAGTTACCGATCCAGATTTTACAAAGTTATATGTTTTACCCGCTACTGTCACAGTCAAGGCAGGTTTTGCAAAAGTGTTTTCAAAAAGAGATAATCTTCTAACATTATTTGACAACCTAGATGGTCGTCGACCCCCTCCACCTGATCCTCCACCTGGTCCTAATCCTCCACCTGGTCCTGATCCTCCACCTGGTCCTGATCCTCCACCTGACACACCACAAGTTGGAACTGAAGGAGCACCTGCAGCTACAGTGCTTTCTTCAAACACAATTACGTTACGAAACTGTGCACCTTTTGAATTATATATCCGTAGTTTAATTTTATCTTTAATCTGATCTATCTTACTTAAATCATACCCCCTACCTTTGAGGAACTCTATAGCTCTTTGCATAGCTAGAGCTTTACCAAAAAAAGAAATAGAATTTCCAAAATCATCTTTATGAGTTTTACCAAAGAGGGCTGATTTATTTTTACTCAAATAAGTATAAAATTTATTCATACCACCACCAGAATTTAATTTAGCTTTAAAGGTTGCAAGCAAAACCTTTTCAGGACCAGATAATTTGCCGATTTTATCAAATGCTTCCAAAGCATTTACATATTTATTAAAATAAGCCTTTTGGCGTCTTTTACGCTTCATAACAGCCACCGAAAAATTAATACCATCTACACTTGCTACCAAACTTTTAATATTATTAATATTTGCAGCAACCAATGGCTTCGCAGTTGCACTAGATTCACCCAACCCAAACTCATCATAATTTGGATTCGCTTTTATTGAGTCTCTTAAACTTTTGATTTTAGGTTCATTACAAGCCTCATTGTAATACTTTTTGTAATCTAATTTAACCATTGATTCACCTTAGTTCTTTACATAATATCATAATTTGCCAATCATTACAAGCCTAACTAAACTTGTAAAAAATCACATTATCTGTTATAATGAATTTAAATCATTTAAACATCATTCAGATGCCATACAAAAAAGGTGAACCATTTGAACAATTAGAAAACGCCGGTGACTACACTAAAGAAAACGAAGCAACAATCACAGCCAGTCAAGACACCTTAAGTAAACTTGCAGCTTTAGTTCAGTCTGGGCTTAAACCCTCAAACGAAATTAGCCAAATGGTACTTCAAGAGTTACTCGGCACCAACCTTTCAATCCCAGCAACTCTTAAATACATGGAACAAGAGATAGTAGGAAAAAGACGTAACAGTTATATCAACCAACTTATCCTGCAATTAGCAGCCTTAAAAGCCGAAAAAGTAGCAAATACAGAAAATGAGAAAATTTACAGCCAAATCAGCTCAGAAACAAACCCAGACCAAGTGAGAACTCTAGCTACAAGTCACCTTGACCTCACATTATCTAAGACACAAGATATAACAGATGAGATAAAAACAAATCACGAAAGTAAATTTCTTAAAGATATCACACAACTGGCCATCGCAATTAAAGAATATAGCCCTAGTAGTTTTCGGGCCATTGCACTATTTATTTTAAAACAACATGCAAAGCCAACAGACATCAAAACTGTTCTGGGTAATACGCCCTCATTAAAAATTAACTCTTTAAAAGCAGAAGCTAATCGAAAATGGGTCTCGTATCTACAAAAAACCGAAACAGATCTGATTATCACTAGCTACTTAGCCCAAACTAAACTACAGGCCATAGTTCAGAAAAACCCTTTTATCAGTACAAAACAAACAGCCATTATATTCAACTTATTACTTGACCAAAGCCGTAATGCAAGCCAAGCTGAGTTAAAGGCTGCTCAAGATCAACTTCATAAACAATTTGTACAAAAATATACTACCACCCAACTTTTTCAACAATATAAAGCAAGCGAATTCTTTGAGATTAAAAGCACTCAACCTAACCTTCAAACTCTCGCAGCAGAACTAGAGGCATCTTATGGCCACGGATTAAGCCTATCAGATGAAAGCGAAGAGCTAGGACTGTCCATATTAAAAGAAATCGGCCTACTCGGAGCAACTGGTGGAACATTAAGGGTGTTTGGTGGAACATTAAAACGAATAAAAAGAATCGACAAAGCAGTAAAACGCCATCAAAGTAAAGGGCTTTTAGGCAGAACCCCTTTAGGATTACCAGCTTTTGGTGTAGAAGCTATTGCCTTTCACAACATTTACAGCGCATATGATTCTGGTTTAAATTATTGGATGGGAAGCGACTTGGAAAAAACTAGTATTTACCAAGCTCAAAATCAAGAAGATTACGTAAATTCAGCTGCCATGCTTGCCCTTTTTAAAAGTTTAGGTGGAGCCGGTAAATGGTTACAAAATACAAGGCTTGGCGGAGGACCAGTTAGAGATTATCTTCTAAAACACATGCCAATTGGTACAGGTATGACAGGTCTTGAAATGCTCCATCAAAGCTCTTTACCACCTAAAGAAAAAAACCAATCATGGTCAGATTATATTTTGAGTATGTCCACAACTGCCGCAGGCGAAATGTTGCAAGGAGCCGCAACAAGAGTTGGTTTAGCAAAGTCAACCGAAATCGATGAAGTAGACGTAACGGACTCTTTATTAAAAGGTTTTACTACCGCCTACGCTTTAGGAGTTCTGCAGCACAGGCAAGAATCAAAACAACGTAAACAAGCAGAAAAAAGAGGCCTAGATACAGATATTGTTTATGAACCTGCTAGTCGAGAAAAATACATCAATAACCACAAAGACGTAGTAGGTGAAATCATGGATCTTCAAGCCGAACTAACTGGCTATGAACAAATACCTACAAAAGTTAAGTCCTTACAAACATATCACAACACTACAAAAAACACAGCACGAACTCAAACTTTCGCAGAAGGAATCATTAAAGGCATCCTAGACCGCTACAACGCCAGCACAAACCCAGACAAATACCTAACTCCTAAACAAATCACCGAACTGAAAACTATGGTAGATTTTTTAAGCCGCAATGGTATAACAGCAGATAAAGCAAATGATCTAGGAAATGCCATTCGCTTTAACGAAGCAATGACTCAGCTCAGAAAAAACAATGGTACACTCCCAACTGAAACAGAAATCAACCGAGCTGCCACAGATGCTGGTCAGAAAACAAATACCAACAATGGCACCAGTGAGAAAGTAAAAGACATCACTAACCCCGAAAAATTAGTTCAAGATTATCCACAACGACTCAGAGAACTCAAAACAAGTTTAGATGCCGCTAAAGCTTACGAAACAGCAAATCAAGAAATCCAAACGGCTGAAAGCGCAATCAATGCACAATTGAAAGTAATGGCTGATACCAGTATAAAAGTTAAAAGAAAAATATTAAGAGGTACTACAGAAAAAATAATAACAAAAACAATCCTTGATTATATCCAGGAAGCAAATTCAGGCCAAACAATAAACGCCCAAAATTTAACACAACAACATGTTACAAACTTCCGTAATACAAAAATAAATCTAGAAACAAACACAACCCATAAACAAGCACTTGAAGTCATAGCAACCTTACTAGAAACACAACTTAATAACAAAGCCCCACACGCTGAAAAGATTACAGATTTGTGTGGCCAAACTTATTCAGACCACACAAACACTAAAGTCTCTGTAGATAAATTAATTATTAGCAAAATTAATAGCAGAGAAGCTGAAATTAAAACCAATCTCACACAAATTGAAGAATACTTAACTGTAAAAAGCCTACAAAGCCAAGCATCAGGCGTAGACGCCTACAAGGCTAGTGCTCCTGACATCTCAACAGCCGAGATGCGTAGCCTAGAAACAGGTACAAATGCTGCCACCCAGGCCAAAATCAAACCTTTGATGACTGAGCTTAAAGATGCCGGTCAAATACCTCAACGTGCAGTAGACATCCTCGATCTTTTCCAAAATGAAAATATTAGTGAGCACAACAAATCAGCTATTATCGACAGATTTGTAGAACAGACCCTCCAATTTAAAGTTGGTAGGCTAATACGTGTA
>JAAZXH010000007.1 GCA_014240275.1 Candidatus Peregrinibacteria bacterium
AGAACAGCTACTTGCGTTTCATGCTTTTGATTATTATCAAACGAACCATACACCATACTTAATAATAAAATAATTAAGACAGACAGAACACCTAAAAACTTTTTCGACATAATGTAATATTAAATTTCTATGTCCAGTATAGAGGCTAACGCCATATATGTCAAAAAGCAGCCAATACTTTAATATATCCGTATGCGACTAAACCCTTATAAATACATTCCAATCGATGTTTGCTGAGCTCTAACAAAACACCCGGATACAAAACTACAGAAAGCATAATACCCACTCCGCACCCACTACTTTTCCTCTGGACCAAACACAATCGGAACCTGGTCATACATCCCTTGATTAAAATGACTCACAACTAATTTAGAAAATTGATTAGCTTGAGACTGCAGTTGCACACTACTAAAAGCTTTTTGAAATGGAAAATCCTGACTCACATCCCCTTCACGGATGGAATGCAATAAGAAGCCATAAAACTCTGGCTGCTGCATCTTAAGAAACCGCAAATAGAACGCTGAACAGAAATAATTAATAAAATCCGACCGAGGCAAACTTTTATCAAAAAACACCCTCTGCATCGTCGGGCAAGAATTGAGCGAAAAACGAGAGTACAAAAAAATATCAATTGGATACCGCAAGAGAGAAATATAAGTTTTTGCAATTGAATTTGTGGCTTTAGATTCGCGAACCGGCGAACTATACATATACATTTCAGCGAGACCCTCTTCAAGACTTTCTAAAACAAAACCATTATGTTCCATCCACTGCTTACTTTGCTTATAATCCTTTAAAAATGAATAAAATATAAAATGCGCATACTCATGAAATAAATTAGCATATCTAATC
This sequence comes from Candidatus Peregrinibacteria bacterium, assembly GCA_014240275.1. GTDB lineage: Bacteria > Patescibacteriota > Gracilibacteria > UBA1369 > JAAZXH01. The sequence goes on from JAAZXH010000007.1 coordinate 853, forward strand.
ATAGATGTCACAACAGGACCGTCTATTGTTATTCCTTTAGATACCGACTTGGGAATCACGTCGTAAGTGAAAATCACATAATTGACTGGCCCAGGAATCATGATACCCCTAGATGCAAAAGATGGAGCACTCTGAGTCAAAGCTTCCCTAGAAGGAAAATGTATAAGATTTAAATTTGAAAAATCTCCAGCACTTTTAACTCGTAAATCCTCCTCTAAAACCTCTAGAACACTCTTATGCCTATGATGAATCATGGAGCATAGGGTATCAGCATCAGGTTGACTTGCCATGGAATATAAACTGATATGAGATGGACAGACCGCTTTAGCATCAACTTCTTGCGGACCTCCCATAAAGGCTGCCATAGCGAATAATCCAGAGATGATTTTATTTTGAAACATTTAACAATCGGGTTTACAAATATTTAACTCTAACCATTTTTTATCTTCAGTACTCAAAAAATACGGTAATGTAACATGATCACCTACAATCGTAGGAATAGCGTGTGGTTTAATTTCTACATTCAACTCTCTTGAATAAGAACATTCATTGAGAATCCTTTTAACCTCCTTACGAGTTTGGTACTTTGAATACTGGGCGGCCCCAGTTAACACAGTACCTCCCCAAGCACTACCGAATACCATTAACCAAAATGCATAGCGGAGAGCCATGTTTTTTAATTGATCATCAGGTGATTCTATTGTATTATTAGACTTGTATTTTAATTGATTCATATGCAAGTAGTTTGGGCTTATTTATTCACTTTAGCTAGCTTTGTAATGCTAGATGCCGTTTGGCTTGGAATTATAGCACGTGATTTTTATAAGTCAAATCTAGGTTACATTATGGGTCCTGTAAACTGGACTGCAGCTGTGGTATTTTACCTACTATTTTTGGTTGGGGTGAACTACTTTGCCCTTTGGCCTGCTCTAAAGGCCAATTCTATGCAACTTGCACTGTTAAATGGCGCCTTTTTTGGATTCATTTGCTACGCAACTTACGACTTGACCAACTTAGCTACCTTAGACAAATGGCCATTGAATGTAGTAATCATAGATATGTTCTGGGGTGCTGTGCTTGGAGCACTAGTTACATTGATAGGATATAAAATTATGCAAACATGGTTTATGTAAGTTTTTTTTCATTATTTGTCATTGGATTTCTGACTGCCCAAATTTTAAAACGTAATGACTTGGCAGATGTTTTATGGGGACTCTCTTTTGGGATTTTAGCACTTGGATTCATGCTAAACACCCTAGCTATGTGGCTTATTTTAGCCTGGAGCTTAAGACTGAGCTTTCACATAGGTACCCGGTTTAAAAAACATATCAAAGAAGATGAACGCTACGCTGCTTTTCGTAAAAAATGGGGTAACTGGCAAACAACCGGCGCCTTCCTACAGGTATTTGTCTTACAAAGCCTACTTGCGCTAATAGTGGCTTTACCTATTATTTACTACCAGCAAGCTCTGAACGCCTGGTACAACTACCTTGGTTTAGCTTTATGGATTTTTGGATTTAGCTTCGAAGTAATAGCCGACTGGCAACTGAAAAAATTTCTCTGCAAGAAAACTGGAAAAGCTTGTAACATAGGCCTTTGGAAATACAGCAGACACCCAAATTACTTTGGTGAAGTGGTTTTATGGTGGGGCTTTTACCTTTTAACTTTAAACCCTGCAACTCCATGGTTTGTGGTTTTAGGCCCTATTATGATAAATATATTAATACTCAAAGTCTCTGGTGTTTCAATGCTAGAAAAACGCATGCAAAACAACCCTAAATATACCGAGTACTTAAAAACGACTAGTCGCTTTTTTCCGTGGTTTCAGAAGAAACTTTAGAATTAAATAAAAGTTGTCAGCAACCAAGCTGCAAGGATCGCTCCAAGGTATGCAGCGGTTACTCTGATTTTGTGGTTAATAGATGCAATTTCTGCAGCTGCCATTTTGTCTTCACCAATGTCCGACATTGAAAGGTACATTGCACCAAAGATTGCCCATGAAAGCATCATCCCAACCCCTTCTTGTTGGTAACTGATGAGTCCGGCTGCAATAAGTGCAAAACCTGTAAATAAATGTAAATTTTCGACTGTTAGTATTTTTTTCATATAAATAAAGTTAACATACACATTCATCTCCACAACATGAGAGATCGTCTAGATAAAAGTTCTTTTTACGATAGTCCTCTATCACTTGTTCAACTGCTTGTTTATCACCAAGTTGAAGCTTTTCAGCGATGGCTTTGGCAACCACGCCAAAACGCTGCCTAAACTTATAAATAAAGCAGAAAATAACTTGGTCATGCTTGACCTGAGGACCAATTAAAAAGAAGTTTTCAACTTTGGTTGACTCGTCACTATCGGTTAATTCCGGGCTACCGTCTGTGAAATCAAAATATTCTTTTACCTGTTTCAGGGAATTTAAAAAACCAGTAGCTAAGATAGGTTGCGTTGCAAACTCAAACTCTTCGTTGCTTTCGGATATCAACCGACACATGGATCCTTGCTGTTGAATCTTTTGAATTCTAGTGTGCGGCTTAATAGTAATATACTCTTGGTACTGGCGATAGCGATCTTTGGTATAAGGCGAAAGCGCGTAACTCGCGTCACTCTTTTCTTCGGATAGGTGATTAAAACTATCAAAAATAACTGATTTTTTGTGTAACTTTGCTAATTGCACCGCAGTATCAAAACCTGACTCATATCCACCTAGAATTGCAAAAGTATCACCTTTGAGATCTTCCCAATTGTCAACTTTGGTATTATGGATCGCTAAATCAGCCCCTTCACAGACCTTTGTTTTTGGATACTGATATTCTCCACCGGCCCAAATTACAGCTTTTGCCTGATAATCTCCTTTCTTGGTTTGAATAATGAAGATCTGATCTTTTTTGGTAATGTTTTTGACTTTGGTTTTTTCAGCAATAGGCAACTCATAAAACTCCGCCAAACTTTCTAGGTATGCGGCGTATTGTTCGCCGGACGGGTGTTGCGTTTCAAGGAGGTAAGCTGGGGAAGTATCAGGACAAATTGCATTTAGATCAGGGGAACCAAAAAAGTTACCTGTAAAGGAAGGTGAAATGAATCGAGTACCAGAAGGCCATTTACGAAAACTCTCTCCAACCTTGGCCTGCTCTAAAATTTGAAAGTTAAGCCCCATCTTTTTCAGTACGATACCCATTCCAATTCCTGCAGCACCAGCTCCAACAATAATAATATCTTTTTGAATCATCTAAAACTTTAGTCTTTAATAAGGTACAATAAATGCAACTGAGTTGCAAGTTATTTTTAAAAGTTTCAACCTGTTTGGCAAGACCACATAAAAGATCAAAAAATTATTGGCGTTGCTTTTGACAAAACTCATTCAAAAAAAGAATAAATTCTCTAATTTTAATTTGCTCCTGCTCGGTGTAAATGCTTAGTGGACTACTTAAACTTTCGCGACTGACTTCAAGTATTTCCTCTGGATTAACTGCTAATAACATATCAGAAGACCCATTCCAATTTTCGTTTGTTGGAAAGCCTTTTAAAGCTGAATCCCAGGTAATATCAAGAATATACCAACTTCCCTGCAATTTTACTTTTAAAGCGGTGTGGTTACATAAGGGCAAGACTCTGATTTGATCTTTAAAAGCGGATGGAAAATCGATTGGAGCCTTATGAAAATAATGCTTGATCACAATATACTTTATAGGAACATCGATAGCCTGCAAACATTCTGCCAAAAACAAATGCTTTGGCGTACAGGATCCCTTTTCATGTTTAAATAAGGCAGCTGGTGAAAAATCCTTAAGAACCTCGTAAGGAATTTCTCTAGCTAACTCGCATAACAACATAACCTTTTGACCCTTACTGATATCCATATCGACAATTTGCTGGGCTTTTAATTTTAGATTCATAAACTTTTTGGAATAATTCAAGCACATTATACAACGCATCAAGGTAAGTATCAAATAGAGCTCAAATTGGATCGCTAGTTTAGAATTAGACCTTGATAAAACTCAATAATCTCTTGCACCCTTTTAGTTGGAGACTTTTGAAATTGACCGTTTTTAAATGCCCAAAAACTAACTTCAGCCACCAGATTACTCCCATCCTGAAAGTGATATTTCTATCTTCGGCGCATACAGGTTTCGCCTCCTGTTCCAAGGCACATTAAAGCTTGCGGTGTAAAAACAAGGCTGACTTCATTTGGGAGCTTTGAATGGAGCAATTTTTCTTGGAACCGTTTTGAATAAGTACTTAACACTGGATCTTGGGAAATTGAGTCTTGTAAAGATTCCGCACTTTCTGATTCAAATAGGGTTAGTTTTGTGTGACAAAACGGCTGATCAAACGGGTCTGCAATAGCCTTACATGGGGCAATTTGGGTAGCTCTAAAAGATGGAGTGGAAAAATTTTCATAATAATCAACTTTTTCAGTACTATAATCTTCTGGCACCTGACTTGTCAGTTTTTGATGAAACTGTTTGGCCATTTATATTCCTATTGCATTCAATCATCCAACTATACTTATTGGGATTGTTACAAAGCTCTTTGATTCTTGCTACTTCTTTATCTAAAGATGGATCTGGGAAATCACAACCCATCAAACGAACTACCTCCGAGTTCGAAGTCCAACGCAGACTTTCTTTGGCATGCTTGAGCTTCGGTTCTATCAAATTTAGGTTGATTGAGTTGTCAGCTACAACACTAATTTCAGAATAACAGGGGTGGTTTTTCAAATAGTCCACAGTAATAATTGAGTTATATACGAGGTTTTCAAATTTAACTTTTTGGAGCTGTATCTCATGGATGCTTTTGTAGTGTTTGCTGCTTTTTCATATAACGCATTACCCCATAAACAAACCCCACAACAACTATGATTAGGGCGATAATATTATGAACTATCATAGATACGATGATTGTAATTAGGGACAAAGCAAAAGCTAACACAAAAGTCACTATACCTATACCCGCCTTACTGATTGTTCCAAAAATTGGGAGGACATCCATAAAAATCACAAGGGGATTAAAAAGCATCATCAGGCCAAACCACATTAGAGCGAAACCAATACCTCTGAAAATCCAAGTCATTGTTGCATGCTCATTCGCCATAGTAGAAATAGCGGAATCTCGTGACCCTTGAAAAACCCTATACAACTTAGTGTTTTTTACACCAAAATAGGCTGTAATAGCTTGATTTGATGTATCAAGTTGACCAAAAATTGTTGCTGAATTCACTGGATTAGGAACGACTGCGTAACTTATACGAATGTCACCTACCTTTGGCTCAGCTAAGGTACCAATACCTTTAAACAAGTACTTATCACTTACCAATTTAAACCCATCTCTTAAAACTATCTTATTGGAATCAAGTGTGATATTTCTTCGCTCTGGTAATGTTAGTTGATTCATATTAACTTGATAAGGTCCAAACGTTGCATCTTGTACGCTAACAGATCTACTTTCTACACTCATTTGGGGATTTTGATGACCCTCTGGATATTTAAAGGAGCTAGAATCTACAGAGTAACTACTCCACTCTTTGATGTATTTATAGGTAGTTTCTGTAGTTTCAGAACCACCTGTATTACTTGTACTTGTAGACTGAGTTTCCTCTGTCCATGAAAACATCTCCGCCTGCCTGTAAATTGACATATAACTGCCTTTTTTTAAGTATGTATCTCCAATTTTTTCTTCAGATTGGAATATACCTGATGTAGATATCAGCTGACCATCTGCTTCTATTGGAACCTCAGTGGCTGTGTTAATTTCTATGGCTGTTTCAGCAATTTTCGATACATCAATTCGACCTTCATTCCAATACAAAACTCCAAATGAAACAATAAACATTAAAAAACCAACCAATACACCTTTAATAGAATTTAATATTCTTGAGCCCCACCCTTTTGTGGTCACCTCGGTAAATTGATCTTGCATGTTTAAAAAGTTATTTGATAATACGATTGTAACACAGTATTGTAAATTGAACTAGGCCTATTTACCAAAACTTTAGCACCCTAGATTCCTAAAATTAGCTACTTGAATAAAACTACTTTTAAAGATCTGGATAACATTCGACAGCGATATCTTTTGGAAACTTTAAGGCATTCACTTTGCTGCACGGTGGTGCTTCTTGCCCGCTAAAAATTAGCTGCCAACCTTGCTCTTTAGACAAATAAGCGTAAAAACTTGGAAAACTAGGTAAAAACTTGCCGTCTTTATATAAGGTTGCATTAATGTACCTTCCATTCTGCCGACCAATTTCAATTGTATAATTTGGCTGCACATGGGCCACGTAATCTGGCAACTGTTGCTCTAAAACTTTTCTCAGCTCTTGTAAATCCTCGTCGGTAATAATATTATTTGGACTTTTTACATTAGCTACTTGTTTAGCTGGCATAGTTTGTATAGTTTGCTGTGGCTCTAAGACTTGATCCGCAGATTCTTCTGGTAAGCCTACGTACTGCTCTTCTAAAACCATACAATCTGGTGAGTCTTTTTGAAAATGCAGCGTTGCAAAAAAAGTGGTACTGGCTGTCAGGATAAGTACTAAAATCACCAATAAGGTTAGGGTTGCTTTGTGGCTCATGGTGTAGCTTTAAATTGTAAACTAAATATACCATACAATTAGCTTCCACCTAAATAAACATTTTTGATCTTGGGATGCAAGAGTAGCTCTTTGCCTCCACTTAAATAATTTTACCTCCCTCTAACACTAAAGTTTGGTCTGCAATGGCAACTGCCGCCTTGGTGTTTTGTTCAACTAAAACAATGGTTACCCCTTGGCGATTAATATCTTGAATCATTGAAAAAGTTGCTTGCATAGCCTTTGGACTTAAACCCAAAGATGGTTCATCTAACAGTAACAACTTAGGGCTTTGTATTAAAGCTCTGGCAAGGGTCAACATCTGCTGCTGCCCACCGGAAAGCAACTGTGCTGCTTGATGCATTTTAGACTTTAACAAAGGGAATTGTTGATATATCTGGGTTAGGTGGCTTTGGGCTGTCTGTTCCTTCAGTAGGGCAAAAGTACCCACTTTTAGGTTTTCATGTACGGTTAAATTTTGAAAAACTTGCCTGCCTTGAGGCACATAGGCAATACCTTCTGATATTTTTTGATAAGTTGGAAGATTGGTAATATCCTTTTGATTCCAAACTATGCTACCGCTTTGAATATCGCAAAGCTTAAAAATACTTTTTAGGGCTGTCGATTTACCAGAACCATTGGGCCCAACTATCGCTGTAATACTACCTGGCTTAACTTTTAAGCTTATACCTTTGAGTATCTGCATATTTGTATATCCGGCATGTAAGTTTGTAATTTCTAACATAATTCATTTCCTAAATAAGCTTTGATAACGCGAGGATCGCTCTGAATCTGTTTGGGGCTACCTATAGCGATAACCTCGCCCGCATCTAATACAATAATTTGGTCCGCTAGCCTTAGGGCAAAGCTCATATCGTGCTCGATCAATAAAATAGTAGCAGATTGCTTTTTAAGCTTCAGCAGTAATTTAGAAATCTGATTGCGCAGCTGCAAATTTACACCAGACAAGGGTTCATCTAACATGAGCAATTGGTGTGGATTCAAAACAGCTCTAGCAATTGCGACCAACCTTTGTTGACCATAGCTTAAATTACTAGCTTTTTGGTGAGCTTTTTCTGGCATTTCAAGCAATTTGAGTATGTAATTGATGCGGTTAGTTTGATCAAGCGTAACTTGGTTTTTGCCAAATAAGTTTTTCCAAAATTTTGTATCTTGATTATCCAGAGCCAATAAGAGGTTTTCTTGGACCGTGAGGCTTGTAAATAACTTAGACTCTTGAAAAAGTCGCGAAATACCGGCGTTAGAAATATCCTCGGGAGAAAAACGGGTTATATTTTGACTATCCAATAAAATTTGCCCAGCATCGGCCTGGAGTGCTCCAGAAATCAAATTAAAAATTGTAGATTTACCAGAGCCATTTGGCCCGATCAAAGCCGTAATAGAGTTGGGTTTCAAATCAAAGCTACAACTTTTGATGGCCCTTAGCCCCCCGAAATGTTTCGATAGATTTTTTATTTTAAGCATGTCAATTATTTTAATGAAACTTTGCCAAAGAAACCTTGCGGCTTTTTGATTAAAACCAAAAACAACAGACTGGCATAAATCATTTGGGTCAGTGGCCCGGTAAGCGATGATGGCAAACTTAGAAACCTCAAGGATTCAGATATTAAAATCAAAACAAAAGTGGCAACTATGGTGCCATTAAGAGACCCCAAACCACCCAAAACAACTAGACAGACTATTGGAATGAGCTGCATAATGGTAAAACTAGCTGGATCAATAAAAGTTACAAAATGAGCGTATAAACTCCCGGCTACACCTGCTAAACATCCGGAGCAGACGAAGGCAAGTATTTTCAGTTTCAGGGTACTTTTACCTAAAACTCTTAATGCCAACTCATTGTCTCGGGTTGCTTGCAAGGCCATGCCTAATGGTGAATCAATTAGCCGCATCAGTATCAAATAAACCGAAACAGCAATAACCGTAGTGAAAATCAAAAAAGCCCAATTAGCACCTACCTGAAACCCAAAGATTATAGGTTTAGTAATATTTGCTAAGCCCAAAGGTCCGTTGGTAAAAGAATGGGTATTTAATAACAAGGCATGCACTAAATAACTAAACGCCAAAGTTGCGAGTGCCAAATAATCTGCTTTGATCCTTTGGGTAAACACCCCAAGCAGCAAGCCTGCCAAACCAGCTAGCAAAGCTGACACAAACATCGCTCCAGTAAACGGCATACCATGTAAGGTCAACAGAGCCGATGTATAGGATCCAATTGCAAAAAATGCGATATGCCCTAGGTTAACCAGGCCAGTAATGCCCATAGTAAGCTGCAAAGACAAAGCTAAGATCATATTGATCCCAAGCATTGTAGCTAAATGTAATAAATAGGCGAAGGTCATAAAGGTATTTTGTTTTTAAATCCAAAAATTCCATGAGGTCTCAAGGTAAGAAACAGAAATAAGACTATAAAAACTAGGGCATCTTTGTAACCGGATGGGATATACCAAATACCAAAATTTTCTACTAGGCTAAAAAGGCTAGCTCCAAGTACTGCACCTTGGATCGACCCAATACCTCCAACAACTGCAGCTGCAAAACCGGTAAATACTAATTTGATACCCATGGTAGGGGCCAAGTTGTGTTCCAGGCCATATAAAATGCCGGCCAAGGTTGCTACGATAGAGCCGATAATAAAACTTGCAGTATAAACCTGATTGGCGCTGATTCCCAAAATTTCAGCTTGCTCGGGTGTATCAGCAACTGCCCGCAGAGTGGTACCTAGCCTAGATTTTTTAATAAAGAGACTCAAGACCAATAAAACAAATAGTGACAAAACTATGATGCTAATTTGCAAAGGTGTAATGATAGCTTGGAAAAGTTCTATTCCTTGAGCAACTTTCAGCAAGCCGATGGTTTTGGTGTTACCCTCAAACAAAAGCAGGATCAAAGAGTCTATAAAAATCATTAAAGCAATACTCCCAAGCAGTAAAGTTGCTGAGGAGGCTTGCTTGTCTCTGAGTTGCTTATAAAACTTGCTGATTGTAAATCCCACCAAAGCGGCAGCTAACATGGTCAAAAGGACGCTTAAGACAAAATTTAGACCAAGGACAGTAAAAAAGAAATAGAGGAAGTAGGTATTCAAGGCCAACACCGCTCCATGCGCCACGTGCAGAAACTTATTAGTGGCATAAATTATGGAAAAACTTGCGGCTACCAAGGCATAAATCGCACCTGCGACCATGGAGTTAATTAATATTTGTAGGAAAATTGCAGTAGTCACCACAAAAGGGTTAAAAGCTTATTCTACGGCTGACCATTGTCCGTTTTCGTAAGAATAGATTTTGTTTGAAACTTGCAGTACGCGGTCATCAAAACCTGGACTACCCAAGATGGAGCCGTAATTTTTAACATTTTTTAAAGCTTCAACCATACAAGCTTTTTCACTTGGCCGACAACTTCCAAGAGCTTTAGATGTGTACTTGATCATTTCGTAGCCACTGACTGCATAGTTAAGCTCCACAAAAGATGCCTTTGGATGTTTTGCAAGGTATTTTTTACCCATTTTCGTATCGCGAATATTAGGTGGAATAAAATCTATGGCTAGTGTTCCGTCTAACACTTCAGGTGGAATATCTGACCGAATTTGCGGGTAAATACATTCGGAAGCTGTTGCACACATAACCTTCATTGGGTACCCAAGTTCAGTTAATTGTTTGAACATAGCTGCGTATTCAAAATCAATCATAACAGTCATAAAGGTATCTAAATCTTGGTTGTGCATTTTCGTCAACAGCGTTTTAAAGTCGGTGGTACCAAAGGTGTACCAGTGTTCTTGAATATTGGGCTCGACTTTTTTCATGCCTTGTAAACAGAGTTGATTATATTCGGTTTGAGCCATTAAAACTCCGATCTTTGCATATTGAGCCGTTTGTTTAGCATATTGCATGAGTTGTTCACATCCTTGTATGGCATCAAAGTGAGCTTTAAATGCATATGGGTTACTTTCTAGCATGCTGCGAGTATAAGCCTCGTAAACCAAGGGGGTTTTTTGGGCCTTCGCTATGGAACTAACTGACTGGGATGGCAAATGAAATAAAGTATTTAAAACATCAACCTTTTCAACATTCAGCAAAAAGTTTGCCGCATCTACACTAGCTTTTCCTTCAAATTTACTATCCTGCTTAATTAATTTAATATTCGCCTGAGTTTCATCTAAAGCCAATTCAGCGCCTTTTAGGTAAGACTCACCGTAAATTGCACCCGCGCCACTTAAAGGAGCAATTACACCAATTTTATACTCACTTTTAGCAGGTTCTTGCAATTTATTGAAGCCAATTAACGCGGCAGAAATAATTGTAATTATCAGGATTACTTTAAAAATCTTCATATTTTTTTGAATTAAGTTTATTATTTTGAGTTCGATAAGTCTTATATGACTTGACACCATGATATACCCAGTATATAATAATTGCAACAATTGCTTCATTGCGTTGGTACAAAACCCCTTTTACAAGCTAAAATTACCTGTCGAATAATCTGACAAAACCTATGTATGAAAAAATTTTAATTAAAAATGGATTTACTCTCAAAGAGGCTAAAGTTTATTTATCTATACTCGAATACGGGCAAGCTACTATGTCGATGATTGCTCGCAAAACTCAATTAGAACGACCAACAGTCTACGATATAGTTAGCCGCTTAGAAAACAAAGGCTTTGCAAGTACCTTGAAAACTAAGGGGATCAAGCAAGTTACTGTCACACCTCCTAATTTAATAATAGAATCCATTAAAAACTCCCTTAATCAAGCAGAGAAAATTCTTCCGGACCTGATGGAAATGGCTTACAGATCACCTATCAAACCAAGAATTAAATTTTACGAAGGTATGAAAGGAATGAAACAGGTTTTAAGTGAATACTCTTTGTCTCATGAGGAAACATATGTTTTCAGCGACTACTCAACTTATCCTAAGGAAGTACTGCAATTTATTTATAGAGAGATCATTCCAGAGCGCATCCGTAGAAACTCACCGACCCAGATGCTGATAGTAAACAACCCGCAACACATTGATGTGAAAAAAAATGAAAAAAAATACCATCAAGAGCATAGACTGGTTAATTTTCCAGATGGAAAGGGCTTAGAAAATTTAGAAATCTTACTTTGGGAAAATAAAATAGGTTTTTTATCTTTTGGAAATAACGAAATGTTTGGAATGATAATTGAATCTAAATCGATTTATCAAATGTTAAAAAACATTCACGCTCTAATATGGCAAAACGCTGACAAACTGTAGACCGAAGTTTACTCACTTTCACCAATAGGTTTTGAAACTGGAGCCGTTTGATTGAGTATTTCCAAAACCCCCTTCCTGACTAAATTACAAGAAGCAGCAAGCGTTAAAGCTACTGTAATTGTTCTGGTAATTACCGCATATTGAAGGGTGTTGCGTTGTTTTGGGTTTAAGCCTTGCATAAATCTCTTAGTTTAATTTCTAATTAAAATACAACACCAAACAGCTTATTTGTAAATAAAAATACCCTACAATAATCATAGGGTATTAATTGATAACAAAATCTTTGGAACCTTCTTACTTGATTTCCATTTCGTCTAAAACTTTTAGAATACGTGTACGTACTACATTAGCTAAAGTTGATTCTGACCATCGGAACTCTTGTTCTGACCAATCAATATCAATACTTTGATCGACATATTCATCGCCCAAATTAACAGCAATCTCAGAAGATTCTGGAAACACTGCTCTCAATCTGTTTGATATTGATTTCAACGTGTCCAATGGTACAGACCAAAATTGTGTTTCTACGGGATGTTCGTTACTATAAAAAGCTGCAATATTTGCATGGCAACCTGTTTGTGTTACACAAATATTCAGAGACCCTCTTTCTTGAGTGTACGAACCTTCATGACCATCTGGACTATATGACCAATTATCTGTTGTATTCATATGAAAATAAGTTAAACTTCAACAACACCATACATGAAAAAAATATGTTGTCAAGTGGCTTCTGTAGAAAAGTTTAGTACCCCAAAAGTAGCTTTTTATCCCCTTTAACAAAGGGAGACTGTAGAACAAAGTGAAAATAATCACTGGAGTTTTCAAGAAAGGTATGAGGCTCATTGGGTTCAACTACGATTAAATCACCCTCCTCAAGCTTAATAATATCTTTACCTACTTGAATTTTGCTCCAGCCTTTTGCCACTAAATAAATTTCGTGCATTTGAGTATGCAAATGTGGCTCATTAATGCCCTGGTTGGCATAACCAATTGGAATTTGGAGTTTGGAATTCCAGGGCCCAACAAACCACCCCTTGGGGTTAGATTTATCTATTTTTTTGTGGATCATCTAATTTAGATTACTTGAA
>JAAZXH010000008.1 GCA_014240275.1 Candidatus Peregrinibacteria bacterium
AAACAACCAGGATGTTGGCTTAGAAGCAGCCATTCATTTAAAGAGTGCGTAATAGCTCACTGGTCGAGTGTTTTTGCGCCGAAAATTCAACGGGGCTAAGTGTATAACCGAAGACGTGGACTTGCTTTATGCAAGTGGTAGAGGAGCGTTGTAGTCAGCGTTGAAGTCAGATCGTGAGGTCTGGTGGAGCGTCTACAAGTGAGAATGCAGGTATGAGTAACTTAATCAAGGTGAAAACCCTTGACGCCGAAAACCCAAGGTTTCCCACGCAATGGCGATCAACGTGGGGTTAGTCGGGCCTAAGGTGTAGCTGAAAGGCGAAGCCGATGGACAACAGGTTAATATTCCTGTACACCGATAAATTCGCCCAAGCAAATTTGGATCCGAACCTCAATTTTTGTTCACCTTCGGGTGTGCAACTATTCTGGGAACGTGAATTAGGCGCTAACTAAGGAGGGACGGAGATGGTAAAATCAAGCATGTTAATGAATTCATGTACAAGCAGTAAACTTATGCTCATATAGGCAAATCCGTATGAGTTCGCGAGCTGTGATGTAAAGGTTGCTTGCAACCAATTTGATAGAGTCAGCTTCCAAGAAAAGCTTCGTAGTGAGAATTTATTGGTACCGTACCGCAAACCAACACTGGTGGGTGAGATGAGTATTCTAAGGCGCTCGAGATAACTAGGCTTAAGGAACTCGGCAAAACAGCAGGTGTAACTTCGGGATAAACCTTGCCAACGTACATTCTTTTAGTTTGTACGTAGGCCGCAGCGAAAGACTTCAGGCGACTGTTTACCAAAAACACAGGTCTCTGCAAAACCGTAAGGTGACGTATAGGGGCTGACGCCTGCCCAGTGCCAGAAGGTTACGCGGCGGAGTTCACGCACCAAATCTAAGACCTGGTGAACGGCGGCCGTAACTATAACGGTCCTAAGGTAGCGAAATTCCTTGTCGGGTAAGTTCCGACCCGCACGAATGGCGTAACGGTCTGAAGACTGTCTCAAGCCTAGACTCGGTGAAATTGTAATATCGGTAAAAATACCGATTAACCACAGAAAGACGGAAAGACCCCGTGCAGCTTTACTATAGCTTGACATTGAGTGGGGGTATATTTTGTGCAGGATAGGTGGGAGACTTTGAGACCAAGACGCTAGTCTTGGAGGAGTCATCCTTGAGATACCACTCTTAATATACTCTAGCTCTAACTCTAGCAAAACTAGAGGACAGTGTTTGGTGGGTAGTTTAACTGGGGCGGTTGCCTCCTAAAGAGTAACGGAGGCGCGCTAAGGTCACCTAACACCGGATGGAAATCGGTGTGATAGTGTATTCGCATAAGGTGGCTTGATTGTGAGGCCTACAAGCCGAGCAAGTGCGAAAGCAGGCGAAAGTGAACTGATATGTACACGTGGGAGTCGTAGAGATCAACGGATAAAAGTTACGCCGGGGATAACAGGCTTATTGCGCCCAAGCGTCCATAGCGACGGCGCAGTTTGGCACCTCGATGTCGGCTCGTCGCATCCTGGGGCTGTAGCAGGTCCCAAGGGTATGGCTGTTCGCCATTTAAAGCGGTACGCGAGCTGGGTTCAGAACGTCGTGAGACAGTTTGGCCCCTATCTTCTGTGGTCGTAAGGAAAATTGAGGGAATCTGCTCCTAGTACGAGAGGACCGGAGTGGACGAACCTCTAGTGTATCTGTTGTCGCGTCAGCGGCATTGCAGAGTAGCTATGTTCGGCCGTGATAACCGCTGAAAGCATCTAAGCGGGAAGCCGGACCCAAGATTAATTTTCCCCATTAGCCTCCAGGTAGACTACCTGGTCGATAGGCAAGCGGTATACGCAGAGCGATCTGTTCAGCCGACTTGTACTAATAGGCGATTGAACTTAATTACAAGCGATTCTACATTGAGGATCATACACATAACCTTGTTATGTTTATGGTCCTAGTGTAGACGATTTAACCAGCTTCATTGTCAATACAATTTCATTTGTTCTAATCCAAATTCAAAAGTTTAAACACTCAAAAAAAGAGGTTCTCTCTTGGTGCTTATAGCGGTTGGGGTACACCTGTTCCCATCTCGAACACAGCAGTTAAGCCAACCCACGCCGATGATACTATAATGGTAAAGTAGGTAGGCGCCAAGACAGAGCTTCTTTTTTTTAGAAAACCACGACTTGACAACCATAAGATTAAGTGCGAGAATATACGTGTAAACGTCAAAAATGAGAGCACTTCAACAAAACATCTGGAAATTGTATGTGCATCAGTCATTGCGTGCACTTTTTTTTGTATTACCAGTAGCTGTACTATTTTGGCAAGCTAACGGCTTAAGTTTTACCCAAATAATGCTTTTACAGTCTATCTTTGCCATCATGATAGTGGCACTAGAAATCCCAAGTGGGTATTTTGCTGATATATATGGTAGAAAAATAGCATTAATAATTTCTAGCATATTTGGCATGGTAGCTATGATGATTTTTGCAATCGGGTCTGGGTTTTGGCATTTTGTATTAGCAGAAATATTATTTGCCATAGATGTATCTTTTACCTCCGGTACTAAAGCAGCCTTTCTTTACGATACGCTCAAAGAACTAGGTAGAGAAAAAGAATACAAAAAAATCTGGGGTGATATGTTCTTTTACAGCCTGTTATCATTAGCCTTAGCAGGCATTATAGGAAGTTTCTTGGGTGCGATAAACCTACGTTACGCAGTTTATGCATCCATACCATTTTTCGGCCTAATGATACCACTTACTTTTTCTATGCAAGAAACCCAAAGTCATAAAGCGATAATAACGAAAAATTACACCAAAGATCTAATCCATATACTTAAAGTTGCATTAATAACTAATACCAAATTACGCTGGTTAATAATATATTCTGGAGTTATTTATGCATTTTCTCAAGCAGCACTTTGGTTATATCAGCCCTATTTCGTTCTATCAGGTATTGATATTGCCTATTATGGAATTGTCTTTGCAAGTTTTCAAGTTGTAGCAGCAATCTCTTCAAAATACTCTCATCAAATAGAAGAAAAGTTAGGTGTTAATAACTCTCTAGCTGCACTTTTTATATTGGTAGCATTTAGCTATCTTTTAATGGCAAACTTTATTTTCTTATTCAGTTTTACATTTTGCTTTTTACAACAGTTTGTCAGAAGCTTTAGACGCACAATCGTTACAGATTATATAAACCAGAACACGCCTTCAGCCAATCGAGCTACCGTGCTATCGGTTGAAAGTTTTTTTGGGAGAATTATTTACGCTATATTTATTCCTATTATCGGTGTATATGTAGATGCCTATTCATTAATAACAGGACTTTATATAGTCGGCTTTTCTACAGCAACTATAGGCCTTGTAAGCTTTTTACTAGTTGTAAAAAAATAAATTTGACCATAAGTGATTCACAGGTATTGTAAATTACCTAGAGCAAACTGATGATGCAGATCAACGAATTCTTAATAGAATTTATTAAAACTTAATATTGTCAGATTTAAAAAAATGGAGTAATGTTAAATTGTAACAGTTATACATGCTAAAATTCTTTACATATTACTATGCAAACTTTAACCAGTCGACACTGTAGTATTTTAGAATTGCGTATGAAACAAACTCAGTGTCACAGCTGAGTTTTTTTATTTAACATAATTTTATATGAGAAAACCACTTATATACAATCCAAGCGAATCTAATACCTCGTTTGACAAATACCGTAAATTAGATCCAAGCGGAGTAGAGCATTATGAAAGTTATACAGATATTTTTTGCGATACATCGATAGAGGCAGTATACAATAAAACCATTGATAACTTATGGTCTTTACTAAGAACTCCAGAAAAATTTAAAGATTCGACAATAACCGTTGTATATGGAGCTTCAGAGGAAGTTGAAATTCCACTGAAAATCACTGCTTATTTAGTCCCTATTATAAAAATATTATCAAACCTTCAAACATACGGAATAGAATTACCCAGCGTAAAGGTAGTATACGCAAGCGGTGCAGGAATTTACATTAATCAATATCAAGAGCATGCGGTTCGAGAGCGAGGAATACAAATTTTTAATATTTTATTTAATTTTATCACTAGCTTTTATCCAGATTTGATAGAACATTTTAACTTTGAAAATGATAGAATGGAGGGTTATCAAGAATCCCAATTATTTAAGTCGGTCAATAGTGATATTCAAACAATTACAGATAAAACTTCATTAAAAGCCATTAAAATAATTAAAAAATTGGGTATGAAAAGGGGCCATAATGAAGAAAGTATCTATCAGTATATAGCAACTCACCCTTTTACATTTGGAGATATTTTATGTCCAGAAATCATAGAACATAACGACACAGGTTTTAAAATTTCAATTGGTGGTCCCCCCGAAAGATTATTTGGAATAGCAAGGTATGCATTAGCACAAGGGCAACCTGATACAAGGCAAGAAACAATTCAACTATTAACGAGTATTGGTAAAAGACCAATTTATTATTCCGACCCATCCGATGCTCTTTTTCAAAATACACCTATTGTAACAGAAGAATGTAGAGAACTTGAACAGATTTACACTCTAGTATCAAAGCAAACCTATTTAGACTGGGCACGTACGCTCAACCCATAAGATAGACAATATTTACGTAAACAACAATGTAAACTGCAAAACTTTAAAACAAGATTGATACCTTTTAGCAATATTAACATTTGTTCAAAAATAATACATGATAAGCTTTAAAAACTAAAGTTAAGCTAATAAAAAATTATCTAGGAGGCGGTAGCACTCCTAGATAATTACTAGTAATGGGCTAACATTCTAAAAAAATCATTTTTAAAACTGTTAACATTAACGTCAACCGCTACTAAGATATTTGGGATTTTATCTATTTCGTTTCGCTTCTCTATAACACACATCCCTCTTGTCAACACACCATCTGTCTCTATTAAGATATCCATAGGTGATAATTTAAATTGATTGGAACAGATCAAATAGTATGCTGCGATCGCATCATAGACAAGAGCGCCATTAACATCAAGATGCGATTTTATATTACGGATGAAAGGCTTGATCATGTCAATAATCGATTTTACAAACAATGTATTTGGTAATCGGAAAAATTCAGATTCGGAAATTATGACTTCATTGCAGGGATCTAAAGGTATCAAAACCTTATCGACTTTTGAACCTAATACAATACTAGCCGCATCCGGATCAACATAAAAGTTGTATTCTGCTACACGATTTTGATTACCAGGAACATTAATTGCTCCACCCATAATTACAATCTCATTAACTTTAGAAGCAAGTTGAGGGTCCTTATTTAGAGCTAAGGCTATGTTAGTTAAAGGGCCCAAGGTGAGTATCGTAACTTCATGTGGGTATTGATTAACAGTATCAATAATAAAATCAACTGCAGAAGCTTTTTGTAAATTTAAAAGCTTTACTTGTGACAATTCAGCACCCTCTAACCCACTTTGTCCATGAACAACAGCTGTAGTTAACTTTTTAGACAAGGGCTTGTCAGCACCAGAAAAAATCGGAGTGTCATAACAATTTAGTTGAGTCAATGCGTACTGACAATTTCTTTCAACATTTTGTAGTTTTGAATTTCCAGCTACACATGTTACACCTAAAATATCTAATTTTTTACTCAAAATTGATAAATAAAGAGCTAAAATATCGTCATGACCACCATCAGTGTCAATAATAATTTTTTTCATATATACAAGGTTATAATTTAGTTATTAGCGCATGATATTTGCAATTTGACCTGCAAACGAAACAAGGTCGTGAGAGTAGTACTGACACTCTGCAATACGAAAAGCTTCTTTTAAACCACACTGTGGGTCAACTAAATGAAACACCAATGCTGAATTTGCCAGAACCATATTTATTGCATCAGAATTATTAGAAGACTTATCTAAAATTGATGTAGAAAAACTTCCCTTAGTTAGACCTTCGGGCACTGTAATACTTGAGCACAAAGTAGGTTGTAAACCAAACGAGAATGCATCAATATGAACAGGGTAGAATTCACCATTTTCGAAAATTGTTACATCGTTTCCACCTGCACATAGCGACAACTCATCCATACCAGTATTTGAATCATCACCATAACCTCGTAAAAAAATGCCTCTTGTTAGATGAGTTACGCTTTTTTTATTTAAAATGCTGTAAGCTTTTGCTAATAAGGAAGGATGGATCAAATCATTGACACCTATAATTTTATGGGTATGTTGGTGCGGAACAATTGGGTTTGTAATTGGACCAATAATATCATTCATATGAGACAGGGGAACGAACGTATGTGATAACTGATGAATCAATTTATATCGAGTGTCTAAAGCCTCAGTATAGGCAAATCCGCAATTGTCGATACTGCGGTTCAAGTTTTCAGTACTTGTAAAAGTGTTTATACCAAGTTCATTAATAAAGTCTGAACTCCCTTGCCTTCCAGCATCGGCATTACCAGGAGAACCATGTTTACAGACCTTGACTCGACCCGAACTGGCCGCAATTAGTGCTGACAATGTACTTACATTTGCAGTACGCAAATAGTCACCACCCATACCGCAATTATCAACAACTATTTGCTGATTAGTAGTAATAAAAGAGTCATTCATACCTTCCATAATTGCCGCACACACACCTGCGATTTGCTCAGAAGCGTCAGGGGGAGTATCATATGAATGATGAGACCCACCTCCAGAATACCCATATGTAGCTTTAGTATGAAGGCCTACTAATAAGGCAATGCAAGCAGCAATAGATTGTGGATCTTCATCCGTTAGTGCACGAAGGGCTTCTTTACCTAAATTAAAAGCTAAATCATAAGGCAAAGGAATATTTTGTTTAAGATACTGTTTTGAAATTTTATTGAAATCCATATTATAAGGTTAATTTAAATATTATTAGAACTAACAAATATCACCAAAATATAGAACCATTAAATTTAACAAAAAACATATTATAAAATTAGATAACAAAAAAGACTCTAGCAATAGAGTCTTGGAATAAACAAAAAAACACAAAATACTATTGCTTAGGTAAATTAGATATTATTTGCCAAGAAAATATAAACATTGTGTATAAATTACAATTTAAATATATCCTTAAATTACAAAAATGTCAAAGGGAAAATTATGAAACAAGTTACTTACTTAAGCCGTAATATTGTCAGCAAAATTTTCAGATGGTTGTAAAAAGGCTAAATCCGGGTTGTAACAGTGGTAATAAAGCTTAATCAACTCTTGGGTATTTAGTCTTTTGGTTTTTAAACCGCAGCCTTTTAAACCGGCCTCAATAGTTTCTGTGCGGGAACTTAAATCCTTTTTGAGTTCATTAAAGTGTTTCAAACGAATTACAAAATCAGATTTTTTTTCTTTCAAATGTAAGCGTTGCAGAATTTTAGTTGCAAAACCCTCTGGTTTAACTGAAAGTTTTTCGTAGGGAACCACAACGTAAAACTTTTTATCCATAATATCCACGTAGTCAAGTAACCTTTCAATGAAATCAATATAGTCATTGGTTTGTTTCTTCATTAAGGGGTTTTCTTGTTTAGATTCAAGGTTACGTAATTTAGAAATATAATTATCTAAATCTAGTTTTTTAGATTGAATAACAATTTGAATCGGAAAATCTAAGGTATTTAAAAAACTCTGATAACCAGCAATAATAGATTCTTGCTCAACCTCACTCTTCAAATTAAAGTTGATCGCAGTCGTTTCTATCACCGCTCGGATTGCTCCAGATTTTAAAATAGCAGTATCATCACGGACCTCTGCAATTCTCAAGTGGTTCTGAGTTGCAGCAGCTTTGTTTTTTGAGGCCTTTTTCACGCCAGATTTTTTAGTGTTTTTTAAGGTTTCTTTAGTCATGAGTCAAGCAGATTAGATAATTCTTCAATTTTATGCCTTTTGTCTTCTTTTTTAATACCTTGTTTCTGAGTTGTTTTATGCAAATCAAGAGGTTTTGCAGAGTAACTATGGTGATACAGCAGGTTATTAGTTGAATAAAATCGCTTTCGAGGATTCATTAAAAATTCAATAAAGTACAAAAAGGCTTTGGTAAAAGTCATATCTTGGACTTTCACAAAGGTGATTATCAATGTAGACAAGCCAACGATAGCAACCGGAGGGGCCCAAATAAACCATTCTACAATATTTACAAGTGACAGGTAAATTACATAAGTTATACCACCACCAATTAGTAAAATACCTAACTGTTTAAAGGTAATTGACCCAATAATGGTGTCTTCCCTTTGTACATTCTGTGGAACCTTAAATTCCATAAGTTCTGTTATATCTAATTATTATATCATTTTTTGAGTTAGAAGCCAAGTTTACTTTACAAAAAAGCTAAAATTCTATAATCTTAGGTGGATTAAGAAAACTCATGTCAAAAATCAGAAACTTTTGTATTATTGCTCACATCGACCACGGAAAGTCTACCCTAGCCGATCGAATGCTTGAAATGACCCAAACCCTGAGCCAACACGAAATGAAACATGGGCAAATGCTAGACACCATGGACATTGAGCAAGAAAGAGGGATCACCATTAAACTCCAGCCAGTGCGCATGTCGCATACAAAAGACGGAGTAGAATATATATTTAATCTTATCGATACCCCAGGACATGTAGACTTCTCGTACGAAGTTTCACGCAGCCTGGCAGCATGTGAAGGGGCAATTTTAGTAGTAGATGCATCTCAAGGTATCGAAGCCCAAACCTTAGCCAACACATATATGGCTATCGAGCATGACCTAGATATTATTCCAGTACTCAACAAAATAGACCTACCGGCTGCAAATCCAGAAAAAGTTAGCGAAGAAGTATCCAACCTACTAGGGTGCAAAGCAGAAGATATTTTAAAAATCTCTGCCAAAAACGGCACCAACGTAGACCAACTTTTAGATGCTATTGTTGACGCAATTCCAGAACCAAAAATTACAGAAACAAAAGAAACTAAAGCTCTAATTTTTGACTCAATTTACGATCCATACAAAGGCGTAGTTGTTTACGTTAGAGTCAAAGAGGGTAAAATCAACAAGCGCGACAAATTACACCTGCTAAACACAAAAGCCAGTTTTGAAGCCCTAGAGCTAGGCCATTTTAAACCAGGGTACCATGAAACTCAAAGCCTAGAAAACGGAGAAGTCGGCTACATTGTAACTGGATTTAAATCGGTAGCAGAAGCAAGAGTAGGTGATACAGTCTGGCTATGTACAGACAAATCAAAAGAATCACACGAAGCGACACCACTTGCAGGTTATGAAAAAGTAAAACCCTTTGTTTTTGCATCAATTTTCTGTTCTGAAGCCTCAGACTATCCAATTTTAAGAACCGCTCTTGAAAAACTGTCCTTAAATGATTCTGCCGTTCAATATGAACCAGAAGTATCAACAGCCCTCGGAAATGGATTTAGATGTGGATTTTTAGGTCTCCTACATTTAGAAATTGTGCAAGAAAGACTAGAACGTGAATTCGACCTAGACCTAGTAGTAACTGCTCCATCGGTTTCTTACCAAGTCAAACTTGGAAACGGAAAACTAGAAACCATATCAAACCCTAGTAAATTACCAGACCCAGCCCACATCGACCAAGTATTAGAACCATGGGTAAAAACCGAAATTTTAGTACCTAACGACTACGTAGGAGCTGTTATGCAACTCTGCCAAGACAAGCGTGGAGTGCACAAAGACATGCAATACCTTGGACAAGATAGAGTAATGATTGTTCATGAATTACCTCTTTCAAACATTGTAACAGATTTTTACGACAGACTAAAAACCGTAACCTCAGGTTACGCTTCATTTAGTTACGAATTTATTGACTATAAACCAGAAACCTTAGTTAAGGTAGACATCTTAATCGCAGGCGACAAAGTAGATGCTTTTTCATTAATTCTTCACAAAACAGAAGCTGTCTCAGTCGGTAGCAAAATTTGTAAAAAACTAAAAACCTTAATTCCTCGAGCTCAATTTGAAATAGCCTTACAAGCAGCCATCGGAGCCAAAATAATCTCTCGAGAAACTATACCAGCCATGCGTAAAGACGTTACCGCTAAACTATACGGAGGGGATAGAACCCGTAAAGATAAACTCCGTAAAAAACAAGCCAAAGGTAAAAAACGTATGAAAATGCTAGGAAAGGTACAAGTACCACAAAAAGCCTTCTTAGCAGTCCTACAGAAAGACTAAAAACATAGAAATTATTATTTTTAAAACTATAAAAGATGAAACAAACTAACAAATCTAAAACAACAACAGTCATTGTAAGCCTAATTGCAAGTATTATACTGCTATGGAGCCAGCCTGGAACTAACCCTTCGAAAAATATTAACTATATTAGCTCTTGCGGCGAGTTTCCAAGAGCAACAGGGGATGGCGGGCCAACTTCTCGCTATTATGTATGTCAAAGCAATGTCACGGGTGAATGCTATTACAAAAAGGCATATTTTGAAGAAAAAAAAGATTGTACAGTAGAAAAGTACGAGAAATCTTACGGTCAAGACAATTGTTTTACCAGCAAAACATCATTATATTCATTTGAGGGAGTAAAATTACAAAAGGAAGTTGATAATAAAAACATTTGTGAAGCAACTACACAAAACTACTTTGAATCAAAGGTCAATAAATAGCAAATCAAAAATTCTAACAGGACATAAAATATTACAGGTAATTTTTAACGAAAATCAGCAAAAACAGCAGAATTAAGCTCCGTATAATCACCAAGGGGTGTGTTTAAAGTTAAGGAACCTACTCGCAAACGTTTTAACCTATGTACGCGCAATGTTAACTTGCGGCACATTTTTCTGATCTGACGGTTACGGCCCTCTGTCAAAACAATTTTAAACTTTCGCATAGAAACCCTCACCACCTCGCAGGGTTGAGTTCTATAACCATCTATAACCATACCGGAACGCAAAAGTTTAAGTTGGTCTTCTCGTAAATTCCGGTCAACCGTAACCTCATATTCCTTTTCTTTAAAAAACTTAGGGTGAGTCATTTTGTAGGCTAAGTCTCCATCGTTTGTTAAGACTAACAAACCCTCTGACATTTTATCTAAACGACCTACATAACTCACCGGAGGATTACTTGGAACCAAATCTAAAACTGACTCTTCAGCGTGTGCAGAGCATTCATAACCACGAGGTTTATTTAAGACATAATATACGAAATCATAACTTTGCTGATCCAGAGGCTTATCGTCAATAAAAACGTTATCTCCGTCGGATACGCGATAAGAAAGGTCAGACAACACAGAGCCGTTTATAGAAACACGACCTGATTTAATTATATCATCGGCTTGTCGCCTGGAATACTGAGAACGCGATGCTATATATTTATTAATTCGCATGAAGGATTTAACTAGCAGAATAAATTATAATGTAAAAATGAAATTATTTCAAGCTGTGAAATTTACTTTCCCCAAAACCTTGACCGACACATCTTTGGTACTAAAAAGGCACTAGATGCCAAACCAAGCAATAAGATCCAATCTTGAATTGCAAGTGGAACTAGTTTAAAGATAGACTGGGTAGTTGGATGGTAAATTAAAAACAATTGAACAAGTACAGAAATTAAAACAGCAAAATTTACAAAACGAACCCGAAAGCGCTTTGTAACATCTGAAATACAAGCATAAACCAAAAGTAACTCAAAAAACACAATTTCTGTAAATACTAGAGTTCTTGCTTTTGATGGCAAACTAAAATCATTTAAATTAATTGCGTTAGCAACATCAAAACGGTAACCGTAGTAGAAAATTAAAAAACTACACAAACCTTGAACTAAAGCGGCAGAGTAAACAAAAGGTTTGATTTGTGAAAACAAGGAAATTTTTCTATCACGAGGAGCTTCCTTCATTATGTTAGATTTTGCAGGCAGGGAACCAAGAGCCAAAGCAGGCAAGGCATCGGTTGCTACGTTAATCCATAGAATCTGCAATGGCAATATAGGTAAAGGAAAACCAAATAACAAAGTCACAAATAACGTTGAAATAGATGAAAAATTAGCAGCCAACATATAACGAATAAAAACTACTATATTATTATAAATCCTCCTGCCTTCATATATAGCTACCGAAATTGATGCAAAGTTATCATTTTGCAAAACTAGGTCAGCAACCTCCTTAGATGCCTCAGTACCCTGAATGCCCATTGCAACTCCAACCTGAGCAACTTTCAAGGCTGGTGCATCATTCACTCCATCTCCAAAAACAGCCACGCAATGACCTTGAGACTGCAATAATTCAACTATTCTATATTTATCAGAAGGAGAAGTCCGAGCAAAAACATCATTTTGCCTAACAACTTTTAACAAATCTTCATCATTTAGGGCTTGTAACTGAGCACCCAAAACTCCATTTGGAGCCTTCAGACCAATTTGCTTAGCAATTGAAAGCGCTGTAGGAAGAGCATCACCGGTTACAATTTTCAGCTGAATACCAGCTGCCAGAATCTTTTTAACAGCAGGCTTCACCTCCTTGCGCGGAGGGTCTTGCAAGGCGATAAGCCCATAAAAACAAAGCTTAGTTTCGGATATCTTTTTTGTTTTTTTAGAAGCAAAAGCTAAAACTCTCATTGCGTTAGATTCAAAAACTTCAGCCTGACTTAAAATCTGGTTTTTTAAAGA
Source organism: Candidatus Peregrinibacteria bacterium (assembly GCA_014240275.1). GTDB lineage: Bacteria > Patescibacteriota > Gracilibacteria > UBA1369 > JAAZXH01. Next base: position 12,626 of record JAAZXH010000008.1, read on the forward strand.
TTTATCCATTTTACAAATCTTTTTACCATCAAAATATTCTGTACAGTGACTAAGCACAACCTCACAGGCTCCTTTTACATATGAGCATTCAGCTTGATCTGAATGAACAGTCATCATTTTTCGGTCTGAAGAAAAAGCAATTTCACTATCATAATCAGCTTTAGGATGAAACTGCAACTTATGAGACAAAACCTTTAAGGCAACTTCAGTAGGGTCACCTAAAACATCTCCAATTACTTGCGCATTATTACAAATATTAGCAATTTCAACAGTATGTGATTGAGCTTTATTTAACTTGAGTTTAAGCGGACTTAGGTCTAGGCCTAAATATTTAAAATCATGCGCTCCATCTAAAGTCCAAAGATGTGTAGCTGACATTTGATTCACCGTTAAAGTACCAGTTTTATCAGTACAAATTATGTCAGTTGCACCCAAAGTTTCTACTGCATTCATTTTACGAACCACTGCGTACTTACGAGCCATTACTTGGGCACCAAAAGCTAAAGTTAGGGTTAAAATAATAGGCAAACCTTCTGGAATTGCAGAAACACTCAAAGCAATTGAAGTAATTATCATTTCAATTACACCTACGCCAGATAAGAAACCAACTACAAACAAGACGGCAAATACAAAAATTATGATAACAGTCAAATTTAATGCCAAGCGATTTAACTCTAAGGCTAAAGGGCTTTGCGGCTCACCTTGGCTTTGAACCAGATTGACTATTTTTCCAAACTCTGTGCGGGCTCCTGTTGCAGTAACTTCAAAAAACAAACGCCCAGACATCAATAAGGTACCCTTGTAGACTTGGTCTAACTCTGATTTTGACTGCGGCAAACTCTCTCCGGTTAATGCTGCCTCATCCACTCTAGCGGAGACTGCCTGCAGTACTTTGCCGTCTGCGGGGATCCTATCGCCCTCAGAAAGACTAACGACATCAGAAGGGACCAAAAACTCTACTGCTAAGTTTATCAACTTACCATCCCTATATACGTTGCATGTGGGCTTAAGCATACTTTTAAGTGAGGCAATAGCTCTTTCAGCCTTGAATTCTTGTAAAAATCCAACAATAAAATTAATCAGTATTATAAATAGTATTATATAGGCATCTAACTTATCACTTAAAAAGTAAGAAACGAAAGCTGCGAAAAACAAAACATAAACAAACAATGAATTAAACTGTCTGAAAACTAATTTAAGAAACTTAAAATTATTTTTTTTAACGATACTATTAGGGCCAAACTTTGAATATAAGTTACGAGCCTGTGTTGATGAAATTCCACGCATAGAATAAAGATATTAAACGTTATAATTATAGCAAAAAAACATATAAAAAACATTGACAATCCTAAAGCTTTAAATATAATAGTAAAGCTGATGGGGTGTAGCCAAGTGGTAAGGCAGCTGGTTTTGGTCCAGCCATGCGTGGGTTCGATCCCTACCACCCCAGCCATTTTTGTATATCTAATTTTAACCAAAAAGTTTGAAACCAATTAAACGAATTCTAGCAGAAAATCCAAACATACCGCTAATCCAACAACTTTACGGTCAAAATCTAGACAATATATTGCAACAAATCTCTACAAGCCAAGATAAAAAAATTTACCTCATTAGTCAAAAACAACTAGGGCTAAAGCGTATTTTAAAGTTTTTCAAATCAAACCAAATAGAATTCAAAATCATTGGAAAAAAAAGTCCAGATTTACGCTTAATAGAATTGAATCCACAAACAGTCAACCTTGAAATCACAGAACAAAGTGTAACGTTAAAGGTAGGAGAAACTGCCAAAACTCTTAAAACTAGCAACAGTATCTTTAGTAAAAACCAAATTGATCCTGGGAGCCAAAAATGCTTGGAGTATCTAGAAGACAAAAAATTACCAATAACAGGCCAGGTTCTAGAAGTTGGATCAGGCTATGGAGCTATCAGTTATTACCTGTTAAGTAAATACCAAGAAATCTTTTTAGACACATACGAGATAGACCAACCCTCAGTAGTCAACTGCGAAGACAATCTAAAGGGATTTCAAAACAAAAAGATACACCTGGAAAACTTTTTTAATACCAAACTATTTAAAAAATTCGATTATCTAATTGCAAACCCACCACTGCATATTTCGAGCGATGAAAGAAAGCAAATGTTCTCAAAAATACATGCAAACAACGCTAATTTAAAAATGGTGCTCATTATTAAATCCAGATTCGCTCAACGGTTCCTAGATTCGTGTCAAAAATACTACCCAAGCGCTAAACTAATAAAAATTGACAACTATTTTATTTTAACAAACCTTGAGGCCTAAAATATACTAATAACTGATACAATTTTTGAGCCAATTGAGAATAAACCCAGTTTGAATGAACCTGGTAAGAGTTTTCTGGTTGGTAACAACTATTAACATAAGATAAAGCTTCATGTTGAAAATTAGCTAAACTCCAAACAATTGGCTTAAAGGGAACCGAAATTTGATTAAAATCAAACAAACCAGTGTCCAAAAGTCTCAACCCGTCATCTGTCATAAAAATATTGTAAACTCCAAGCGGTGAATTAGTAAAAAAAGACTTAAGACACTGAATCAACGCTTCAAAACCAAGGAAGTCAACCGCAAGCTTATCTTGTTTTAAAAGGTCTACAGAAAAATCAACTGCATCTTTAACCTGAAAAGCCAATTCCTCCTTATTGAGATCTAGTTCATTCATTACTCGACATTTAACAAACTCTTGAACAATAGCATAATTTGGTTGTATGAGTTTTCCATCAATTAAAACTTCTGGACGTTCTATCAGGTGAGATGAAACAGGTTGAATTGGACAGTCCGTTAATATATCATGATGTTTTTCCAAGCAACCAAACGAAAGCTGACTCCAAAACTGACCCCATTTACTAGGGATTTTAACCACCTCATCTCCCATTTTATAGACATGATGCTGGGCACCGGCCCCAATCTTTTCTCCTACCTTGAGTTTCATAATTAAAATAATTAATTGTAATCTTGCAATTAGCTTTTAAGTTGTGCTAAAATATTGTCGTATTAATTAATAATAGACATGAGCGCTTATCCAAAAACAATCACTTATATCTCCGACTGTCGAGATGATAACACTCAAGGTAGACTAAAAGCAAGAGTTTCCTCTTACTTTCCAGGTAGTCACGTTGGCTTTGTTGGTGTTAACACTGATTATGAAGCAGCTATTAACCTAGTTGATATTGTAGATGCCTATGAAGGCAACCCAGGAATTATTTTAGTAAATGTGGCTCCACGTCACGGTGCTGCGAAAAAATGGCCTAACGGTACTCCGTTTGGTTGGTTTAAGATAAACAATCTTGATATTTTTACTACTATTGACGGCCTAACCCTAAGCCTTCTACAAAAAGTTATGAAGCAAAATTTAGAAGTGAAAGTTTATGACATTCCATCTGTAGTTCCACACATGGGGCTGGGTAAAGAAACTCAACAAAGAATTATTAACACTCAATTCCGTAGCTTCGACTACTTACCAAGGTTAGCAAAATGCTGCATGGACAATATGGACCTACCAGTTACAGAAATGTTTGATGCAATGCCACACATGCCAGCTTCAGTATGTTGGGTAGATTGTTTTGGTAACTTAAAGACCAATATTCTACCAGAAGAAATCGGATTTGAAATTGGCAAAAAAGTATGTCTACGAATAAACGAGCAAAAACAAGTTCTACTTCCGTGCTACAATAGACTTAAAGACATACCAGACAACCAAGTAGCTCTTACAATTGGTTCCTCAGGCTTAGACGGAAAACGCTTTATAGAAATTATGCAACAAGGGAAAAGCGCTTCTAAAAGTCTTGGCATAAAAAGTAGCCAACACCTAACATACATTGCAAATTAATTAAAAAATAATGCTTAACTTCAATTCACTTACAATTTGGGCCAACCAAGATGTAAGAATTGGGGTTTTTTGCCTGTTGACATATGTAGTAGTGCTTTTTGCAAAAAAAACCATTCAAAAAAAACTAATAAAAATCAGTCAAAAAACTACCAATAAGCTAGATGACATTTTAGCCAAAATTCCAACCGTTATTTCAAGCTGGACGATATTTGCAATCATAGCTTTATTTGGGTTAAAAATAGCTCAAGCTCAAACTAGTTACATAACGACAATCAAAATTCTTATGCTACTACTACTGTGCAGAGATAGTATTAAAATTAGTAAAATATTAGCAGAAGGAATATTTCACGTAAAAGTTAAACCCACAAAACGAAATAAAACAATATTTATTGCTATTGAAAAAATGATAGTCGTAACAGTAGCCGCTATATTCATACTAATCATTTTAAGTGAACTAGGATTCAATATTTCTGCGATACTAGCTGGTTTAGGTTTAGGAGGTATAGCGCTGGCGCTAGCAGTTAAAAATATTTTAGAAGACATCATATCTGCAATCTCTATTTACCTGGATCAGCCCTTTTCAATAGGTGATTTTGTGGTTATTGGCGATTTAAAAGGTGAAGTTAAAAAAATCGGACTTAAGTCTACTGTACTTATATCGTATGAAGGAGCAGAAACAGTAATATCAAACAAAGAAATTACATCAAAAATAATTGAAAACTATGGTCGTTTACAGAACAGAGTACATAGATATAAAATCGGTGTTGATTACGAAACAAGTCAAAAAAAATTAGTTGAAATTCCATTAGAAATTGAAAAAATAATAAACAGGATTGATGATTGTAAATTTCAAACTTGTTTTTTATCTGATTTTAACTCATCAAGCCTAGATTTTACAATTATCTTTCAATATACTAAAGGCAGTTATGTAGATTTCGTTAAAACATTAGAAAAAGTCAATCTTGGTATTTTAGATTACTTCAAACAAGCCAAAATCAACATCCCATACCCAACCATTCAAATAAAAAAATAAGTTATGTATGCTCTTTCGTTAGAAAAAGTAAGTAAACATTATGGAAGACTTACAGCTCTAGATAATATTGATTTAAAGGTTAAACCCAACACAATATTTGGGCTTTTAGGTAGTAACGGAGCTGGAAAAACCACAATGATAAGCTGTATTACAGGCACTGAACACAAAGACGATGGAAAGATCAAAGTGTTCGGCAAAGACATAGACAAACAAACCCAGGAAAGTAAATTTCAAATAGGGGTAGTACCGCAGGAGTTCAACTTTAGCATCTTCGAAAAAGTAAAAGACATTATTATCTGGCAAGCAGGATATTACGGTAAAAGTAGTAATGAGGTTAAAGAAAGACTCAATTTTCTGCTACACGAGTTAAACCTATACGACAAAAGAAACCAACCTGCCAGAAACTTATCCGGAGGAATGAAACGCAGATTAATGATAGCCAGAGCCTTAATTCATAAACCTAAACTTTTATTTTTAGACGAACCAACCGCCGGTGTAGACGTTGACCTCAGAGCACAAACCTGGAAGTTTATCGAAAAATTAAAAAAAGAAGAAAAAATGACAATTTTTCTCACCACACACTACCTCGAAGAAGCAGAACAAATGTGTGATGAAATAGCAATTATCAAAAGCGGGAAAATATTAAAGTCAGCCAGTAAAAAAAGTCTCTTAAATGAGTTAGAGTCAGAAGTTTTCACAGTCAAAACCAACAAACCTATCAAAATTGAATCCAAAGCTATTAAATTTTATCAAACAACGAAAGGGCAAACAGAGGTAGAGGTCAGTAAATCCACAAAACTAAGTGCAGTTTTTGAATTAGCCCACAAAAAACAAGTTGAAATATACGACATAAGGCCAAAAACCAACCAACTAGAACGCTTATACCTGCAACTAAACCAATAAATGAAAAATCTACAATTTAAAATTTACAAAACCTTAGTCAAAAAAGAGGTGACTCGCTTTACTCGAATCTGGACCCAAACAATTCTGCCTCCTATTATTAACCAAAGCCTATATTTTATTATTTTTGGTCAATTTATTGGGTCTCAAATTGCAAACATTCAAGGGCTGAGCTACATGCAATTTCTAGTGCCTGGATTACTAATGATGGGCATGATAAACGCCAGTTACTCAAACGTAGTGAGCTCATTTTTTGGTTCAAAATTTCAAAGAAGTATCGAAGAGATCTTAGTGGCACCGGTATCCAAAACTACTATGATTTTCGGCTTTATAAGCGGCGGCATTCTACGTGGATTACTTGTAGGAGCGTTAATCTACTTAGTGTCATTGTTTTTTACTCAATTTCAAGTGTACTCGATAATGCAAGTCATACTCTTTAGCATCCTGACAGCGTCAGCATTTGCCTTAGCCGGATTAATTAACGGTATATATGCCAAGAAGTTTGACGATATTAGCATCATACCAACCTTTGTGCTAACACCTTTAACATATTTTGGGGGGGTATTTTATGCCTTAGAAAGCCTACCAGAATTCTGGGTGGCATTATCAAAATTCAATCCAATTGTTTATATGATAGACGGCTTTAGAGCAGGGTTTTATAACATTAACTACTTTCAAAACTCTACAAATCTTACAGTGCTAATTGTATTAAATATCGCCTTGTTTGCATTAGCTTACAAGCTAATCCAAAAGGTCACAAGGGCTTAATTGAGTAAATCAGTTGATTTTAGCTGCGATTGATCAAGTAGCTCTAACGGGTCAATATGTTTTCCGTTTTTAAAAACCTCAAAGTGCAAATGCGGACCAGTTGTCATAAAACCAGCACCAGATGTACCAGGCATACCACCGGTCATACCAATGACCTGACCTTTTTTTACTTTATCTCCTTTCTCAACATACTCATCAAAAACGTGACCAAATAATGTGACAACTCCATCACTATGGGCTAACATAATATAATGATAATCTGTAGACTCACCACCTACAACTTGAATAACTACACCATCGGCCGGTGCCATAATAGACGTGCCCATACTAGCACGTAAGTCCAACCCGTTATGTGGAACACCAAAGAAGCCATGGTAAGCTGGATCCTGAAAGCGGGCAGTGAGTCCAAGAGAAGGATCTACAGGCCAAGCTAAAAAGGTTTTATTCTTACCAAAAAAGATATAGTCAGCAAAACCTTTATCAAAGAACTGGTTTTTGACCTCTGAATAAGTTTTAAGGATATCCAAAACCTTAGATTCTACCTTTTTATGATTTTTGCGACTTTCTTCCAACAATTGTTCGTAAATTTTTTGCTCACCCTTAGTAAAATCTAATAACCTCTGCTTAGATGATTTTGCAACCTGAGCTTGGAAAACTTTGTTTTCAAAACTGTCTTTTAACTCTTGTAAATTAACTGTAGCTGCTAAAACTTTGCTTTGATGATCTTTTTTAGCTTCTAAGGCTTGATCTAAATCAAGAAAAGAAAGTTTTAGTGAGTTTTCGATAGTTTCAAATGCCATCAAGTTTTGGAGGTATTCGGAAAAACTATAATCATTAAATAAATTAGTTTCAGCAATTGTATAAGTATTATAAGCATTACTTTCTATATAATAATTTCGTATCACAGCATTGTAATTTTCAAGTAAGTTATTAAGTTTTTCATCTAACTGCATTGTTTCGAAATTACTTTTTGAAAGTTTTTTCTTATAAACATCAAACTGTTGTTTAGCAACCAGACCTTGTTTTTCTTTAATATCGGCAATTTTATCAAGTTGTTTCAAGGTGAGTTCAAGATTATCGATTTGTTGAATGGTTTCATCTATACGTTTTTCTAAGATGCTTGAACCAAGATTAGCTTGATTTAATTGTTGTGTTTTTAAGCGATACATTTTAGATAAACTTTCAACCTTGCCGCTTAGGGCCTGGTCAGTATTCTGGCTTGCTAAAGCAAAAGAAAGCAGGGACAAACTAAGTAAAAACAGTAAAGACTTTGACATTTATATTGGCGTTTAGATAAGTTACAATCTAATTTTACAATTTTACCTTGCAATTGCCAAGAAATATTCGTAAAATGATGTTGATTTAATTCGCTATAATGGCTAAGAAAAAATCAGGAGGTTCAGCCGGCCGCCAGACCGATTCGCGTTCGAAGCGCTTAGGGGTCAAAATATACGGTGGTCAAGCATGCGTAGCAGGCAACATCATTATCAGACAAAAAGGTAACAAGTACCGAGCTGGTAGCAATGTTGGTACTGGAAACGATTTCACATTACACGCATTAGTTAACGGAGAAGTTAAGTTTTACAAAAAACGAATTACTAACTTCAACGGTAGAAAATACGAAAAAACTTTTGTTGAAGTTGTTCCATCTAACGCATAAATCTACCTATGAATGAATTTGAATCATTTACAGGTAGTGAACAAGCCGAGGGGTTTGACCCCTCGGCTTTTGAACGTTTTCAAGAAAAAATGCGAGAAAATGCCAAACAGGGCAAAAAAGACAAAGCTCGCGAGAAAAAACAACAAGCCGATGAATCAGACCTATACCAAATACTAAAACATATTATTTTAACTCTTGGGGTAACGCATCCCCTAGCGAATGCGTTAATCAGCTGCTTATCTAGTAGCGTAAACCCTCACCTAATTGTGATAGCGCTTAGTTTAAACTTTCAAAGTTTACAAAAGAAATTACAAATTCAATTTAAAAACAGTGATAAAGAATTAAGCAAAAAGCAATCCATCCAACTCAACAATTTCGACAAAACCCTCCCAGAATTCATTAAATTTAACCTAGCATTGTACTTTCAAAAGATACAAAGTGAGTTTCAAAGTGAAAAAGAATGGAATTTAATGAAATTTAAGGAATATTCTGACTCAGCACCTGCATTTAAAAACTTAATATCTATTGCTATACAAGAGTACCTACAACTCAATAATCAAAACTTCAATGGAGAAAACGTTATTGAATTTGCAGAAAACTTTATTAATACTTTACTAGAATCTAACCAAATAAAAATTGATTCTAAAAACAATTCACCAAAGACTGACTAAAAACTTTGAGTCCGACGCAGAAATTGAAATTATTGACACTCGCAAAGACCAAAGTCATATCGAAATAGTTATTTCATCGAGACAATTTAACGAAAAAACACGAATTCAAAGGCATCAAATGGTCTATGAATTAATTTCTGATTATCTAGCAGATGGAACACTACACGCAGTAAAAATGAACTTAAGCCCTAAAAATGAAAACTGAAGTTAAAATTAAAGAGTTAATAGACAAAAATCGAATTATCATCTTTATGAAAGGAGAAAAAAACTTCCCACAATGTGGCTTTTCAATGCAAGCTATCGAAATACTAAACTTGCTAGACGCTGATTATCAATCCTATAATATTTTAAAAGACGAACAATTAAGACAAGACCTTAAATTATACTCCAACTGGCCTACATACCCTCAACTATACATAGAAAAAGAACTCATAGGAGGCATAGACATAATGAAAGAAATGCTAGCGGCAGGGGAGTTAGAAGAATTAATCCATAGCAATGGTAGCTAAAATCACCAAATACTGGAGAATTTCAAGGTTATTAGCAGAGTATCCAACCGCAGTAGAAATTCTACTAGAAAATGATATACCATGCGCTGGTTGTAACGGAGCTAGCACCGAACGCCTCAACGAAGGTTTAGCATCACACGGACTAAGCGAAGAGGAGATCGATGCAATAGTCACACAAATAAACCAAGAATTAGCAAAAGAGGAAGCAAAACAAGCAAAAGAAAACCTAAATAATATAGAAAAACTCAAATTTCATGAAATCGAAGGCTATTCGCAACTAGAAAATGGGTTAAAAATAAGCTCAGCCGCCATAGCAGCCTTTTTAAAATACCAGACGGCAGAAGACACCCTATCAATAAAACTTGAAGCAGGCGGATGCAGTGGATATAATTACAAATACGAATTCTCTAAAGAAGCCGGGGCAAAACAAGTCAAATTCCAAATTACACCAGAGCTTTATGTATATTTAGACGCATTTACAATAGAAAGCTCAAACAAATTAATCATTGATTATAAAGAAAGCCTACAATTCACAGGTTTTGTGTTTGAAAACGAAAAAGCCAAACAAAAGTGTAGCTGCGGAAAATCAATGGGATTCTAAAGTGACGTGGGGTGTCTGAAGGGTCTCGAACCCTCGACCCCCGGGACCACAACCCGGTGCTCTAACCAACTGAGCTACAGACACCACGACCTATATATTAAATAGGTTTTTATATCAAAATGCAAGAAAAAAACCTCCTTTGAATGTAGATCCAACTTGGGATATATCATTTAAGGAGGCAAAAATGTGATCAGGGCTGTAAAAAGCCAGAGCCTTATAAGCCTTTAATTATAGTTTACAGAAAACCCTAAGGGTTTACAAATCCAATTGAAGGTTTTCTATGTACTAAAGTTGCATCATATGGTCTGATTACACTAGATAGGTAAAGCGAGGGTGTTGGCTTAACCAAAACCTCCTTCGTGTTTCCAAAATGCTGTTCAAAGAAACTATATTTAGCGCCTAAAATACGAGAATTTAAAGAGATTTGCTTGAATTCTGACCTATACCGCATATACATCATAAAACTTTCTGCAAAATCCTCAAAAGGATCAGTCATAGCATATAAGGAAACAAAGTCTAAACTTAACGTAGAACCTTTAAGCGTGTAATGGTCCAGGTAACTTAATCTGTAAAAATCTAAACTTTTATCACTATAATAAATAGGACGTTCAAAATCATAAAACTTACTTTTTCTTAACTTATATTTTGGAGAGAAAAAATGATTATGCACTACATGACCTAGTTCATGAGTTAACACGTTTAAAAACTCTTCTCTATCGTCTAAACATTCAACATAAATATGGTCACCATCTGAAAGACCTCTACGGCTTTGGGCATTAACTATATGGATCTTATCACTTAAATCATAATCAAAAAATTCCTGAGCCGCTGGTATAAAATCTTGCTCTACAACTGCATTGCAGTTTAAAGCAAAGCACAGTGTATTAAAAAACACAACAGATACAAATAGTATAGATTTAAACATATAGGCATATTACACGCCCACACTATAGTACGATATAGGTTTTTAGTCAAGGGTTACTTGAAAAACAATTTAGCATGCTGCTTAGCATATGTTTTAAAACAATTTAAGACATTAGCAACTACATCACCTTTAGTTGATAAAGCTTTTTTGTTATTAAAAACCTTAAGCTTAGTAAATATTTTAGCATTTTTTGAGTTTTTGCGATAAAAATATTCATCTAAGGCAAGTGCATGCATATGTTTTACATACATCATAGATTGTCTATAAGCCTTCTTATGCTCAGGTGAAAGGCTTTTAGATATTTCAATCTCACTAATAATCGTATTTAATTCTTCTGTTAATTGGTTATTAACAAAAACACCAGCTGGCTCATCTGCAAAAATATCCTTGAAAAAACTAGGTACACTGTAAATAGTATCTAAAAAACCAGTAGTGGCTACAGAATTTGAACTCTCAATTAAAGAATCCACACCAGACTCAGTAAGATCTCTTAACTTTCGGGCAGAAGCTTGGGAATAAGCTAAAACTAATTGGCGATTACGTTGCGCTACCAAAGCCGATAATTGATTTTTAAGATCATTAGCAACTTTTGTTTTTGCGCTTGTCTCGGCTGTTTTAATATCAATATTTAACTGGCTGATATTTGGGGCATATTTGTCAATAACAAAATTAAAGACCTTGTCCATTATATTAACCTTAGTTTTATCAAGTTTCTTAACAGACTTCTTAAGTGCTTTCTTAATTTTTTCATCTTTTTGGTTCTGAGTTGATTTAGTACCACCACTTGCTTGTTTTTTTATAATAGATGCTAACAAATCTCCATCGGCAATATTATTAGAATAGAGGACTTGCAAAGATAATAAAGGCGAATTATTTCCAGCTGCACGACCATTATCAAAAGAAGAAACCTGAACGGAGGAAAACAACTCAGAACCATCAGTCTTTAGGGTATAAGCCTTAGATTTAAGCGGAGTAAATGTAAAGCCAATATAAGTCTCGTTAGAACTATTCTGCCCTGCAAAAACTAGCTTTAAATTTTGTCTAACAAACGCTTCTGAATGTCCAGCGCTTATAAGCTTTTGAACAAGGGCATCAGACTCTGTCATTATATAATTTGATGAATCTGCTTCGGTATTCGGGTTAGATGGAGATTTCATACAGTAAAACTCTGTGCCAAGAGCATCTTCAATAGGTGTACCTTTTTTTGCAGCTAATTGAAATAAAGAACCATAATTAGGATTCAGATCATCCGCATCACTAGGAAAGTCATCTAAATTCATATGGAGAGTTCGATTAATATCGGCTTGATCCAAAGGAATGGTTGTATTTTTATCTTTAATTCTGGGCTTAGAATTAGTGATAATATCCTTTAATGTAAAGTCAGGCAGAGTAGTACTAGTACCAATCTTTTTGATTAAAATAGTAGTATCCAAATATGTTGGATCAAGAGTTTCTGTCGGATAAGATGGCTTTTCATTTGTAAATAGCATAGCTTCTGATTTAGAAACCTTAAATTCTGAGTAAGACATAATAGCAACAATTGCAGTAGGCCATGGTAAATGCTTATGATCTTCTATTGCTTTTTTAAGATCAGTTTTATATTTAGATTTTTGTTTTAAAATAGAAATCACATGTTCTAAAGCTTTTTTAGCATTAGAGTAATTATTAGAGTCTGAAAAATAGGGGCTATTTGAAAAACGATCAAAAGTAGGCATACCGTTGTCGTAAATATCGCTAAATTTCTTATTAGCAAAACCAGGATCTACATTACCTTTATATCTGTCTTGAGGTAAAAAAGTTGAGACAAATGGTACGACCTGTTCTTTTGGAAGTTTAGCACCAAAGGCTTTAGCCAACTCTTTACTTTTCTTAGATACTATTCCGGCATTATTAATAATGAAATCAGATAGTGTTGTATTAAAAAATGTAGGCATTACCGCATCACCAGCAATTAACATCAATTGGGCTTTAAAGTAGGTACCCACAGTTTTAGCAAAAGTTTTAGATATTGGTGAAAAACCTGGAATCTTTAGATTTGGTAGTATTTTGGTGGAAAAAATATATGCAATCATTGCGGCTTTAACAGGGCTAGGGCTCTGATTTATTTTAGTCTGAATCTCATTAAGCTTTTCACGTACTGCACGAGTAGCATCTGGAACTAATTCCAAAGCTAGTTTACCAGCTTTAAAAAAATCTAAACCTGAGGAAGGTTGCAGGATCTCAAACACATTGTACTTATTATTAACAAAGAGAACTTTAGTTAAGTAAACTTCAGCAATTGCCTTCATTTCTGGGGTACTGAAATCTAAACTACGAATAAAATTTTTATCAGAAAGCTCTTCAGGCAACTTACATACATCATTTGGCTTGGCAGATGTATTAAATTCAGAAATTGCAAGAAATAAAGTTTGCAAAAAGGCAGGGTCTTTAATTGCAACCTCAAGGTTATTTTGAGATAAATAATTGGTAATCGTACCAGCATTTCCAAAGGTCTCATAACCCAGTGATTGAACTAAGGCAGGGCTAACATATACAGTACCTTTTAACTCATCAAAGCTTGCGGCTGTTATTTCTTCATTAGACATAGAGCTGTAGTTAGACGGGCGAGGGGATGGAGATGGACCTGGCATATTTATTTATTATAAAGAATTTTAATACTTTCTATAAGATCTTTTTTGTAGTTATCTATATGTTCGATTGCACCATCTTTTTCAAGGGCAAATGCAAACATAATATCCATATGGGTGAATTCCGGATACAAGCTAGTCATAAGCTCCGCATCGGAAATATCTTTTTGATCAAGCAGATCATAACATGCCTGAGTTATAGAATCCATATACAAAACCAACAAACGTTCGGTAGTTTCATCTTGGACACTAGGATCTATATTTTTGAGTTCAATGGCTTCAGACACATCAATAACAAATTTTTGAAAATCTTTTTGCATGGCTGTAAGCACTTCTGGATCAAATTGATCACGTGATAATTCTTGATTCATATTAAACAATTAAAATTAAATTTAAGTTGGGGTGTTATTACCACCTAAAACTTTACCCTTCATACTATTTTTAGCTTTCTCTCTACCACCCTTAAAGGAGTTAGCGAGTAGATTAAATGGTAAACCAACACCACCTTTAAAGATTGTTGAAATTCCATGACCTAGCAATGGAAATAAACCACGCTGCTCATTAACAGTACGTATTAGACTTGCATATGTACTACTATAAGTTCCTTTATTAAATATAGTACTAAAAGCCCCGGCAATACCACCTAAACCAAACTTAACAGTTCCTGTACCTGCTTTTACTAGAATGTTATTTTGGATTTCATTATAATATCCTTTTGCCTTTAAACCTCGGTGGGTTTTGAATGCCATTGCAGTTGCTCCCACACCTAACATAGAAGCTAAGTAAGATGTGACATAAGGTGAGGCAGCTCCCAATAGAGGTACAACGGGCAGGCCACCAAGGAAAAGAGTTGAAGCAAAAACTGACCCTCCAACTAACGCACCATGGAAGAAACCATGACGAATAGGATTTAATGACTTAATACCATTACGAGCCGCTCGGACTACTCCATTAACTCCCTTAAAGAGTAACTTTCTTAAAGAGCCAGAGTTAGGAAGCAATTCATCGACATTGTAGCGATCCCCTGTAAAAAGCGTTTTTGCATGAGCTTTTAACAAACCACGAGTTTTAGATTTAAAATATTTTGAACCAGTTGCCTGTAAATTAAGTTTTTGGGCGTCCTGTGAATTATAGTCGATTGAATTTTCACTAATTAGGGCAGACAAACGAGATGGATCAATATTTGGATCTGCCTCTATCTTACTAGCAATATTAGCTTTATTAAATATATTATAGGCATTGAGAATTCTCATGAGTTTTGGTCTCGATTCCGAAGAAATCATAACTATATCGTCAGAATAACCAAACAGGGCGTTTCTCCTATTGTGCCTTGAACCTTTCAGTTCTTGAATAGCACGCTTGTTTTCCGCAATCTTAGTTTCATTTACATGAAGCAAAGCAGGGTTATTTCTACTTTCTAATTTTAAATTAGCAATTTCAGCTGTCAATTCTGCTATTCTTGCAGTTGGGTCAGAACATTCTAGTTTAGTACCTCTCACAAAAGGAACTAATAAACTCATTAAATACGCCAAGTCAGAAGACTTAACGTGTTGAGACATTACTAGTTTTTTGAAAGTTACAACTGGATTGTTAATCAACTCACGCAAAGTTTTTTTATTGGAAAGAATATCTTGCAAGGGGGCAAGACGAGGCAAAGCTGCTATAGCACTATCAACACTAAGAGATGATAGTAATTCGTCAACTTCTAAAGTTTTTGCTTTTTTAATAACCTCAGGGTCCTTCGGACCACAAGTTGCTTCTAATTTTTCTCTAGACCTACCGGTCATATAATCTAAAGTTGCAATTTTTTGTGCCGATAAAGGATCAACTCCTCTTTCTATATAGGTTTCTTTCAAAAGTCGTACACCAAATTTATCAGCATCTAATGTCAATACAGAAGAAGTGTTCTTATTTCTAAGTTCAGTTAAAAAAATCTGTCTACCAGCAGTGTCAAAAGGGATTGACGTTGCTAAGTCATATGATATTTTACATTTTTGATGTAATTCTAATAACTTAGCTTCAAAATTTTCATTTTGGGCATATAGAGCTTTAAGTTCGTTGATCGCAGTTAAATGAGGTGTGTAATGACCAAGATTAGCATCAATAGTATTAATTTCAGTTTGTATTGTTGGCTTCAAAGCTGCGTCAGCGGCTCTAAAACGTTCAGTAGCAGAAACTTTATCAGCTTCTAGTTGAACAAAATGATCATATGAGACAACATCTGTAGTAACAGGACCAATACTGTTTTTTAGAGTTTCAATTCTATCAGCGGTACTATGATATTGACTTAATTGATTTAAGTCATTAATTAATTCTGGATTACCACCGGTCGAATCGCAACAATCACGGATGAGATCCTGATGTACAAGAGAATGAAAGTTTGTTGCAAGAGTTTGATTAAGATAACGGCTTAAGGCACCACCTAAAGCTTTATTGCTTGAAATTTGGTTTAAACCTTGAATATTCAATGCTGGTATACTAGGATTTATCAAATTCATAGAGTCAATATGAGTAAGTTCTGAATAGGCATTCACAATAGCAGAAGTTACAATGTGCACGAAACGATAGTCATCATCAGTGGCTCGTGGATCAGTTAATATCTTTTTAGAGTGATCAACAAGGTCTTTAAAGCGTAAATCTTCAACTCTTACTTTGAATATACGACGGCGTTTTAACATAGTTAAAAGCTGAGGGGCGGCATGTAGACTTTCAGAAACAAGGTTAGAAACATAAGACTCGAATTTAACGCGTTCAGGTTTAGTCATGCTATTAAGGACCGGTAATTCTGGTCGGACAGCAGTACTATATAAAGCTTCAAGAATTTCATTATGAACCATATGGTTAATTCGACCAACAGCGTGTGAAATACCTGTAATTGATGCATCACTAAAAGCTTCAAAACTTTCAGCATCAACAGAAGTTAATGAAGACCCATCATCTGTGGGTAAATATGAACCAGTATTTGTATTAGGATCTGAAACATTTCCATCATTCAATAAATACATAATCTAAATTAAATTCACCTACATTATATCACAAAGTGCAAAATTTGACAAATATTTTTACTAAAACTGCAAGAAATATTGCTTTTTCTAGGGACTTTGCTAAAATAAAAAAGTTTTAATTATAAAATATGAAAATCAAAGCAGCAAAAGCTGTCGACGCTATTGTTAAAATAGAAGTTGAAGTTGACGACAAGAACCAAACTAATTTTGAAAAACAAGGTGCCAAAATGCTAGCCGAACAAGTAAGTATCAAAGGGTTTCGTAAAGGACACATACCAAAGAAAATGCTAATTGAGAAATTTGGGGAAGACGTTTTTTTTGATTTTGTAATCGAAAAATTTATCAACAACATCTATTCAGAAGCCTTAAAAGAAGCAAAAATAATGCCAGTTGCAATGCCAGACTTTGAAGTTAAATCTAAAAATCCAATTAAAATTGAGTTCAAAGTTCCGGTAAGTCCTGAAATAGACCTGAAAAAAGCTAAAAAAATCAAATTAAATCTCAAAACTCCAAAGATTACAAAAAAAGAGGTAAAAGAAGCCATCGACAAAGAACTTGAAATCCAAACAAGCTATACCAAAACAGACAAAGCCGCTAAAATCAAAGACAGACTAATTATTGACTTTGAAGGTTTCGACAAAAAAGGGGAACTAATTGAAGGTACAAAAGCACAAAAACAATTTTTAGTGCTAGGGTCCAAGAAGTTCATTCCTGGATTCGAAGAAGCCTTAGTGGGATCTAAAGCCGAACAAGATGTTGAGTTTGAAGTAACCTTTCCAAAAGACTACCATAAAGAAGACCTACAAAATGCAAAAGTAACCTTTAAGGTTCACGTACACGGTGTGGAGTCTCCAAGTGCAGCTAAATTGGATGAAGAAACTATTCAAAAAATTTATGGTGAAAAATTGAGCAAAGAAGAATTTGAGGAAAAAACAGAAGTAATGCTTCTTAACCAAAAAACAAACCAAGCTAAAAAAGAACTAGAAGAAGAACTATTCGAAAAACTATTAGAAGCAACAGAAATCAAAATAGCAGACGCCATAATTGATCAAAACTTATCTCAAAACCAAAAACAACTTATGCAACAACTCCAACAACAAAACAAAACCCTTGAAGATTATATTGCAGAGTTTGAAAAACAAACCAAAAAAGATTTTGCAAAAGAACAAAGAGATCAAGCTGAAAAACAAGCCAAAATGCGTTTCTTACTAGATGCATTAAATAAAGAATACGACTTAAGTGTAAGCGAAAAAGACGTTGAAGCAAAAATCAAAGAAGAAATAGACAAAGCACCTGCTGTGATCAAAGAACATGTCAAAAACTTTTATCAAAAAGGCTCACAAGGAGAATTTTCATTAAAAAACCAAATCTACATTGATAAACTATTTGAAATATTTGTAACAACCAAATAGGAAACCTTGCGAAATCAGTTAAAATGGCTTATCCTTTATGAGATAAGTCATTTTATGTTAAAAGAACTATTTACATCACAAGCTAGAATAAAACTCTTAGAATTATTTATTTTAAATCCAAATAAAGAGTTTTACGTACGAGAACTAACTAGAATTTTGGATGAGCAAATTAACTCAATCCGAAGAGAACTAGAAAACCTGAGTAAAATCCAGTTTTTAAAGAACAAATTAAAACAAAGAAAAAAATACTACAAACTCAATCACAACACAGAGAAGTTTAAAGATCTTAAACCTTTAATACTAAAAAACTCTGACCACCTCAAAAGATTTATTAAAGCCTGTAACAAACAAGGCTCCTTAGACCTACTTCTACTTAGTGGAGTATTTATCAACCAAGAAAGCCCATTCGATATATATTTAGTAGGCGAAATTAGACAAACCGAATTAACAGATATATTAAAAAAATTTAAATTAAGTGAATACAAAATACACTTTGTAAATACTGCAGACTTTGCTGAACTCTGGGGAGAAAAAGACATACAAACTATCAGCATAATACAGGCAGAACAAAATATCAAAATTTATTCAAACATAGACCAATTCTTATAGCAAAAAAAACGCTTGCAAATGAGATAAAAATCCTTATAATTGTCATGCAATAATATTTATACGATGAATCAAGCATTACTTAATTTCGTATCACGAGATAACCTAAAAGACAGACCACAAATCAAAGTTGGTCAGACAGTAAAGGTTCACCAAAAAATTAAAGAAGGTGGCAAAGAAAGAATCCAAGTTTTTCAAGGACTTGTTATTCAAGTAAGCGGTGATAAAGGAATCAACCAAACATTTACAGTACGTACAACTCTTTCTGGAGTAGGGGTAGAAAAAGTATTTCCAGTCCACTCAGACACAGTTGCAAAAGTAGAAATCGTAAAACAATCTAAAGTGCGAAGAGCCAAGTTATACTACATGCGTGAACGCTCTGGTAAATCAGCTCGTTTAAGAGAAATCAAGCAAGACTCTGAAACTCTAAATAAAATCATCCTAGCTAGCGATATCCACCCAGAAGTAGAAGCTATGATGCCAAAGGAAGAAGTTAAAGCTGAAGAACCAAAAGAAGAAGCCAAAGCTGAAGAGCCAAAACAAGAGGCTAAAGCTGAAGAGCCAAAACAAGATTAATAAAATCAATCAAAATAGCTAAGTATTACTTAGCTATTTTTTTTATGTCTGATTTTGCAAACCTAGCAAAGTTTTTAACAACATTCTGGTCTGCTAAAGAAGAATGATTAAAATGAGACGGAGGTATTTTTTTACCTAAATCTAGCGGTCTTAAAGATAAGTCATAAGCCAAACCTATCATTTTAGGGGCGTAAGCAAGAACGGTAACTGGCTTATTAAATATTGCAGCTAGAATCATAGCGTGTAAACGGCCAGCATAAAGCTTTTTACAAAACTTAATGTAACTTGGAATATCAGACTGATCTACCAAATTCCAACCAAAAAGTTTAGCAAGTTTAGAATCAATTAATTTAAAAGGTAAAAAATAAACTGGAATTTTTTTATCTAAATAATTTAACTTTATATAAGCTGCAAAATTCAAAAGATTTGAGGGGTCATTCTTATAAAAATCTCTTAACGAAATACAAATAAAATCAGAGTCTTTAGGTTTTTTAAATTTAAAACATGATGTATCTAGTGCAAAAACTAAATCTGCAGAATAAGAAGCTAACGGACAAAACTTTTGACTTTGACTATCTCTTACAGATAAATAAGTAACATTTTTAAAGAGTAAGTTTTGCCAAAAACCAAATTTAGAATTAAATGATTGACCCAGTAAAAAAACTGGTTTACGAAAAACAAAAGACCAAATTAAAACCTGTCCCCAAATCAAGAATGATAACTTTTCGTAGGTGCTAAACAAACCACCGCCACCAAAAAATACAGCATTAGATCTATAAATATATGAAATTGCTCTCCAGGACTGAAAATTAAACAAAGAGCGTAAACCAGCGGGAGGTAAGGGAAAATATTGTTTACCAGGCGCCATAATTTTATATTCAAATTCTTCTGGTAAATTAAGTAGAAGTGACTTTAAAAGCAAATCGTCACCATAGTTGCCACAACCGTAATTTCCAACAATTAATGAATATTTCATGATTTAATTTTAAAGCTCCTGCGGTGAATCTGAGTATAACCAAATTTTTGTATAGCCTTTCTATGAAACATAGTACCATAGCCCTTGTGCCTTTCAAAACCATATTGAGAATAAGAAGAGGCAAGATCCCTCATATAAGCATCTCTAAATTCCTTAGCAATAATACTAGCCAACGCTACTGCTTTATATTGATCTTCTGCTTTGTACTCAAAACGGTGATCAAATTTCAAATCAATCTTATAACGGCCATCTATAATATATGGGCAAAAGTGTAAACGAGAAGAAAGGTTAGAATAACATTGTAACAAAGCTTCTCTAAATGCTAGCGATATACCAAAATTGTCAATGAAATTGGCGGAAACAGAAGCTATTGCAAAATCAACTTGTGGTAAAAGCTCACGCAAAAGTTTTCTACGTTTGGTTGACGTTAAACGTTTTGAGTCAATTAAATTAAAATCATTAAAAAGAGGAGAGTTGAGAACTGCACAAACCACCATTGGACCAGCTAAACAACCACGACCAACCTCATCAACACCTATATAAGACATTAGTAGTCCTGAGTTGTTGCTGATCCAATACATTTAACAGCCAAACTGTTACCGGCATGAACTGAACTTGCAATATCTTTGGACTGTAAGTATTCAGTAAAAAAACCAGCCCTAAAAGCATCGCCACAACCGGTTGGATCAATTGGATTTTTTGCTGGCAAGGTGTCAAAATATTCATTAATATTTAATTCGGAGTTAACTACATTTATTGGTTTAAAACCATCAGTAATAATTACGTAGGACGCTTTGTTATAAATTTCAAAATCTTTTAATTGAAATATATCTTTAATTAAAGCCATTTCTTCTTTGTTCAAAATTAAAAACTCAGAATACTCTAAGATTTCTAAAAACTTATCACGTTGAAAAGCTGAAATTTGCTGACCTGGATCAAAAACTAAAGGTATATTATGTTTTTCAGTAAACTCATATGCTTCTATCATACAATTAACAGAATCTGGAGAAACTATAAATATCTCATAATCTGTCTTGGCAAATTTATAAACATCAGAACTAGCCAAAACAGCAGCATTTGACATAAAGAAAGTCAGTTGCTGAGACTCATTATCAGTTGCAATGTATGCACAAGCAGTATAGGAATTCGGAATTATAACAACATTCTCAGAGGGGATATTAAACTTTTTAAAACGATCAAGGTAATCATTAGAATCTAACGAACCTAAAACTCCATACATATCAAAATCGGCACCAAGCTGCGCAAGACCATAAGCAATATTACCGGCACAACCTCCAAAAGAAACTAATTTTTCAGATAATACAAAACTACAATTTATAAATTGAGAAGCAGAAAGATTACGTTTAAAATTATCCTTATAACGCAGCAAGTGATCATAGGCTAAATGGCCAGAAATTCCAATTTTAGACATGTTTATTGATTAGAGATATAAAAACCGGCCTCTTGTAGACCTTGGAAAGTGCCAACATCAAACCAAGCTTCTTGCAAAGTTGTATAACTAAGCTGGTCTTCTTTTAAATAAAGTTCTAGTAGATCTACTATTTCAAATTCACCTCGTGCTGATTTACTTAATTTTGGTATTTTTTTAAAAACAGTATTATCAAACATGTAAAGCCCAGTAATAGCTAGGTCAGACTGA
This sequence comes from Candidatus Peregrinibacteria bacterium, assembly GCA_014240275.1. Taxonomy (GTDB): domain Bacteria; phylum Patescibacteriota; class Gracilibacteria; order UBA1369; genus JAAZXH01. The sequence goes on from JAAZXH010000008.1 coordinate 34,418, forward strand.
GGGTCTTCAGGTTTTTCAACCATATCAGAAACAGAGTCATTTTCATCTAAATACAAAATACCAAATCTAGAAGGGTCATTAACGGCTTTTGTAAATACAGAAGCACCAGATTTAAAAGATTTAACTTGAGTAGAAACGTCATCGAAGGCTAAATTATCTCCTAAAACGACAAAACAATCATCATCACCAACAAAATCCCTAGCATGATAAATAGCATCAGGTAATCCATGCGGATGATCTTGGATCTTATATTGGATATTTACACCAAACTCTTTACCAGAATGTAAGTATTTCATAAACATATCAGCGTGAAAATAATCAATGACTATCAAAATATCTTTTACCCCAGAGCGAATTAGAAAATCTAGAGGATAAAAAATCATCGGTTTGTCATAAACTGGCAATAAACTTTTAGGAAATAAATTCGTCAAAGGTTGTAAACGAGTACCACGACCTCCAGCTAGTATCACACCTTTCATAAATATTGAGTTATGTATTCTTGCAAAGCGAGTTTAAAATTTCGCATAGGCTTAATTCTTTCACTGGACAGTATAGAACATTCAGGCCTAGTTGCCAAGCGTTTTAAATCCTTAGAACTAATAGCTTCGATCATCTTACCTGTGGCAGCAAGTTCTTCTATAGCTAAGGCAAATTGATGCCAATTAACAGGATTGTCATTACATAAATGCATAACACCAGAGGGCTTTTCTTCTAATACAGTATTTAATAAATAATTAGCTATATCGAGGGTATAAGTTGGACACCCAGTTTGGTCTGTTACAACAGCAACAGGATTATCCGATTCTAATTTTTTATATATAGAAGAAACAAAATTATTCTTATGAGGTCCAAACAGCCAACTAGTACGAATAATCAAGGCTTTATCATTGTTCTGCAAAGCCTGAATTTCAGCACGTAACTTAGTTTGGCCATAGTAATTAATAGGGTTGGGAACATCTGATTCAATATAAGCCTGGCCCTTTTTTCCGTCAAATACATAGTCGGAACCAAATGTAATAAAGTAAGCATTTATTTTTTTTGATAATTTAGCTAACTGCATAACCAAGTCAACATTTAATTCTTCCGCTAAAACCTGCTCATATTCCTCAACCTCACATTGATCTACAAGGTTATAACCTGCACAATTAATAATTACATCTGGCATATGATCTTCAATATAATCAGCTACTTGATGAAAACTGCGTAATTCTAACTCGGATCTATCTGGAACTAAAAGTTCAAAATCAGAAGGTAAAAAAACCTGCTTAATTGCAGAACCAAGTAAACCGGTGGATCCAAGGAGTAAAACTTTATTCATAATAATTTGTAATTAACTGAAGTAGATTCTCGAAAGATAAATTTTGACTATCATCCTCTGATCTAAATTTAAGTTCTAACTCTTGATTTTCTTGGAGACGTTTAGAAACAACAATACGTACGGGAATACCAATTAAATCAGCATCTGCAAATTTAGTACCAGGATTAGCTTTTCGGTCGTCCCATAGAACATCATAGCCAAGATCTAAAAATTTTTGATAATATTCTTGGCCTAAGTCAGGAGAGTTAATATCGATTAAGTGAATATGGAAAGGACTTAGTTTTTTAGGCCAAATAATTCCTTTTGCATCATGGTGTCTATCGACCACAGTTTGCAAAGTTCTACATACACCAAAACCATAACAACCCATATGGAAATGGTGAGACTTATTGTCACTACCAGCATACACCGCATCCTTCATTAAACGTGAATAATGAGTACCAAGATGGAAAATATTACCAACCTCTACTCCTTTTTTAGCAATTAGCTTTGATTTACCATCAGGAGCAAGCATTGAAGCTTTTGCTATTGCAAGATCAAACTCTAAATCACAGGTAAAATCTCTACCATAATTGACATTAATGGTATCGTGAGTATCACTTTTTTGACCCCCCACCATATTATTTACGTATTTCAAACTATTGTCACCAACATAGGTAACCTTATCATTACCAAACGATTTAACATAACCATATTTAGTTCCAACCTTTTCTAGATCTGACTCATTAGCCTCTCGCAATAAGCCAACCATATCTAAAGCATTTTCTAATTTATTTTTATTAATGTCAATATCACCTCTAGCAACTACTACAAAAGTTTGTTGTGAGTGATCATTTACAAAAACTACATTTTTTAAATATTTATAAAGAGGCAAACCATAATGTTTTTTGTTGTCTTGCATATTCAAAACCCATTCTGGTTGGGTAACTGTTTCAAGTGGTAATATATCAGCATCATCTAATACTGCATGTTTAAATTCTGCAATATCTTCATGAGCTATATAGGAGCCGTCCTCGGAAACAAAGTAATCACTTTCTCCAATTTGTGTTTAAACAATAAATTCATGAGAAAAATCCCCACCAAAATAGCCATTATCAGCTGGTACAAAATCTACTTTTAATTCACAGTCCTGATAAATATCCAAATAAGCCTTTGCTAATTTATCATAGGTTAATTTAAAGGAATCTTCATCAATGTCAAAACTATAAGCATCTTTCATTAAAAATTCGCGTACACGTAATAAACCACCCCGAGCTCTGAGTTCATCACGAAACTTATAACCCATTTGATAGATAGTAAACGGAAGCTCTTTGTAACTGATATTAAATTTACGAACAACATCCACAAACATTTCTTCTGCAGTACCACCTAAGGCAAATTCTGCACCACGGCGATCTTTTAAAGTCATAAGCTCATAACCTCCAGACTTATCACGCTTGGTTTCTTGCCATAATTCAATTTGATGCAATACTGGAGCAAACATTTTTTGACAATCAGCAGCTAACATATGCTTATCGACTATGGCTGTTAACTTATCCATAACTTTTTGACCAAGTGGTAAAAAGTAATAACGACCCGCTACAGATTCAGTAATAAATCCTGCTTGTAAAAGTAACTTATGCGATGTAAGTGTTATCTCTGAAGAGATATGTTTTAAAGTTTTACCAAAAAATTTAGAATATTTCATAATTTATTTTAAAGAATTTTCTACCCAGTCCTTATGTGACTGGTACCAGTCAAAGGTTTTTTGTATCCCCTCAGAAAAGGGGACTTTGGGCTCCCAACCAAGGTCATTCTTTATTTTGGAACTATCAATCGCATATCTTCGATCATGAGCTTTTCTATCTTCTACATATGTAACTAAATCAGTTGGTTTACTTAAGAATCCCAAAATAAGTTTTGTGATAACTAAATTTGTTCTTTCAAAATTACCACCTATATTATAAATACTACCAGGTTTAGCCTTATCTAAAATAACACCCAGTGCTTCACAGTGGTCAGAAACATACAACCAGTCTCTAATGTAATTTCCATCACCATAAATAGGGAGAGGCTTATCTTGCAATGCAAGATTGAAAAAGAGGGGAATCAACTTTTCTGGATACTGATAAGGACCATAATTATTACTACAACGTGAAATTGTTACATACATTCCATATGTTACAAAATAGGAGTTTACCAACATATCAGCTGAAGCTTTGGTAGCTGCATATGGGCAATTTGGATCAAGAGGAGTTTCTTCTGTGAAAAAATCTTCAGAATCAAGACCAAGATCACCATATACTTCATCGGTTGAAACCTGATGATAGCGCTTTACTCCATGATCACGAGCAGCCATAAGTAGATTATGAGTACCAACAATATTAGATTGAATAAAAATGTCTGGTGCTTCGATAGAACGATCAACATGTGATTCAGCAGCAAAATGTATTACCGCATCGAATTTATTATCAGCAAAGTATTGATCTATAAAGGTATAATCAGCAACATCACCCTGAGTAAAATGCACATGACCATTATCTATTAGATCCTGGATGTTTTCTAAATTTCCAGCATAGGTTAATTTATCTAAAACATAAACCTTCACTTTATGTTTTTCAACATAATAGCGAACAAAGTTTGAACCAATAAAACCAGCACCACCAGTAACAAGTAATCTATTAAACATTTTTTAAAAATTTATTAAAGTCTTCTATATAATCTTCACGATTAGGATTGTAATGAGTAGAACTTAAGCATAACATTACAGCCTTTTTAGAAAAATCATAAAACTCATGCCAGATGTAATTCCCAACGTAAAGCGCCTTTTGATGATCTTCAAGGGTGAGTATAATTTCTTTTTCACCATCGTGAAGTCGAACCTTACAAGTTCCGCTAACCATATAAAAAATCTCTTCTTCTCTTTTATGGCAATGACCACCGCGGGGTGTTAAATTATTCCAAACGGTATAAACTCTCTTTGGTGTAAAAGGTAGGCTTTGATCAAATTCAACAGGGGTTAAATTGCCTTTTTGAGTAATATGATTATTTAAATCAAATTCAAAATATTTTTCTGTCATGTTTTAAATATTATAATGAGCGTTCACGCATTTCAATTTCGTATGCTTCTAATACATCACCTTCTTCAAGCAAGACCTTACCGGTATATTTAATACCAGCTTCATTCCCTGATTTTACAGTATCCTCAACTGTTTTACCTTTCTGAAGTGAAAGTATTTTACCTTCACCTACTTCTTCACCAGAGCGGATTACACGTAATTTACAACCGTTTTTAAACAAACCATTAGTGATTTTCAAACCAACAATTTGATCCTTCTTCTTCGTGAAGAAAATTTCACGTGCTTCAGCTTTACCAAGTTCTATAACAACTTCTTCTGGCTCTAATAGACCAGACATAATATTGGTAAGGTCATTAATCATCTTATAAATAATCTTATAGTTTTTAATTTCGACGCCTCTCATATCAGCCATTTTTTGAATTTCTGGAGGGATACTTACGTGAAAGCCAAGCACTATAGCTGAACCAGCTGCGGCCATAGATATATCAGACTGGGAAACATTACCAACACCATGGTGCACAATTTTAATCATGACTTCTTCATGTCTTAACTTTTCTAGAGATTGCTTAATAGCATCATAACTACCTTTGGTATCTGTTTTAAGAATAACTTTGACAACCTTAAGGCTACCAGCACGAATTTTTGAAACTATTTCAGTTAAAGTTGATTGACCTTGTAAACGTTCACCTTTACGTATGGCAGCAATTTGTTTTGCTTTTTCTCGAGCTTCTTTTTCAGAATCAATAACCTGTAGAATATCTCCAGCGTGTGGAGTTTTTGAAAGACCAGCTAACATACAAGGAGAACCTGGGGAGACAGTTTTAATTTTTTGACCATTCTCATCAAGGATTGTTTTAACCTTGCCGTAAGCATCACCTACTACAAAATTTTGACCTATTTTTAAAGTACCAGTATTAACAACTATAGTTGCGACTGGACCAAGTCCTTGTTCAACATTAGTTTCTACTACAGTAGCAACTGCATTTCTATCTGGGTTAGCCAGCAGTGGATCAATATCTGCAACTAGCAAGATCATTTCTAGCAGATGATCTATACCGTCTCCTTTTAGGGCAGAAATTGGACACATAATTGTTTTTCCTCCCCAGTCTTCAGCTTGTAAACCATACTCAACCAATTCGGTTTTAACTTTATCTGGATTCGCTGTTGGTAAATCCATTTTATTAATGGCCACAATAATAGGAACACCCGCATCCTGAGCGTGATTAATAGCTTCTACAGTAGTTGGTTTAACACCTTCAGCAGCAGAAACAACCAAAATTGCAATATCAGTCAGACGAGCTCCACGTGAGCGCATTTCAGTAAAGGCTTCGTGACCCGGGGTATCTAAAAAAGTAATCAACCTATCATTCTTTTTAACTTGGTAAGCGGCAATATGTTGCGTTATTCCTCCAGATTCGGATGCTACCACATTAGTTTTACGGATTGTATCTAAAAGCTTAGTTTTACCATGATCAACGTGACCCATTATTGTAATAATAGGTGGACGTAATTTAAGATCTTCTTTTTCATCATCCCCAATAATCAATTTTAAGTCCTGAGATATTAAATCAGAAGTAGAGCTTGAAGACTCAACTTTTTTAACTGAAATTCCAAATTCTACCAAAATCAAAGCTACTGTATCAAAGTCTAACTGCTGATTAATATTTGCTAAAATACCATTTTTCATCAATTCACCTATCAATTTTGCAGGATTAACACCAGTTTTTTCAGCCAATTCCTTAACAGAAATTGTATCACCCATAAATAAGGTATCTGTTTTTAACTCAGTAACAGAATCCTTTTTAACCTTACTAACTTTTTTCGAACCAGCAACTTGTTTTCTTTGAGTCTTTACTGTTTCTTTTTCTAAATTATCTTCAACAGACGTTACCAGCTTTTCAATTTCAGATTTAGTGGTACCAAGTTCATCTTCTAATAATTCTGCAATGTCATCATCAACAGATAAATTAGTCTCATTAAATTCAAAACCATGTTCTTTTAGAATTCCAACTAACTCTTCTACACTACTATTTAACTTCTCAGCTAAGTTCTCAAGCTTTATACTCATAATTGACTTTATTTATACCACCTTAGTTTATGTTTTTTTTAGAATAAAGGCAAGAAAAAAGCCGGCTTTGCCGGCTATCCTTTAAGCTTTAATTGCTTCTAGTATCTTGGCTATCATTGCATCAGATAAACCTTCAATAGATTTTAATTGTTTTTCATCTAGAGATTTTATAGCTTCAAATGAATCAAGCCCTCGTTCCAACAGAACAGATTTAGCTTTAGCAGATAACTTTAAATCACCAAAGTTACCACTGGCAACTGATGATTTAGGAGTAGGAGAGTCAAACAAAGTAAGACTAATACGATGATTTTCTTTATCTACATTTACTATTTTGGCTTTTACTGGTTTTCCTTCCTTTAAATCAAGTTTTAAATCAGCAAAACGGGGGTCATTCAACTCTGTAACGTGAATCAAACCATTGATATCGTCAGTAATGGTAACAAAACAACCAAAATCATTAACCTTTGAAACTTTACCACTTACTTGCATCCCAGGCGTGTAGGCTTTAGCAATTTCATCCCACGGATTATCAATCAACTTCTTAAGACTTAAAGAAATTTTATCACCTTCTATACCAATTACTTTAACTTTAATATTATCACCTAGCTTAGCATATTTAGCTGGATCTTCAACGTGTCCCCATGCAATTTCAGAAATATGTACCAAACCTTCCAGTCCGTTGAAAGTTACAAACACACCAAAGTTAACAACACCAGAAACTTTACCATCAACTATTTCGTCGATATTGATTTTTTCAAGAGCCTTCTTCTTTTGTTCGTAGTAAGCTGCTTTTTCTGAAAAAATCAACTTTTTAGTGTCAAAATCAACATTAATAACACGAACTAACATTTTTTTACCAATTAAAGACTGAAGTCTAGCTAAAATCTCTGCACTATTGGCCCCATTAACACGCGGATAATGCATAGGTGCAAGTTGACTTACAGGCAAGAAACCCTTGATTGAATCTACATCAACTAAAAGGCCACCTTTATTGGCATCGGTGATCTTAACTTCAACCGGCTCTTTATTATCATGGTAATCAACAAAACTTTTCCAAGTTCTTTGTTGAGAAGCTCTTCTAAGAGATAATACAGCTAAACCTTCATCATTTTCTTTTACTAAAACAAGAGCTTCAACCTTGTCGCCTTGTACTAATTCAGATAAGGTATTGGTAGCATCAACAGCTTCCGAACCAGAAATAATACCGGTAGTAACACCTCCAAGATCAACCAAAACTTGGTTGTCTTGAATATAAATAACAGTTCCTTCGACTATTTTTCCAGGTTCTGGAATAAAAATCTCAGGGGAACCTTCCTGATTTAATAAATCTAACATTGAGAATTCTACTTTGTTCATAAAATTTTGTTTGGTAACTAGTTAAAAAATAATACGCAAGATCTACATTAATTACCAAATATAAATCAAGCGCACTAATTTTACCAACATTTATTTAAGAAGGCAAGTTATTTTACATCAAAAGTAAAATCATTTTTCTTATAGCCAATCTTCAACGTAGAGTTTGCTGTTAAAGTAGAATCAAGCAACATATCAGTCATTTTATCTTGAATAACCTCTTGCAATTTTCTACGTGCCGGTCGGGCTCCATATTGGCGATCGTATGATAATTCAGCTAATCTGTCTAAGGCCTTGTTTGTAAGGGAAATTTTTATCTTACGTTCAGATAATTGCTCTTCAAATTGTGAAATTAAAAGTTTAACAATTGATTTAACTTGAGGATGAGTCAAAGGTTCAAATACAATTATATTATCTAAACGATTAATAAACTCAGGTTTAAAGGCTTTTTTAACGTCATGCATTACTTCTTCTGAGGCTTGATCAAACTCTGCCATTTCTTTAGCTAACTCAGATTCAGATAAATTAAAACCAATAGAAGATGCTTCTTCAGTTAAACGAGCAGCACCAATATTTGAAGTCATAATAATGATAGTATTTGTGAAATCTACCTTTTTACCTTTTGCGTCTGTTAAACATCCGTCTTCTAGAATCTGTAGAAGCAAATTAAAAAAATCAGGATGTCCTTTTTCTATTTCATCAAACAAGATAACAGAATAAGGTTTTCTACGAACAGCCTCTGTTAATTGGCCTCCATCTTCATAACCTACATATCCAGCAGATGTACCGACTAAACGAGACGTAGAATGACGCTCCATGAATTCACTCATATCAATTTTAATCAAAGCTTTAGAGTCATCATAAATTTCAGAAGCTAGGGTTTTCACGAGCTCTGTTTTACCAACCCCAGTAGGTCCTAAAAACAAGAATGAACCAATTGGTCGATTTGGATGAGAAATACCAAGCCGAGACCTTCGAATAGCTTTAGAAATTTCTGTTACCGCTTTATCTTGACCAACTATAGACTTGTGCAGGATGGTTTCTAAAGATTTTAACTTTTCAACGTCAGTAGCGACTAATTTATTAACAGGGACACCAGTCATCTTATGAATTATGGCAGCTATATCTTTTTCGTGGATCTTTTTTCTAAGATGCCTTGGAGTCTTAGTAATCTTTAATTGTTCAATTTTATCCAAAAGCTTCATTTCCGAGTCTCTAAAGGAAGCAGCTTTTTCAAAATCTTGCTTAGAAACTGCAGATTCTTTTTTTGTAGAAATTTTCTTTAACTCCTTCTTAAGATCTTCAAGTTCGCTCTTATTGTCTAAACTAGTTACTTTTTTTAAAGCGCAAGCTTCATCTAAGGTATCAATAGCTTTATCAGGCAAAAAACGGTCAGCAATATAACGAGCAGAAAGTGTAACAGCAGACTTTAAAGCATCATCTGTAATCATTAGATTATGATGATCTTCAAAACATTCTCTCAAGCCACTCAAAATTTCAACTGAATCTTCTTCAGACGGCTCTGGAACAGTAACGACCTGAAAACGTCTTTCTAGAGCAGAATCAGATTCAATGGCCTTACGATATTCAGTTGTAGTAGTAGCACCAATTAATTGCAATTGAGCTCTAGATAATGCAGGTTTTAAAATATTAGCAGCATCTAAACTACCCTCAGCTGAACCAGCTCCTATCAAAGTATGTAATTCATCTATAAATAAAATAATATTTTTATTAGCAGAGGCCTCTTCAATAATAAGCTTGATTCTGTCTTCAAATTCACCACGAAACTTAGTACCTGCTACAACATTACCAAGAGGAAGAGATAGAATTGTTTTATCAAACATAGTGTGAGGGACACTTTTGTCATGAATTCTTAATGCTAAACCTTCAACTACAGCTGTTTTACCAACTCCAGGCTCACCAATTAAAACAGGGTTATTTTTAGTCTTACGGTTTAAAATAGAAACTAGACGTTCAATTTCATCGTTTCTTCCAATAACAGGATCCAACTTGCCCTTAGCGGCAAGTTCAGTCAGGTTTGTTGTAAAATAGTCCAATGTTGGGGTTTTAGACTTTGGTTTTTTTGATTTTTTGTAAGGAGGGGCATCTTGCTGACCAGACAAAACTCCATTCAAACCATTTAAGAAAAACTCTAATGGATTACTTGATTCATCATTCTTTGAGGAATTTGATCCAGATTCAACTTTAGCTTCATTAGATTTTTGGAAAATTTCTAAAATTTGAGATTTAATATGACGAGGATTGATTTTCATATTTTCTAAAATAACAGTCGCAGCTGTATTTTCTTGAGAAACTACAGCGTATAACAAATGTTCAGTACCAATAAAATTATGGTTAAACTTAGATGCAATACTAAGGGCATTTTCTATAACCTGTTTGGCATAACCAGAAAGAGTGCCAGCAGATTTAGATTTAGTAGCAGCCTTAGAACTAGACCTACCAACAGTTTTTAAAACAAGCTCTACATTATTAGCACTTACACCAAAATTATTAAGGATTGTTGAACCAAGACTATTTTCTTGATACAAAATACCTAACAGTATATGTTCAGTTCCAACATATGACAAATTTGCTTCCGCAGATTTTTCTTGCGCGATCATTAGTGTTTCTTTCGCTTCTTTGGTAAATTTTTCGAAGTGATTATCTTCCATATTTATTTAATTAGACAATGATATTATAACACAAAATAGGCTATAATACGCCAAGTTAGTATTTACAAAAAAAGGATTTATACTAAGGTTAGCAACCTCAATAATAGAGTGCTAAACAAAGCATGTCAAATTATTCTTCAAGCAAATCAATGGAATCATACATTTTTTGAACGAAATCCTTATATTTAGGATCAAACTTAAACTCTATACTCTTATCATCAAGCTGCCTAGTCATTTTTTCAACCAGGGGAGAATTTATAGCAACATTTGTACTTTCGAACCCAACAGGTGATACAATAATCAAAACATTATCTTGAGTAACAGGCTCTAATGCAAACAAATACGAGTCCTCATCACGAATATAATACCAACTAGCAGGATAAGACAAAGAAAAACCTAAAGCAGGAGTCTCAAACAACCTAAAACCTTCTGGCAAACTATTAACTTGAATCTTGTCGTTGCGTAAATTAATGAATGTTAATGGACGGTCATAAACATCATTAACACCAGAACTTAATTCCCAATCCGTATTAACACCTTCAACAAAAGTAGCCTTAACTAAATAACCATTAGTATAATTGACCAACACTCTTGCTTCTTTATTCTCGTTATCAATAAAAATCAAATAAAAGTGTTTATTATCAGTGAACGCAAAGCTGACAGCTTTAGAAAAAGTCGGAACAACGTTATCAACTTGAGATAAAAAGTCTTCAACAATATCTTTATTTTCAAAATTCAAACCTTCTTCAACAGGTTCTTCTGCAGGAACCTCTTGTTGAGAAGAATTATCGTCAGGTGCAATAGGAGCAAACTCTAGCTCAGTTGCAATACCATTCGCCTCTTCGATAACTTCTGAATTAAGAAATTGACCAGTTGGAGTGAAATAATTTAAATTAACTAAGAAATTATCAAACTGTTTAACAGAAGATTCAGAAGTCAAAAGACGTAAATCCATTTCATATAAAACATTCTGATTTTGAGTTAAATACAAAAGCTGAGTATCAGAGGCTCTATAGAACTTATAGGCATTACTTGCAATATTTAAATTATCAAAACTAAAATCAGGATATTTATTAGCAACAAACAAATCAATGTCTTGCTCTACACTCAGTGGGTGTAACTGCAAACTTAAAACAGAAGGATCGTCTAAAAAAGAAATAGTTAAATTCGGAAAATTTGATTGCAACTGCATTTGTTCTGACAAATCAAACGAGATACCAAAACTTGGCAGAGTTTCAAGGGTCGAAACCTCTTTATTTAAATCTTCTAGAACATCAATTTGATTAACAAAAATTAAATCAACAGGTTTATTGTTTAATTGTTTTTCTAAATAATTACCAGAAATTCTAATTTGTTTATCTATATATAAGTCTAAATCGTGCAAAACACTATTTAAATAAACTCGATTTTTTGATTCAGTGATCATTAAGTGAGTAGCATCAAGATCAGATAAATCTGAAGTTAAGGACTCTATCTCACCAACGAATGTCTTAGTAACAACCGTATCTAAATATGGCTCAGGGGCATCTGATTTAAAACAACCAGTCATTAAAGTTAATGAAGAAATAAGACAAAAAGAAATAAATGCTTTATTCATAATTTAAAATATTAGAACGTACGTAGTTTACACCCTTGTTTGTTAAAAGTCTACCTTTGTGAGATCTTACCAAAAGACCCAAACTCAATAAATAAGGTTCATAATATGATTCAAGACTAGATGGGTTCTCATTTAAAATAGCAGCCAAACTATTTAAACCAATTGGGACATCAGATTCATAAAGCCTTTTAAGCAAAGCTCTTTCGGTAGTATTTAAACCAAATTTATCTATACCAAGTTCTTCTAAAATAGACCTAAGATCTACATCATTAAAGTTATTTTTTTTAGCAAGTAAAAAATGATCCCGTAAGCGTTTTAGCAAATTTAAGGCAATCCTTGGTGTGCCCTTTGAAACATTAACTAAAAGATTCAAGGCCTCATCTGACAAATTAACATCCAATAAATCGATTTGTGAAAGTAATAAACGTTTAATCTCGGAATCTGGATATAATTCCAATTTGAAATTATGAATAAATCTATCAGTTAAAGGACGTGATAATTTATCAGGCTTAGTTGTAGCACCAATTAAAGTAAATGGCATAATATCTAAACGAATTGATTTTGCAGTAACACCTTTACCTATCAAAATATCAATTACATTATCCTCCATCGCAGTATAGAGTAATTCTTGACACTTGAGTGTCAATTGATGAATCTCATCAATGAACAAAATATCACCTTGCTGTAAAGAACTTAATATGGAAGCTAAATCACCAGAACGGCTAAAAGTTTGACCCGCAGTAACCATACAGTTTGTACTCATTTCATTAGCTATAATCTGAGCTAAAGTAGTTTTACCTAAGCCGGGCTGTCCATGAAACAAGATATGGTCCAAATGCTGTTCTCGAGAGTTAGCAGAACGAACGATTACATCTAATTGATTAATAAGCTTAGGTTGGCCAAAAAAGTCTTTTAATGTCTGTGGTCGCATTCTTATTTTTTATATAAATCAGTAAGTGACTGGATGTAAGTTCTAAGCTTAATAGGATAAGCAGCTTGCGGAAAACTAATAGCTACCTTGGAAGTTGACGTCAATAAATCAATAGAACCAAAGTCTAAAAATTTAAACTTAGAAAAAATACCACTTGTATGAACCTCTACATCAATAATATCACCAAACTCAACCTCAGAAATTTTCTTTACTGTTAAATATTTCCAATCAATAAAAATAACTCTTTTATTAGTAATAACTAAACGATCTAACCAATAAATTAATGTTAAGTAAATCAAAAGGGCAATAAAAATAAACAACAAAACTAAATGCACAATAAAAATTACCTTAAATGTTAAAGCATCCTTTATTAGATACAAAATCAAATAAAAGGGCATTATAAAAAAAACTAATTTAAAAACATTTAAAAAATATGGGGTATAATGATGATAGAAAATTTTGAGTACAAACTCATCCTTTGTTAACAACATAGAAACAATTATCAATATCATTATGAAAGAACATGCTTAAAAAATCAAATCCTATCATCAAATCTATATTATTAAGTTTATTATTATTCGCAATAACATTCATAGTAATACAAAAAACTAACTACAAAAGTGTCGCAAGCCTACTTTTAATTCAGAATTTAATTATCTTAATCCCTGTATACATAATTAAAAATGAGCAAAAACTCATACAAGACTTAAATAAAAAAACCGATTGGATAAAAAATATAATAAAAGCAGTAAAATACTATTTAAGCTTTTTAAGTGTAATGATAATTATACAAGCAATATCTATAGGGTTTAATATACAAATTCCACTCTTTGGCGATCAAGAAATTCCTCAAGATTTTTTAATTATAAATAAAAGCTTATTTATAATAATCTGGATTTCACTGATTGCACCAATTATAGAAGAACTATATTTTAGAAACTTCATATGGAACAATATAAAGAATAAAAACAGAAATGTTATTCAAGCAAGTCTGTTTGCAATCTTTCACTTAGAACCAAGTACTCTTGGGCCATTATTTATATATGGAATGCTATTAGGTAAAATACGAGAAAAATATGGAATTTATGCAGCAATAACACTACACATAATTAATAACAGCTTGGCAACAGCGATAATATTGACCTTGCAAAAATTCTCATTATAGGTTATAATTATTTAATTATAAACTATTCATCAAAATGAAAAAAACAATCATAGCTATCGGAATCTTAGGCTGCCTTGTTGTTAACAGAACCTATGCAAATTCTGAAAACCAAAATTTAAAAAAAGCCTTAACATTTGCATATAAAGACAACATACAAACAATTGAATTTGAAACTAATCAAGTTCAAAAAATAGACCAAGGTATTCTTAAAAACTATTTTAAACCAAAATATCAAATAAGTCAAAACGGTAAAAAAGAAATATACCAAACATATAAAATTAAAGAAACAGCCAGAAACGCTATTTATGATTACAATAGTGATAAAATAATACCAAGCAGAAAAGGTTTCAAAATAAACAATGAGGTATATTTAAACGACGAAGTAAATAAACTAGACATAGCAATTCAAACAGCAGATATAACAGATAATGACATTAACAAAAACCTTGAAACTATTGAAACCTACTTAAACAAAACACTAAAAATTAAAATAGACAATAAAGATTATAAAATCAAATACAAAAAACAATGGTTTAAAGTAAATCAAGAAAAAGTCAGCTTAAATATAAAATTAATTAGCCAAGACATTCAAAGAGCTCTCTCACAATATGCTGAAAAAAGCAAACATGTAAGATTAACAGACCTTGGCGATAGATTTGAAATAGACAAACAAATAAAAGCATATAAAACAGTAAGTTATACTGATATTCAAAATATAGCCTACAACATAATCAACCAAGAAGAACATAAAATTCATACAACAAACAAGTTTCCAATAATTAGAAATACAAAAAATGAAACCTTAAACATAATAGGATATGGTAGGAGTGATTTTAATGGATCAGTAGTAAACAGAATCGGAAACATTAAAATGGGAGCCAAACTTTATAATAAAATAGTCATTGAACCAAATTCAGAATTTTCATACAATAAAATAATGCAAACAAAAGGCAGAAACATACCATGGTTGAATGCACACATAATAGTTAACGGAAAAGATTTGAAGCTCGCGCCAGGCGGTGGATTATGTCAAACATCAACAACTATATTTAGAAGTGCCTTTAATGCTGGGCTACCAATAATAAAATGGAAAAACCACAGCCTGTACGTAAGATACTACACTATGTACGGAGACGGATTAGACTCAACTATTTTTCCAGGCAAACAAGATATGAAATTTCAAAACCCATACAATGAAAAAATATACTTAAGTAGTTACGTAGATGCAAACAACAATATGCATACATTTTTAATCTCAAAAGCTCAAAAAGAAAAGATAACTGCAGAAGGCCCATTTTATGGCAGAGAAACAAAAGTTATGCCAAATGGTCGTACGCTTGGAAGAAGTCAAATAGGATGGCTAAGAACCATTAATAATAAAACTGAAGAATTTGTATCTACATATAATGGAGGATATCATATTCCAAAAGACAAATTAAAAGCGAGTCAGATCTAGAAAGAAAGCCAATATAACTATTGGATGTAGCATATAAATTAAGAGTGTACGAGAACCCAAAAAGGTAATAAAATTACCTTTTTTTACTATAGTTTCTAAAGAAGTCAAACGCATAAATATTGGTAAAAAAAGATAACCAAGTAAAACATATGAATACCATGGGAAAAGTGGAAAGAAATCTAAAGTATTAATACTAGCAGGATAAAAACCTAAAACGTTTAAGAAAATATTATCAGAAGGGAATAAATACAACAACCTACCAAAAATAATCAAAGCGATTATTAAAGTTTTGTTACTTTGAAACCTAGATACAACAAGGTAATTTAAAATAGTAGCATAAGCAAAAAAATGTAAAATACCATTGAAAATAAAATACTCAGGAATTAACAAAAATGTAAAAGCAGAGATCAGCAAAGCACAAGCAAGTATCACAAAGAAGCGTTTGAGAAAATAATGAAAACCTCGGGATTTTTGAGATACATAATACAAAGACAAACCAGATAAAGTCACAAAACCAATACGTGAAATATGACCAATAACCTCATAAAAAGTTTTATAATCAACATACCAGGTATAATCATAAAAAAAATGCCCAACAAAGACAAAATGAAAAACTAACATCAAAAACAAACATATGAATCGAAGATAGTCTAATAAATAGTTTCGCATAATAATAAGGTGGCGCTCGCGAAAGGATTCGAACCTTTGACCTTCGCCTTAGAAGGGCGCTGCTCTATCCAGCTGAGCTACGCGAGCAAGATATAGCTAATTTATCATAAGAATTCTAAAAACTCAAGCTAAGAATTTAAAAATTCAGCCAAAATTTTAATAACTTGTTCGCGTGTTAAAGCTTGATCATGATCACGAATTAAATCGGTATCAACTATACCAAGTTTTAGTCCATATAAAAGATACGGGTAAGACCAACGATCTAATGAAAGATATTGCGTTAGAGTAGTGTCTGTAGTAGCTAAATTTACATCAACTTTATACAAGTGAAATAAAACTTTCAACAACTCTGGTAATGTAACAAAAGCATCAGGATTAAAATTTTCAGAGTTTTCAAACACTGTTGCTGCAGTTAACATTAAAACTGGTTCGTAAAACCAATCCTGGCTAGTAACATCATCAAAATTAAGCGTTAAATTAGAATTTCGATACTTAGTAAATGGAAACAGTTTACTCAAAACAGATGCCAATTCTGAACGATGTAATGGGTTATTGGGCATAAAAGAACCATCTGGATAACCCGATATAATCTCTTTACGAACTAAATCAAATAAAGTATCAGCAATTTCATTAGAATTTTCTAAATCCTTGAACAGCATAACCTCAGAATTTAAAGCGTAAGAGTTGGAACCATCAGAAAAACTAAATTTATAGTTACCAATATCTGACGGGATTAATTCAAACTTTAAAACTCCCTCCTCATAAGACTTATTGAGCATAGTAGAGGATTTTGAGGATTTAAAAGAATTAGCAATAGCATTGTTAGATGCAACAATCGATTTATGTAAATTCAAAACACTAACAACTTGTTTTTGACCGTAAATCATTTTTTTAGGACCAATAATTTCAATTAACTTGTCTTCTAATTCTGGTTCTTGAAATTCAATTTGTTTTGGAACAACTATTGCCTCTACTTCTATATCTGTAACTTTAGATTCAATCTTAGTATTAGAATTAAAAATTAAAAATTTTTGAACAAAATTCATAGGATGGACAGTGTTAGCAAAACCATCAGCCTTCTTAAAACCAGTATTAACCGCCTGAAAAAAGTCTAAGCCAGCCTCACGCAACTCAGGACCAGTAAACATCCAATATGGATGCCATGGCGCAGTAACAGCATCAATTTGAAAATGCAAATGGGGAGTAGTACTTAATCCGGAATTACCACTAAGTGCAACTTGCTCTTCCTTTGTGACGACATCACCAACCTTTACATTCATAGTAGATAAGTGAGAATAACTAGAATAAATATCAGTTAAAACATTTGAATCATGCAAACTAGGAACATTAGAGTGCTTGATCACTACATGGTTACCAAAACCATAGGGTTGTTGCTCAACCTTAACTACAACACCATTAGCAATAGACAAAACAGGAGTACCAATCGGCAACTTAATATCGACAGCAGGGTGAGAGCCGGCGCCTTCAATACCATCTAACTCATAATTGCCCATATACACTACCGGATAAGTAACCTTTAAATTTCTAGTATAAGTATCATTCTTATCAAAACCTAAAGATGCAACAGGCTTACGTAACAAACTAGCATCATAGACAAATGGATCAACTTTATATTGGTCTGAAATACTCTCATAAGAGTTTTTCCATTGAGACGAATCTAAATCAGTCCATACAACAGACTTAGCAAAAGGAAAAGAAGTTCCATCAAATGGTGAATGCTTAACACCTGTTAAAGTTGAGGTTTTCAACAAATTTAAGGCAATATGTTGATTTTGATGCACAAACACTACAGCTAAAACTAGCACAAGTAGTAAGAGATAAATATGCTTTATAATAAAGGCACGTATTTTGTGAAAAATTGCAAGATGGGTACTAGTTGGCATAAATTATACTTAAATCATATAATTATACCACAAATCATTATTAATTTAAAGCATTTAATGCTGCGTTTAGTTGAATATCAATCAAACTTATAGAATCAATATCAAAGTTCAAGTTTTTAGAGATAGCTAGTTTCTGCAAAGCTAAACGGGTATTATTCCCAAAGTAATCAGAAGCAAAAGGACTATCTAAATATTTATTATCAATTAAAATTTGTTGCAATGCTTTAACCAATGAATTTGAATCACCAAACTTTAAAACTGTAAAATCGGTATTAGCAACAAGGTCTGAATCTAAGGAGCTAATAAAAAAAGCCCTTTTTACCAAGAGTGAATTTAAAACCTGTCGAGTTTGAGGCCCTAAATAGCCTGCATATTTAGAATTAAGTCTTTTAATCAAACCAAAACGTAATTGGAATTTTGCTAAGGCATACTCAGTGTTTTTACCAAAATAACCAGTAGGATCCAAATTCAAATAACCTAAGTCCTTTAATAACTTTTGCAAAATTCTAACAGAAATAGTGGTGGAACCTTTTTGTAACGGGTATTTAAAAAAGTCTAAATTATTATCAACTATTAAAGACCTAATATGATCCATAGCCATTTCGGAGGATAACAAGCCATAATCACTAGCAAATTTATTTAGCGCTTCAACTGTATCAGAATCTAATTCTGAAGTTAAAGTTTTTAAATAAGAAAAATTAATCAAAAATTCCTGTATAAATTTAATATCATTATTATCAGAATGCTTAACTTGATTTTTTGAAATTAAGTTTGACATAGCAATATCTAAAATAATTTTTTGATCAGAGATAGTTAATACCGTACTATTATAATAATCGAATTTTAGATTATTAAGTTCAGATTGAAAATTCAATAATGAAACATCTAAAGCTTTATCAAACACTCGATCGATAGAACCATCATAATAATTCATATCAAACAAATACCGCTTAACATATAAAACTAATTCAGAACTATCACCAAACTTTAAGTCCTTTAGATCATCTATAGAAGTAATCTGATTAGGCCTACCAACTACAGCAATCAATTTATTAGGATCTAAAGTAACATCAACAAGGACTTCCTTAGACTGTATACCAAATTCTAAAGCTTTCTTAAGTCCTTCATCACCATAACCCAACCATAAATCTAAGCGCTTACCCTTAATCGCACCACCTCTATCAGTAACTTTAAAATGACCCAAATCTTTAATTTCAACAATTGAGCCAAAATCAAAACAAGGAGGAGCAGCTAAAAACAAATGATCTTGATCAAAAACTTTCTCACCAGAAGCAGTAACAATACCTGATCCATTTAATCGAATATCTCCTAAATATGAACCCGTAACATATTTTTTTTGGTTAATTAAAGGGGAGTAATAAGCAGAAACAGAATATGTTCCAGAATTACAATCAGCAAAAACTAAGCCTGGTATCAGAGTAATTATAATGGGAAGTAAACGTTTCATTAGCCAATTTTTCTTAAAATTTCACGAGAGACAAACTCTCTATCACGTCCATACTTTAATCGAGAAAGTTCAATGAAAGCTTCTTTTAAGGTAGGGTTACCAAACTCAGTATAAGGACTCAAAGGAGTAAATGAAAAAGGTTTAGAAGGTTGAGAATCTATCGAAAGCTTCAAAACACCTTTATATTTATCAACATTAATAAGGTCTTGATCAGAAAAAACTGGTGCCATTTCTTTGGCCATAAACTCAGCATCCTGAGCACCTATTTTATAACACATCATAGAACCAACATTACCAAATACAGCATTTTTAATTTTTTCATCATTTTTATCAACTAATTGTGAAATATACTGATGAGCGAGATTAAGACCTAATCTATATTTACGAGCTTCAGATAAAATAGATTCAATTGAATCAGTAATATAGTTTTGAAATTCATCAATATATAAGAAGAAGTCTTTACGATCCTCTTTAGCCATTTTTTGACGCATCATAGCAGCCATTTGTAGCTTTGATACAATAATCAAACCAAGTAGCTTAGAATTAATATCACCAGTTAAACCTTTAGATAAATTCATTAATAGTATTTTTTGCTCATTCATGACCTGAGAAAAATCAAAAGAGGATTTAGTTTGCCCCAAAATATTACGCATCATAGTATTAGTAATAAAGGCACCAAACTTTGCTGCAAAATAAGGGATAATTCTCATTTTTTCTTCTTGAGAAGTGTTTTTCATTTGGTTTTCCCAAAATGAGCGAACAATCGGATTGGAAACGTGTTTAATACAATCAGTTTGAAAGTTATTATCAGTAAATAAACGTACAATATCTGTTAAGGCACCACCATCTGGATGTTCCATTAAAGTCAAACAACCGTTTCTAAAATAATCTTGCAGTCTTGGTCCAAATATTTCTTCATCAAAAATTTTAATCATTATATTCATAGCATCCAAGGCAATCATATCACGAGAATCTTCTGATTCTGCCTCTAAAAGGTTAAAGCCCATCGGCCTTTCTACATCAGCAGGATTAAAAATTATCACATCATCAGCCCTTTCTTTAGGAATAAATGGCAATAGATCATCAACTAACTGTCCATGGGGATCAATAACACAGACACCATTACCTAAACGAAAATCTTGACGAATCATCGCTTGTAATATTGAAGATTTACCAGTACCAGTTTGACCAATAACATAAAAGTGTCTAAACCTATCTTCGGGCTGAATAAATACTTCACGAGTTACACCACGATAGGTAGAATGACCTAGTAAAAGACCTTCTTTAGGTAAATTATCTGGGGGTGGAGCAATTTTATAATTTTGCCAAGCAAAATTAGGAACCCTACTAAACCTTATACTCGGTACATGAAAAATAGAAGAAAGTTCATCAACAGATAAAATATTTTTCTTAAATTTATATATTAGTGGCTTCTTAAAACTACGTACAATAAATTGTTTAAACAAATAATCAGAAGAAAACTTATAATCTTCTGGTATAGTGAAGGAATTGAAATCCTGATAAGTATAGTTAGTAAAACAAGACAGTATACTACCAAGATTGACACCAGCATCCTCTGGGTTTTTAGCTCCAGATACTACTCTAATAATTGTATCAAAACCAGTTTTAGTATTTTTAGTATCAAAAGCAGATATCTGCTCTTCCTTAACCTGGGTTAATCTATCAGTAGCAGGGGTATCGTCAGAACCCATTAAGTTTTCAGCTCCTTTGAATATTAATTCAAAGAAATTACGAATCCACTTTAAAGGATTCCATGAAGAGCCTGAATTCTCATTAGAATTCAGCAAATCCTGAGCCTTAGAGCGACCAGCAGATTGCCAATTAGACAATTCTGGTTTGATCATAATTTGAATTGCAGCACGTTCAGATGACTCAAGTTTAGACATACTATTTAAAACATCACTTAGCGGCTCACTACTCATCTGGTTAAAAGTTCTCAATGGATACATAGATTCTCTGGCAAGATGAACATATGTACCACAAAAAGTAAATTCATCATCAAATAAGTTATAACCATCAACAGGTTCAATAAAAACATCAGGGTAAAGGGCAGTGATCTTTTTTTCAATCACACGAACTGCTGAACGAGGCACACAACAATATAAATTAATCAAAGAATCAACAACGGCAATTTCAAGACTCATATAAGGTTGACCATTTAAAAAAGGAGAAATTTTTGTAAAATCAGCTATATTTAAAAAAGAATCAAACATTTGTGCTCCTAAGGCACAATACTCTTTAAAATCACCGCCGGTAGCACCAAAAGCCTCTTTATCGACTTCTTTATCTTGCTGAGACTCTTTTTTAGGAACACAAATTTTTAACATTACTAAATCTAAAGATTTAGCAAAATTATTACGACTTCTTACCTTATACATAATATATCTATATATCCAATAAAGAATAAATAGACCTAAAAGTGATAAAATAATATAAAGAAGCATTTTAATAATTTTTAATTCTTAATTCCTTTAAAGTGTTCATATCAGGCTCAGATGGTGCTTGCAACATAAGATCTTTAGCTTTTGAATCCTTCGGGAAGGCAATTACCTCACGAATATTTGGCTCGCCACATAAAATCATAACAAATCTATCTAAACCCCAGGCGATTCCGGCGTGTGGCGGAACTCCATACGAAAATGCATTTAAAATGTGTCCAAAACGTTTATCGGCATCTTCCTTTGAAATATTCAACAAATCAAAAACTTTAGATTGCAAAGCAGCATCATGTATTCTTTGGCTACCACCACCAATCTCACTACCATTTAATACAATATCATAACCTATTGAACGGCATTTGTGTGGGTCGGAATCGAGTAGATGTACATCCTCCATCATAGGAGAGGTAAATGGATGATGACAAGCTTGAACAGATCCATCGTCATTTTTTTCAAACATAGGAAATTCAGTAACCCACAATAATGCAGCTTGAGTTTCATCAATAAGATCAAAACGTTTACCAACTTCAAGACGAACAGCTCCTAAACTATTACAGGCAATGTCGAATTCATCTGCAGCAAAAAAGAGAATATCTCCATTTTCAAGTTTAACCAAATCTACTAAGGCACTAATTTCATCTTCAGACATAAACTTTAATATAGGTGACTTCAGTTCACTACCTGACTTAATAATATAGGCCATACCTTTAGCTTTATAAATTTTAGCAACATCTTCAAGTTCAGAAATTACCTTGCGAGAAAATTGTTCAGCAATTGCAGGCACCTTAAGCACCTTAACAATACCACCATTAGCAACTACTGATGCAAAAGCTTGAAAACCTGAATTTTGAAAAATTTCGGTAGCATCAGCAAAAGGCAAATCAAAACGTAAATCTGGCTTGTCAGAACCATATGTGTTCATACAATGATCATAAGTCATATGTGGAATTGCATCTGGCTGTTTCAAGTCTGGTCGATATTCAGTAAGTAAAGACTGTACTAACTCAGAATTTAATTCTATAACATCCTTATCAGTCACAAAAGACATCTCTAAATCTAATTGCGTGAATTCTGGCTGTCTATCTCCACGCAAGTCTTCATCTCTAAAACATCTTGCAATCTGAAAATATTTATCCATACCAGCAACCATAAGCAATTGTTTCAGCTGTTGTGGAGATTGAGGTAAAACAAAATAAGATCCAGGATATAAACGAGAAGGAACCATATATTCTCTCGAACCCTCAGGAGTACCTTTAATTAATACTGGAGTTTCAATTTCTAAAAATTGTCTATCAGATAAAAAATCTCTAATTCGTTTTATAACGTTATGACGCATAATAAGATTTTTTTGTAATTTACTACGCCTTAAATCCAAATAACGGTATTTGAGCCTTAGTTCTTCGTTAACGACGTCATCAGAATCAATTTCAAAAGGAGGAGTTTGCGCTTCAGATAAAATCTTTAAATCACTAATTAAAACTTCGATCTCACCAGTAGGTAATTTAGAATTCGACATTCCATCAGGTCTTTTACGAACCTTACCTTCAACACGAATTACATATTCACCACGCAAACTTTCTGCTAGTTTATGAGCATCAGCAAAATCAGATGGATCAAAAACAATCTGTGTAAGGCCATAACGGTCGCGTAAATCAATAAAAATCAAACCTCCATGATCTCTTCTTCTATTAACAAATCCTGAAAGGATAACAGTCGCATCAATATGATCTATATTCAGTTCGGACAAATTGTGTGTTCTAAACATACAGTAAAATTAAACAATAAAATATTAATGCTTTTGCTGATTTAAGTAAAGCCATTTCTGTTCAAACTCAGGGGATGGCTGAATCTGCATGGGTAGTTTAACTTTTTTAAATTGCATTTTAGCTAAACGTAAATATACAGGGTACTTACCAGGTACTTCGGCAAGCAACTGTTTCACTTTTTCTAAATTTTCCTTATTAGGATCTAAATTAAAATCCAAAACTATAGGATCAATCGAATCTTGACACAACTTATCTAAATCTACCATTTTTAAATTTGAAACGATCATTTGGGTTCCACGGTCAAAATCCAATTTACCTCTAACTACAACAGTATCAGACAGAATAGGCGTAAACTCTAACCCCTTATAAGTTCGAGGAAAAACAACAACATCTAAAGAACCAGAAGGGTTAGAAACGGTAAAGGTCATCATAGCAGCACCTTTTTTGGTAATAAAATTACGAATAGAGGTCACCATACCACAAGCTGCAAACATATTAACTTTAGCCTTAGCAACCTCATCCGGATCAATCTGAGCTAAATCTAAGTAGTTTTTATCGATAAAATCTATATAAGGGTCTAGTGGATGTGCAGAAACATACAAACCCAATACAGATTTTTCTAAAGATAATCTATCAAACATTGATACTTCACGAAATGGAGCATATTTAATTTTTTCAAGTTCAATATCATCGGAGAGAGAAAATAAAGAAGACTGACCTGCCAAATTAGATTTCTGAGCAAGTTTTGCATAAGACGACAATATATCAACAGAATCAACAATTACAATTCTATCACCAAACAAATCAAAAGCTCCACTATAGGCTAATGCTTCCATAGTTTTCTTGTTAATAAGATTTGCAGGTACACTTTCTAAGAAATGCTCCATCGATTCGAAACTACCAACTTTTGAACGAGATTCAATGATTTTTTCCATAGAAGAAGAACCTAAACCTTTAATAGCACCTAAACCAAAACGAATAGTTTTACCATCTAAAATCCTAAAATCAACATCCGATTCGTTAATATCTGGCGGCAGAACAGAAATACCTAGCTGTTTACACTCTTTAATATCGAGTACAACCCTTTCTGTATTTTCAAGATCAGAACTCAATAATGCAGCCATAAACTCTACTGTGAAATTAGCTTTTAAATAGGCTGTTTGATAGGCAATCATGGCGTAACATGTAGCATGTGACTTGTTAAAACCGTAACCTGCAAAAGGTTCAATAACATCAGTAAAGACAGTTTTAGCAAAATCAGGATCATGTCCCTGGTCTTTTGCACCATTAATAAATTTTTCACACTGTTCAGCTAACAATTCAGGAATTTTTTTACCTACTGCCTTACGTAATAAGTCAGCTTCACCAAGGGTAAATCCAGCAAAAGACTTTGCAATTTCTAAAATTTGCTCCTGATAAACACCTACTCCATAAGTTTCTTTCAAAATAGGTTCAAACACAGGGTGCATATATGTGATTTTTTCTGGATTATGCTTACCCTCAATATATTGAGGAATAAATTCCATCGGGCCAGGTCTATACAAGGCATTCATGGCAATAATATCATAAATAGAAGATGGTTTTAACTCCTTTAAATAACGCTGCATTCCAACAGATTCAAGCTGAAATACACCGACCGTTAAACCATCTGATAGTAGATCAAAGGCCTTTTGGTCATCTAAACCTAATTTAGATAAATCAACATCTTTCTTTTTTGTTAACTTAATTAAATCTAAGGCCTTTTGAATTATGGTTAAGTTTCTTAAACCCAAAAAGTCCACCTTTAGTAAACCAATTTTTTCCAAAGGATTCATAGAATACTGAGAAACTATAGTATTATCTTTACCAGCTGCAAACTGCAATGGAGTATGATCAGTTAAAGGGTTTTCAGCTAACACTACTGCACAAGCATGAGTACCTGTATTTCTCACTGTACCTTCTAATTTCATAGCATTATCAAGGAGTGCTTTAGCTCTTGGATTTTGATCATAAACTTCTTTTAATTCAGGAAATTCCTTTGTAGATTTAGCCAAAGGGGCATGTTTACCCAAAACAGGAGGTGGAATACGTTTAGAGATAGCATCAACTTCAGAATATTCATAACCCATTGCACGACCAACGTCACGCACAACAGCTCTAGCAGACATAGTTCCGAAAGTAATGATTTGGGAAACATTTCTACGACCATATCGTTCAACAACATATTGCAAAACTTCGTCTCTGCGAGCATCTTCAAAGTCAATATCGATATCAGGCATACTTACACGTTCCGGATTCAAAAAACGCTCAAAATACAATCCATACTCCAAAGGATCAACTGTAGTGATATCTAAAGCGTAAGCAATAATAGAACCTGCAGCAGAACCACGACCTGGACCAACAATAATCCCTCGATCGTGAGCAAATGAAACAAAATCATTAACAATTAAGAAATAATCATCAAAACCCATCGGAGAAATAACAGACAACTCATAATCTAAGCGTTCTAGAGCTTTAGATTGCTGGGCCTTTGAATATTTTTTTTGAATCCCAACCTCACACAATTGACGCAAATATTCTGCAGAAGAAATATTATTAGGAGTAGGAAACTTTGGAAGTAAATTAAGATCCAAAGGAATTTCTAAATTCGTAAGATTAGCAATTTTTTGGGTATTTTCATAAGCTCTAGGAAAATTCTTGGAGAACTCCAACAGTTCGTCATCTGGCTTTAAATAAGATTCATATGAGAATATAAAGCGATTGGGGTCATTGATATTCTTCCCATTGCCAATACACATTAAAATGTCCAAAAGATCCTTATCTTTTTTTTCTATATAATGTGAATCACAAGTTAAAACCATTTCAAGATCTTCTTCATTCGACATTGTTTTTAATGCAGCATTTACAATATTTAAATCTGAATTATCATTAGAGGCAATAATTTCAAAGAATAAATCTTGCTCAAAAATCTTTTTATAAAAATTTAACAAATCAGTTTGTTTATCTGAGTCATTAATTAAAATAGCCTTACCAAGATCAGAAGCAATACCACCAATTATACAAATTAAACCTTTGCTATGAGCTTCTAACACCTTATAATCAATACGAGGACGATAATAAAAACCTTCTAAATGAGCTATCGTAACAAGCTCAATTAAGTTTTTATAGCCTTCATAATCCTTTGCAATCAATAAAACCTTAGAGGTAGATTTGTTATTAACATCCTTTAAAAACCTATCCTTACAAATATAAAAGTCAACTCCAATAATTGGTTTAACACCCTCCTTCTTACATTTATGATAAAAGTCAAAAGCAGAATAAAGATTAGCGTTATCAGTTAGTGCAATTGCAGGCATTTGATTAGCAGTAGCATAATTAACTATGTCAGAAGGAAATGAAACAGCAGACAACAAACTATAACAGCTATGATTATGTAAATGAATAAAAGTCATATTTTTTTTTACAAAAACATTATACAAAAAAAACACAAAAAAAAAATGTTGAATTTTAAATAAAAAAGAGTTAAGATGTTATGGCTGTGCCGCGGTGGCGGAATTGGTAGACGCGCTGGTCTTAGGAACCAGTGGGGAAACCCGTAAGAGTTCGAGTCTCTTCCGCGGTACCACTTTATATAAGTGGTATTTTTTTATTTTAAAATATATTTGACAAGAAACAAAAAACAGATTATACTAAGAACCTTTACTTAACTTAATGTAATGTTTGATTTTCTCAAAAACTACCTAACAAACAAAGAATACGAAGTAATACAAAAAAGATACTTTGAAAACAAAACTCTTCAAGCCATAGGAGATGAAATGGCTCTAACTAGAGAAAGGATACGACAAATCCAAAACAACGGTATCAACAAACTCAAACGAGTAATTGAAACAACTAAAGTTCAATTAGTAATCGAAAAAATAGAACAACACTTGCAAAAAAACAGCAACCTAAGTTGCTACAAAACCCTCCAAAACAATTTCCAAGAACATACAATTGGTGAATTGGAACTAATTGTAGATGCATCTCAAAACATTGAGACAATCAAAAAAACCCAAAACTTCAAACATTCATGCGGCTTAAACAACAAAATAGATAAAAACAAACTCAATCTAATTCATAAAAAAATCATCCAAGAACTGAAAACAAACAATAGACCAATCTGTACAAACAAATTTGTAATTGAAATACAAAAAAAACAAGATACATACACAAGTCAAAAAACAATTCAAGGGATTATTGAAATATCAGAACAAACAAAAATATTAGATAATAAAGTCGGTCACATAAGCTGTAGGGAAGTTAACCCAAAAAGCATCAAAGATAAAGCTATTATAGTACTAGAAAGGGCACATCAACCACTACACTTCCGCGATATAAATCAAAAAATACACCTAGAAGAATTTGACAGAAAAACAGTAACTCTAGAAGCAGTCCACAATGAGCTAATTCGCTATGAAGATTTTGTATTAGTTGGAAGAGGACTTTATGCTTTATCTAAATGGGGGTACACAAAAGGGACAGTAAAAGATATAATCCATCAAATACTAAAAGAACATGGTGTATTATCAAAGAAACTAATAGTTGCAAAAGTATTAGAGCAAAGACAAGTAAAAATCGGTACGATTAGTTTAAACCTACAAAAATACCCAGAATTTAAAAGAGTTGGAAGAGCCACTTACTCACTCTGATTGTAAAGTTCCTTTAAAATTATCATAAACTACATTCAACTCTGTTAAAGACATTTTTTCAGGGTCAGCGCCCAACCTATTCAACATTAAAGTGGCATTAAATCGCTTTTGTATAATTGAAAGACGATCTGAACCAAAAATAAAACTAAAAGATTTTATTTTTGCAAATATAGAATTCACTAAAACAATTAATTTTTTACGTCCTAAAACTTGAGATTTTTTAGGAGGAGTATTATTTTTACTATTAGAGTTGGTTTGTGAATTACTTGAGTCAGTAACTGGAATATTACTCACTATAGTTTTTAAATCTGAACTTAAATCAGAAAGAAATTGTTCAGGATTTAATTGAGACGTATCATCATCTATAGACTTATCCTTATCGGATAGACTTTCTATATTTTTAAGATTCATATAAAATGTTAATGTCTTAAATATAAATATGAAGAAATTTACGAAAATTCTACTTACTATAATAATAGCAACAAACCTATACTCAACACAAGCCCAAGAAAACAACCCAATAAAATCCCCAAAACTTATCAAGGCTGGTGAACCTAGTAATTTTTCTATAAATGACCAAAACTCAAAAACTAAATGGGATTTTGGTAACGGTAATAAAGACACAGGTGCAAATGTTGCACACACATACAATAAAGCCGGTATATATGAATTGAAAATAGAAAACCAAAACCAAACAAACACACAAGAAATTCAAGTCTACCAAGAAATAAACCTATTGATTCATGATAAAAATAATTTAGAAAAATATATTAACAACACACAAACTTTAGCAAACAACAACCAAAACCAAATCATAGCATTAGACACAAACAAGCATACCAACCCGTTTATAAACCAAGAAATAATTCTTGAGAAACTAACTCAACTACAAGCTATAAATTTTGAGAAAATAGACAACATCATAATCTGGACAGACAATAATAACGGAATAAACCCTTTAATTCAATATTTAACAAAAAACCAAGAAATTAAAGTCGATAAAAAAAACATCTATATAGTAAATAATAAATTTGATAACAAAACACGATTAATAAGACAACAAAGAAGATTAAAAGCTAAAAACATGTATGTTATTAAAAGCCCTAATCTATACAGCTTAGCAGATAGTCAAAACACCAAAGAATTTGAAAAAAAACTTAAAGAAGGACTACTAGAATACGTAGAAATCAAACCAGAAAACTATATATATAATCCACTAAAATTCTTATCACTTTCGATAGATTATTTAAGTGAAAAAGGAATACCAGAAAACCTAATTCAACTCCTATTGCTAATACCCCTGATTTGCTTCTGGATTAGCTTTTTAAAACAAATAATAGGCCTATCAACAATAGGAGTATATCTGCCAATTGTTATTACACTCTGCTTTCTGATCTTAGGAATTTCAGTTGGGACAATCACAATGGCAATCGTATTTTTTGCAAGTAGCCTGAGCTCATACCTACTTAATAAAGTGCGAATGTTATACAGTCCAAAAACTTCGCTAACAATAGTAATTACCAGCCTAATATATACTATGAGCTTGAGCCTTTTAATTAAATTTAAAATTCTAGATATATATACAGGCCTAATGACAGTCTTCCCTACAATAATCATGTTAACTATGGCAGAAAAATTTGCCAATATTGTAAATTCTAAAGGATTAAAAAGTTGTTTTTTTACAACACTTGAAACGTATTTAGTTATAATACTAACATACATACTTTGTGGAGGTACTTATTACTATCAATCCAAAGTTTATTCATTCCAATTCTTCAATCAACACATTATCAACAGTCCAGAATTAATAATACTGCTAAGTGTATTTATATTTATTATTGGTAGATATACAGGGCTACAAGTGAGCGAATACTTCAGATTTAGAAAAATTTTAGATAACATCGAAGAATGATCAAATTTAAAGACATACTAGGAATAAACAGCAGGTATCTTGATTTCATCCTAAAATACAACAGTCAAGAAAAAATGAAATTTGCAGATTCCAAACTAAAGACAAAACAATATCTCCAAGCCAGAGGGATACCAGTACCAAAACTACATGCAATAATTGACTCTTACGAGAATTTAAAAAAATTTGACTTTAACAACTTGCCGAATTCAACTGTTATAAAACCCAACCAAGGATCAAGAGGAAGAGGCATTATTCCTTTTAAACAAATCAAAACTAACGACTTTATAACAGTTAATGAGAAACATTATACTACAGATGAAATTAAATCTCACATCGCAGATATCATAGATGGTAAATATTCACTAGGAAACATAAGAGATAAAGCATTTTTTGAACAAAGAATAATAACTGACAAATCCTTACAAGCATTATCATACAAAGGACTACCAGATATAAGAATAATTGTATACAAAGAAACCCCAGCAATGGCAATGTTAAGACTACCAAACAAACAATCAGACGGAAAAGCAAACCTTGATGCAGGTGCATACGGATTTGGTATAGACCTAGCCACCGGTAAATTAACATATATGATAAAAGACAAACAGATTTATCAAAACTATCAAGAATTAATTCAAATACCAAATGATTTTAAAGTGCCATATTTTGATGAAATTCTAAATATCGTATGTGAATGCCAAAAACATACCGGACTAGGATTTTTAGGGTGTGATATTGCAATAGATCAAAACAACGGACCAGTATTAATCGAAACCAATGCGAGGCCTGGTTTATCAATTCAACTCGCAAATAAAGCTGGTCTCAAAAAAAGACTTATTCAAATAAACCAAATCAAAACTAAAAATATTAGTCAAAAAATTCAAACAGCAAAATCATTATTTTCTGATAAAAGTAGTAAGCCAAACAAGGAAAATAAAGAGAGAGTTTTAGGCTCCTATGAAAAAGTCAACTTAATCGATCACAAAAAAATTCTAACCGGAAAGATCAACCCTACATCTAATAAAAACTTTATACCCCAAGAACTATATAAGCAGTTAAAAATTCAAGAAGAAAATCCAAAAATTAAAATCAGACTTGGTGGTTTAAGACAATCGTTAATTTTTGAGGTTAAAAAAGGTATTAAAGAAATAGAAATTGGGATAGGTAATAATCAGAACTACCTATATAATCACACAAAAAAAGAGCAAAATAAATTACCTTCAATCAAAGTTAAAAAGCCAAAATTTGAATTCTACTTTAAACCACAAATAAATTATGGAGAAGTCGACTTCCAAATACATCAAATCAGTAAAAAGTTAAAAATCCTAAGTAAACTTACACCTAAAAACCTAGAGTCTGAAATTAAAAAATTTAAAGAAAACACAAATTACAATCCACAGTTCGAATATGAAGACTTCAGTGACTTTTTATTTGAAAACATTAAAAAATTAAGAAACATTAAGGTCGAGGGAGATGTTTTAGGACAAATATTTTTCAAAAAAATTAAATACTTAGAAAAAAACCTAAAAATGATTGCATGTATCGGAACAGAACAATATAGCGAAGCAAGTTTAGATATCTATCGTGCTCCAACTATAAAAGAATTAGAATTAGCTGAAAAACACAAAAAAAATTCTAAACAGTACGACCAGTCAACTAATCTTTCTGCTAATGAGGCAAAAAAAATATTCTTAAAATTTGCAGAAAGCTCAAAACTTAAAAATATAGAGGTACAAATTAAAAATGATATGATTTCAGATGTAAGTGTAAACAAAAAGGGAACAATTTTTTTAAACAAAAATGCAAAATTCAACGAACAAAGAATTGAAAAATTAATAGCTCATGAAATTGAAACTCACATATACACAGCTATTAACGGTAAAGACCAACCCTATCAAATCTTTCAAGATGGGCTAGCTAATTATTTATACACCCAAGAAGGTCTAGCAGTATACAACCAAGAAAAACAATTAGGTTTTAAAGAACCATGCCATGGAGCCAATACACTAATAAATAATAACTTAGTATACCAAAATTCCTTTGCAAACGGATATAAAGCACTAAAAAAACAAGGCTTATCAGATAATGAAGCTCTAAAAGCCTGCTTAAAAACCAAACGTGGCCTAAATGACACTAGTCAAAAAGGTGGGAGCTTTAAACCTTCTGTCTATTTTATAGGAGTTCAAATGATCACAAAATTCCTAAACGAAAAAGGAGATTATAACAACTTATATATAGGGAAAATAAACATTGAAGACATCAAGCTTATTAAACAGGTGAAATCTTTAAATCCAGCCAAATTACTACCAAGATGTTATCAAAAAATTCAACGCATCAACAAGGAGGCGTCACCAAATGAATAAAAACGATAATCACTAGCCATTGCATGTTCATATATTTTGCGTGTTGCTTCACAACCTATAAATGCATTAATCAAAAGCAAAAGTGTGGATTTAGGCAAATGAAAATTTGTTAAAATACCATCAACCACAAAATCATCAAATGGTGGCTTAATAAAAATTTGTGTTTCTCCCTGTTGAGGCACAAATTTATTTGTTTCAAAATCAAAAACGGTTTGAAGCACACGTAAGGCAGTAGTCCCTAAAGCAATAATAGGATTATTATTAACCTTAGCATGATTCAAGTCAACAGACGCAGCCTCAGAAAACTCATAGTACTCTGAATGCATCTCATGATCAAAAATACTCTCTTTAATTGGAGCAAAGGTACCCAAACCAACATGCAAACAAACATCAATAAATTTTACACCTTTATCTTCTAATTTCTTCAAAACTTGATCTGTGAAATGTAAAGAAGCTGTAGGAGCCGCAACAGAACCTTTAGTTTTAGCAAAAACAGTTTGATAACGATCTTTATAGTAATTTGGATCATCAACATCAATATAAGGTGGTAGTGGAACCTCTCCATGAGACTCTAAGAATGCTAATATATCAAAAGAATGGATGTTACCAACATACTGGATGATACGATGACCAGAGTCTGAAACACTTAAAACTTCAAAAACAAAACCACCAATTCTAAAAACTTTTCCTATTTTAAATTTCTTACCCGGCCTTACTAAAGCTACAAAGGATTTGTTGTTTATTTTTTTTAAAAAAAATAATTCATGTTCTGACTTATCAATCATAAACCTTAAGCGTGCTGGAATAACCCTTGAGACATTCCTGACCAAATAAGAATTCTTTGGTATCAAATTTACTATTTCTGAAAATTTATAATCAGTAATCTTACCTGAATTATAATACAATAAAGAACTCATATCACGTTTATCAGAAGGTGCATTAGCAATTAACGATTTAGGTAAATCAAAATTGAAAAATAAATTAGCAGGAAGCGTGGAATTCATAATAATAAATATATAAAAACACAGACATGTTACAATATATCATCTAAAACAGTCAAGAAAACAATATAAACTAAAAACTAGTGCTAAATTCTTTTTGATTAGGATCAGCAACACCAGTATATTTTATTATACATAAAGTTATATCATCCAGCTGCAAAGAACCATTGGCGTAAATATCTAAATCTAATTTTATTTTTTCATAAACTTCATTAACAGTAGGCAAATGGGAATATTTAGATATTAGATCTACTAGGCCAGTTGGACCAAACAATTTTCCATTTTGATCTTTCAATTCGGTCACTCCATCTGATGCCAAGACCATAACGTCGCCATCTACTAGTTGTAATGATTTTTGCTCTAACTTCTTTGAAATATCTTCGAGTAAACCAAGAGCTACACCCTTAGTATCAAAAGATTCAACAACTGCTTCAGATTGTCTAAATATATGAATTTTTTCATAACCACAAGGATAATACAGAACCTTGCCTTGATCATTCAAATTCATAAATACGGAACTTAAAAACATTGATGCTGAAGTATTTGACTTTAAAAAAGAATTCAATAATACAATTAGTTTATCTAATACAAGAGACTGATTAGTTAAAAACATAGTTTGAACCATAATCATAATCAGTGCAGCAGGGGCACCATGACCTGTGGCATCAGCTAAATAAAGGTCAAAACCAGATTTAGTAGGCCTAAAATTAAACATATCTCCACCTAATTCATCAGCAGAACGGTGCTTAACCAAAAACTGATAATTTTTAAGTTTTAACGTATTAGAAGGTAATAAGTTTTCTTGAATGTGTTGGGCCATAGTTAGCTCTGTATACATTCGTTGACCAGATTTAATATAGGAAGCTACATTTTCAAAATTATAAACTAAATCATTCACAAAAAAACATATCAAACCATATTCATCTAAACCAAGATCAGGTAATTTCTGATAAGGTTTTTTGGCTATAATATTTGCAATTTGATTCGCAATTAATTGTAATTTAACAACAAAAGATCTCCAAATAGCAAAAGGAAGCAAAACTATTACTATACAGGAATAATACAACAAAAACATAGCATCGAACTTCAATATTTCTAAAAAAGATAACATCAAAGGAAGAAACATCACCACAATCAGTAGAAGAATTTTATAAAAAACTCGATGTGAATATAAAACAAATTGCATATTAAATTAGTGATTTAATAAAAACATCAAGGTCTTTTTGATACTCTATTAATTCAAAAACACCTAAATTGTCAAATATATCATATACTTGAGGTTGAGCTTGAGATAAAACCAACTTTTGTTTATTGTTTAATAACTTTTCTGATAAACTTATTAAATATCCAACATATTGTGAATTTACATATGACAAGTATTTTAAATCAAATACTAAATTGGGAACATGTAAATCTAAAACATATTTATCGATTTTTTTTTGAATTTCATTAATACAGGTGTTATCAATTTCACCTTTAAATTGTAACAAAACATAAGGGTCAGAGTGAACCGGTTTATTAACTTCAATTAATTCGTACATAAAGTATACTTATATATAAAGCATACCAAGTATACAACTTATAATAAATCCTTGACCATAAAATACTCTTTACGTGCAGACAACATATGGTAAGCCTTTAACAAAGTTTCTAACAAATCCTTATCGTTGTCATAATCAGCATATTCATTATTCAATGATAGCTCCAAGATAGAAACTAAGTGGGACTTAAAAGACTGATTTTCTAAACGAGATAAAACCATACGCATTTTAGAATAATCTAAATCGGATAAACTAAATGCAATTGGCTTATCAACATAGGTACTAAATAACAACTTAGCAGTAACAGAACTAAACCTCTCAACACTATCAAACATAGCAGACAAGTCATAATTTAAAGCTAAAACTAAAGCTTCTAACTGAACTTCAACCTCAGAACTATTCAAGTTTTTATAAATCAAACTATTAAATTTACTAGATTTATAATATAAATGTAAATCAGCTAATTCATAAAAAACAGTTCGCTTATCTAAATTCAAACTATTTACAAAACTTATAACATTGTCATCATCAACCAACTTAAATAGTTCATAAGTATCCTTAAACAACTGTAGATCCATGATTTCAGTTAAATTACGTAAATTTAATTCAATCACAGCGATATCAGAAGAAAGCATTGCTTGAAATAAATAAATTTCCGCCAGTACACGCTTCGACCTTCCATTTACAGATAAATCTCGAGCTTGATTTAATAACTTATTTAAAGTAAAAGGTCTAGCCCTTAACTGATCAATGTTATTCTTTAATATATGAGATATAACATCAAAAATTCTTACATCATCAATATAGTTATACTCTAACAAACCGAGTAACTCATCAAGATAATCTAAATCCGCATATTTCTTAAATAACTCTAAGATCTCTAACTGCAAATCTTTATCCAAATGTGGATGAGCAACTAAATATTTAATTAAAAATTGAAAATCAATATAAGAAGGATTTTGATGTAAAATAGAAATAGCATTTAATTTCGTACTTAATTTTTTTGATTTCAATAATGCCTTCTTAGGAGATCTTAAATAATCTTTACTGAATTTAGTAGTAGCAAAAGTAACAATACCAAGCATCAATAACGAAACAACATTTAAAAACATATCTAAATTCAAAAACTCTAGAATAAATATAATCAAAAAGGAACTAATAATCATTCCAAGTGGTTTAACAACACCCTCTAAAAATTCCATTACATAACTACGAGAAGAATGTTTAAAAGAATAGAATGTAGCATGATATGCATTTAAGAATGTAACGTCAGAAATATCATGGTTAGTTTTAACAAACAGAAGGCTTAAAAAACCAGGGTTAGTAAACATCGAAATTAAAGAAAAAATCATAATAATAGGCGACAGCAATAAAGACTTAATAACACCTAAAAAATTCATTACCCTAGAAGCTAAAAAGAACTGGTAAACCAAAGTCATCCCACCAATAATCATATGAAAAAAACCTAAGTCAAAAGCCATCGAATGATCATCATGACCATGATCAGCGAATTGTGAAACAAAATCTAAAAACTGAAATTCCAAAACATAAAAAAATGCAAATTGGAATAAAATTATAATAGCTAAATAGGTTAAACCAGAATAATTTAAAATATCATTAAATTTAACTCGACTATGCTTTGCATGACTATGAGAAATAACTTTAGCTGGAACACTAACCGATCTATCATTAAAAATTAATAGAATAGGCAAGTTCATTAAAACTAAAATAGAACTAAGTGCTAATAAAGATGATAATTCAAAGAAAGTAGAAAAAACCGAAATCAAAATACCAGCCAATACAGTACCAATGGTTTCAGCACTTTCTATAAGTGGAAAAATACGAGTACTTTGACTTGGTGAGAATAAACTTTCAAAAAATAATAATTTGGAAATTTTCATTTGAGACCAAAAAACTGCTAAAGTAAAAAGCAGTAAGCTAGCAAAAATCCAAAAATTCGAAAGAAAGAAATAAGAAGACAAAATCAAAGCCAAACTACACAAAAAACTCATACCTATAATCAATAAGGTACGATTTTTTGAACTTACAAAATTTTTAAATAAGAAAAAACCGAAGATTGTTAACAATCCATAGACAATAAAGAGTCTTGGTATGATAGTTAAATCAAAAACATCAATTGCTAAAACAATTAATACAGTCCAAGAAATTACAAAAACCAAGCGTGAAACTAGAGCTAAAGACCAACAAACTAAAAAATCCTTAATTTCACTACGATTTAATCTAAAATGACTTAATATATTCAAAAAAAACAATTATATTCATATAATTATATCACATTTTAAACATAAAAAAAAGGCGGATAACCGCCTTATCTTTTTTAGATCTTGTAAAGTCTAAACCCAGTAACCTTTGCATTGTTTGCAGCGGCAAACTCTTCAATAGTTTGATCTGGATTCATAACGAAACTTTGTGAATTTAAAGCTACATCTGAACGTAGTTTAGATTCTTTACCAGTTAAAATTTTATCCCAAATTGACTCTGGCTTATTAGAACTTGCAAGCTCTTCCTTAGCAAAAGCTAACTCTTTATCAATATAAACCTGATCAACATCTGATTTATTTAAAGCTTTAGGCGAAGTAGCAGTAACATGCATAGCGATTTGTTTTGCAATTTCTTCATTACCACCTTCTAAAATAGCTACTGCTCCTAATTTATTATTAGAATGTACATAGGTACCAAGAACATTACCATCTAGAGTTTCAGAAGATTTTAAAACAACATTTTCACCCATTTTTAAACCGAGATCTGAAATTTCTGCATCTGCAATTTCTGTTCCAGATAAAACCTGATTAGCAAAATCCTTAACAGTGTTTATAAAATCTTCGTTCTTTGAAACAAAATCAGTTTCACACGCAATTGTAATAGCTGCAGCTTTAGAACCATCTTTTACGATAGAAACGACACCTTCAGAAGTAGTACGTTCTGATCTTTCTTTAGCTTTAGCTTCTCCTTTTTTACGAAGTAAATCAAAAGCCACATCAAGATCACCAGCAGCTTCCTCTAAAGCTTTTTTACAAGCACTAATGGAAACACCAGATTGATCTCTAAGCTGCTTGATTAAATCAATTGTAATATTCATTTTATTTTTGGGTTAATGTTGTTTTAATAGTATCTAAAAAGTAAGTAATTGATTTAATCGCATCATCATTACCTGGAATTCCAAAATCAACTAAATCAGGATCAGAGTTTGAATCTAAAACACCAACTACTGGGATACCTTTTTTACGAGCTTCTACAACTGCTGTCTTATCACGATTTACATCAAGCACAAAAAGACAGTCTGGCAATTTATCCATTGATTCTACACCACCTAAAGATGATTGTAATTTTTTAATAGTCTTTTTAAAGCCTGAGGCTTCTTTTTTAGTGTATTTATCAAATTCTCCTTCTTTTTCCATCTTCTTAAGTTTTTTCAATTCATTTACACGCCGTGAAATAGTAGAATAATTAGTTAAAAGTCCTGGAATCCATTTATTTGTAACATATGGCATATCTAATTCATTTGCTACATTTTGAAGTACTCCAGTTGCTTGTTGCTTAGTAGCTACAAACAAAATATTTTTTTTGTCGGTATAAATAGACTTCATAAAGTCCAAAGCTTTATCAAAAGCCTCAAGAGTTTTACTTAAATCAAATACGTGAACGTTTTTTCTTTGACCCCATACAAACTTCTTCATTTTTGGATTCCATTTGTTTGTATAATGACCGAAATGTACGGCACACATAAGCATTTTTTGTAACTCAGCTTCAGAGTTTTTAAAATTTGTCATGGTATATGTATTAAATTCCTTAATTCTATATTTAGATAAGTGTTTGAATACCGTGGAATCAGAAAATCTGACAGGAATAGTACCAAATATCTAAACTAAGATTTTGACTTTCAAATCCTACCTAAATTCATTATAATTTGCAAGTCAATATTAATTTTTACCATGGAAATCGCAAAAAACTTTGACTTCGAAAAATACGAAACAGAAATATATGAACGTTGGGAAAAAAACAAATGTTTTGAACCAATCAAAAGCGACAAACAATATTCAATAATTATGCCACCACCTAATGCTACGGGCATACTACACCTGGGTCATTCAATTGGTCTAACTATACAAGATATATTAGTAAGATTTAAACGTATGCAAGGCTATGAAACAATCTACGTTCCAGGAACCGACCACGCTGCAATAGCAACTGAAAGCAAAGTCGCACAAATATTAGGTGAGCAAGGTATAGAAAGAAATAGCCTTGGGCGTGAAAAATTCTTAGAAGAGGTAGATAAATACGTTAAAAATTCACAATCAAATATTATAGAGCAAACAAAATTGATGGGAGTCTCGGCGGACTGGAGCAAACTAAGATACACTATGGAAGAGGATATTAGTGAGCAAGTCCAAGATATATTCATAAAAATGTACAACGATGGACTAATTTACAGAAGTGGAAGAATAGTTAACTGGGATCCAAACCTAGAAACCACAGTTTCCGATGATGAACTAGAGTATGAAACTAAAACTGACAATTTCTATTATTTTCAATTTGGACCAGTTGTGATTAGTACCGCACGACCAGAAACAAAATTTGCAGATAAAACAATAGTAGTGCATCCAGAAGATGAACGCTACAAAGAAATAATCGGCAAAGAATTTGATGTAGAATGGATAGAAGGAACTATCAAAGCTAAAGTAATTTCAGACGAATGCATAGATATGGAACTTGGAACTGGAGCAATGACAATCACACCAGCTCACTCACTTGTGGACTTCGAATTAGCTCAAAAACACGATCTAGAAATCAAACAAATAATAGATTTAGAAGGAAAAATCATACCTAGCGTCTCTAAGACTTGCGGAGGTCTATCAGTTAAACAAGCGCGTAAAAAAGTCACGGAAATTTTAGAAGAAAAAGGACTAGTAGTAAAAATAGATAACAAATACAAACATAACGTTGCAGTTAATTACCGCGGGGGAGGAACAATAGAACCTCAAGTAATGAAACAATGGTGGCTAGATGTAAACAAAAAAACAATTAACTACAAAGGCAAAACACTATCATTTAAAGAAATACTACAAAACGTAGTTAGAGAAAATGAAATAAAAATTACACCCAATAGATTTGAAAAAAATTATTTTAATTGGATAGATAACCTTCAAGACTGGTGTTTATCAAGACAAATATGGTTTGGACACCGCATACCAGCTTGGTTTAAAGACGGCCAAATCAAAGTACAAATTCAATCACCAGGAAAAGGATGGCAACAAGACCCAGACACCTTAGACACCTGGTACTCTGCAGGCATGTGGCCATTTACCGCTTTAGGTTATCCTAACACAGACTTAACAGACAAATTCTATCCAGGCTCATGTCTAGAAACAGGTAATGATATTATATTTTTCTGGGTAGCACGTATGATACTTTTTGGAACATATGTCATGAACGATATACCATTTAAAGATGTTTACCTCCATGGAATGGTAGTAGATAAAAACGGTAAAAAAATGAGTAAAACAAAAGGTAACGGCATAGATCCACGCGAAATGATTGCAAAATATGGTACAGACCCATTAAGACTTTCTCTAGTTATAGGATCAAGTCCAGGAGAAAAACTCAGACTATATGAAGAAAAAATTGCAACCTACAAAAACTTTGTTACCAAAGTTTGGAATTCTGTACGGTTCGCATTAATGTATACGAACTCAAACGAAACAACAATCGATAATACAAAACTCAACATTCAAGACAAATGGATCTTAAGCGAATGCCAAAATCTAATAAACTCAGTAACTGAGAATTTAGAATCATATCGATTTTCAGATGCCGGAAACCAAATTTACAACTTCTTAAGAAACAAACTCTGCGACTGGTACCTAGAAATGTCAAAAGTAGAAACCAACTCAGCTGTAGTACTACATGTAATCGACGCATGTCTTAAATTACTACATCCGTTTACTCCAATGGCAACAACTAAACTATACTCTTATATTAATGAGAACGAACTAATGCTAGAAAGCTGGCCAGAAGTTAAAACAGAGTTAATTTTTGAGGAAGCCAAAGAAATGGAGAAACTAATTCAAACCGTAACAGCAATTCGTAGAATTAAAAAAGAATTTGACCTACAAACAGACAAACAAGTGCCAATCAAGTTACAGACTCAACAAAAATATATTATTGAAAGTCTAGAAGTAATAAAAAAACTCAGTAATAGTGAAAACATAGAATTAAGCAATAATTC
Organism: Candidatus Peregrinibacteria bacterium; assembly: GCA_014240275.1. Lineage (GTDB taxonomy): Bacteria > Patescibacteriota > Gracilibacteria > UBA1369 > JAAZXH01. The sequence goes on from JAAZXH010000008.1 coordinate 76,034, forward strand.
AGAAAAACTTAAACTTCCTTCAGAACACCTCAGCTTTGCTACAGACATTTATTTAAAACTAGAAAATCTAAACAACATACAAGAACAAGTAGAAAAAACTGAAAAACAATTAAATAAAATAGAAAAACAATTAACAAATTTCACAAACAAACTTTCAAATAAAAAATTCACAGATAATGCGCCAGGTGATATTATAGAAAAGGTAGAAACAGAAAAAGATAAAGCTCAAGAACTCCTCAACAACCTGATTCACAAACTTAATGTTCTAAAAGAATGCCTATAGTTATATCTGAAATCGAAAGCCTTATCAAACAAAGGCAACTCAAGAAAGCCAATAAAATGCTTCAAGAATATTTTCGTACCAATGGAATCGATACGAACGGGCAAAAAGTTTACAAAAAACTTCAAAATGCAATCCAAAGACACAATGAAGAAATTGGTACCCACTCAATGAACGAAATTCAATCCCTAATCAAACAAACAAACTTTCACAAAGCATTAGAAAAACTAAATCTAGCAAAAAAACATCTAGAACACGACCCAAGATTCCAAAAATTCTACATAAAAACCATTAAAGCAATCAATTCACAAAACTCAAATCAATACAAACAATTCTTAAAACTGCAAAGGAGCAAAATCAAAAAACTAATCAAAAAAAACAAAGAAAACCAAGCTCTAAAAGAAGTACAAGAGCTATGTATGAAGCACCCAAACAATCCAAATATAAAAATTTTACTCCAAGAAACAAAACAGTTAGTAGTTATACACAAATACAAAAAAAACAAGGTTAAACTCAAAAAAATTGACACTAAAACAAGGCTAGAATTCTATCTTAAACTATACGAAATAGATAAAACCAACCAAGACATAAAAAGAGAACTTGCGAAAGCAAAAAAAGAAATCGATCAACAAAATTATTTTCAAAAAGACCAATATCTGATAGAATCAGAAATGCAAATAAAGGTTCTATATAACACAGGCAAACACGAAAAATGCCACATGGCTTGTGTGGAACTTCTAAGATTTGATCCAAACAACAAACAAGCTCAAAAATATTTTTCAAAATCACAAAATGGGCTACAAAAACAAAACCTTAAAATAGCATACGAAAAACTCAAACAACATCTAACCAAATCAAATGATACTATCAGACGGTGATATAAAAAAACATATCCAAGAAGGTAAAATTATTGTAAATTCCGTTGACAAGAAACATTTAGAACATATTCATTGTTCATCTATGGACCTTAGATTAGGCAAATATTTTAAAGTTTACAAACATTCACAAATTGCAGTTTTAGACCCTAAAAATCCAAGCGGAATCTCAGACATGACAGAACTTATCGAAATCGAAGAAGGTAAACCGTTTATAGTCCAACCAGGTGAATTTGTTTTAGGAGTAACCGAAGAAGAAATTGGACTTCCAGATAATTTAGTTGCAAGGGTAGAGGGCCGCAGCTCAATAGGGAGACTAGGAATAATAGTACACTCTACAGCCGGGTTTATAGATGCAGGATTCAAAGGAACAATAACCCTAGAAATAACCAACATCAACAGGTTGCCTGTAGCCCTTTACCCAGGAATGAGAGTTTGTCAACTAGCTTTTGAACTCATGACAAATACAGCCGAAGTTCCATACCATAGAAAGGCCAGCTCCAAATACCAAAACCAAAAACTTCCAGAAGAAAGCCGAATTTTAATTGATCCAGAATTCAAAAAATCAGTAGCATAAAAAAACCTTAAATTTTGTAAAGGCGAAGAGTTTGAAACTGTTCGTTTTTTTTTATATATTGTATGTATCGCTTAAAAACAATACAAAATATAGTACTTAACCCTTATATATGGACACCCTCAAACAAGAACAAAAAGTTCAAATAAAAGACAGCGAACAAAGTGGTCTAGAAATTCCAAGACTACTCACCAAAAACATTGAGAACCCACTCGAAGCAGTCGAATACGAAAACCGAAACTGCTCAATATATGGTTCAGACGGTAAATTAGTTTTTGAAATGAAAAACTGCAAAATACCAAAAAGATGGTCACAAGTTGCAGCCGACATTATGATATCTAAATATTTTAGAAAAGCTGGAGTACCACAATATGACGATAACGGAAACATCAAAATGGACTCCAACGGAAAAATCGAACTAGGTCCAGAAAAAACAGCAAAACAAGTGGTAAAAAGACTGGCTGGATGCTGGAGATACTGGGGTCAAAAATATAGTTACTTCAAAAGCAACCAAGATGCTGAAAATTTTGAAGCAGAACTTCAACACATGCTAATAAATCAAATGGCTGCCCCAAATTCACCACAGTGGTTTAATACGGGACTTAATACTGCCTACGGAATTACAGGCCCAGCTCAAGGACACTTCTATTGCGAACCAGAAACAGGAGAACTCAAAAAATCAACAGATGCATATAGCCACCCTCAACCACACGCATGTTTCATTCAATCCATTGGAGATAATCTAGTAAACGAAGGTGGAATCATGGACCTCTGGGTCAGAGAAGCAAGATTATTTAAATACGGATCAGGAACTGGAACTAATTTTTCAAACATCAGAGGTGCCAACGAACCCCTAAGTGGAGGAGGATACTCCAGTGGACTAATGTCATTCCTAAGAATTGGAGACCGAGCAGCAGGAGCAATAAAATCTGGCGGGACAACCAGAAGAGCAGCAAAAATGGTTTGTTTAGACCTAGATCACCCAGATATTCAAACATTTATCAATTGGAAAGTAGAAGAAGAAAAGAAAGTTGCTGCACTTATCGCAGCAGGTTACGACAGTAGCTACGACGGGGAAGCCTACGCAACAGTTGCAGGACAAAACTCAAACAACTCAGTACGTATTCCACATAAATTCATGGATAGCCTTAAAACAAATGGAACCTGGGATTTAACCTGGAGAACAAATGGCCAAACCTGCAAAACTCTAGAAAGTAAACAGTTGTGGAAAGATATTGCCAATGCAGCCTGGAAGTGCGCGGACCCAGGAGTACAATACGACGGAACAATCAACGATTGGCATACTTGCCCAAAAGATGGTCGAATCAATGCATCAAACCCATGTAGTGAATATATGTTCTTAGACAACACAGCTTGTAACCTAGCTTCGATCAATCTTGTACATTTTTACAATTACGAAACCAAACAATTCAAAATTCAAGAATACCTACATGCAATTAGAATCTGGACTATCGTACTAGAAATCAGTGTCCTAATGGCACAATTCCCGTCTAAAGAAATTGCTGAATTATCATATAAATACCGAACACTCGGCCTAGGGTATGCAAATCTAGGATCTATACTAATGCGTATGGGTATCGAATATAACTCCGACGAAGCAAGAAGCATCTGCGGATCCATGACAGCAATCTTAACAGGTGAAAGCTACAGAACCAGCGCAGAAATCGCAAAAGTTAAGGGTACCTTCCTAGGCTATGCAAACAATAAAGAAGATATGCTAAGAGTAATCCGTAATCACCGCAGAGCAGCTTATGACAGCCCTGCAGCAGAATATGAAAACATACACATCAAACCACAAGGAATCAAAGTACAACACACTCCAGAATACCTCCTAAAAACAGCACAAGACGTATGGGACAAAGCATTATCTCTTGGTGAAATATACGGATACCGCAACGCGCAAACAACCGTAATTGCTCCAACTGGTACAATTGGCCTATTAATGGACTGTGATACAACCGGAATTGAGCCAGATTTCAGCCTAGTTAAATTCAAAAAATTAGCAGGTGGCGGCTACTTCAAAATAGTCAATCAATCCGTAGCCCCAGCCCTAGAACAATTAGGTTATAACGAAACTCAAAAACAAAAAATCGTAGAATACATTGTTGGTAGCCAAGACCTCAGAACACTCAAAAACATTACAATAGATTCCTTACAATCTAAAGGACTAAGCCTAGAGCACATTCAACACTTCCAAGAAAAAACAGCCGCAGCATTTAGTGTAAACGACGTATTTGCCAACTATAACATTCCAGGAGACTTACTCAACAAACTAAACCTTGGAGAAAAAGAAATTAACGATCCAAATTTTAACTTCCTAAAACACTTAGGCTATAGTGATGAAGAGATTAATCAAGACACAGAAATATTATGTGGACAAATGAAAATCGAAGGCGCTCCACACATTAAAGATGAACATCTACCGATCTTTGACTGTGCTAATAAAAATGCAGATGGCAAACGTTACATTCACCACAACGGACACATCCGAATGATGGCGGCAGCTCAAAGCTTTATCTCTGGTGCAATTTCTAAGACAATCAACATGCCACACGAAGCAACCGTTGAAGAAATTGAAAACGCATACCTGCTAAGTTACGAACTAGGTGTTAAAGCAAATGCAATTTATAGGGATGGGTCCAAACTCTCACAAGCCCTATATAGCGGAAAAGAAAGCTCGGAGGACACAAAAGAAGGAACAGCTACAAAAAAAGAAACTATCACAATTTCTGACAGAGGGACTAAAAGAGATCTACCAATTCGAAGACACGGTATCACAATCGAATCAAGCATCGCAGGAAACAAAATCCATTTACGAACTGGCGAATACAAAGACGGAGAACTGGGAGAAATCTTTATCGACATGTTTAAAGAAGGTGCAGCCTTTAGAAGCTTACTGAACGCCCTAGCCGTATCAGTATCTATCGGGTTGCAGTATGGAGTACCACTCAACAAATTTGTAGACAAATTTACCTTCACCAGATTCGAACCAAGCGGAATGACAAACCACCCAAATATAAAAACATGTACCTCGATTATCGACTTTATATTTAGAGCATTAGGGTTTGAATACCTCAACCGTACTGACTTCTTACACGTCAAACCAAAACCAGAAACGAAAGTACAAGAAAGCAATAAAAAAAACACACAAACTGAAACCAAACTAAAAAGCACTAGTGTAGACGAACACCTTAGCAACATGATGGGGGATGCACCAGCCTGTGGAACCTGCGGACACATAACCGTCCGAAATGGTGCGTGCTACAAATGCTTAAACTGCGGAAATTCACTCGGATGTAGTTAAAGTAAAAGGCCTCAATTGAGGCCTTTTTTATTCCCATTCAATAGTAGCAGGGGGTTTTGAAGTTATGTCATAAACAACCCTATTTATCCCTTTAACTTCATTGACAATTCGATTAGAAACTCGTGCCAAAAAGTCATAAGGCAAACGCGACCAATCAGCGGTCATTCCGTCTTCAGATGAAACCAAACGTAACACCAAAGGGGACTCATACGTTCGCATGTCTCCCATCACACCGACACTTTTAACATCAGCAAGTAATACACACAAAGCTTGCCAAGTATTATCATAGTGGCCAGAAGTTTTTAACTCTTGTAATAAAATATCATCAGCTTCAGACAAAGTAGCAACACGATCAGAATCTAAAGCACCTATCACACGAATTGCAAGACCTGGACCAGGGAAAGGGTGACGAGTTACAATTTCTTCAGGAACTTCCAAATAACGTCCAACAGCACGCACCTCATCTTTAAACAACTTTCTAAAAGGTTCAATTAATTTAAACTTAAGATCTTTTGGTAAACCACCTACGTTATGATGACTTTTGATCTTGTGCGCAACCTCAGAAGCATTAGCAGAATCTATATTAGGATCACATGACTCAATAACATCTGGATACAAGGTACCTTGAGCTAAAAAATCAAACTCACCAAGTTTAGCTGATTCTTTTTCAAAAGTTCGAATAAACAATTCACCAATTGTCTTACGCTTAGTTTCGGGATCAGAAACACCCTTTAATTTAGTTATAAATTTTTCTTTAGCATCAACCGCAACAACCTTAATAGCAAATTTTTCTACAAATATTTTCATTAATTTACTCACCTCATCTTTACGCATAAAACCATGATCAACTATCATACAAGTTAGCTGGTCACCAATTGCCTTATGTAAAAGAAAAGCTAAAACCGAACTATCTACACCTCCCGATAAGCCAAGTAACACATTTTTATCTCCAACGGTTTCACGAATTTTTACAACTTGCTCATCAATAAAATTAGAAACTGTAAAAGAGCAATCAGCCTTACATATATTCACTATAAAATTTTCTAACATCTGATTACCATATTGTGAATGAACAACCTCCGGATGAAATTGCACACCATAAATTTGCTTTGATTCATTTGCAATAGCTGCATTTTTAGTGATTTCAGTTTCAACAATAGATTTAAATCCATCAGGTAAGCGCGTTACAGAATCACCATGAGACATCCACATAACAGAATCATCTGGAACACCATCTAAAATAGGACAAGATTCTAATAGTTTAATATGTGCCTTACCGTACTCACCCTTGCCAGTGTCAGCGACTGTTCCACCTAAAGTATGGACAAGTAACTGCATACCATAACAAACACCTAAAATAGGTATATTTAAATCTAAAATACACTCTGGAAGTCGAGGAGCATCAACACCATAAACAGAATTTGGGCCACCAGATAAAATTATCCCTATTGGATCATGTAACTTTATCTCATCTAAAGTAATTTGGTGAGATACAACCTCCGAAAAAACATGAAACTCACGAACTCTTCGAGCAATTAACTCACTATATTGAGAACCATAATCAAGAATCAGTATTTTTTGCATGATAGAAATTAAAAGTTTAAATTACACAACTTAACGAGCAAAGTCAAATCAAGCTATTTCGTTTTTTTAAAACACTGAATAAATGTAGTTAAAGGTACAGCTAAAATCAATGCCGTGGAACCTAAAATAATTCTAATGAATTCTTCAATAAACATTTCAGTATTCAAACGAAACCATACCGGCATAGAAACATCAACATGCAAAACCAAAAGCCAAGGCAAAAATGCAGCCATATAAGCAAAGAACAGAGTATTAATCAAAGAAGCAATATGATGCCTACCAACCACCATAGCCTGATTATAAAGTTTAGCAAAAGTATATTTTGGATTAGCCTCATACAAACGATTCACAATCGACATCTGAGAAATCACAACATCATCCAACACTCCAAAAGTACCAAGTATTACACCAATGTTAAACAATATACGCATATCAAACTGAACATTTTCAGACATTGCTAAGAAAAAAGACTCATCATTTCCAACCCCAGTCAAAAATAAAAAGTCCGTAAAAAAAGTAGAAATCAACAAAAAGACCACAGATAACACAAACATGATTATAAAAGCCCGAAAAGTAGAAGATTTAACTCCATGTGTAATTAATAAATTAATAAGCATCAACAAAAACACTAACAAGGATATAAAAAACAAATTACCAGAAGAAGCTAAAGCAGGAATCAGAACAAAAAAACCATATATCAGAGAAAAAACCAAAGCAAGCAGTGAACGCAACCCTTCTTTACCGGCTACATAAATCGAAGATATCACAAAAATTAAAACCAAAGGTATCAGTCGATACAAACGCAAACTATCAACAAAGTTAGAATTTTCATCCACAATCACAGAAGAAGCCTTAGTTTTAGATAAAAAATCAAGATTATTAATAATAGTAAAATCAGCAATTGCAAGACCAAAACAAGTAATAATCAAAAAAAATAGAAGTATCTTGAACATAAATAAAATTAAAAGCATTTTAAGTATATAACAAAAAAACAACGACTCAAAACTAAAACTATTTAGTTAAAATATATACAGCAAAATTTTTCTCATATTTTAAATCAATCTTTTCAATAGTAAAACCTACCATCGTAGCAAGTTCAAATAAAAGCTCATCATACAAATCATCACAATAATGCATATAAACATTGGGATCATCTTGCAATCCAATAGAAGCCTCTCTAAAATGTTGCGCAGGTTTTCGATTACAATACCAAATAATATCTTTTTTAGTATTTGTATCAAACCCAACATGACATTTAAAAGGCACCTCATCATCTTTATACTTATCAAGTAAAAGCACACCCCCTGGTTTTAAAACATAATACAAGCCCTCTAATGCAGCCTTAAAACGCATACGCGCTGCAACCGAGTCAGCTTTAAAGGCTTTATTAATGTCACCAGAGGCATAAATAAAGGAATTCCCTCTATTAAAAATAAAATCATAAGTATTTTCAGCTAACATTTGGTTCTCAGGATATTCAGACCACACAGATTCAATAACTCGAACATCAGTATTGAGCTTTTGGTTAATTTCAGATAAAAAGCCTTGTGCAAACTCAGGGTGTTTATCGGCAAAATCAATATTAAAACCATCTAAATATAAATCCTTTGTTAAAAAGCCTGAACCACAACAAGAGTCAAGTATACGAGATGTTCGATCTATGTTTTTAGAACGCAAGAAATTTAAAATCTCAGCATAAAAAGAATCATAATCTGGATATAACTCATTATATAACGCTGCATTCCAAACCTTATCAAAACCGGTACCACCTAAATCAAAATTTTGATAACCAGGGGAGCGATATTCACGAATTTTCATAAAAAAATTAAAATTAAATTGATATATATATATATAACATAATACAATATAAATAGATAATACTATAAATGCAAGAAACGATCCAAAGACTTAAAAAACTCAACTTTGCAACAGTTTGCCAAAGCGCTAATTATCCAAACATGTCTGAGTGCTGGTCATCTGGGACCGCTACCATAATGGTAATGGGAGACACCTGCACCAGAGCCTGCAAATTTTGCAATGTAAAAACTGGCATGCCAGATAAATTAGACCTACTCGAACCTCAAAAAACAGCCTTTGCAATTAAACAAATGGATATTGACTACGTAGTGATCACCTCAGTCGATAGAGATGAACTTCCAGACCAAGGAGCCAACCATCTCAAAAAAGTTATCGAAATGGTAAGGAGATTCAACCCCAATATTAAAATTGAAATCCTAGCTCCTGACTTTAGAGGCAAAATTGAACTTTTAAAAATAGCCCTTGCTGCCAAACCTGAAGTTTACGCGCACAACATTGAAACCGTCAAACGCTTAACACCTAAAGTCAGAGATATTCGTGCCACATATCAAAACTCACTCAATATTTTAAAACAAGCTAAAGAAATTAGCCGAAAAATTTAACTAAAACATCTATCATGCTAGGACTCGGAGAGACACCAAGCGAAGTACTCGAAACCATATCAGACCTCAGACAAAATAAGTGTGACATAATAACCTTTGGGCAATACATGCAGCCCAGCCAAAAACACTATAAAGTTCAAAAATATGTTCCCCCTCAAGATTTTTTATGGTACACTAAGATGGCTTACTGCCTTGGATTCAAATTAGCCTACGGAGGCCCATTAGTCCGAAGTAGCTACAAGGCGGGAGAATATTTTAAACAAATACAAAATGCTTGATCCAATTATATATCCGATCTTTGCAGAATACGCTAAACAACCATACCAAATGTATCAGGTGATGAATGAACAAGGGGAAATCATAGGTCAAAAACCAGAAGGTATCGAAAATGAACAAATCCTAGAATTATATACCTGGATGAAAAGGATGGTAGCCTTCGATAAAGTATGTATAAACCTTCAAAGAACAGGTCGTATGGGAACCTACCCAAGCATTAGAGGGCAAGAAGCCTGTCAAATTGGCTCAGTATACGGATTGCTCGAAACCGACTGGCTAGTACCAACCTTTCGCGAATCTGGAACTATGTGGTACCACGGAATAGACCCAGTACAAATCATGCAATATTGGATAGGTAACGAGAAGGGGTCTGAACACCCAAAATCTAAAAACGTTTTACCAATTCAAATTTGCGTAGGAGCTCACTTACCACATGCAGTAGGTTTAGGTTGGGCAGAAAGACTCAAAAACGGTGAAAACATAGCCATATGCTCATTTTCAGATGGAGCTACTAGCGAAGGAGATTTTCACGCCGCAATGAACTTTGCAGCAGTTTACGACACCAGAACCATCTTTTTCTTACAAAATAACAAATATGCTATTTCAACTCATACCAACCTACAAACAAAAGCTGAGTGCTTTGCAGTTAAAGGCGAAGGTTACGGATTACCAAGCATCAAAGTCGATGGAAACGATATTCTAGCGACCATTGCCGTAATGCAAGAAGCTCAAAAAATGGCTCGTGATGAAAACAAATCAAGCTTTGTAGAAGCAATGACCTACCGTTTGCTAGACCACACAACCTCAGACAACGCAAAGCTCTACCGAGAAGACTCCGAAGTCGAAGAAGCGAAAAAATTTGATCCAATTTTAAGACTAGAACTCTACCTAAAATTAGAAAACCTAATTAACGATCAAAAAATCGAAGAAATAGAAAAGAATGGTAGCAAAGAAGCGGAAGGTTATGCCGAAAAAGCTTTAGCAAGTGAAAACCCAGCACCAGAAGACATGTTTAAGTACTTACTTGCAAAACCCTATCCAGATCTAGTCAAACAAATGCAATCAATAAATGAAAATTTAAACCCAGCATCATGAGCCAATTAAAAATAGTAGAGGCTCTAAATCAAGCCTTAGATCAAAAAATGGCAAAAAACGAAAAAATCCTTCTAATTGGTGAAGATATTGGTTACCTTGGTGGAGTTTTTAGAGTGTGCAAAGGATTAATTCAAAAATACGGAAAAGAACGCGTCTATGAAACCCCACTGACCGAGCAAGGAATTATAGGTAGCGCACTAGGGTTAAGCGTAAATGGATTCAAACCTATATGTGAAATCCAATTTGATGGTTTTATCTGGACAGGATTTGATCACATTATCAACAACGTAGCACGCCTTAGAACCCGCTCACGCGGCAGATTCACCTGCCCAATGGTCATTAGAGTGCCATTTGGTGGAGGCATTCACGCTCTAGAACACCACTCAGAAAGCATGGAAGCAATATTTGCACACACTCCAGGAGTGAGGGTTGTTATACCATCTGACCCATACACAGCCAAAGGCCTGCTGTGTGCCGCTATAGATTCCGAGGATCCAGTAATATTTTTAGAACCCAAAAGAGCATACCGTTCGATTAAACAAGAAGTTCCTGAAAAAGTTTATAAAATAGAATTAGACAAAGCCAGGGTTCTACGAGAAGGTAAAGATCTTACAATCATAAGCTATGGGGCAATGATGCATGAAACCAAAAAAGCTCTTTCTGAATACATCCAAACCCGAGCTATCGACTTTGAACTAATAGATTTAATCTCACTTTCACCTATTGACTACGAAACAGTAATCAATTCAGCCAAGAAAACCGGTAGAGTGGTAATTATTAACGAAGAAAACCCTTTTTGCGGACTAGCAGCCGAAATGGCAGCCCGGATTACCGAAGACTGCTTTGAACAACTACAAAGACCGGTAGTACGCGTGACTGGTTTTGATACCATCATTCCACTACTGAAAACTGAATACAACTATCTTCCAAGCCTCAAAAAAATCAAGGCTGGATTTAATCAAGCACTTAACTAAATTATATGCAATTTAAATTTCCAGACGTTGGCGAAGGAATCCACGAAGCAAAAATTGTTCACATAAACGTCAAAACAGGCGATAATATTGAAAAAGATCAAATTATTTGCGAAGTTGAAACAGATAAATCTGTGGTAGAAATCCCTTCACCATTCAGCGGAACTGTCAAAGACATCCCTCACCAAATAGGCGACACAATACACGTTGGTGACCTACTTTTAGAATACGTAAGCAATGATCAAATTGAGACAACAAACCAAAAACCAGAAACACCAACCGCCCCACAACCAGAGCCTAAAAAAGAAGGTAACGTAGTAGGTTCTTTAGAAGACGCCGATAGCACTCCAGGGGATGGAACATTTGATTTTAGCTCATACACACCAGACACCCAAGCCGCACCTAGCAATACAGATCGTAAAGCAGAGTTAGCCGAAATTCAAAAGCATGAAACCGCAGAAGAAAAAATAGAACAATCAATAGATCCTACAAATAAAGAACAAACTCAAGCCACAACTAATAACATTGAAAACTTAAGTGGCATCCGTAAGGTTATTGCCAAAAACATGCGCCAAACCAGAGACAACACAGTTACAGTAACTCACTTTGACGAAATAGACGCCGATCGACTTGTTGCCAAACGTACCGAAATGAAAAAACAAGGGACTAAAGTCTCATACCTAAGCTTAGTTATAGAAGCCTATTGCAAGGCCTTAAAAGAATACCCCAACTTTAACGCAAGTTATGATCAAGCGAACGAACAACTCATAAAACATCCAGATGTAAACATGGCTATTGCAGTCGATACCGAAGATGGACTCATGGTACCAGTCATACAAAACTGTGAAAACTTAAACCCAGTCGGAATAACCGAAGCAATAATTAACTTAGCTGAAAAAGCTAAGAGCCGGAAACTAAATGCGAGTGACCAACAAGGCTCAACCGCATGTATAACCAACTATGGATCAATAGGCGGAAAATTCGCTACTCCAGTTTTAAACCCAGGCAACATAGTTAATCTTGGAATTGGTAGCATGGAAGAAAAAATTGGATTTAAAGGAGAGCATATCCACTCACATACAATAATTCCAATCAGTTTTAGCTACGATCACCAAATCATAGATGGAGCAGAAGCAGCTAGATTTATTAAAAGGTTAGAGGAATTAATTAATTAGACCTTGACTTAATTAAGCGCGCATGTATAGTGCTGTTAATTTAACCTGAAAACATGTACATCGTTAACATACCAGAAAATTTCTGGCAATATGAAAATGAAGACAGCTTTTTTGAAGACGTAAAAAAATGGATTAAAATCGGTGCAACATTAGATCAAATACAATCCACTTATTCAAGATTATTTCTAGGAAAAGAAGGATACGACATCAACAAAGTTATAAGTTTTTGGGACAAACTGAATGATAATATACAAACACCAAGAGAAATACAATCAAATATTAAAGATCAAACAACGGACTTGATAGGATAAAAAAAAAGGCCATATGGCCTTTTTTTTATTTATTCCGTTTTCTTTCGTTCTCAGTTAAATACTTCTTACGTAAACGAATAGTACTTGGAGTAATTTCAACATATTCGTTATCTTTAATATATTCGATAGCTTTTTCTAAATTGATTTCAATCGGTGGAGTTAAAGTTAACGCATCATCGGAACCAGAAGCCCTAACATTAGTTAACTTTTTACCCTTAGTAGGGTTAACTGTTAAGTCAGTACCTTGATTATGCTCACCAATAATCATACCTTCATATACGGCAGTTGAAGGACCAATAAACAAAGGACCTCGAGCCTGTAAATTATAAAGAGCATATGAAAGCGCAGTACCATTTTCACCAGAAATCATAGAGCCAACCTGACGCTTTTGAATAGGACCTACATATGGAGAAAAATGTGAGAATGCATGGTAAAAAGTACCTTCACCCTTAGTAAGTAATAAGAAAATTGAGCGAAAACCTAAAATACCACGAGTTGGACATTCAAATTCTAGCATTGTATTTCCATTTTCAGCTACCATATTCTTCATAATACCTTTACGTTGACCTAATGCTTCAATAATAGAGCCAGACATTTCATCTGGAACATTAATTACTACTGATTCGATTGGTTCATTTTTTACACCATCAATTTCTTGCATTAAAACTTCTGGCTGTGAAATTTGTAATTCAAAACCCTCACGGCGCATGGTTTCAATCAATACTGCAATATGCATTTCACCTCTACCAAATACTTTAATTGCATCAGAGTTTTCTTTTCTTTCTATTTTTAAACCTACATTAGTTTCAAGTTCCTTTTCCAACCTATCCAAAATATGACGCGAAGTCACAAACTTCCCTTCTTGTCCAGCAAAAGGAGAATCATTAACCATAAATTCAATTGCTAACGCTGGTGGATCAACCTTAATAGCATCTAAAGCTTGTACATCTGGGTTATTTGAAATGGTTTCAGAAACATAAATATCTTCAATCCCTGCAATACAGACAATGTCACCAGCCTTAGCTTCTTGAACTTCGACTCTATCCATTTGGTTATAGGCAAAGATTTTAGTAACTTTGCGAGAACGTTTATTTCCCTCTAAATCAACTACTGTAACAGTAGAGTTTGCTTTTAAAACTCCAGAATAAACACGACCAATAGCTAACCTTCCCAAGAAATTATCATAAGCTAAACTAGATGGCTGCATCATAAAATCAGCATCTACATTTTGATCAGCCTCCTTTACATTTTCTAACAAAAAGTCTAAAAAGGGATTAATGTTATCCTGAGGATCATTTAATTCACGTACCGCAACTCCATCTTTGGCAACAGCGTAAATATAAGGAAAGTCTAACTGATCATCAGAAGCTCCAAGTTGAGCAAAAAGATCAAAAGTCAAATCAACCACTTCATCAGGGCGAGCCATTGGTTTATCGATCTTATTTATACAAACCAAAACATTATGACCTAACTCTAAAGACTTCTTTAATACAAATTTAGTTTGAGGCATAGGACCTTCATACGCATCAACTACTAAAACTACAGCATCAACAGTTTTTAAAACCCTTTCAACTTCCGAACCAAAATCAGCATGGCCAGGAGTATCAACTATATTAATTTTATTACCCTTGTAGTTAATAGATGCATTCTTGGCATAAATTGTAATACCTCTTTCTTTTTCTTGATCGTTAGAATCCATTGCTCTTTCATCTAACCCCTTATGATCATCAAAGTTTTCTGAGGCTTTTAATAAAGCATCAACTAAAGTTGTTTTTCCATGATCTACGTGAGCTACTATGGCTACATTAAAAATTTTCATATATATAAGTAAAGTTGTGTCAACTATACTAGTAGTTCAAGAAAATAGCAAGTCATCTACCGCTCAATAAAGACCTTTTTAAAAACTCAAACAATTCTCCTTCTTCTAACGATTTCTGTATTAACCAATCACCATTAAAAATGGAAGCATATCGAAAATATTCCTGCATATGTTCCAAATACATAATATTAGAGTCAAAATGCAAGCGATTAAAATCAGAACAAAGTGCGACATAATGCTTAGGCACATATTTTTGCTCAAAAGAAATAAAATTTAAAATTGAATCCATATAAACATCAAATGAATAATCAGTCACGTCATCAATAAAAGATAAGGTATGCATGGAAGATTCTAAAGCATAACGCAAAAGAGAATTTTGATTCTCTAAGCCCAAGTCACACATTGAAGTTTTCAAAAGAAACACAGGTGTCCGTTCCAATATATTTAATTCTTTAACTAAACCTACATTGATTTTTAAAACCTCTGGCGTAGAAACATACTTATAGATATCTGAAGTCCAGTGATCATATATTGAAAAAGACCGAACATCTTTAATTTGCAATTCAGATAAATCAATAATAACCAACCAAAGATAGTCCTGATTAAAATTCAAAACTTCATTAACAAGCTCCGCAACTTTTGCAAAACGCAATTTGGGTTCAGAATCAGATACTAATAACCCCCCACCAATTCGTAGTACATTCAATTCATTCATAAGATTGCATATAGGCTAAGTATAACACAAGTCACAAAGCAAACATAATAAAATGGCTCCCGGGGTCGGACTCGAACCGACGACCAATTGGTTAACAGCCAACTGCTCTACCACTGAGCTACCCGGGAAGGCATGCTTTTTTCAAGCTTCAAAATAATATACAAAGATTTTAAGCTTTGCAAGCATTTTTTATACTTTTTTAAAACCTAACTTAAAAATTAAACGATGCACAAACTGATTATTTCTTTGATAAAGGGCGGTTTTAATTTTAAATTGTCTTGAAATAGGTTCAAGCTCGTAACCATATTCTGAAATCTTTCCAAGTAAATTAAAAAAGCTAGCATCAGAATCTGCAGCAATTTTAGGAAAAATCGGGTAACACATTACAAGTTCAAAATCTGATTTTGCTGCTAATGATAAATTTCTAAAAAAATCCAAATATAACTCAAAAACAGTATGCATTTGAGCTTTCAAAAAATTATCTGGCTCATTTCCATGCAATGGCTTACCTAAATATCCTTCAGAAATTAATGCGTTAAAATTTGGCACATCATTAAACTTCTTAGTCACATCTTGCATAAAAACATTCGATTGAAAATTTAAACCAAATTTTCGTTGCATAAAAAATAGATTCTTATCTGTTCCTTCAATATTTTCTTGCTTATAATCAGACCCGTACACATTTTTAGTACCAGATAAAACCGCCTCCATTAAAAGGCTTCCCGTTCCACAAAACGGGTCATAAATAGCATTAGTATTAGTTGCTATATTTAACATCATCTGAGAAAGCTTTGGTGGTAACATACCGAGTTTTGCATCTCTATAAGGTTTCTTATAATCACGTATCGCATACTTCTTAGCATTTGCAATAAAAAAAGCTTCTAAAAAATAGACCTGAGATTTAAACTTTAGAATATAAACAAAAACATCCTTCTTATTCTGAAAACGTACTGGGCGATAGTCAGTAGCCTTAAAGGCATATTTAAATTTAATATTATTAAAACCCACACACATCTTACGTAAATGATGAGGTTTCATAAAATTTGAATCTAATAAAACATGTTTCTTATCATCAGCTTTATCAAATCTAGATAAATAACTCAAAAATTCTGATTCAGATTTAGCAACTATTCGGTAAGCAGCTCGAACTCCACCCATTGAATCATAAGGGAGATCATAAAATTTAGAATTATTAAACAAAAGAAAGTTATCATATAAGCACTTGCGATCAAAATCAATAAAATTACCAAGCTCAGCAAGTGATAAATCTAACTGATTTCCAAAATGAATAAAACCCAACATATCCTAATATTTATTTATATAACAGCTTTTATACTAGGGTATTTAAGTGGATTTGTCTACCTAAGATTATCATTTGACCCGAAGCTTAAATTTGAATACAATTGCAATAACACGTAACAATTAAATTTTTACCATGAGTATTACATTAAACAGAGCACAATTACTTGGCAATCTAACTCGAGATCCAGAATTGAGATCAACACCAGCAGGAACTAGTGTTTGTTCATTCACAGTCGCAACAAATCACGCCTGGGTTGATCAAACAGGACAAAAAAAAGAAAAGGCAGAATTTCACAATATTGTTGCATGGGGTAAATTGGCAGAAATCGTATCAAACTATTTACATAAAGGTGACAAGGTATTTCTTGAAGGTAGAATCCAAACTAGAGATTGGGAAGGAGAAGATGGAAAGAAAAACTACAAAACAGAAATAATTGCAGATAACGTAATCATGCTACCAAAAAACCGCCCCATGAATTCTGACGATCTAAGTAACATGCAGCAAAATACTAACCAAAGCAGTCCAAGTGCTGAAAATAGTGATGAAATAAGTATAGAAGATTTACCATTTTAATAAAATGGACTTTTATAAGGGTGATAAACGAAAAAGTACTAAACCAGTAACTTGACCGGTAGATGTACTTATGACCACTTGTACTACGATACGAAAGTCGTAACCTTAGTAACCTAGCCTAGAAGTAGCTCCACCTACCACCCTTATAGAAATCCACTTCCTATATTCCTACTTTACAATCTGTCAAAGTTCGTATAAACTATATTCAATTATAACCCATAGTACTAACCAAGTCAAATCAAAATGAAAGAAAATAAGTTTTTTGCAATCATAGGTCCAAGCGGATGTGGAAAAGGAAGCATCATAAAAGAATTAAAAAACACATACCAAGATTTTTTTTATCCCATATCATATACGTCAAGACCAATTAGAGATAATGAAAAAAATGGAGAGACCTATCACTTTGTCAGTATCGAAGAATTTCAAAATAAAATTAAAAACAACGAATTTTTAGAGTATCAACTAATACACAACCAACACTATTATGGTACTGACAGAAGATCTATCCAAACAAAACTCAAAGAAAGTCATATAATTAGAGAAATAGACTATCAAGGATTTAAAGACATCGCAAAAGTATTTCCGAAACAACAACTAGTATCAATCTTCTTAACAACAGAAACTTGGGAAGAACTCAAAAACAGGATTCAAAAAAGACAAGCAATAAGCGAAATTAACCTCAAAGAAAGAGAAAAATCCTACCACATCGAATTAGAATTTGCTAAACAATGCAACCACATAATCTTTAACAAAGACCAACAGCTAGACAAAACAGTTAATGAAGTTAAAAAAATAATCAATACTTACTTATGATCAGGTTATTAATCAACATCGTATGTAATGGATTAATTTTAATAGCTTGTAGCAAGATATTAAGCACTACACTCCAAATCCAATCAATGGAAAACCTTATTCTATACAGCATCATACTGTATATATTTAACTTACTCATTAAACCAATTGTTAAACTAATTAACTTTCCACTAAAAATCTTAACTTTAGGAGTATCCAGTGTAATAATCCAAGCTTGTATAATCTTATTTTGTGTAAGCTTTAGCAACATCATTCTACAAAACAACGGAATTATAATCACAAATGACTTTATTTCTTACATAAAAGTTGGTATTGTAATTGGGATCTTAGATTATATCAAAAATTTAATAGTTTAAAATGAGTGCAATCAAAATAGTATATACGGTAGTTAGTCTACTCTTAATTATTACAATTTTAAGCCAAGCCAGAGGGGGAGGTCTATCAGCAACTTTTGGGGGAGCAGGAGAATTCTATGCCCAAAAAAGAGGTGCAGAAAAAGTTCTATTCAATATCACTATGGTACTAGCAATCTTGTTCTTAGGGATTTCCTTGAGTTTTCATTTTGTCTAAATGAATTCAGTCTTAAAAAGGTACAAAAAAAAGGATGTTTTAATAACCAAAGTCTTATTTGGACTAATTTTAGTAATTATATTTACTCAAATTATAAATGCTATCATCTCACCATTTTTTAACGATCCAAATAAAATCATCACAATTGGATCATATTCAAATTTTACGCAATATAACCCTATTTATTTTAACAAAGATCAAGCCAGTCGAGATTTATCTGAGTTAGAATACAAAAAATTAATTAAATACAATCCTGAAACCAAAGGTTTTGAAGCAGATCTTTGTACATTTATAATTGAAAACGAATCTAAAACGATAAAATTAAGATTACAACCCAACCAATTTTGGCACAATGACGAAGCAATAAGCAACAAAGACATAATTTACACACTACAAGAACTTTATTTGTCACCAGAGTATAAAAACCCACTAATAAAACAAAATTTTCAAAAAACAGAAATATACGAAAATAAAAACCAAGAAATTGTATTTGAGATACCACAAGCCAATAGCTTTTTTATTGCAAACCTTGAAATTCCAATTTTTGCACAAACAGATCTAGAAAACCAAGATATTAATCAACTCAATTTCGAAGATCTTAATGGTAACAATAATTATAAAATCGAATCTGAAACACAAGAAGACAGCCAAAGCATATTCAAACTCAAAAAACAAAAAAAAGAAGTTCAGAACAGACAAATCAATTATCATGCAATTTTTAACAAAGACCATGCTATAAAGCAACAAAGTAACTTTGACGATTTAGTTGGACTCCAGGAAGGAGAAATAGCAATCAACCCTAATAAATTTATAAAATCAGTTAGTCTTCCACGATACCAGGCAGTATTTTTTAATACTAACAATCAATTCTTAAGAAACATTAATATACGTTCGGCCTTAAATATGGCTGCCAACAAAAAAGATCTAGTTCCAAAACTCAAAGATCAAACAATTATTGCTAATCCTTTCTTTCAATTTGATAACATTAAAAACATTCCAGATATCAAAATTAACATTATCCAAAATCTACTAATTGAAGCAGGCTTAAAACTACAAAACAACCAATTTTACTACAACAACCAAGCTATCCAACTCACGTTGACTTATCCAAACTATCAGGTGAATCCAAGCAAAAACAAAACAAATCAAATAATCATTGAACACTTAATTGAAAACTTCAAAAAAATCGGTATTAAACTTATCCCACAACAATATGATCTAGATATTTTCCAAAACTTATTATTGAAAAAAGAATATGATTTAATTTTGTATGGTCAAGACCTAGGAAATAACTTTGACGCTTTTAGCTTCTGGCATAGCTCACAAGCCAAGCCAAATAAACTTAATTTAAGTAATTTAAAAGATCCATTAATTGATAATTTATTAATTAATTTAAGAAAAAGTGAGCAGAATCTACAAGGGGACTTAATTCAATCTCTCAATAAAAAACTCAAACAAATTGTACCTGCAATTTTCCTGCATACAGAAAATAACAGAATTTTAATTGACAAGCGCGTAAAAAACCGTAAAATCATTAGTGATTATACAAACTTAGCACAACGTCTAAGTAACATACATAAATGGAAACTTAATTAGATATCATGCAAATCCAAGTAATATTACAAGAAAACGTAAAAAACCTAGGTCAAAAAGGACAAGCGGTAAACGTAAAAAGAGGTTATTTTATGAACTTCTTACTACCACAAAACCTTGCAAGCTTCGCAACTAAAGGTAAACTAATAGAAGCCGCAGAGGTTGAAAAGCAAGTCCAAGCAAAATTAGCAGAAGCTAAAAAAGAAGCTCAAGCAAAATACGAACAGATCAATGGCAAAACCCTGAAACTTAGTTCTAAGGTTACCAAAAAAGGTAAACTTTACGCTAAAGTTAGTCAAAACAAAATTGCTGAATTGATCCTGACTGAATACAACTTATCAGTAGGACCAAACAATATCAAAATCAGTCAAGATATAAAAGAAGCCGGTGTACACGAATCAATAGCTGTAAACCTTGGTTCATCAATTACCGCAATGGTTAAATTAAACGTTACTGCCGAAGACAATGAATAAACTCCTTGGAATCGATCTTGGTTCCAAATTATGCGGACTAGCAATAAGCGATAGTTTACAAACTATCGCTTTTCGATATAAATCAATCTCAACGCAAGATTTATTAAGTTTATTGCCAAAAATAATCCAGGATGAACAAATAAATACGATCATTGTTGGCGAAAACTTATACCAAAACAAAAATTTTCCTATAGAAAACCTAATTAGAAAACTCAGTAAAAACCTTTGTCTACCTGTTATTAAAGTCAATGAAGACTTTAGTACTGATCAAGCCAAAGAAATCTACCAACAATTTCCCAAAAAAGAACAAATCGGTTTCAATAAAGTTAAAGATGCAATATCTGCACAAATCATACTCCAAAGATATATAGACCAAAAATGGTAGCAGGAGTGGGAATTGAACCCACGACCCCAGGCTTATGAGTCCTGTGCTCTAACCATCTGAGCTATCCTGCCATGTATTAAACAGAGCTATTTTAAAGAAAAAAAAGATAAAAATCAATAGCCAAAAAAATAAATTAGCCATTTTTTATAATTTGGCTGATCTACAAAAAACTGTTGTTTTTCTAAAGCTAAACTTTTCTCAAAACGCTGTGAATCAGTCAGAGAGTGTGATTCTGGTATAACTAAAACCTTTTCACCGGGTAAAACTAAACCTAAATTTTGTTTTGCGATTTTATCTCGATATTCAGGGGAAGAATAATAATCTAACAAATCCAATAAGCTTTGATTTTCCAATGAAATCTCTAAATTTTGTTGCTCATACTCCATAATATATTTTTCAACCTTATATATCTCAAATTCACTCATTGTAATTGATAAAATCATATAAAATGCAAAAAGCAATTCGAGGGCTAAGACAATTTTAGTTTGTTTTGAAAGCATAGATCATTTAAACTAAAAATATGATAAAGAAAAGTTATAAAAATTACAAAAAAATACTCTTGCTTGGTGCTGCAGGTATAGGCATGAGTGCGCTTGCTAGACATGTGAAAAACCTTAACCTAAAGGTAGATATTCATGATGACCAAAAAAACCAAAATTTTGAAGAACTTAAAAAAGAAAATTTTAATGAATTCAAAGGGGACATTCAAACATACGACCTTGTAATCTATAGCCTTGCTATCCAAGCAAACCATCCTATTAGAGAAAAGTTCAACAAACATCAGATTGACTCATTAAGCTATCCAGAAGCTCTAGGTATGATCTTAAAAGAATACCCACTCATTGCAATAAGTGGAACCCACGGAAAAACCACTACCACTGGAATGCTAATTGACATTTTTAGTCAAAACCAAGAAAAATTTTCAGCACTAATAGGTTCCAAATTACTCGGACATAACAATCAAAACTACATCATCAATCCAAATAGTAGCGTTTTTATTGCAGAAGCCTGCGAATACCAAGGAGGATTCTTAAATTACCAACCTGAGACACTAGTAATTACTAACTTAGAGCACGAACACTTTGATAGTTTTCCAAGCCAAAAATCCTATCTAGAAAATTTTCAAAAACTTATAAATCAAACTCAAAAAAATCTTATCTTAAACCAAGAATGCAAACTAAGCCAAAACCTAGAAATTCCACCACACCTAAATGTTAGTTATTTTAATAAGCAGACACCATATGTATACAATTTAAAAATCGATCACAACAACTCAAATGCGAATGCAGCCAGCGTAGTTGCATCCCTATACGGAATCAGAGAAGAAATAATTAAAAATGCTATAGGAAATTTCAAAGGAACCCAAAGACGCCAAGAAATCATCTTTCAAAATAAACATCTAACAATAATAGATGATTACGCACACCATCCAACCGAAATAACATCAACGCTAAAAGGCATTCAGAATATGTACCCAAACCAAAAAATAACCTTGATTTATCAACCACACCAAATTAGCCGAACTAAATCTCTCATGCAAGAATTCAAAAATAGCCTACAATTAGCTGATAGAGTAATAATTCCAAATATATACAAAGCTAGAGATGAAAAAAACATGGACGATTCTCAACTATGTATAGAGCTCTGTGAAGGAATCGGTAACAAAGCAACATACAGCCAAGGACTATTAAAAACCAAAGAAAACTTTGAAAAACTAATACAAAAAACAACATTACTTGTAATCATGGGAGCGGGGGATGTACTCAAATGCTTACCAGATCAATACACCTCATAACAATCTTGGTTATCACGAACTTGATAACCTAAGTTGTGAATTTCCATCCTTAACTTATCAGAAGTTGCGTAATCTTTATTTAAACGAGCCTCATAACGTTTTTTGGCCAGATCTAACACATAAACAGGGATCTGCAAATCAGTCTTAAATACACCTAAAACAAGATTAATTTCTGTTAGAAATTCCTGTAAGGCACCTAACTCAGATTTAGTATAATCATCCTTGTGAAATACCAAGTGTATTAAATCAAAAATATGAGATAAAGCTTTAGAAATCTGAAAATCATCTTCCATAGCATCAAAAAACAACTGTTTTGCTTCCTTAATTGAGGATAACAAAGTTTCAGAGCTATCTTTACTTGCAGTTGTCTTAAAAATATAAGCGTAAAAATTTTGTAATTTATAACGTGCATTAGAAGCCGCTTGCATAGCTTTCAATGTAAACTCCAATGGGGCACGATAATGGGTAGCTAATAAGAAAAACCGTAAATCTAATGGATTGAATTCTAAAAATAAATCCTTAGCATACTTAAAATTATTTAAAGACTTAGACATTTTTTCACCATCTGTAAGTAAATAACCATTATGACACCAAAAATCAACAAACTTATTGCCAAAACAAGCTTCTGATTGAGCAATTTCGCACTCATGGTGTGGAAACTTTAAGTCAATCCCACCTAAATGAATATCCACAGTCTCACCTCCAAAAGCAATATAATTCATAGCAGAACATTCAATATGCCACCCTGGTCTTCCGTCTGGCACAATGCTCTCGGAATCTTTAAAAATAGGCTCATTAGGCTTGGCATGTTTCCACAATACGAAATCTTGAGGATTACGTTTTTCATCGTTCACATCAACACGCGTACCAGCCTCTAAAGCAGATAAATCTTGATTAGAGAGTTGTCCATAAGCCTCAAACTTACTAACATCAAAATAAATACCATCGCTTATTTTATAAGCTACATCACGAGATAAAAGTATTTTTACCATTTCAAAAATTTCATTCATAGAACGAGTTGCAAACATACGTTGATCTACAGGTAAAACATTTAACTTATTATAAACATCCTCAATTTGAGGTATAACTTCAGCGGCTAATTCTGAAACTTTTATTTTTTTAAGGACTGCTCTATCAATCATCTTATCATCAATATCAGTCCAATTTGCAACAAATTTAACCTTATAACCCTTAGCAATTAAAAAGCGCCTTATCAAATCGGCTCGTACTGCAGAAAGTGCATTTCCTAAATGAATATCATCATAAACTGTCGGTCCACAATAGTACATATTAACTTTACCTTCATTTTTAAATTTTCTCTTAGAACGAGAAAAAGAATCGTAGATATACATATTAGACAAAAATTAAATGTAAAATTTGCAACAGAAAGGAAGAAACCAATTGAATTAAGAAAAAAGCTAATAATGGACTTAAATCTAAAAAACCTAGCGGTGGTAACAAACCTCGCACCATTTTTAACAATGGGTCAGTACAATCAATTAAAAAATAATAAATTGCATTAGGTCTAGGGTTGAACCATGACATTAAAATACGTGCAAATAATACAAGTGTAAATAATTCAGTAATATATTTTACGAATGAGTGTAAAAAATCATACATATGTAAAGAGTAATCTTTCTGATTATACAGGGAAATGTGTAAAAAACAAGAAATTATAGTTGACGGTGAGGACTTACTCACCTATTATGAATATGTAATTTAATTTAAATCTATGAGCATTATAAACATCCAAGGACTTGGCAGACATACAACCAAAGCCCTAGCCCAATATGGGATAACAACAGTAGAACAATTTGCGAGATTCACAGAACTCGAAATAAACATGTTACTTGGCAAAAGCGGGATAAAATTTCTATACAACGCAAAACAACTACTAAAACAAAACTAAGAGGCAAAAAAGTGATAAACCTTCAATAAAAAATATTTAATCCTAGCATAAAATGCAACCACCATAGCTAAACAAATCGCAATCCACAAATCAGGTCCAACATCAGATGCAGCATAAGCATTAGTTGATGCTGTACCATACATACTAGTAGAGTTTGGACGGCCAGCAATAGCTGACACAACTGGACTCGCTTCACCCACATTACCATCTAAATCTATCGCTTGCACTTGAAAAAAATACTCAACATCATTTACAAGATTAGGGATAAACCATTCATTAACAGGTCCATTAGTATCAATTTTTACATTCAAGTTATCTTGTGCTTGACCATATAAAATTTCATAAAAAGCAATTCCAGAGTCATCTTTCGCATGGTTAAACTTTAATGTAACAGTTTTATCTGCTACATCTAAAGTTAAATCAGAAATTGCAGACGGGGTTTCAAAATTAGGATCTAAAATAACTTCATCCGAAAATTCAATATCATTTATAAAAGAATCTACTGAATCCTCAGATGAGGATTCAGAACCTAAACTTACCTTAATTTTTTTATCAAGTTTAAAAGTGGTAGTTTTTAAAAACTCATCTTGAACTAATATTAACACCTCATATTCACCAGGCAATAATGGAGCAGAAACCTGACCAGAAAGAGCAGTATCATCAACAATCAAAGGAGTTTTAATACCATTAATTACAATCGAGGCCGAACTAGCTAAATCACTTAAGGAACCATTAAATTCAAACATTTCAGAAGGAATTAAATCTAACTTTGCAATCTCAAAACTTTCTAAATTTAGAGTTTGGGTTTTAATTTTCACATTTTTATCAGTGGATTTCACTCCATTGACTACTAAGTTAAATTTATAATCACCATCAGCCAATGCAGGAGACAAAAAATCAAAATTTCCTTCGGAATCTGCTTGATAAGTTTCAAGCAAGACATCATTTTCAAACAATTGAACATCTAGACCAGCATTTGTTTTACCAACAAATTGAATTTGGCTAGAATCAGAAAAATCAAAAGAAGGCTGAGTAATTTCTAACAAGACCTCCGCATCAGAGTCTTCTTGTTTCTCAATAACAGAAACTTCAGCTTCAGCAACTAAAGTATCATCATTTATATCAAAAACTTTTAAAGTATGTAAACCTTTAGTAGAAAACATTAAACCAGAAGAAAACAAATGTTCTCCAACATCGGAATCTATAAATTCATAGTCAGTTGGTAACTCTGCATTAAAATCACCTTCAACTTCAAAACGCACAGTTCCTAAATAACTAGGATCTAACTCACCAGTAAGATCCAAAGAGCGCAAAGAAAAAGAAACTTCTTCTAAAACCTTAACAGACAAAGGTAAATCAACAAATTCAAAATGTTGCTGATCAACCTCTACATTTCCACCAATATCTTTAGATAAAACAGCAAAATCCTTACTAACTATTAAATCACCAGCCTGATCATAAGCCAATAAACTATATTGACCTGGAACATTAAAATAAAAACGTGAAACATTATACGCCTTTTGTTTTAAAAAAGTAGCCTTCTGAAAATCTACTAAAGGAAAGACCTTCTTAGAAGGGTGTAAAAGGTACAAGTCAACGTTTGTAATATCTTCAGACTCCCAACTAAAATCTAAATCATTAGAAATCTGAATTGAATCAACATCAAAATCAGCAAGAGCTACCGAGAAGAAGAAAAAAAACAGTATAAAAAAGGATCTTTTTAACAAAAAAATAAATTATAAAATTATTTTAAAGGAAATCCTTGTGAAAACAAAGTTTTTCATGTATAATAACGAGATAAAACTAAGTTTATGCAAGACAAAAAAACACAAGACAAAGTAATAATTCGCATAGAATTACCAACCAATGCTTACTTCATGTCTGGTATTCGAGACTTTACCTTAAAAATGATTGAAAATACCACAGATTTCTCAAAACAATGGGCTTACCGCTTCCAATCAGTGGTAGACGAACTCTGTAACAATGCAATAGAACACGGCTCAAACCCTAATGATTTTATACTTATAACTTTTATTTCTGATCCAGAAAAATCGATAGAAATTACAGTTGAAGACCATGGGAAAAATTCCGAAAAAATCGCTAACAAAATTCTTGCAAAATACAAATCTAATTCCAAAAAAAGCCAATTAGAACTTGGGATTAGAGGTAGAGGACTAGCTTACATCGTAGAAAAATGGACCGATGAATTAGAAATCACAGATCGCCAAAACGGTGGAGTCAAAGTCAGAGTCAAAAAATATCTCAATGATCCAGAATTTCAAACCGATAACAAACATGATCCAACACACTTAAAATTAACAATTTAATACTATCCAATGGCAGAAATCAAAATACAAACGCAAAGCGAAAACAACATTCATATAATCAGCCTACAAGGGCAGCTAGATGAATCAACAGTGAACGAATTTTCAACACAAGTTTATGCTGTTATCGAACAATGCACAGAAAATTCACGTGTAATTTTAGACCTAGAACAACTAACATACCTGAATTCTAAATCAATTGGTTTTATTGCTGATTTTTTCAATCGATTACAAAGCAAAAATTCAAAACTTGTTTTAGCAAAAGCACAAGCTAACGTTGTAGACATTCTAAATGTAGTTGGTATCGATCAAATTGTTCCAATGACACAAACTCTAAACGAAGCTAAAACCATCTAACATGGTCTACCAAATCATCAGTATCCTATTAGCACTCATCCCTGCGATCCTTTGGGCAGCATATTTTATGAAACGCAGAGACCATAACTTCAAAACCTATTTTGGAGTCTTTTTGTTTGGATGTATTACAGCTATAGTCATACTTGGCTACCAAGTAGCTTACGTCAAAATCACAGACATCGAACCCAGCTTAAATTTTACACGATACTTATACAACCTCATAAACCCTCTAGCCAATTATAGTTGGTTTGCCTTTACTATTATTTGGTTTGCTTCCAGCGAAGAAATCATCAAATTTCTCATCACCTATATTGTAGACAAACGAAACCCAGAACTAATTATAACTATGGGAGATTCGTTAAAATTTGGGATACTAGCCGGACTAGCCTTTGCTTTTGGTGAAAACATAGTCTATTACGCTAGAGGGTACAATAACACCTCAGGAGACCACAAATTCGTTTTTAATCTTTTTGTACAAAGATCACTACTAACTGTCTGTGGACATCTAGTCTGGAGCGGAATTATCGCTTATTTTTACGGCGTGAGCAAATTTGCCAAAGACATTCTAAGCTTCAAAAAATGGACCGGACATACCTTAGCCGTAAATGCCTACCAAAAATTCAAAAGAAACCGAATAATCTTTGGAGTAACACTAGCGTGTATCTTACATACCGGGTTTAACATCTTAGTTAATATTAAATTAGACAAAAACTTAAACATGGTACTTGCAATTGCAAGCATATTCATCGGATTCATATACCTCAACGTTCTACTAGAACAAAAAATAGGTAATTTAAAATTTAAATTGGCAGATAGGTACAAAGGGCTATTGGACCAAAGTTCCATTGATGTTATTTACGAATATATGGGGGATCAATTTAAAGCCGCAAAGTACGAAAACGTTTGTAAAATAGCTAAAAGGCTTTTAAGTCGAGAACCAGACAACAATGTGGCTCAAATATTTCTAGCTAAAGCAAACGATAAATTACAAAAATAAAATCGCACTGTAAACAAAAAACATCAAAATAAACACCCAACCTTGTGATCTAAGTAATTCAAAACGAGGTTTTTGAACTAAAAACAAAAACAGCAAAACCTTAGACCAAAACATCCAGGCCAAGTCTATATTCCAAGCCATATTATATTCGATTGGCCTAAAGATTGCACCTAAACCTAATATAAAGCATAGGTTAAAAATATTAGAACCTACTAAATTCCCAAGTAATAAATCCGAATGTTTTTTATGCAAAGCGACAATTGCAGTAAACAATTCTGGCAAAGAAGTTCCAAAGGCTACCATAGTTGCAGATAAAAACCTTTTAGATAATCCAAAGTCAGTTGAAATTGCAACTATCGAATCTAAAACAAAATGTGAACCTAACAACAAAGCTGCAATACCAGACAGCACAAATGCTAAAGAAGCACCTAATGAATAAATTTTAGGCTTTAAACCAGATTCAAAAATAGAAGGATGATACAAATAAACCGACCGTAAAAAATAAGCAAACAAAAGTAATAAAATCACACCATCTGAAAAAGACAAAAGTTGAGTAGTGGTTCCAAAATCATTTAACAAAAAGACCAATATACCGGCTACCAGTATATTAAAAGGGATTTCTCGCTTAACTATTCTTTTAGCAAACACTACCTTAGCTAAAATGGCATACACACCAAGCACTAGAAAAATATTTAAAATAGAAGAAGCAAAAATAGCAATCATAGCAACTTCGTTTTCGTTCATAAAAACCGAACGTAAAATAACAGCTAACTCTGGAGCAGAAGTTCCAAAAGCCACAACCGTCAAACCTAAAACCACAGATGAGACTTTAAAACGTTTTCCTAAACTTAAAGATCCATCAATTAATAAGTTTGCCCCTTGCAACAACAAAATCAAACCGAAAACAAACAACAAAAAACTCATAGTGGCAATTTAACTGATTTTATTATACACTAATGAAGACTTTTTACATGTATTATGTCCAAAATTAAAATTGCAATCGTAACCGACTGGCTGGTAAAAATTGGTGGAGCTGAAAAAGTCTTACTAGATATTTTAGAATGCTATCCAAATGCAGATATATACACAAGCGTTTACAACCCAAACCTCAAAGAATTTCACAACTACAATGTGATCACAAGCTACCTGCAAAAGATTCCTTTAGCTTATAAATTTTACAAACTGTTCTTTGGATGCATGCCAGGAGCTTTCGAAAACTTCAACTTTGACAAATACGACCTAGTTATAAATTCAAACTGGGCACTCTCGAAATGCATTCTCACAAAACCCAAAACTCTACATATTGCATATATGCACAATCCAACACGCTACCTATGGGCAGATGGAAAAGATTATTTTTTACGTTCCATGCCAAAAACCCTCTTTAACTTATTAAAACCAAGTCTTCATAAATTACGTAACTTAGACTTCTTAGCAAGCCGACGAATAGACAAAATTATATGTAACTCTTATACAGTCCAAAAAAGAATCCAGAAATACTATCGCTTAGAAAGCCAAGTTATCCACCCTGCCAGCGATACCAAATATGAAAAACTTAATCGCATTGAAAAAGGAGAGTACTATGTAGCACTCGGGCGACTCAAAGGATTCAAACGTTTTGATTTGATAATAAAGGCCTTTAATAAAAACGGCAAAAAACTCATAATAATAGGAGAAGGAGAAGAACGAGGACAACTCGAAAATCTAATTACTAGTC
This sequence comes from Candidatus Peregrinibacteria bacterium, assembly GCA_014240275.1. Lineage (GTDB taxonomy): Bacteria > Patescibacteriota > Gracilibacteria > UBA1369 > JAAZXH01. The sequence continues at coordinate 106,263 of JAAZXH010000008.1, forward strand.
AGAAGATTAAACTACTAGGGTACATTTCTGATAAGGCACGAAATGCCTACTTACAACATGCTAAAGGCATGATCTTTCCACAAGAAGAAGACTTTGGTATCACCATCGTAGACGCACTCATCAACGGCTGTCCAGTCATCGCTTATCAAAAAGGGGGAGCAACTGAAATATTAAACTCTAAATGTGGTATGTTTTTCAAAAATCAAACGTACAATGACCTAAATGAAACAATTACAAAATTTGAAAAAGTCAACTTCGACTCTGAGAAAATTCAAAATCAGGCTAAAAACTTCTGTCCAACAAGGTTTAAAAAAGAATTCCAAAAAATCGTCAACCAACTTTATGCCACACATCAAAAAAAACATAGTAATTGACCTGCGTCCAATACAAAAATTCCAAGATAATGGCGTTTGTATATCACAAAAGCATTTGATAAATCAGCTATTAAAGGACCATAGCCACAAAGCCAATTTTTACTTGTTTTCTAGCGGCAAACAAAAACCTCTGATTAAATTTAAAGGAAGGTTTCAACATAAACACATTTTTTTACCAAACAAAATATTAACCTTACTATTTAAATTCAAAATAATTGAACTCAATCATTTTTTTAAAAAAACAATTCATAGCTATTATTGCCCAGACCTCAGACTAGTAAACCTTGGAGAAAACTGCAAACACATTCAATACATCCATGATCTAGCTTTTACTAAATTCAAAGAAAGCTTAAGCCTTAAAAGCAAAATTCATTATTGGCTTTTAAACTTCACTCAATTCACAAAATCAATAGATAATATCTTAACCAATTCCAACTTCAGTAAACAAGAAATTCAAAAAAAATGTACAAATCAAAAAATTAAAATCATTAAACTAGGGTTCCCAAAAGTCAAAACAACAACATCAAACGCTAAAAAAAATGGGTTTATTTGCATAAACTCTTTACACAAACGCAAAGCTTTTGAAAAAATCATAGAATTCAACAACAAGCTAAATCTCTCAAAAGAACCTATCAATATCTACGGAGTACAAGAAAAAAACTTTAAAAGAATACAAACAATCAAAGCCGAAAACATTTCCTTCCATGGTCATTTACCAGAAAAAGACAAAGCTCAAACCATAAAAGAGCATAAGGCCCTACTATACTTTAGCCATTACGAAGGATTTGGACTTCCAATTTTAGAAGCACTCAACTTAAAAGTGCCAGTAATTAGCAACACAAACCCCACCTTCAAAGAGTTACATAAGCAACAAATAAACTACATAGAATCACTTAAAAATCTAGATAACTTAAAAATTGGCGAAAATAAATATAAAAACCAACTAAAAAAAGCCGCTAGACAACTATGGAAGCAAATAACTTGCTAAAAACAGATGGTTGTGTTACAATATTTAGATAACTTTAATTAAACATAAATGTCAAAATCATTTAAAACAAAAATCCTAACACTATTAATTGCAGTATTTATACCAAGTGTTGTATATTTTGGAATATTTTCAGCCAACCAAAATGCATTGCAAGGTAGACTCAGCTTAAATAGCTTATACAGTTCGATTCCAGATGATTTCTACAACGAAGAACAATCATTTTGCCCAGGATACGAAATGGACTTCATTGAATACATCAATAATAAAAGCCAAGCTAAAAAAATTAGACTCATTGATAATTTAGAGGAAATAGCAGGATTTGATATTGCAAGCCTGAACCTACCTGACAACGTAAAAAATGAAGACTACAAACTAAGCTACAATGAGATCCAAAAGCTTTGGGCAATACATACCGGAAGATGTAACGAGGAAGTAATTAACAACGACCTTTTACTACCAGCAATAGAAAGTGAACTAGACAATTATGAATCTCAACTCAATACACAAATTATTACACCAGAAAAACTTATGGATTATTTTCGTACAGTAGCTGATCCTGCAACGGACCTACCTGAAGAGGAAGTAGCCAATGGAGCAAAATTATTTGATAACTTTATCATCAAATCAAATCTCAGAGCTTCATGTCTAATAAACTTAAGTCATAATAGTGATTTTGGAAATGATAAAAATTATCAAGACGATTGTTTAGACCAAAGCACACAAATCAACTTTAACGAAAAACTTGAACTAGACTTTAAGTTTGCAGAACAAAATGAAGTGCAATTCTTTTCAATGGTAACGGGCCTAGACAACACAGACATAGCAATGAAAAACCTAATAACCGAAGATAACTTTAATGCAACTTTAAAAGACAATATACCAGCAGGACGAAATTTATCAGAAAATTTTGAATGTGAAAACGAATGCGAAAATAAGAACCTCGTATACATCAGCATCATAGGTGATAAAACACAACTTACAAATCGTCAAACAAAAATAGCAAGCGAAGAAGATCGTGCACCAAGCATTGATACCATAAATAAAACATACACTAACTTGACAGTTTACATTCTTGCAGCTAAAAAAGGAGATTCAGCAGAAAACCCAAGCACATCAGAAATTTCTGAAGACTTATTAAAAGACGTAAATATCACCTGTGAATCTAATCAGCTAGACATTGAAACTACTTGTGCATTTCAAATTCCTGTTAACACAACTATTCCAAATGGACTAAAACTATTTATTGGCAACGATAGAGCAATATATTTACCAAACAACTCCTCAAGAATTTGTGAGGCTGATTCAGACAACCCACGTAATATTATTTGTGAAAGAGTTAAAACCTACGACCAATCTGGTGAAAACAAAATCTCGTTTATCTTAAACTCTAGACTAATCCCAAGCACAAACACTATTATATTAGGAAGTGATAACGAATCAAATAAAATTGAAATTTACAGAGATTCTAAAGTAAGACAAGGGGAAAAACAAGAAATTAAAGTAGAATTCAATCATAGCAAAGATCTTAAATTTGCAAAAATCCTAGTTTGTAACTCAGAAAAATGTGACAATGAATACAAAACAAGTATCTTCAGCTACTGTCACGAAGACTTTTCAAGAGCCAATCAAGCATGTAATACAATTGAAGAAAGCGATGAATATTACGAAACACCAGAAACAGAAAGATTAACTTTAGAAACCTTCAATCTAGCTCCAGATGACTACTATATTATTGTAGTAACCTATGATAAAGACGAAAACCGAGATTCTAAAACTAAACACTTCACAGTTCGACCAGCTAGAAACCGTGGTACAGGACTCACTCAAGTTTCTCCTATCCCAACAATTCCAGCTTGTAGTAAATACTTTGTAGATATGTTACCAAACGACCCATTATGTTTACAAGCAACTCTCCTTAGAGAAAGAAACATTTTCATGGGACAAGAAATCAACGGTCAACGGTACGCAAATCTAAAACAACCAATCAACAGAGCTGAATTCTTTGCAGTGTCATCTAGACTCTACCAATTACCAAACATTCCAGCTAACCCTCAAAACCTAGCAAGATACAATGACCTTAACCCAGCAATGATATCAGACCCTAATAATAACTGGTGGTTAAGTCCACTTGGACAATTAAGCCAAGCTGGAATTGTTACAGGATATCAAGATGGTAGCATTCGTCCATTTGCAGAAATCACCCAAGCTGAATTAGCCAAAGTTACAGGTCTTTCATTAAAACTCATCAATCCAATGTCATTAAATCCACAAATCAAACCATGGCACTTACCAGTAACTCAACAACTTGGAGCACAAGGGATTATCTTTAATCCAGACGTAAAAGCACTAAGAGCTGATGCAGTTCATATTATTAGCCAAAGTATTATTGCAGCTGAAAGAACACCAACCTCAGCACCATACAATCAATATCAGCAAGAAGGCTTCTAAAAAGAGCTTGACAAAAAAACAAAAAAATATTAAAGTTGGTACCTTAAGCAATTAACTACCAACTTTTATGTTTAAGTTCAATACTATCAAAATTACAGCTGCAGCTCTATGTGCAATCATAGTCTCAAGCCTAGCAGTTGTAGCCGGTCCTACAAATTACGAAGACACTCTCAAAATGTCAGGAGCATCAAACAATGCCATACAACATAACCAAGAGCTAGTTTTTATTAATGATGTAAACCACATTAATATCAAAGAGATCAGTCTCTACAATCCGACCCTAGACGAAATCGTTGTACACGTTCAACAAACTCTAAAAAATCCTTTTTCTTATAAAGGAAAATATGAAGTTCGTATCCCAGCAATGTCTGAACAAAAATTACCATTCAAGTTTCACCCAAGCTTCAAAGGTAAATACACAGCAAGCGTTAATCTTGTAAATAAAAGCCATAATTCACGTTCAACTTTACATCTAACGGGATACACAAGTGACTCAGTACCTTTCCCAATTAGTGTCAGTAACGAAAAAATTGACTTTGAAAACCAAGTACAAGGAAGCACTGCTACTGAAAACCTATCAATTCAAAACTTAAGTAACGAAGAACAAACAGTACAAATTCAATCTAGCAATTCACTATTTAGCACACCGGAAATAGTTACAATTGCGGCCTTAGACACTCAACAAGTAGCTATCAATCTTAATACCAACACAACAGGCCAGTACAATGGGCAACTAGATATAAGCCTAATTCAAGAAGACGAAACTCTTAGCGAAACAAAATTTATAGTAGAACTAAATGCAAAAGTTATTGCTCAACCAGCAATTAAACAAGCTAATTTTGAAATTTCAAACAAGAACCTTAATTTTCAAACTCAAGTTGGAATCGAAACTATGAAAGTTATCAAAATCAAAAATACAGGTAATACAGAACTCAAACTTGCCTTAGAAACTGAAAACCCAGAAGTAAACGTAACATACCCAAAAACATTACAAGCCAATGAAACTAAATCAATAAAAGTTACGTTTGCTCCAAGCTATAACCGTACCGAAAATAGCAAATTAAACTTCCTACACAACGCTGCAGCAGACAAAGAATTAGCAATCAATCTTAACCTAGTAAGCTACGGTGGGGAAAAACAACAAAGCAAAACTAAAATAAAATTCGATAAAAAAATCTATAAAGCTACCCGTAACAACCGAGGTACATTCAAACTAAATTCAAACCATCCTGCACTAATAAACGTTCAAATCAAAAAAGATGGTATGGTAGTTAAAAACTTAGGAATCTACGAACTAGAAGCCAATCAAGACAAAACAATCTACTGGAACGGTCGTGACGAAAGAAACAGTCTAGTAACCAACGATACCTACATGTTAGTAGCTCAAGGTATGAATTCTGAAGACAATTTCACACACTCAGCTCAAATCAAAACAAATTTTGGAAAACCTAAATACCAAACTACCAACAAAATTGCAAACGTAGTATACCAAAATAAAAAATACTATAAAAACTTCTCTCAAAATATTCATCTAGCATCACTTGAAACAGTTTGCCAAGGTAGAGTCTATATCAATATTACAATTTACGACATCAACACTGATTACAAACTAAAAGTTCCACACCAACAATGTCAACAGTTACTACACTTACAAATCCCAGACTTCTTAAATGAAGGACAATACAGATATAAAATCGAATTAAGACAAAAACACTTAGTACAAAATATCAACGGTAGCTTAAACATCATCAATGTAAACAACACAGTTTCAAATATACATTTCGATACTAATCAAGAAGTCCAAGCTGGTGCCTTTGAAGCCAGCCTGAGCCAAAACATAGCAAACACAGAACAAGACTTATACGTAAGTTTTCAAAACTACAAACACGGCTATGTAAATGCTAAAATCAGTGGTAAAAACTTAAATAAAGACTTACACATAGCTCGTTTCCAACCCTTTGCATCTGGAGAACACAGAAACGCCCTTAAAGTCAAGAAACAAAGCCTTAAACCAGGTATCTACACATTAGAATTAGACCTACTACAAGATAATGTTAAATTAACTAAATCTATTGAGTTCATTATCATCGAACAAACTCCACAAAGCCAAACTTATGGCTTTTTTGACACCTTTGGGAATCAAGACTGTGGAGAATACTCAGACATTAATCAGAACGATAATTTTTGTAAGAAAATTCAATTCGCAAACCAACAAAACTTAGTTAGTCAAAATTCAGAATATAAACCAAATCAAAACCTAAAAAGAGCCGAAGCTGCAGCTCTAACAATCCGTCTATTGGGAGTTCAACCCCGTGGATACTCTAAGGTTTTAGATTCAAATCTTGGATACAGTGATTTAAACATCAACGCTTGGTACATGCCATACATGAAAATGATCATCAAAAGCAACACCGTTAATCAAGCAGAAAACTCAGATTTCGTACGCAGAATTCTACAAGGTTATCCAGACCAAACTATGCGCCCAGAAAACTCTATTAATAGAGCTGAATTTTACAAAATTTTCTTTGAAGCTGCCAAAAACTCTAAAATGGTTACATTAAATTTAAATATCGACTACAACACAGAAGTAGCACCATTTAAAGATACTCCAATTAACAAAGATACTCGCTGGTACCTTCCATATGCAGAAATTGTTAAAAACAACTTATCTGGAACCGATTTTGCAAGACTTTACTTTAAGTCTCAAGATTTAAACAACAGCTTTGCGAAATTCCAACCTTACAAAAAAATAACTCGTAAAGAAGTAATCGACCTAATTTACACCCTAGCTGAATTAAATCTAATTAACTTCTAGATTTCTTAGTCGAACTAAATTCAAATTTTACAGGGGTGCCTACCAAGTCATAGGCATCTCTTATTTGATTTTCAATATACCTACGATAACTAAAATGTACCTTAGAGTGATCATTACAAGAAATCAAAAAGGTTGGTGGATTTTGATCAACTTGAGAAATAAACTTTATCTTAACATCAGCTGGCAAAGGATGCTCCAGCAATAGTTTTGCTAATAATAAATTTAGATCACGGGTTTTGAATTTTTGCCTTCGTCTTTTAAAAATTTCTGAAGACAAACGTAAAATTTGCTCAACATTAGTTCCAGTTTTAGCAGAAACAAAAACCAACGGGGCATATTTTGCAAAACCTAAACGTGCTCGTAATAGACCCATAATCCGATTTTTTTGCTGAGGCTTAACTAAATCTGCTTTATTCACCACAATAATAACTCCTTTATAAGCCTGTAATACAAAATCACAAACTCTTAAATCTTGCTTAGCTGGATCTTCAGTAGCATCAAACACACAAACTGCAATATCAGCAATTGCTAGGGCTTTTAACGAACGCATTACCGATAACCTTTCAATAAATTCGGCGTTTCTTTTTTTAGCTCTACGAATTCCAGCGGTATCTACTAAATGAAAAGACTCACCTTCAAATTCAAAAGGAATACTAACTGCATCACGAGTAGTACCCGAAACATTTGAAACCAAAACTTTGTCCTCTTTTAAAACTTTATTCATCAAAGAAGATTTACCAACATTCGGACGACCCAAAAAGGCAACTCGAATAGCATCATCCAATTCATCCTTTTCAATAACATTAAACTGTCGTACAGCCTTTTTTACTAAACCATACAATTCTTCAATACCGCGTTTTTGAATAGCTGAAACCTTCAAAGGGTCTCCAAAACCAAGCTCATAAAGGTCATAAACGTAGTTCTCACTAACTGATCTATCACACTTGTTAGCAACTAAAATAACTTGCTTATTTTGCGTCCGTAGTAATTCAGCAGCAGCATAATCATCAGCCGTTAAGGGTTTAGAAACGTCTATCACAAACAAAACTAAATCTGCTTCATCAATAGCTAATTGGGTTTGCTTTTGAATATTAGCTTCTAATTCATCTTCTAAGTCTACACCTAGATCTAAACCAGCCGTATCACATAAAATAGCTTTTTTAGAATCAAAGTCAATTAACTCCAAAACTCTATCACGGGTAGTGCCTGAAACATCAGTAGTAATTGCAATTCTTCTACCAATCAAACGATTAAACAATGAACTTTTTCCACTATTAGGTCTTCCAACCAAAGCAATAACAGGATACATAAAATATAATTAACGCTCTAAGTCTAGCAAAAATAAGCAAAAAAACAAGTTAGAAATAAAAAAGGTTTTGTGGTATAATAAATGTGTAAGCTAGAATATGAAAAAACTACTCCTTTCTCTATTAATCATTGGCCTTTCAAAAAGCAGTTTTGCAAGTTCCCAAACCATACTTCCGAAAGTCGAAATTAATAATGTACCAGCGGGAAACTACAATTGCACCCTGATCATCAAACGATTTCATGACATCCATGGCTATTATATTAATACAAAAAGCAGATCAGACCTAAGTTTTAACTCAATTAAACGCTTTTATTGTGCCCTAGACATCTATAACAAACACGATTTTACCAAACAACTTCCAGATGAACCACAAGAGTGTAAAGAAACAAAAGCCACAACAGAAGATGCAACAGAAGCCAATGACATTTTAGGATGCGCCATTATCACAGGTCGCATTAAACTTTATATGTATAAAATGTATATCCTGTACTTTATGCGACTCTTAAGCATGGTATCTGGATCACTTTCAATTTTATTTGTGATAATAGGAGGGTATCGATACTTTATCGGAGCTCTACAAAACGATGTCGGAGAAGCCAAAAACACAATCATTAACGCTCTCACAGGCCTTGCTATTTCGACCGGAGCTTTAATAATTGTTAACCTGGTACAAACCTTTGTTTCTAGCTAAAATATATTATGATACTCAAAAAAATTAAAAAACTAGCCAAAAAGGCTATCAACAAATATGAATCTCTCAACCAAGAGAAAGATCAAGAAAAAAAAGCCAAACTCCCAAGTTCAAATAAAGATTTTCAAGAAACCAAAATTTACCTAAGTTTACCAGATATTGCCAAAGCCGTAATTATTACTATTGGCTTAATTTTACTCGGATACTTTATAGTGGAACTAAGACATATCCTAATCTTATTCTTAGTCTCATACCTATTTGCAGCAGCCATCAGCCCTGCCGTAGATTATTTTCACAAAAAAAGACTTTCTAGAGGCCTCACAGTATCACTAATTATGATATTCTTTCTTTTAATAATTACGGCCTTTATTGGGAACCTCATTCCTATCCTTGCTACAGAAATCACTGAACTTGGAATTCAATTTCAAAGCCTAATGAGCAAAACACAAACTGGTGAAATAGCGCTACCAAACTACCTAGGATTCTTACAACCACTCTTAGAAAACACAGCCCAATCGGTAAACAGCCAAACCAGTACTAACATTCAAAACACCTTACTCAGCTACGGAGATAATCTTGGACAAATAGCTAACAATGCGATTGCACTTTTAGCTAGTATTTCTAACGGTCTAGCCAACTTCGTTATCGTACTATTTTTAACTTTCTTTATTACAGTCGATCAAAACAAGGTAGACAATTTTATAATCAATCTTTTTCCTGTAAAGTATAAAAAATACCTTGAAATAAAATTCGCAAACATTAAAAGAAAAGTAGCCGATTGGCTAAGAGGACAACTTTTACTTATGCTTGCTATTGGTATCTTAACTTATATTGGTTTAATTGCACTAGGAATCGAATATGCATTTACTCTTAGCCTGTTTGCAGCACTAACAGAATTGATACCAGTAATAGGACCAATCATAGCCTGGTTAGCAGCCATACCAATTGCAGCCAATGCAGGAGGATCAACTATATTATGGGTCAGTGGTGTCTATTTCTTAATCCAAAGACTAGAAAACAACTTATTAGTACCCTTCATTATGGAAAAAACCACGGGACTACATCCAATTATAGTAATCTTTTCTCTATTAGCAGGTTTCAAGTTCCTTGGAATATTAGGCGTTGTTATTTCTGTACCAATCATGACTATAATAGCAATCTTTCTCAACGATTATCTACCCAAAAACAATTCTTGAATCTCAGACGTACATCTTTATGATGAAACTTCAAAACCTTCCAATTAGCTATTATACAATGGTGATCAGGTTTAGATTTTTTGATTTTAAACAACATCAAAGAACCAATCAGCTTATTTAACAAACGAACAATGATTGAAGTTTTCTTAGACGGTTTTTTGAGCAGTAAACATAAACTATCCTTCCATAGATCTAAATACGGATCATAATCCAAAGCAAAAGTTTCAATTAATTCTAAATCACCATCTAGCCAAACACTAGGACAAACTTGATTAGGTTTAAAACCAAATAGGGGACGTTGTAAAGCAATCCAAAAATAAAACATCCATACCAACCTTGCTAAAAACATACTATGCCTTTGAGTCACAATCAACAAATCAATATCAGAGTTTTTACGAGCATTCCCAATAGTTACGCTATTGCATAAATAAACCTCTTTTACAAAAGGTAAAAAGGACCAGCCTGTAGCATAAGCATTAGCTTTAGCTTTTAATAAGTCTGAGTAAAACTTGGAGTTTTCATTAAAATCCATTAAACTTAAGGCATATTTGTGCTTCAAAAACTTATGATTAATATTCAAGATTTCTTAAAAACCATACCAAAAAAACCTGGTGTTTACCAATATTTTAACCAAAAAGGTGAAATTATATATGTAGGTAAAGCTAAAAACCTACAAAATCGCATCAAATCATATTTTCAAAAAAACTCAGACCATAGTCCTAAAACAAAGATATTGGTCAAAAACATCACAGACATTAAATATATAATAGTAAACTCAGAACTCGAAGCTATATTACTTGAAACTAACCTCATTAAAGAACATCTTCCAAAGTATAACGTACTAATGAAAGATGATAAAAATTTCATTTACCTTAAAATTACAACTCAAGACGAATATCCAAAGATCTACCTTACACGACGTATCGAAAACGACAAAGCCACATACCTAGGACCAAAGACCTCAGCCTACGATATTAAAACAATGCTTAAAACGATAGAAAGCCTAATTCCTTACCCAAATTGTCAATTTAACATCATTAACCTAAAAACCCAGAGTCGAACACCAAACCAAAATAAACAAAGCCTATGTATCATTAAAAACATAGATAAAAGCCATAGTCCTTGTTTTAGTGAATTAAACCAATACGAGTACCACACACTAATTAAACAAATCATTCAACACTTCAAAGGTAACAGCCAAGAATTAATCAAAGACCTAGAAAACAAAATGCAAACCTTAGCCAAACAACACAACTTTGAACAAGCTGCTAAACTTAGAGATAAACTACAAGCAATTCAAAAAATTATCGAAAAACAATCCATATCAAATAGCGACCCAAAAGAAAACATCGATGTATTTGGATACAGTAAATACGCTCAAACTATCTGTGTTAGCGTTTTTCAAATTAGACAAGGTAAAATCATCAACCAAAATCGCTTTAGCCTCAAAAACCCACTAGAAACCAATACCAAAGAAGTAATGCAAGAAATAATAATACAATACTATCAATGTAATCATAACTTACCAAAAGAAATCCTAATTCCTGAAATGCCTGATACCAAGCAAGACATCTCAAAAAATCTAGAATCAATTTATAAACAAAAAATAAAAATCAACAAACCAATCAAAGGAAGGAAAGCAAAATTGGTAAGTTTAGCTCTAAAAAATGCAGAAAGTTACCTTAAACAACAACAAGTCAAATGGCTCAGCCAAGATGCCAGAAAAAACACTCTTCTCAAGATCAAAGAAATGCTAGATCTAAAACAAATTCCAAATCGTATAGAGTGCTACGACATTTCTCACCTTCAAGGTCAAAACACTAAAGGTTCAATGGTGGTATTTAAAAAAGGTACCCCTACCAAAGATCATTATCGTATTTTTAACATAAAAAGCTTAGAAAACAATCAAATCGACGACTACCAGTCTATACAAGAAGTTTTATTCAGAAGGTTAAAATACCTAGCAAGTCCAGAAAAAGGGCTTAAAACTAGCAATAAAGACTCAATATTTAGCATTAAACGCAAAAAAGAAACTCTTGCAGAAATAACATACACTCAACTAACAAAAGATCAGTATGAAATAAACACAATAATTCAAATAGACCAATCCTTTTTACAAGAATTCATATGGAAAAAATTTATCCAAAAACTCAAACCTAAAAAAATCTACCTCAAAAACAAAATTGACTCAGCACTAAATATTGGATTTAAAGCCATCAAACACGATATTTACAACTACGCCTACTATCATAATACAAATAAAACAGACTTATCACTAAACAGCTTACCAGGCTTAATAGTTATAGACGGAGGCAAAGGACAACTAAATGCAGCAAAAAAAGCTCTTAAAAAGCTCAATCTAGACATCCCTATCATAAGTATTTCGAAAAGACTAGAAACTATACATATCGCCAATAACAAAGCCATACAATTAGATAAGAACAATACAGCCCTAAACTTAATTCAACAAGTAAGAGACGAAGCCCATCGTTTCGCTATTAGCAATAACAGAAAAGCACGTATAAAAAAACTCACCCAATAACGGGTGAGTTTAAAAACTTTGAGAAAAGATCCTTAGAACGAGTAGTAGTTATAACCTGGATAATAACCTGTCGCATATGCATAATTATTATAGTAATTATCTGAATACGAGTTAGTATAAGAGTTTGAATAAGTAGGGTATGAATACGAGTTAGTATAAGAGTTTGAATAAGTAGGGTATGAATACGAGTTAGTATAAGAGTTTGAATAAGTAGGGTATGAATACGAGTTA
>JAAZXH010000009.1 GCA_014240275.1 Candidatus Peregrinibacteria bacterium
CAAGATCATGAGATGGTTGCACATGATGGGCCAAATTTGCGTTATAAAAACTCTTTTGAGATAGTTAATAAAAATCCTGAAAAGACTTTTGAGCCAGGTCAAGAATACGCCATGGACTTAGAGTTAGGCAAAAAAGCTTTTGATGGAATTGTAAATGTTAAGTTGGTAGATAAAAAATTGTATAATAATGCTTTTGGAGAAGAGAATGTGTATCAGTCTTTGTTTTCTCATAATGTTCATATGAGCTTTGGTGATTTCAATGGTCGTCGGAATGACTATGGTGGCAAAGGTGGTTGTTTCCTGCCAGATAGTGAAATTTTGATGGCAGACCACACTCGTAAAAATATTCAAGATATTCAAATTGGTGATGAAGTTTTAACTTTTAATGCTAAAGCAATTGGTTCTTATAAAAAGGCTGTGGTTCAAGCGGTTCAAGATTATATGGTGAATTCTTATATGTTAATAAACGGGGAGTTGAAGGTTACTCCAAATCATCAAGTCTATTTAAATGGTGAGTTTCAGGCGATTGCTCATGCATCTGTTGGTGATAAGCTAGTTTTCAATTCGGCTGAGCGTTTGGTAGAATCAATTCAATATTTTGATTTAGATCAACCGGTCAAAGTTTATAATTTTACGGTGAGTCCTTATCATACTTATATAGTAGATGGTTACTTTGTGCATAATGAAGGCAAGGGGGCCGAGGCTATAATGACTGATGATCTAAAGTCTAAGGTTCGTGAGAACTTTCAGGATGTGGCCTTTTTTGAGACCTTTTATATGAATCAACAAGGATCTTTGCTTAGAAGTTTTATTTTGCCAGATGATATGACGACTTATAAGTTGTTGGTTTCTGCTTTTAATAAGTCCCAATACAGTACTGGAGTTTTAGAGGATGAAATTAAAATTACTAAAGATTTAATTGTAGAGCCTTTGTTCCCATCGGTGGTAAATGCTAGTGATAAAATTGACTTAGAGTATGGTGTTTATGGTAAAGAAGCTGCTAATTTGCAAAAGTCATTTGTGCGATTTAATGATGATCAAGTTGATATCCAAGAGCCTGGAGCTTTAAATAAGTTTAATTTTGACTTTGCTAATCCTGGTAGGTTGGATTATTTGTTGGCTGCGGAATCTGAATCTGCTTCAGATTATTATAAGGACCAAATTCGTGTGATAGATAATAAACCAAAAGTTTTAGGTGATTGGAAGCCGTTAAAGAAATTACCTAAAAATAAAATGGCTAAGGTGTTAGTACAAGATGCTTTTAGAAACTTTGTATATTGGCAAGCTAAAGATCTTTATCAACAAATGCTGACCCAAGATTCTTTGTCGAGTATCGAGGCTGATTTTGCAACTCAGATCTTAGATAATACGATTGCTAATAATGGTAAAAATAAGGATTTTGAAGCTTTTGTAGTTGAGATCTTTGATGAAATCAGTTCTAATTTTGAAACTGCAATTCAGGCTCCAGCCTTAGAAAGGGTTGCCTTAACAGAAGATGCTATTTATTCTTTAGCATTTTTGAAAGATTTAGAAAAAGAATTTGGTCCGATTTATAAAACATTATTTTTGAAGGATGTTTCAGCTGTGAGTGATAGTTATAAAATGGTTTATTATATGTTGGCATCTGCTAATGGGGTATATTACTTTGATGAAATTGAAAGTTTGCAAGGTCAACCATATTATTTTTGGGCTAAAGCCTATATGTTGTACAATTATAATCAAGAGGCCTCAACTTTTCGTTTTAAGCATCAATTGAATGGTAATGCCAGAACCTTATTTGCGAACAATGGTGAATTGGTTTTGAGTGTATATGATCCTCAAAATTTTAAATATGATTTAGAGGGGCAAAATTTGTATTTATATTTTGCTAATTATCAAGATTTACCCGTGAAGAAATTTAAAGCAATTGATAAGCAGTTGAGTCGAGTTGAAAATGATGTGTATCGGGTCAATTATGATTTTTCTGATCAAGCTGCGGAAATTTTTAATTCTAAAAGTAGTTATGTTTTAAGTGATACTTTGCCAACTGGGTTTGAGTTATTGGCTTCAGAGCCTGGTGTGGCTTATGATAGATGTCGGGAGTATGTATATGTGAACGGCCGAGATTTGACTGTGTATTTAAGAAAATATTACTTCGAAAAAAATGTTCGCAAAAACTGTGAGTTAAAATTTGATTATCGTATGCGTGCTAGCTTTAGCGGTGATTTGTTGGTACCTGGCGCGGTATTACGTTCGAATTTATCAAAATACTACGCTAAGCCTCAAAGAGCAGTAGTTGAATAACTTTATGTGTGCTTTACGTCTAACTTAGGCGTAAAGTGCTTTTATTAGTTGTTGGCTGATTTGTTTTGGGCCTTGTATTTTACCAAATTTGATTTGTTCATCTATATGGCAGAGTTGAGCTAACGTTCTGCTAACTTGTTGTTTGCTTAAACGTTTTGATAAAGCTTGGTTTTTTTTGATTACAAAGGGTTTTTCTTTGCTGGTGAGGTTACGTTGGATTTTATAAAGGGTAGTAAATTGCCAAATGATAATGTGCCAAAGTCCATAGATGTCTCCTTGTTGTTTTATAACTTGTTCGATAGCGTGAATAGTTTTTTGAGTTTGGTTTTTAGAAAAGTTATCTAAGATTTCAAAAGCGGTGTTTTGTAAGTTTGGCATACTAACCGGCAGGTAGTCAGATAAAGTTATGTTTGGATTTGAGTTTGTAAAAATAGCTTTGAGTGTTTCATTTTGTAAGCTATGACTACAGTGACTAAAGTTTATAACTAAGTATTGAGTTAGTTCTGGTGTAAAGCTTTTTTTGTGCCTTGTACACAGGGTTTGAATTTGTTTTTTAAGATTGCTTGCTGAGTTGCTAAATTCTTGTAGTTCTAGATTTTCAGGTAGTTTTTTTGGGAGGCGAGGAAGTTTTTGGTCGGTAAAGATCAGTATGTTGTCTGTACATACATTTTCGAGTTGGGATAGATGTTCTTTTTGATATTTTTTATTTGCTACCCAGTCGCATATAATAATAATTCGTTTCAGGCTCAGTAAGCTGGGAGTTTGTTGGATCCGTAAAAAATTACTAAAATCATCAATTTCTTTTGCTTGAATTTTTTGAATATCGGCTCCATCGGGGTTTTTGGTTCGAAAGGCTTCGCACCAGCTTTTAACTTTACTTTGTATTCCGATGGAATTGTTGCCGTAAAACCAGTAAATGTTTTTCATGAAAAAAAATTATCTTTTACGTCTGCGATTGATTTCATCATTGATTTCATCTAATTGCACTCTGAATTCTGATTGTTTTTGATAGGTTGAATCTAGCGCAGTTGGACTGTATTGGTTTAAGATGTTAGCATAGTTGACTCTTTCGTCTCCAATTCGTTCGATTACTGTTTTGAGATCTTCTCTGATTTTGTACAGTATTCTTCTTGGTACTTCGCTTAGTTCTGTTAAGTCTAAATTGTGAGTATTTAGATCAACATAATACTGTTCTTCGGTTTCCATGATGTGTAAGGTTATATGTTTGAGTATGCAAGTTTTGGAGTACGTACCGTTTGCATTTTAACAAATTTTGTTATGTTTGGAAATGGGTTTGAAATTTCTAACCTTATAGCTTGTATAAAAAAACACCTGAGAGGCAGGTGTTTTATTTTATTATTGAGATTGCATATTAAAGATCAATGGATCGCTGAGCCCTGGAGGAGGCATAAACTGTACTCTACCATCGTATATGATAGTTAGGCGACCTTGGTTTTGGCTAATGTCTCCAACGAACTCTATTTGATCGTAAAGTGTGTTGATATCAGATATGATAGTTCCTTTAATTTCTAAAGCTTCGTCTTTTGCTCCTTGTTTGATTTTTAATTTTGAATTCTCTGTAACGGTAATTAAACTGGCCTGAATAGAGTTTACTTGTTTGTGAATGAAGATATCTCCATTTAAACTGACAATTGCTATTGGTGCATTTGAGGCGGTAATGTTGCTGGTAATGGTAATGTTGCCTTCGGCTAAGATCAAGATGGCTTGTGTTCCGTTGTATGAACCGCTGATGTCTAATTTTCCGTTTGTGTGGAATACGTTTTTTTCATCTGTTTCATTTAGGTCTCTTTCGTTTTCGAGACTGTTAAGGTCAACTTGAGTACTAAGATTTTTGATATTGGTAAATTTTCTTAGTTGGAAGTTGAGGGTTTTACGAACCTTTTCAAGGTTTAGTTCGTTGTTTGGTCCATTGATACTTATTGTCTCACAGACACCACTTGAAATGTTTTCGATATCGCCTTCTTCTCGACATATTCTTTTTGTTGGTGCTTGAATATCATCTCCACCTGTAGCAGCAAGTCCTTCTGTTTGTTCTTTTTGTTGGAAAATTGGGCTTTGGGTGTTTGGTAGGGGTGTACATATTGAAAGGTCGATGGTGTTTAAGTCTACCGCTTTATTGAATAAAATGTCTCCAAAGCTACGGGTTACAAGGTATGGGCAAAGCATACGAACTACGGCTGTGGCTGCGTCGCCAGTTTCTAAAATTTGTGCGGTGTTGAATATATCTAATCCACAGCTTCCGTCGCTATCGTCTTCACAAAATTGATTGAGGTCGGCAAAGTTAAAGTTAACGCGGTAATTGATGTTAAAGTTATGAATGCCTCGTTCAGCTGGGACTTCTATTGTTAGGCCTGTGTCTAGGTCTTGGGCGTTAAATGGTATGCCGTTTATAGTGGCGCTGTTGTAATTGATGTTAATATCTTTGTCACTAAAGATAGTGTCTTTTAGGGTGTAGCTAATAAAGTCGCCTTCAATCGAGTCTGGGATGGAGCTGATTCTTGCTTGGAAGTTAAGCTGGTAGTCTACGAAGTCGTTTTGAGTGATTACGGTTTTGCTAGCAGCTTTTGTGATTCGGGTTGTAATTTCTAAGGTTTCATTTTTGATTCTAGGGTCTGTAGTGAGGTTGACAATACAGTCTTCTGCGAATCCTTCGGCAAAGAACTGAAAATCATCTTCTCCATTTGGCGTGATTAATGCGATGTTTTGACTTTCTAGTCTATCGCTACCTACACTTTGTACGACTGCTTCTGAACTAGCCGGTCTAAAGGTAATAGGGAAGCTAAAGTCACTGCCGTCAGAGCTTGTGGTTTGAAATTTTATAAAGCTAGAACCTGCACGTGGTATTTCTCTGATTTCTGATCCATCTAAGTCAGTTAAGGTTAGGTTTTTACAGTTTGGTGTTTCAAAGGTACCTTGAATTTCGGCTCTACAAGATCGTGGAAAGCGTTGGCTGACTATTTCTAACTTGGCATTTGGGTCTAAAGCTTGGTTTTCGTTGAGTGCTTGCAAAAAGTAACGGCTTAAACGTTTAGAGCTGGATTCTCCAAAGATTCTGCTGCCATCTTCGCGGGTGATGGTTAGGTTAAAGACATCGTTAAAGTTTCTAGGTTGAGTTGCAAAACGTACGCTGGCGATGTCTCTAAAGTCGAATTCTTCCGATGGGCTTGGACTTAATATTTCTAAATTTTCGCAGCTTACATTTTCTTCCGGTTTTTCTGGAAGGGTGATTTCAGCTTCACAGTTTTCTTCGCTTTCAACTTTAAGTTTGATTGTGGCTCCTGTG
>JAAZXH010000010.1 GCA_014240275.1 Candidatus Peregrinibacteria bacterium
CTGTGGGATATTTGATGAAATTTTAAATCGAGTAGAGACCTTCGCAAAAAAAGATAATTATTCTCACTTAATCCTTACAGCTGCCTTTGAACACTTAGTACCGGTGTTTTTTAATAGAGGGTTCGATTTGCTAGACTGCAAAATTAACGATATTGCTATAAACTATACACGACAGGGATTTATTTTAACTAAAAAACTAACCTAACTGATTTTATGATCAACCGAGTTTGGGACCAAGTTTTGTCAGAATATTTAGCGCAATCTGACTTTCAGCGATTACTCAGAAAAATTAAAAAAATTGAAGACCTCACTCCGCAATATAGCCAAATATTTCAAGCTTTCAAGCTAACTGATTTTGATGAGGTTAAGGTTGTAATACTTGGTCAGGATCCATACCATAACCCGGGTCAGGCTATGGGCCTGGCTTTCTCAGTTCCGAGTAACTGCAAGGTGCCGCCTTCTTTGCAAAACATATTAAAAGAGGTGGGGGCAAACTGTGGGAAATCCCAAATTACAGATGGTGATCTAACGATCTGGGCTAAGCAAGGTGTTTTTTTACTGAATAGTATGCTGACTGTTAGTCTTCATCAACCAGGTTCTCACAGTAAATTAGGCTGGGAAGACTTTACAGACTTTGTCATACACAAGTTATCTGAGCAAAAATCTGGCTTAGTGTTTATGCTCTGGGGTAAATTTGCGCAGTCTAAACAACGATTAATAGATAGCTCGAAACACCTAGTGTTAAAAAGTTCACACCCATCACCTTTGGCAGCCTACCGTGGGTTTTTAGGATGTGAACATTTTGTAAAATGTAATCAATATTTAGACCAGAAAATTATTTGGTAAAATTATTTTTTAGTACTTGCCTTTTTAGTACTTTCTGCCTTAACGCCTTCATAAAAGTTTGATAACACAGTATAGGCAACAGGGATAATAACTAAGCTCGGTAAATTACCAATGATTAATTGATGGTAAGGCATATCTTGAGTGATTACAAATTTAGCTAAGTATGAGATAACAGCTCCTACAAGTAAAAGAAAGATTAAAAGAATTAGGATCATTCCAAACCATTTCCACTTATAACCTTTCATCATAGCCTTACTCTTTCTAATGGCATCAAGAGGAGAAACTGTAGGGTTTTCGGCTAAGACAAACAAGGATTGGGAATAAGAAATTGCAGCAATGATACCTGGAATAATTAAAAGTAAAGACCATAAAATAACAAAAATTGCAGTTAGAATATTGATAGCAAATACTTTTAAGATACTCGGAAAACCAGAAATTAACATATTTGCATCAAGGGTTTTCTTGGTAGTGTTTTGCAAAATTGTTTTCATATAACCTAAAGTCATTGCTCCACTAATTAAGGCATATGCCAACAAAAATAATAATACATAAAGCATGGCTTGCGCTGTAAATTCAAAAGCTAGGGGCATTTGAGCATCAAGATTCAAATTTAAACCTATAGTATTGACAATTGCTATCATCCCAAAATGACTTAATCCCGTATTGATAATAATAAAAATTAAGGTTATCAGAAGAGCCAAGCCCCACTTTCCCTTGAGGTCCTGAAAGGACTTAGATAAAATATTCATATTTGTAAGCATGTTTGTTTGGTTAATTACTATAACCCTACAAGCATTTTATAGAGTGGTCAATGTCATTGATTCAAAAATCTTGAGACAGTATATAAAAGTCCAAATTTGTAAAACCAATTTGACTCAGTTGTAGTATTAACTACGCCCATTAACCTTCTGTGCGTAGCTTGGAGGATATGTTGGTAGTTTTCTTTTTCAAACGTACGGGCTTGGTAATACAAACTTACGATTGGTTGTAAATCTTGATTATTAGGATCCAGCAGCCTTCGCCAATTAAAATCACCCATAAAAGGCTTTTGTTTGTTAAAAAGCAGAAATGTTTTGGCATGATATAAATAAATATTTGGCTCCAAGCCTAATAAGACAGGCCCAAAGGACTTATGGAGTTACTGATTACGTTCAGACTCCAATACATTTATGGCAATCATAGTTAGTGGTCCATAGAAAATCCCCATATTGCCTAACACTATGACTCCACAGAAGAAACTGAGGAAGGTAATCAATGGATGCATTTTTAAGGAATCTTCTACTAGCTTTGCTCTTAAATAAACGTTAATAAAAAGTTGATCTACCAAAATTACAAAAGAAACTAAGGCTAAAAGAGCCATAATACCATGGCTGAAATATATTAAAGGAGCTATTAGTAAGAAAGCTAAAATTGACCCAATAGAAGGTATCAGAGACAGGATCCCAACTAATAATGCCAAGATAAGCTTTGAAGGAATACCAAGTAAAGCAAAGAAAACCAAACTACATAGAAACGTTAACAAACTTAACAACAAACTGCCTTTGAGAATTTGACTTAAATGAGTTTGAGTTTCACAAATCAGTTTGCGCGATAAGGCTTTTTTAAATGGTAAAAACCTGGCTATGTTGCCTAAAATGGCATCGAAATCTAATAAAAAATAAAATAAGAAATACCAAAACAAAATAAACTTAAGACTAAAATCAGAAATAACTTGAGATAAACCTATTAAGGCAGTACTTGCGAACTGTGAAAGATTTTCCATATTAGATTGGATGGAACTTAAAACCTGGGACAAGTCGAATTGCCAGTGCCAAAAAGCAAACTGTAAATCTTGAATATTTAAACTTAAGCCTTCGATATAACTGACAAAATTAAGACTTTCTACGAACAAAAGACTACTTAAAAGACTCACTGGCAAGACTGTTAACAGAAAAATTAGAACCAGGGCTAACAAAGCACCTAGGTTGCGACCTACTCGCCTTTGCAAAATCTGAGTTGGAAGCTTAAATACTCCCGCCATAATTAAGGCTAAAAAGAGTACATTGATAAAATTCCAAAATAGATAAATCACAGCCATTAGTAAGAATATATAGAAAGCTGATAAGAGGTTTTGACTGGCTTGTTTTTCCATATACAACAAAGTTAATTTATTATAATTTAACATAAAAGTTAAACTTTGAAAAGACTTAGGACTTCACCAACAACGAGGTATAAAATAAGCCTGATATGTCATTTTTTAGTACTTTAAAACCAGTTTCACTTGCCGTTTTTGTATCTAAAAGTGGAACATTATTGTATCGAGGTAGATCTTGAAATAGATTTTTGTTTAACATATAGCGAAAGGTATCTAGGATATTTACTTCTTCATTAAATTGCATCCAAGCAATCCAAACCCAAAACACATGGTAAATGGCTGGCATAGGTAACATCACTACTTGATGAAAATTGATGCCGTTAGACATAGTTTTTTCATAAGCTAAGTTAGTGATTTCTAGAGCTTGGTCACGATTTAAAATTGCGTTACAAAAGAGATCATTAGAATAAATAATATCAAAAGTCTGATTAGTCTCTTGCAAAAATATGGCTGCATCTTGGATATGAATATTTCGATGAACCGGTTTAAGAAGTGGGTTGATATCTACCCCACAAACCTTGGCTCCAAGGTCTTCCAGGATTGGCAATAGAAAACCCGGACCACATCCAATTTCTAACATATTAAGTCCTTGTAACTTATTTCGTAAAAAATTACTTAACTCTTCTGGTGTGTTGAAATTTGTTTGATTATGATAATCGCATAGCATTTTAAAAAAAGGAAAGTTAATTTCTGATGGCTTTTTAAATAGGTAACCATCTTGGGTTTGAGTATTATAATAACCTTCTTCTTGTTGAAAAATTGGCTGCATATATTGCTCTAGCTCTGATTCTGGCATTACTACTTGATGGCCAATCTGGCTGCGAATTCTCGCACCCAATTGCTCAATAGCCTCTTGGCTGGAATTTTGTGATTTTAAAATCTCATATAATGCATGCGCTCTGAGTACGTCTTCCATTAAATTGATATCTACAATATTCATCTTAACTACTTATTTGCTTTCATACTTAAGGATTAAGTCGTATATGTCAAGGGCAAGTGCCTTGTGTTTTGCTTATTTATAACTTAATATGATTGTGTTTAGGATTTATAAATGTTGCAAATTACTTTCAATAATAAGAAGAATAATTTAACCACAAGCCAGGCTGTGGAGTTTTAAGCATGCTAAAAACTTTTCTATTCAACCTGGCTCTCCAAGTCAGGTTTTTTTTAACCCTCTTTATATGTATAAATCACTAGCAAAAATAATATCTTCGGCACATGGAGCAGACCCTACTTTTTTATCGGATTTTATTTTAAAGAATAATCTCACTCCTGATGAAAAAGGAGATCAATATCTAAATAGTACACCTACCCATTTGCTTGGGGAAAACGGCATTGTTCTGACCTTACCTCAAGACAAACTACATATGCGATACCTACATGCAATCGGGCTTTTACCAAATCCTGAGCGGGTAATACAGGTGGGTGTTAATCGCTCCCGTATATACCCTGAAGGTTCGGTTGCTGCTAGCTTGTTGGCTTCCCCTGAAAGAGTCAAAGATGGAATTCGAGCTCAAGTAAAAGACTCCTTACTTTTTGCCAATTTTGTAGACGAAAATGCTGTAAAAGTTTCTCAAGCACTTGATATACCGATTGGTAATATACGCCCAAGCTTACACCCTCACGCAATTGAGGTTTCTAGGTTATCTCATTCTAAAGATTTTTTGCGTTCACAAGCTAGTAATTTTGAGTATCAAATTCCACCTGGTAAAACTATTGAAAGCCCTGGAAGACTAATTTCAGCTGAATCTCTATTTAACCACTTACAAGAATTACAAGAAGAGGCATGGCTTTATTTATACGACCCGTCTGACCAAGAGAAACTTGAGTATTGGTTGAAACTAGATGGCCTGTCTGGAGGAGATGGTGTAATCAACATAAAAGCTCCAATTAGCTTAGGTGCGGTAGAGGTGGCCCTTTTAAAAATTGAATCAATTATTAGACAATGTGGTATGGATCCCGCCAACTTTCATATGCCTTTAATTTTGGAACTTGGTACTAACTCGATCCCTGGGAAAAACGTAATTGGCAATATCAATGCCCAAGGTTTAATAGGACCTGATGGTCAACTGATACCTTTAGATATTTCTATTCAACAGACGACTGCAGATGGATCTTATCTTGGTAACACACTACCCTTTTTGGATTCCCATTTGATCCCAAGTATTCAACAAGATTTTCAAGCAATTGCAAGTGCATATTTTGAACTGGGTTATCAAGGTATACTTGGGGGGGATGCAATTGTATCTCTAAATGATAATGGGAAAACCGTGATTGAGTGGTTTGATATGAATAGCCGTTTAAATGGAAGCTCTCCTTTTCAAGACCATTATCGTTTTGTAAGAAGCATTTGTCCGGATGCGGTTGGCATTAACTTAAATCTAACATTTCCATGTAATGTAGACTTTGAAGCTTGTCAAAAAATACTTGGTCAGCTGCACTTTAATCGTGATACACTAGGAGTACTTGTGACCCTACTTCGATCTAGCCAGGAGTCTCAAGAACCGGTTGTGAAAGCTTCAGTATTTGGCCACAACCATGAGCATCTAGCTAAGATATTAGCTGAGCTTAGATCGCTCAATATTCAATATTAATTTTAAAAAATGGTAAAAGTAATTTGTGCCCATGCTGGCGCCTGGAATACTAAAAACCAAGAGGCAATTGCAGCTGAAAAACAAGCTGTTTTAGAGGCAATTTCTAATTGCGATTCCAATGAAAACATTTTAAATATGGCAATGCAAGCGATTGAATATCTAGAAAACCATCCAAACCTAGATGCCGGCTATGGAAGCATACTGCAAATGGATGGAGTGGCTCGCACTGATGCCGCGATTGCCACGAATGACGTAAATTCTAAAAAAAGTTATGCGGCTGTGTTACAGCTTGAAAACATTAAAAATTCGTCCAAGATTGCACGGCGCTTGCTAGAATATGGATATCATTCGGTCTTATCTGGTACGCACGCTCTGCAGTTTGCTAAAGAAGAAGGTTTTCAGATTGAATCGCTAATTACAGAAGCTCGAAAACAAAGCTACTTGTCGCAATTAGAAGAATTTGGTTTAAGCGAGGGTCAAGTTCCAAAATACAAGGATTTGGCTGTCAACCAGGCAGCTTTAGATGCAAAAAAGCTTAGTACGGTTGGAGTGGTAGCAGCCGATACCGAAAGTGGTTTATTGTATGCTATAAGCTCTACCGGTGGTTTGTATTATGGCTACCCGGGGCGAGTTGGCGACAGCGGTATATTTGGCCAAGGCATTTATGTAGATAAAAATATAGCAGCAGTTTGTACTGGTGAAGGTGATAAAATCATACAAAGAATGACCGCTATGCGCGTAAGCTTATATTATGAGCAAACATCCAATATTCAAAAGGCCTGCGAAATGGCTATTGCAGACCTTAAAGATAATCAAAATGGTGAAGGTGGTATTATCGCTATTACTTGCAATGGAGAAGTTGGAATCGCCCATAACACCTCATTTTTAGCTACTTCAACCTGTAGGATCTAAATTAGTTATTTAGTGGTAGATTAAAGAAAGTACCGCTTCCTTCTGAAGTTGAGTAAACTGGTAATCTTCCATCCCATTTTTCAATGGCTTTGAGTTTCACATAATCACTACCTCCTTGTTTTGATATAGCTTCGGCTTGAATGCGAATAGCTTCGGCTTCAGCTTTGGCTCTGGTTGTAGTTTGTTCAGCTTCTGCTTTTACAATATCAATCTTGTTGCTGGCAGTTATCGCTTGTTGTTCGACAGTTGTCTTTTCTTCTAAAGCAGCAGAGTAACTTGCTGAGAATTCTACATTTTCGATAAAGGCATCTAAAACATTAATATGATATTTACTAAGACGCTTTTTTAGATTATCTTTCATAAGATCACCAACCTCACCACGATTCACTAACAGTGCAACCGCTTCATACTGAGCTGTAGCTTGTTTGATTGCATCATTTACTGATGGATACATAACTATTGACTCATAGTTCTTTTGCATAGATTGGTAAATGGTTGTCACCTTTTCTGGATCGAGTGAGTAATTCACCTGAATATCTGCCATAATTGACTGACCATCTTTTGAAGCAGCTGAACCTTTAAACAATTTAAAATATTGAACTTTTACATCCATTTTCACAACTTTAGTTACAATTGGCATTTTGAAATGAAAACCTTCATCAAAAACTTGTCCAGTTACCTCACCCAGAGTCACCACTACCCCGCGTTCACCCGGCCCTACTATAGTAAATGTAGATAGAATAATAAATAAACCTATGATCAAACTTAGGATTTTTGAGGGCCTGAGGCCCGATACGTTATGTATTGGATTTTGCATATTAAATTGGTTATATTAATTGTAATTTTTTATTAATGAATATTACAAGCTGTAGATTATAAACTATTCTAAAGCTTTTTTTCCAAGGCGGAAGAATAACTTTCTGAAAATTCAATATTTTCAAGAAATATTTCTTGAACGTTAATGTGAAACTGCTTAAGTGATTTTCCGAGATTCTCTGCTATCAGGTTACTAATCTGAACACGATCAACCAAAAGTTTACTTGCTTGATACTGAGCTATTGATTGAGAAATAGCATCTTGAAAAGCTGGCTTGATCAATTCAGATTCGTAGTTATTTTGCTGTGCTTTATAGATAGTGCTAACTTTATCCGATTCTAGCGAATATTTTGCATGAATATCGACAGTAATTGACTCCCCATCTTTTGAAGTAGCTGGAGCTTGTAAAAGGTTGAGCATCTGAAATTTCACATCCATTTTAACAACTTTGGTTACAATTGGCATTTTGAAATGAAAACCTTCATCAAAAACTTGTCCCGTGACTTCCCCATGAGTTACTACTACTCCGCGCTCGCCGGGGCCTACTATAGTAAATACGGATGATAAAAACAATAGCCCAATAACTATAAAGGCTAGAGTTGAAGCCTTTATAGAAGGCCTATGAATTGAAGTATTCATATTTTTAAATTTAAATCATCAACATCCGATATTATACCAGACTTTATTCAGTACACAAAATTAATTTCTTTTGCAATGAAATGCTATAGTTTGGCCATCAGAATTAAAAGAACACTTGCTCCTCAAATTATAAATAAAAGGGGGCTAGGCACTCTACAACTTGCTGATTTGGTATATCAAACTCAAAAACTCCAGCGCTCTGGGTCGTAACTAACCTTGCCATTTTTGAGCACGCTAGTCATGAGATCTGATTTCATTTTAGCCTCAGGGCAAGGTTCCATGACTTGGTCTATCTCGTCTCGAATTATATCTCTTTTTTCTTGAGGCTGAAGATATATTTCTAAACTGTTAAATTTTAAACTGAACTCTTGAGTACTTACCCACTTGTTGCGAGGGCAGGTTGCTACACCCCATTACCAATAATACTGGTAGGAACCTATGCATTTTGAAGGATTAAAAAAATATCAGATTATAGAAGTCTGATATTTTTGCAAATCTGAATGTCAGCTTTAAAATTACTGCTCCTTGCAGTGCAAAGCCATTTCATATGGATTATGACTATAACTAACACTACAAACATCGTGATTGTCTGCAATAAACTTTCCAGAACACTTCGCACTATCTCCTGGATCGTTAGGGTCAACTGACATCATTACTGTCCAGCTATTGAAATCCCATTCGACTTTACCGTTAATAATACGGGCAGTGCGTTGTACCTGGTCGACACTTATTCCACATAACTCAGCCATTTCTTTAATTTTATCTAGAACGCCTTTTTGAATTTCTGTCTGAATGGTTTCTGGAGTTGTGATTTTTGGTATTGAAACTGGTTTTACAACCTTTGGACCCGCGATTTTTTCCGACTCCTGAACGCTAGCACAAGCTGTTGTTAGACTCATCATAATAGTTAGTGGTAATACCTTCTTCATATTTCGTGGTTAATTTAAGCCTATATTATACAGAAATTACCTAACTTACAAGGTTTTTTTGACAAACACCATAAAGATACTTATAATTAAAGAAAATTTAAGATATGCACGAATCTACATTTTTAAAGGCTTGGTCTTTAATTGACCCAGTTAGGCAAATTTTTGTTCCTAGTTCTTCTAGCTATTTTGCACGATCTGATCAGGCAGATGAGCTCGTAAGAATCAAAGGGGAAGTAGTACAAAACCTTGGTTCTATATTAACAATCCTTAGAACTAACGAAATCGATTATAGAAGAGAATTTGCCACATCTAAATATCGAAATTCACAATTTACCTCTAGAGGTAGAGTTGACTTAGTTGGTATCCGCAAACAATTGATACAGTCAGCGTGGGAGTTCAAAACTACAATTGGCCCAGCTACCATCCGTAGTTCACAAATAGTGCAACTGAGATCTTCATTTGGTGACAAACTACAACTGGCTGGACTAAATATTGATCCTCGAATTAGTGGCTGTATTTTTAAATTTGAAGAAATGTTACAAGACTTACGGCTTCAAGGATGTGAACATAATTTTTTTGAAGATGCATTTCAGCAAGTTATTAGCACAAAAAGCACTCAGGCTCAACTCGTTAGTACCTGGGCAACTCTGGAAGCTAGTTTAGACCACTGTTTATTTCAAAAACATCCTGCAAGAAATTTACTACCTATGCTAGCTCAAGAAAGCCATAGAGAAGAATACGTACATCGACCAGATTTCAATTGTAACTTGCATATCCCCTGCTTTGACGATGCTATTTTTCAAACAGCGACCCGGTGCCACTTGCCTGATATAAACTTTAACAACGCTACGACTATTAAATTTGAAAATCTCAAAGGGGTGAAACTTAGATTAATTTGGTCTTTACCCCCAGATATCTCTGTGGATTCTACTATTCGGAGGGACCAAGTCTTTCCAGGGGAAACTGTCTATGAATTCTTAGAGCAAGTACTGGCGCATCGATCAAGTAACCTTAATATGTGGCATCTGCTAAATGCGTTAAACCTACCTATTCTTCAATTAGCCAGAATCCAGAATCTTAAAGTCATTACCGATTAAATTAGAATTTGACGTTTATTTGAAATTACTTAAAAGGCTGTAAATAAAAGCCTAAATTATGGAGAGTTCAACGACTCGCAGGGGATTTTTGCAAGCCTTTCAGGATTATGCAGTTACATCTAACCATACATACGTACCTACTAAAATATTATGTGCGGTCTATGGTGCGACTGAAGTAACCAGACCTAAAAAGACTGAAGACCAAGGTATTTGGGCTCGTTGTAAACAAGCCTTAGTACGTCTTTATTATAGATTCACTGTAAACTGTCCCAAAGAGCGTTAAACATAATCAGTTGGGAGTTTACTAGAGCTGGGCTAGTCACCTCAATAACGAGCATTTCGTGCTCTGCAAAGGATATTAGAAAGAAACGATCATCTAAAATTACCGTGTCGGATTCAAATTTCTTTTCTACTTCTAATAAGCGAATATTCAAAACTCCTTTTTCGTAACTTTCTTTATATAAGCGCCCAGCCTCATTATCTACTACAATTTCGCGTGCGTCTGTTTTGTGACTCTGTAGGTTTTGAGCGATAATGTGCCCATACTCCTCAAACTCCTGTAAGACTGTATCGTAGTTTACTAAACCTCTCCATAACTTACTTTTTAAAGCTTGTTCGTAGACTTTGGTCATACTTTCTTGACCGCTATAAAATTTTACTTGAGGTGCATGTTGACTTTTAGATGTTAAAAATTCAAATTTTTTTATTTCTGCCTCAAAACTTGATAAAGCTTCCATAGCCTTTTGTTTTTCGTCTTTTAAGCTTGTTAAAACTTGGTTTGGTTCAATTGCTAAAAACATCCCCTTTTGTATTTTTAATAGACCTTTACTGACTAAACTATCGCAAAGCTTTGTTACAGTTTGCTTGTCAAAAACAGTTTTACTTTGAAGCTTTTTCATATTCACAGACTGATCTTGTAGCAGCAACTTATACAATAATTCTTCTTGATTACTTAAAAACATAAAATTAGATTAAGTTATTGTTTATAATTTTTTATAATTTGAGCCTTATAGGATTGGAACTTCTCAGAATACCAAAGATCACGACTTCTGGGCCTTTGAAAATCAACCGTTAAAGGAATGTGAAAGTTAGCAATGCTTGGATTTAGAGTATAAACCCTGTCAGCTAGCATAATAGCTTCATCTACGTCGTGAGTTACAAAGACTATGCTCATTTTATATTTATCAAAGAGTTTTAAAACTAGCTCATGTAACTCTTGCTTAATATGTGCATCTAAGGCTCCAAAAGGCTCATCCATAAGCAATATTTTGGGTTCCATAGCAAGCGCTCTGGCGATCGCAACCCTTTGCTTCATCCCTCCTGAAAGTTCATGGGGAAACAAATCATACTTTTTTTTCAAACCAACTTCAGACAAAAGTACGCGGGCTTTTTTTTCAGCAGCTGGTTTTGGTAAATTTTTGATTAGCATTAAAGGCTCTACTAAATTTTCTAAACAAGTCAGCCAAGGAAATAAAGTGTAATCTTGAAATACAAACTGGATTTCTGACTTAGGCATATAATATTCAACACTACCGTGCGTGGGTTGATCTAGGCCCTGAAGGATATTCAGCAAGGTAGATTTACCTGTACCCGAAGACCCAAGTACCGCTAGAAAGGTATGTTCAGGAACAGTGAAAATTAGATCTTTAAAAATTTCTTCAGACTGAAAAATCTTGTCAATACGAGCTACTTTAATGAGTGTTTTTTTCTTCTTCATACTTGGTATTTAAACAGTTTGCGCCTGGCATAATAAAAACATAGCTCAGATACTAGACCAATAATTGCAAGTAGTATTATGATAGCAAAAATCTTATCTACTCGGAGGTACCTTTGAGCTAAAATTAAAGTTTTACCTATCCCGTTTGGAGCGGCAATAATTTCAGCTAAAATCAGATATACCCAAGCTTCTGCAAAAGCTACTCGCATTATGTTTAAAATGTTAGGGGCAATACTTGGAAAAACTACTTTCCTAAACCTTTGCCAGAAATTATAGCCCATAGATTTTGAAACTCGTATAAAAGAACTTGGTACGGACTCTGCACTATCTCTGATTCCCAGCAGTACTGGAAAAAATATACCCCAGAAAACAATAAATACTTTGGCTAACTCTCCAACTCCAAACCATATTACAGCTAAAGGAATTAAGGTTGGAGCGGGTACATATCTTAAAAACCTAGTAATTGGCTCACTTAATAGCTTACAGAGTTTTGAGCGACCAATTACAATCCCCAAAGGTATTGCGATTACAAATACTAGCATCATAGCCCAGAGTATTCGTTTTAAACTAGACCAAACATCAAACACTAAACCGTCCAGCCAAAAAAGCTCATGGAGAGCTTTTATGGCTTGTTTCAAACTCACAAAGTAAATTGGATCAGTTACTATTGCTAAAGCTTGCCAAGCTAGGAGAATCGCTAATATTGAAATAATTCTTAACATCATTAGTTTACAAAGTCAGTAGTATATAAGGATTCTACATCGATTTCTTTGGTAATCAAACCAGCTTGCCGCATTGCACTTGCAAAAGTATTGAATGTCTTTTTAATATCTGAAGAATTAAATAGCTTTTTATTTTCAGCTAAAGTCGGGAATTCTACGTCTTGGAAAGTAGCAATAGCATCTTCCGTTGTAAGACCAAAGAAAGGAGCAGTAATGACAGCAGCTTCTTCTGGATTGCTATTTAGGTATTCAATAGCTTGGTCGGTTGCTTTTATAAAGTTTGCAATAGTTTCTTTTTTAGCTTCTAAAAGCTGTGGTTTTGCAGAAAAATAGTCGGTAATTACGTATGGATATTCCGCACTTGAAATAAAGATACTTCCATCCTCTCTTTCAGCTGCTTGGCTCAAATATGGTTGAAACAAGGCTGCTATATCGACTTGCCCAGCTTTAAAGGCAAGAGCTGCTGCAGAGGTATCCATTTCTTGAATTTCTACCTTAGAAACATCGACCCCATTTTGGGCAAGGGCGTATAAAAATAAATTAGCTGGTGGGAATCCACTTTGAGCTGCAAAACTCACTCCTTCGAAGTCGGACCACTGAGTATATTTGTCAGATACTACAACTCCGTCTCCCCCATTGGACCAATCAATAGCGTAAAAGGCTTTAAGATCTAAGCCAGCCTCTGTAAACAGGGGTAGCATATCACCAGTCCCCCAAGTAAGATCAGTTTTATCGGCTTGTACCGCTGCTTTAATAGCTCCAATATCATCAATAAATTGGATATCAAGATCTACTCCATTTTCCTCATAAAAACCTAACTCCTGGCCTACATAAAGAGGCGCAAAGCCAATCCAAGAAGTAATAGCCACACTCAAGTCTTGAGTATTAACTGGCTCTTTTTCTGGTGCAGAAGAACAACCAACCAGTAGAGATACAAGTAAAGTAGTAGCAATAGTTTTACGTAATAACATAATTTTATAGTTAAATCACTACCATTCTAATACCCTTTAGTGCCTTTGTCAAATAAATAGTTATAAAATGGCATAATATTTAATTACTGCAATACAGTATTCATTCTTTGTTGATTTTTTCCGACAAAAGTGTATAATTGGACATATTAAGATACTACATGCGGCACACCCAAACCTACTTACTCAAAGCTCTAGGCTATATACCTTGCTCCGATGAAGAGATCCAGGTTTTTATGAAGCTGTTCACTTCAAATGGACTTAAAGTCTCAGAAATTGCGGAACGCACAGGCATCAAAAGAACCAAAACTTATGACATAGTTGAAAAACTCCTTGCAAAAGGCTTGATCCAAGAGAACCTAAAATCTAAAGTTAAAACATTTAGAACCGTCAACTTAATTACTATTAAAAAAATCCTCAAAGAAAAACTCGAGAAGTTTCAACAGTCAAACTCTGATTTTATAGAAGCTATTCCAAAATTAAGCCAACTGCAAAAAAATGACCCAAACCGAACCAAGGTTCGTTACTACGAGAAATCACAAACCCCGAAACTTCTAAAACAAATCATCAACAACCACTCTTTCAA
Source organism: Candidatus Peregrinibacteria bacterium (assembly GCA_014240275.1). Taxonomy (GTDB): domain Bacteria; phylum Patescibacteriota; class Gracilibacteria; order UBA1369; genus JAAZXH01. Next base: position 13,961 of record JAAZXH010000010.1, read on the forward strand.
GGCGATTTACGACCCCGAAACCACCTACAAAAACAACCGAAAAATTATGAAGGAGTTTGTAGAGAGCTTAAATACTTCTAAGCACGATATCAGAGAAATAATCTGTACAAAAAACAAACCACTAGAAAACATGTTTCGCAAAATAGACAATACAAACTATAATGTAAAAGCCTTACCTGGTAGTATCAACTATACAATAGACACTATTATCTTTGATAACAAAGTGTACATTGCAAACTACAATAGCGACGTTGCAATAGTAATTGAAGACGAACAAATGTCTAAATCTTTTGAAAACTTACATGACTGGCTCTGGGAAAAAGCAATTTAATCTTGCACACTCATGGCCTTCACGCTCTGATGAAGCTCTTTTGTAGCCTGTAAAATCTCATCTGCTTTTTGATTCATTCGACCCAAAATCTCCAATGATTGCTCTGCAGCACTACCATTAGCACCGTCATTTCTACTTGATACGTTATGGAGTCTGGCGACTTGATCTTTGATCAAAGGATCATGATCATCGATCAAAGCATGTGGTTTTTCTATAGGACACTGATAATCATGCTGCCACTCCATTAGGGTATAAATTGCAGCGGCAAAGCCAGCTGCCATTAGCACAGACTTAGCTTTCTCTAATATTGTATTCTCTGGGGATTGAGGTAGTTTTTCCATAATTTGGGGGTTAAGCCTAATTACAGATTAACATAACAATTGAGTCTTTGCTAAACTTTTACTAATCTCACTACAAACGACTTAAGCCTGTTCAAGATGAGCCGTACAATTTTGACATACGATATCGACCCGATTACCTGATATTAGATAATGACTTAAGTTCGTATTTTTAAAACGAGGTAGAGTTGCAACTTGCTCAAAACTTAAAGACTGAATAGCGGCCACTAACGCGTAACTAAACCCTCCATGGCAGACCAACAGCACAGAATCATTATCATGCTTATTCTTTAGATCGTGTATAAAATTTTGTGCTCGTATAAACATCTCTTTTACAGTTTCCCCTTCTTGACTCTCGCCAAACAAGCTAAATACAAAATCAGGCTCAATACCTAATTCTTTTTTGCTGAAACCTTCCTTTTCCCCTAAATTTCGTTCACGCAACTTCTGGGTCTTCACCAAAGATATACCTGAATGGTGAGCTCGAATAGCCTCCGCCGTATCAACGGCTCTTTTTAGATCACTAACATAAATATGACTAATGTTTGATTTAGCCAAACGCTTCCCAATAGCGTCAGCTTGCTTAAGACCCAGCTCAGTTAACTCGGTGTCGAGGTGCCCCTGTAGAACCTCGTTTAAATTTGCAGCAGTCTGACCGTGACGCACTATTCGGATCTCCATAGAATAAGTTTATTGATTTTTAGACACATCTATTGTACAACTAACTTGATATATAAGACAAGTTATGCCAATTGAATCACCACGTCAAAAAGACCATCAAGAACCAAAAGATAACGAGACCGTACTAAATAGACGGAAATTTATTCGTGACTTAATCATAGTAGCTACCTCAATTACTATATTAAGCGAACCATCTTGCGAAATATCATCAGACGGGCCCGCAAAAACTAACCTTAAGCCCAAAGAAGACCGGATTAGACTTAGTATACCCCAAGAAATGAAACTCGTAGCTTTTCAGCAAATTTTTGAACTAAATAAGTCTGAAAAAACTCAAGACTTAAGCCCTCATTTACTACCCTACTTGAGTAGTTTTGCTAACCATCCTGACATTCAATTCCCAGTAAATTATACCTGTCCATTTGCAGTAGATACTAACGAAGTCAAAGCAGCGAAATTAGACTACCAAATTGAAGATACCAAGCTTAATACCCGGATGTACATCCAACCCCAACCGTTATTGCGCTTTCAATTTAATGATAGGGTTAGCTCACCGTATAACCTGCTAAGCCAAGCAACTCAAGTACTAAGGCATGCCGATTTAGTTATAAACAACCCGCATCAAATTTCAGAAGAGTACCAAGCCGCCTACTTATTTGCAGCTGGAATTGAAACCTTGGACCGCTTATCGAATTACCATTGTCAAAACTTCTACCTAAACAACCCAACCACCAAACTTGAAACTAAAATTGTCAACGGATTTGGAGGTAAACGCGCTATCCAAGTTCCAGTAGAACCTGACTACCCAAAATTTTACAGAGGCTTTCATACAGCCACTCAACGCTACAGTGAATTAGCTGAAATATATTTTCGTACCAATAACGAATTTCCAGAAAATTTTCATCCAGAATTCGTTCATGCCATTAACAGCTCAGATCGTATGCGGCTTAAAACCTTACGCATCCAAATCAAAAACCCGACTCAAATAAAACCAATTTTCTACTAATTTATTGGGGAACTTAGATCTGCTATGCTAAAAACCACCTTAAATGGCACGCAAAAAACTATAACCTGATTATACTTTCTTAAATCTACACCCGATGGTAAATTATAATTAACATTTCCCTTAGTAGCCTTAATAGGACCGAGGTTAACAAAATCCTGGGCATTTTCGTCAGCCGCCAAATAAATATGAAGATTTGGCCCATTGACAGTTTCAAAATTTTCAAATCTTAACGTGCGCTCACCCGACTGCTCAAGAATTAATGCGCTACCTTGCACCTCATGAGCTCTGGCCTCAAATAAACTCGAGGCTTTTAGCTCAGGCTGTCTTGAAACTGACCCTTGCTCGGTAGAGATAGCTAACGGCAACTGCTCATCGAGCTCAACAACCCTCCAAAGTGGAGAAATCAAATAATAAGCTACAGACAAGAGAATAACACAAAGGATTGCAATGATAATTTTTTTCATAGATTGGTCAATTAATACCATAATAATAATCAAAATGAACAGCGGAAGCAATCTGAATACAAAAAAAACGACCAGGGAAATTGGCCGTTTTTAATACACTGAGCTAGTTTGGCTTACATTAAATTACCTGTTCCATGTAGAAGAAGAATTAGTATAGCAACAACGGTTAAAGCTCTTTCGTAACTAGAACGATCTTTCCATGCGCTCATAAATTGCATGATCATAAAATGGATCATAACGTAGAAAATAATGATAGTAGTTATCATGTCCATAGCACCTTGATTCATAATAAAACGGTTAAATTATTAATAAAAATTCTTACATTGGCATCATTCGAGCCATAGCCATTACCATTAAAGTTAAGGCTGCAATGGTTAAAATGCGTTCAAAACATGAGCGCTTTTTCCACGGTGTTTCAAATTGCAATACCAAAAAGTGGATCACAATATAGAGGGCCACAAAACCTAATAGGTTTGTTCCGTCCAATGATAAACTTAAATCTACCATAAGTTTGGGGATTAAATGATATAAAGCATAGCTATAAGCTAAAGCTATAATCATTATGCTATATAAAGCTCACTAGATCAATGTTATTTTTCACCATGAAAACATATTTTGTACACTCCTGGTAATCTAACGCTGAAATCCGAAAAACACTAAAACTAAAGGTTGAACGGTTTCTCGCAAAGTATCGGCGTTTTCTCCGTTAAGTATCACTCCAAGTGACGTACCAAGATGAAAATTTTCACCTAAGGGTAATGTATAACATAGATTGATACTACCAATAACATCTTTACCTTGAGTACGAGAAACTAACTTGGCAGACCCATTGACTGCAAATCCCTTCCAAATCGGAAGGTTGCCTGATAATTTAATATTTTGAAACCCTTCCAAGGCATGCAAACCGGTAAGTTGGAAATTTTTATAATCCATACTTGCTCTAAAAACTTCAAAAAAATCATCGTAAGCAACAGATAACTTATCAGCAAAGCCTATATTTTTCACGAAAGCTTCAATTGCAAAAGCATTACCATAAAGACTGAGAAAATCTGGGTTTGATAAGGCGATATGAGAGATACTCATACCATAATCTTGCAGACTTGCAGTTGCACTGATACTGTTTAAAACGTACTGAGGTACATTCTGTCCAGATGGTAAATTAAAAGCGTTAGCCACCTCTAAAACGCCAGCCAACTCAACAGTCGGAGTTGACTCGACCGCATCTACCTTAGTCGGTGAAATAAGAGCCATAGCTAACGCCAAACCAATACCATTACAGACACTACTGATTTTCGAACGAAAACCTGACATATCAGGGTTTGAAGAGCTCGGACTTTTTATTGTTTTATATGTTTGCATATTACTATTTGTTAAATATAAATTATGTGAAATGGAAGGATCTTTCTCATAGAATCAAACTTTTCTATTTATTCGACCTTACTGCTAGCAAAAGTCTGAACCCACCACTGTAACAAAAAACTTACAACTAAAGCTCTTTGAGTACACCATGCTAGCGATATCTGTAAAAAATGTCAAACATATACAAGAAAAGACAAACAATTGGCGGTAAATAGTATTTTGTATTATTTTTTCGACAAAAATAAAAATCTAACTACTTTATCTATCTTATATACTCACGTTTAATACAACTCTAGACCAGAATATTAGGGAGCTTGCACTTAGTAAAATTGAATTTACCTCCTTGACACAAACCTCTCTGTAATGTATAAAGTGGATGATAATACCCACAAATGAGCTTTTACGATATTAATAAGTTTCCAAAAAAATCTGGCCTTTTGGTCTTTGGTATTTCAATGAGCAAGGTCTCTAATTCCCAATCAGCCCCTGAGGTTTTAAAGCAAATTGAATATTTTTACAAAAAAATTCTGTACCCACATGTTGGGGTCCAAATAGTATATACAGATACCTTGTATCTAAACTCTCAAGATCCAGCTTTTGGACTAAAAAACAAATACCAAACTCTTATGCTTTCTCATAAAGCTGAGCTAGAAAAACTGATTGCTAAAAAACCGTATCTGATTCCAACAGCTTTTGCCTTTAATAGCTGGTCTCAGACAATTTTGCAAACAAAATCGTTTTTCTATTACCTTGGACAACTAAAAGCTACTTACAAAGCCGATCCTGACTTTCGAAGGTGCGTCGAACAAGACATACTTGCAAGCAAGAAAGAACTAAACTCTATGAATATTGAGTACATACTTGAAGAAATCACAATGATGTACTTAATTAGCAAAAACAAAGTGTGTTTTCAAAATCAATATCTTCAAAATCAACCCGAGTGGACACTCTTTTGCTACCCAGGGGAACCTTTAAAATCTGAGACATATTTACACAATCACAACTTATTAAAACTCAAAAACCCTGGCAACTGTTACGAAAACTCTTTTTATGACCTAAAAGACCGTAAACTTTACCGCTATACACAAAATTTAATTTACAAAAATGACAACTGAAATCATAACCCCCCAGCAACTCAACTTTGTTGTACACAAAACATCCCAGCAAAAAGAGCTAATCCGCGAGGAGGTTTTAGCCTTACTAGCTCAATACCCAAAACAATTTGTACCAGGACTATCTGATGATTATATTCAAGCTGATTTTAACTCTGGTTGGGTAGTCACTGGTGCAACGCAAGATAGTACAATTATAGCTACAGTTATGTTTGACACCGAATTAAACGAATACAACTGGTTAGCTGTAGATGCAAGTATACCAAGAGGGAAAAGGCAAATTGGCCACGCCTTATTTGAAGCAGTTTACCCACTTTTACCAGCAAATTCGACTGTATGCATCAAGCCTAATACTGAAGACGCATACATCCCAGGTGTCCCAGAAGATCAGTTTCATGGGAAACACTTTGCCCCAGCCCGAAACCTGTATGCAAATATCATGGGACTACCTTTGGTAACTGCTAATAGAATCGAAAATGCCTACGGAGAAGGGCAGCATGTATATGAAGTTAAGTGGGTAGTCAATCAAAAAGCATAGGTTGGTTTTGACTACTTTATCCACATTTTATCAACGACTTATTGCTTTGATTTCCACTTTAGGTATCCGCGGAAATTTAAAAATAAGGCCATGCAATTTAACAGTACAGCTGGATACACTTGTAGTGAAAAATTCAATATAATCCAGCAAATATTGCCTAAAATGTTGGTTAAAAATCATAGCCGATTTTTATTGCCCAATAAATTTAAAGATAACAGAGCAAAAACCATGGCCAGCCAATCAACTCCGTTATGTTTTAATAAAATTTCTAGCATTAGATACTGCACTTATTTGAGATCATTCTAGCTGAAAAAGTAAGACTGAGTCAATTTTAAGATACATCAACGCAGTCTCGAATTAAAAATCGAATTTTTCTTTCGACCATATGCAGGTATAAAGAAGCTTCTTCATGTTGGTCTGGCTTATATTCTTGATAATCACCATCAATCCCAAAATTATGCCAATTGGCCTCGTTCATTGTAAACTTACCCATACCGATCAATTGTTCTTTATCTAGTATCCAATCTGACTGAATCTCACCCGTAAATACAGTTAAAGACCAAGAACTAGACTCCTTTAAAATTAAAAAATTAAGAGGGACTTGAAACTGTAAAATTTTTTGTACTTGCATTGAAACCTGCTCTTGAGGCAAATGCCCTTCTTGAACGTGTGCAGCTAAAACTTCTCTTTGCTGAATAACCAAACCTCCCAAATAATCAGATACAAAATCATGTAATTGCATAAATATATATTAATTGTTGACTTACAATTATAGGAGCGCAAGCAATTATGCAAGACAAAGGGTTTGACTTGCAAGGTTAAAGATTGGCCAGTGAAACAAAATGTGGATCAATCACCTTAAACTGCTTGGCAAATTTGCCACAAAACCCCATCTGGGAAAACCTGGCTGAGCTAAGCCTGCCTTTGGTAAAGAGTTTGGATAGGTGTGAAATTTTGTTGGGTAGGTAGCTTGCTGACTATAATCTGCTGCTTATAGCGATATAATTTGTAAGCAGAAGCGGAGGGTTTGGCGGATATAACTTAACTGATCATCTTTAAACATGATAGCGCAGTCATCGTCAATTGCGATACCATGTCCGCCGGTTTTCATGAGCATGTCGTGAAAATATTGCTTGCGGGGCTTTTGCAAGGTGTGGCTATCGTAATGCGGACAGTGAATCCCCTTGAGCAATCCCATACCCTTGACCCGAATGTATTGCCAATTTTTTGGATCATAAAATGACATGGAATCGCTATGTCCACTTTCGTACCAGCAAATCGAGCCTGCGCTTAGCCCTGCTAAAATCGTACCCTGCTCCCAGACCTGTTTGAGCAATTGGTCCAGCTTGAGTTTTCTCCACAAGCGCATCATCTTTAAAGTATTCCCACCGGGCACGTAAATAATATCGGCCCAGAGAACCTTAGAGCGTATCTCTGCAAAACTTGGACTCTCTGCTAACAAATAAAGATAATCGACCTCACAGCCCAGTTTTTGCTCGTAAACATCCTCAATTATGTGGTTATAATCTTTTGAATCGTAACTGGCAGTTGGTATAAAAAGTACCCGCGGATGCTTTTTGTCAACCTGACTCACCAGCTCTCGGTGCAACTTTAGGTGTTGTTCGTCGTTTAACAAGCCTCCTCCAATTGAAAATATGATCTTTGGGTTCTTCTTGCGCATGATATTAAATTAGCTAATCCTAGATTATGCTAGGATATCTGGAACTTCAAGACAAAGATACCCTAATTAACCCCTCTGATAATTTTGGCTGGGTTACCCGCAACCACTACGTTTGCAGGTACATTTTTTGCCACTACACTTCGGAAACCAACTACCGAGTGCTCTCCAATTTTGCAACCTTTAAGTACAACAGATTGGCCTGCCAGCCAAACCCCTGTAGCAATTTGAATGGGTTTGATTATTTGATTGCCATAAAGAATGTGCTTTTTGCTCTCAAAACTATGAAAGTCCGTATCCATCAGGGTGCAACTGCCGACTAAACAATTGGTGCCAAACTCAATTGAATTGGCACAGTGGCAACTTACCCCATTTATACGACTACCCGAACCAATTTTGATAAACGCTTGCCTATCGTAAAAATTAAAAGTATTGGGCTCACAGTGTGCCCAGAGATTGACATTATCTCCAACCAATAAGGTACCAGGTCCGCTAAGTTTAAACTTATGGTTCACTATTATATTTTTGCCGAACTTTACTCGGCCAAAATATCTGAGGCGGTAGTAAAAAACAAGTATCCGACTAATTAATAGTGCTATTTTTCTCTTCATATTTATCTGTAATCTTTATCAAATTCAAGAATGCTGGCAATTACACTTTGGGCATCATAATCAGCTAGTAAACAATGATTTGATTTCGTGTAGACTGTTAACTTTTTATCTTCAACTGCTGTTTGAGCTTTATCAAATATCAATTGAGAACTAGCTAGGTCACTTACGGTATCGTGCTTTGAGTGTTGTAACAGTACTGGTACGTCAAGTTTAGATATTTGAGCCTTTAAATCTATAAAAAACTGCCTGGAATTGACCATTGGTTCAAACGGCATATTCCAAAAAGAAATGTAGCTCTCTAGACCTTTGGGGTCATTAATTTGTGCAATTTTTGATTTTTTTGCAAAATTTAGAGTTGGACCTAAAATATTTAAGTACTGTTCTAATCTGAATATATAATAGGGCTTATAGGTGGCCGTTAAGTAAGGTGCTATTAAGTATAACCTTTGAACATCTTGTTGGATTGCAAGGTTACTTGCTAAAGCTCCCCCAATACTAAAACCCGCTACGTTCACCTCTTTACATGTGTTTTTTAGCTCTAAAAACTCGCCTTCTACTTGCTCATACCAGGTAAACAGATTCTGGTCTAAAATTTTACTTGGAAGCTCACCAGAACCTTTCAAGCGAGTCGCTACTACTTTGTCTCCAAATTGATCATTTATAGCCTGTGCTAAGCCCTGCATTTCGTTTGGTGTGGCCGTATAGCCATGAATCAAATACCAACAAGTGTCTTGCCTTCCATCTAAACTGAATTCCCCGGCATTTAAAACAACCCCATTGGAATCTCTTTCCCATCTTTGTAAATCTCGCGCATCAATTTGGGAGCTTTGCATTAGACCTGTTTTCCACATTAATAGAAGACCAATTAACAAAACCGTACGAAGAATTTTAAAAATTTTATATAGCATAGCCAAAGTGTTACTTACTCAAATTATATCAAAGCTTTCTCGGATTGTCTTTTGAAATTCTGCTGCACTCAATTAATGAAAAATAAACAGGACCACTTGTTATGCCTAGCTGATCGGTATTTGCAACTTCCGCCCAAGTAAAACCGGCCTGAGTTAAATAATTTGCAATCAACTGAAAATTGCTTAAAGCGTATGATATCCCTAAAAACAATATCCCATCCGGGGCTAAATAACGATCGGCATGTAAAATATATTCACGAACCGATTGATAACCCTTGTCAGCAACGGACATTTCAAGTATTTGTAATTGATTATCTGTATAACAAAAGGGTGTATTATAAAAAATCACATGGTAATTAGAGCTCGATACTTGCGCATAGGTATCACTTTCAAAAGAGTCGAGCTTATTTTGTACTCCATGTAAGTTAGCGTTCATTAAGGTGTTTACTACTGCCTGAGAGTTTATATCTACTGCAGTTACAAACTCAGCACCTGCCAAGGCAGCTTCAACTGACACTATTCCAGTTCCGGATCCAATTTCGAGCATAGTGTAGTCCGGCTGATTGCGAATCACTTCAGCCATGAGCGTTGCATAAAACTCTGTATTCACAAAATACTTAGGTGAAAATACATTCGGCATCACTATATATGGTTTATTACATACTTGCACTTGATAAGGTTGCGTATGACTTTCAACACCCCCTAGTAATTCTTGAGTACGCAGAGGCAAATCACTACCAGGGCGTTTTTCTTTTAGATAATGTACTTCACCGATATCTGGTTCTGCATCATGTTTTTTTAATATATTGATATGAAAACCGCACGACATAGTTCTCTGCTTAGCAATATCAATGTTGCTAGTTATACAAATGTCTTGTAACTCGGCATATAAATACATGCGTTCCATTTCAGTTAGGCCATCGTAGAATACTCCAAAAGTTCCAAGACGAATACAGGTTAGGATATCCTGAATTGTGATTTGTCTTTCAAAGCGTAAATCATCTGGTTGAATCGACTGCTCAAGAGAGCAAGTACCCGTGCTTTCAAAATGCTTTACTATTCTACAAGAATCTCCAGCTGGAAACTCTCTGTGTTGAAAAGGCTTGTTGATTTCTTGCCTTAATTGAAAATAACGTTGAAATACAAAATCTACATCTGAATCCTGTTGGGCAAAATAATGAAAAAGCTGCTCTATCCTATCTTCTGTTAAGCTAAATTCATGTGAGGTAATAATCAACCCACCCGGCTTTACAGACTGAATCATATCAGTAATCATTTCCCAAGGGTTATCAACACAATGAAGTATGGCTTTAAAGTGAACGGCATCAAAAGTGCCCTCTAAATCAGTTAGTGAGCCCGATATTAACTGTACATTACCGGCAACATGAGGCTCTACTCGGGCGAGCATTTCTGGACTTTGGTCAACAGCCACTATGTTTTTGTCTTGTGCTAAGTGGCTCATAGGGATGAGTACGTTTCCAGTTCCAAACCCTAACTCTAAAACTTTTGGACCAGTTATTATTTGCAACAGGGATTCTGCATAGGCTTGCCGGGTTTTGAGTGGAATGTCTCTAAGTAAATCGTAGCTTTGCACCGTTGACTTAAGATTGTATGTATTTAATCTTTGATTCATAAAGTGTAATTTAGGCCTATTTAAGCTTACCATAGACTCTTTCAAGAGTAAATTTGTATTAATAAGGCTAATGCCATTGAAAACATAAGCAAGTTTTCAACTAAACTCACCGTGGTAAGAGGCAAGTTAACTTGACTACCCATGCAGGCACATTTTAGTTGTGATTTGTTGAAAACAGCATTTAAAACTCCGATTAAAGAACAAAATGTAACTACAACTATAAGAGGAATTACATAACGCATATTAAAACTAATCAATAAAGCTATGCCAAAAAATAATTCTAAGAAGGGATATAAATAAGCATAAATTTTGGATTTATGAGCGACTAAATCATATTCCTGAAATAACATTACAAAACCTCTCAAATTGACAAGCTTCAAGCCTGCAAAACTCAGAAAAAATAGACCCATAAAATTTTGCATATAATTAGTTGTATTAACAAATGGAAAAATTAATACTAGGTTAACTAGGTAAGCTATTATTAGAATTAGAGGCAAATAATTAGTTAATCTCATGTGTTTCATAATGAAAGTTTAAATGGTAGCAATCTAGTATAATCTTAATGCTTAATAATCTGAAGCTCGGGCTGAAACAGCGAACTAACTGCATACAAATGAATACCCAGAAATAAATTTTGTTGGCAACTTTTTTGAATAAATCTAGCTACATATTTTTCGATTTCCGGCTGAATACGTTTAAATTCAGAGTAATTTTCAATTTTTAAAATTGAAATATGTGCTACAAAATCTAAAGAGTTATCTGGTAAATCAGTATGATTCAGAGCCTGGGCTAATTGCTGATTGATACGCCCAGGCCAAAACTCTTCAACTGATAAATATAGCAAATGCTCTTGCTTCCTTTCTGTTTCAAAATATGCAAATCCTTTTAGGTGAATTGTGTCTATAGCCTCCTGTTTTTTTAAATCTGTCAGTACCCTTTGTAAACTCAGATCTTGAATTGATTTTGGCAAATAATACAAAGTCAAATGAACAGATAAAGGGTTAACCAAGGTTACCCCCTGACATTTCTCGCGGCGGATCAAATGCTGCAGCTCAACAAATAAATCGGCGAATATATCTGCATTCAAGGCCACACCTATAAAATGAGACGTCAGACTACTAAAATTCATTTTGTGCATTAGATTGCAAATCTAGTAACTGCCAGATGTGTTTTGGTAGATGCTCCAGTTCAAAATGTCCTTGATCTGCATAATAAAGGCCTATTGCGTTTAAACTTTGAATACTCACTTGGCCATAAACTGGTAAAGTCCAAGGATCATCATACGACTGAAGTACAAAAATCTCTGGCGTACTTTTCATTATTTTAACGAGGTTTAGCGCCGGTGTCAAAAAACTATTCATATCTGCATTTTCTTTAGGCCCCATGGAAGATCCAAGCATCACAAGTTTTTGAGTAGTCATGAGTCCTTGAGTGATGAGATTTAAGGCAAAAGTTCCACCCAACGAGTGGGCAATGACTAGGTCGAATTCTGACTGATTTATGTTTTTGAAAGTTTGCACCCATTCTGTGAGGTTTGGGTTATTAGGATTTGGATAGGAGTCTAAAAAAACTTCAAAACCCAAAGACTCTAAATATTCTTTAGTATTTGGCAAAAAGAAACTGTCTTTATCAGACATAAATCCATGTAAAAGGAGTGCTTTCATGATTTTTTTGTTAACAAATGTTTGAATGAAAAAAGTGCAAAGAAGCTATTTAAACCTAAGAATATCATATCTTGCATTAGCCATGCAAAATAGGCCATTAAAATGGATCCGAGAATTAATAGTATGTTTTTTAAACTCTTTTTATAATCTAAACTAAAGCCTAAGCTCAATAAGATTAACCCTGTAATAAATAACAAGGTGCTAGGTGAGTAATAATACACGCCTGCGTAAATGGCTAAGGCTAACCCTGTGAGCGAAACAAGCGGCGTATCTATTTGGTCTGGTATATTTAAAAGCATGCACAGAGAACTCAAGTTTACCATGATTTGTAGGAGTACAAATAAGAAGGATCCCCCATCGATAAAGCCAAGCACGGAATAGGCAAACATGAGAGCATTTCCGACTGCGAAAATTAAATTTTTTCGTCTTGGATTGTGGTCTTTATGGGCTGCACCACCGACCAAAACTAAACCACCGAGAATACCTACAAGATTTTGCATTATATGTTTTATACATCAATAGTGTAGCAAGTTTTAATCTTTGAATCTAGTTTTTAAATCCTCCAAATAAAGCAAATACGGAGTACTTATAAAAGCAATCTACATCCTGAAAACCAGCTTCTTCTAGCGAAGATAAGTTATCCAATAAAGTACATGGTTGATTTATTGGATGTTCAGAGTGCCTCTTTGGTATATGATCATGGTCCCCTACATTCAAATCTTGTCCGTAGTTAATTATCATTCTATTCATCCAATTGATCCATAACTGGTCCTGGATCTCTTCTGCAAATGGTGAGGCCGGTTTGACTACATCAAAGTTTAAAAAACACCCACCCTTTTTAAGGTTTTGATAAATCGCTTTGTTTAAATTAAGTTTTTGCTGTTTATCAATATGGTGAATGGCTGTTGAGGAAAAGATAAAGTCATAAGATTCTTCACTTGTAAGTTGAGGCTCTGAATACTCCTCAAAGCTCTGTACTTGAAATTGACATCTCGCAATTGATACTAACCTTGTCTTGGCCTTATCGATCATCTCTTTTGAACCATCAATCAATAAAAAATCATTATTGGGAAATTCCTTAGCTAGATATTCGGTACATATTCCGTCTCCGCATCCTAAATCTAGAATCTTTAGATTTTCAACCTTATCATACTTTACTCGTAGCATTTCCTTAACCAACCTCAGCACTGTATATCTTTCAACTATAATAAGATCTTGCTGTTCCAAGTGTGTGCTTCGAACCTTTTTTCCTTTTTGACCTGTATTAAGCCATGGGTTTTGAATTTCCATACCTCTAGTTAAACCACTATAACTCTATAAAACTTCAGCACGGATTGCAAGTAATTAGTAAATATTTAACTGTTGGTAATAGGATGTGCTTGGCACAGCTTGTCCATCAGGGTCCATTTTTGATTGGCTGCCTCTTTGAAATTAGTCCAAGCATTTGGATTTGAGATAATATTCAATTGGTATGCCACAAAAGTTTCACATATTTGTTCCATTAAAGCAGTTGTATACCCTTTAGCATCTTGGTTCTTATAAGTTGAATTTAACTTATCTTTATATACCGAGGCATAATACGAAACACTCTCCGGCTCTTCACCAGATAAAAGTAATACTTCAAACTCATCAAGCCATTCTTGAAAGTTAAATGTTTGACCTTTATATGAAAACCGCATAGCCGATCGTTGCTCGACGGTTCTTTTATTCACTTCTATAGTGTGGAAAAACTCGTGTAAAAATACGTGCGTTTGATAGATCCAAATTGCTTCAGGATCATCTGTAAAATGTTCTGGTATAACCGACTGTATAATTTTATCTCCCTTTTCGCTTGTATATCCTACCAACACCTCATATTGATCCTCTGGATAACTTTCTGGGGATACGTTTTCAACTTTTTTAGTCCAATTTCCATCTTCTGAAAACTCAGGGACTATTATATGCTTGTCAGACCATACTTGCTCTAAATCTGAAAAAGCTACCAGACTCTCTGGCATGCTAGTTAACAAACTTGTAATAAAACTTCCTTGATACTGAGGATACTCATTAAATGCGTCCACTTCTATTGAAGCAGCAAATTCTTGTTGGGTTTTCCTGGTCAGAAGCTCGGCAATAGCTGCTTTGAACTTGTCTTTATGTGCTTTTACAAACTCAAGATGGGGCCTTAGATCAAAAGCTGAAGCCGTTGGTTGTTCTGTATTCATAAAAAATAGTATAATGGGTAAAATAATATATCAAACCGACAAAAACGTCAAGAAACAACGAACTATTTTTCTGATTTATTATAACATTATACTTGAAACGATTAACGGTGCTTACTTATGACTAATAAAATTTTAAACATCCTCCTTTCAAGCCTTGGCTTCACAGATAACAAATCAAGACCTATCTAATACTACTACAATATGGCAAACTCAACCCTCAAACCATATCTTCGCACTCTCAAATTAATCGCTCAACGGTGTAGTCTGTACTAATTCAAAAAGGCATAATAGCAGAGGAACTAGCTGGTAAAACAAAGGTGTTTTCTGCCTTAGACCCAGTGGAACTACAAAAATTATGGCGAAAAGATGAAAAGGAACTACAGATTAAAAAAGCTAAAATTAATTCTGCTATTTCGGAGCTAGAAAAAATCGCCAAAGACACTAAATACATCATCCCAAAAATTAACTTTATCCCCGAGGAAGACATTGAACAACACTTAACCTCAAGAGTTTTAAGCTGGGATCAAAGCATGAGCCAATATGATAATACCTGATGGGGTTTTCAAGGCACGAGCTTTGTAGATCAGTACGAACACTGGATCAAATGGTACTGGTCACAAACCAACCCCAACATCCAACTCAGAATGTTTAGCAACCAGTCTGAAAAAGACCTAGCATTAAAAAACATAATCACCCAAAGAGTAATCAAAAACCTAGCTGATACCCACAACTTTAATGGGACACTCTGGATACTAAATAACTTCATTGTTATTTTACAGACTGAACACAAGCCCTTTTATCTTTACGAATTGCATGAGCCAGGATTGGCTGCTAATCTTCGCTTTATGTTTCAACTCTTATGGAAAAAAATTAAATATATACAAGTTTATCAGCTAGCTGTTTTGCAACGACCTTATGATGCGTCACTAGCAAAATACCAATTTTACGTTTTTTTAAATCTTTTAAAATTTCAACAATCACCTCGGTTTGCCTGTCATCAAGCGCTGAGGTAATTTCATCTAATAGTAAATACTGTGGATTTAAAATAAGCGCCCTAGCAATTGCAACTCGCTGCTTCTGACCCAGAGAAGACTGATTAGGATATTGATCAATAAATTCTTTTAAATCTAAAAATTCGATCAATTCATCCAGTTGTTTTTGATAAGGAGTTCCTTGAACTGCCAAGGTAATATTTTCTCGATTTGTAAGGTGAGGCCATAAAAATAACTGCTGGAAAACTACCGTTATTTTTGGATACATATTTACATCACTGGCATTAACCGATGTTCCATCTAACATAATTTGACCAGAGTCGATTTTTTCTAAAAGAGCAAGACTTCTTAAACACGTAGATTTACCAGAACCATTTTGACCCATTAAGACCGTAACCTCTCCTTGTTTGACTGTTATATTGAGATTTTGGAAGACTCTTTTTACCCCAAACGATTTTGAAATATTTTTAGCTTGTAACATAAATTTAAATTATTTTTCTGAAAAATCACAGGCATACCTAGCTTTTAATAATCTTGCAGCCAGGCATAAAGGTATAGAAATTGCTATGTAGAAAAACACTAAGGCCGTGTAAGCTTCTACCGGTTTATAGATGATGGCGTTAATTCTTTGCACTACTCTAAACAGATCCTCAACCCCTATCAAACTTGCAAACAGCGTCATATGAAGCATGTTTACCTGCAGCATTAAAATGGGTGCAACACTATGGCGAAAGATCAAAGGCAGATCGATTCTTAGAAACCTTTTATAAGCACTGATGCCCGATACTCTTGCTACTTCTAAATACTGTTTTGGAATGTCTAAAATAGAATTTTTTACCACCTCCGCTACCCCTAAGACATTCACAAAAGCCAAGGTAAAAATCGCTGTATAAAAAGGTTGAATTGTAAACTGCAGCATCTCTTGTAAAGGGTAATGGACCCAGAATAACAATACTATGACAGGCACACCGGAATTCAGAAATGATAAATATTCCACACCACGCCCTAGCCTTTTACAATGGACCGATCCAAACCCTATCAACACCCCAAGCAATAAACCAATTGACCAAATAAACAAACACATTTGGAGTGTTACCAAAAGCCCACTTGACAGACCACTTTTATAAACTAACAATACTTCGAAAATTGACATCCTTTTATGTTTTACTAATAAGCGTTTCTTTGAAAAGAACCTGGGTACTGCTCATACTTATCCAGTACATCATCTACAAAACCGGATCTAATTAAACTTTTCATCTGCGCATTGATTTGATCCAATAATTGCTGATTACCCTTTTTGACTACCATGCTGTTTGGAAAAGACCTCAAAGACTCTATCCCAGATACAACCTGAATCTTACCAGGATTAGCAGCCATAAAGGCTTTTGCAAATGCTGGTTCTACAAAAGTTATATCAGCCTTACCAAGAGACACCTCAAGTAATAAATTAGATATAGGTGTCATTTGTGGAAGCCCCAACTGATTAGCTAATGGAAAGTCATCATTTGCTATCTGACTGTTGATTTCACCATCAATGGTAGCAATAGTGACACTCGAGTCATTCACCAACGAGATATCTCCATCAAAGCGTTGATCACCCGCTTTTACATAGGCAAGTACCGGGCTATTGTATGGGGCGACTACAAAGTCTGCATGTTTTGCACGCTCCTGATTAGGCCAGATACCTGTAACAATAATATCGACTTTGTTTGACTTTACAGATTCAAACATAGTCGCCCACCCAAGCTCACTTGTATAGTCTAGCTTTAAGTTTAGATTACTAGCAATCTCCTCTAAAATTTCGTAAAAAATACCTGAGAACTCTTTGGTATTAGGATCTTGAATAAAGCTTGGCGGGTAAGTCAAATATCCAACCTTAAGAACAGCTACTTGCGTTTCATGCTTTTGATTATTATCAAACGAACCATACACCATACTTAATAATAAAATAATTAAGACAGACAGAACACCTAAAAACTTTTTCGACATAATGTAATATTAAATTTCTATGTCCAGTATA
>JAAZXH010000011.1 GCA_014240275.1 Candidatus Peregrinibacteria bacterium
AGTTATTTTTCACTAACTGATACCTATCTGGTAAATGAGTTCCTTTTAGATTGGCTCCTCTCAAATCAGCCCCTCTCAAATCAGCCCGTTTCAAACCAGCCCCTTGCAAATTAGCCCCTTTTAAAATAGCGCCTCTCAAATCAGCCCGTTTCAAACCAGCCCCTTGCAAATTAGCCCCTTTTAAAATAGCGCCTCTCAAATCAGCCCCTTTCAAATGAGTTCCTTTCAAATTAACTCCATCCAAATTAGCCCTTTTCAAAATAGCGCCTCCCAAATCAGCACATGTTAAATTAGCCCTTTCCAAATCAGTCTCTCTTAAATCTACTCCCCGCAAATTATATTTATTCGGAGGAAGAGACTTAAATTCTAAGAGGTAGTCAAGAATAGGATATTTACCCATATTTTCAAAATAGTAAACATTCTTTCACAAGATAATATAAAAATAAATTTAAGTCAATTTGATGATATGTATTCAACACTAGAAAAGACGATAATATTAAACGACGAACACCCAATGTTGATTTTTTTAAAATATAATTCTGCACGCATCAAGTTACCAGAAGGTACAACTTGGAAAAGGGAGGGAGATAAGATCACTATATATAACGCTGAAAAATAAAACCCTGGGGCTCCCAGGGTTTTTCTTGAAAGTGTGATTTTGGTTGCGGAGGATGGATTCGAACCACCGACCTTCAGGTTATGAGCCTGACGAGCTGCCACTGCTCTACTCCGCAAAGCTATTTTATAGACTTTGCGAAAGACTGTCAATGGCTATTTCAGTTTGCAGCCCTGCTTTTCAATCACACGTATCTTATAAAAGCCATAGAGCACTAACAACAATAATAGGGCTTTGATATACAAATGGTAATTACTAAAAAAGAAAACTATCGCAGAAAGACTTGCCACTGAAATAACAGGCAACACACAGGCTCCACAAAAAGTTGTAGAACCAAATACTAGCGTAATCAAAGCTGAGCCTAATGAAAGCTTCTTCGCAGATATAAAAAAAGGTTTTACGAGCAAGTAGGCTAATGCAAAAGCCATAAAAGCGTTAAAGCCAAGGTTGGCAATTGTTAAATTTGAACCAACCATACAGGCTTTTGCTGCGTGGCCAGGTAGCACCACTAAAGCAAGCAGGCTAAGACTAAAGAGAATTGATCCCAGTGCAATTACAATTAAAATTAAGTGAAGTGTTTTATTGGGCATCTTGCAGGTTTGTTAGCATCCCGTTTAAAGTTTCGTAGTCTACAAATCCGGTAATAGCTAAGCCATTAATAATTAAGTTTGGTGTACCACGTACCCCAAGTTCAATTGCTTTTTTGAGTTCAGCTTGGAGAAAGGCATCTGTATTTTTGTCATCCATACAAGCTTGAAAGGCATCGTTGTCTAAGCCTTGGGCTTTTGTTAGAGTAGCTATACCATTGGGACTCATATCAGAAGTACTAAAGATTCCGTCATGCATTTTGAAAAATCCACTAGCACCTTGCAAATTACCCGCACAGTAAGAGGCTTTAGCAGTAGTTTGCGAATTCGCTCTTCCAGATGGAAATGGAATATAAACAAATTTAACTAGACCTGTTTCAATATAGTCTTTTTTGAGCTGAGGTAAAACGTCATTACTAAATTTTCTGCACCATCCACAGGTATAGTCTGAGTATTCTATTAAAGTAATTGGGGCTTCAGGATTTCCTAAAAAGTAATTTTCTCCAACCAGGTCCTGCATAGATGTTTCTACCAGTTGTCCGTTTTGAAGCTCATTGTTTTGTGCAGCACTTGTTTCTACAGCTGGGGCATTTAAGGAAATAGCAACAAATACTAAACTTAACGAAATTAATATAGCTGCAATTGCAATGGTTACTATTAAGCCTAAATTATCTTTTTTTGACATTGAATTTGAATTAAAACTTAAACTAAAACTACCAGAAATTTCACGAATTGGAAAGTTAAATTAGTTGCCAATTTAACTTTAACCTCTTAATATTTATTTATTAACTTAAAAATTATGGATAGGATTTACAATGCAGGACAATGGCAAATTAAACTTAATGATGTTGAAGAAGACAAATGTGGGTCCTATGAAATCACCAATCCTGATAAAGAAGGCAATTCTCGATTTTATTCAGTTGTCAGTGGGGAAAAACATCAAGAACCTTTATCAATTAAAGAGCCAGCTAAAGCATATTCAATTCCGGAATCAGTTGCTCTTGTTAAGCAGGCGATAGGATCTAGTATTGATGAACTGCTTTACCAATCACATAGTCCTGAGGTGCGACCTAAGGTTTGCGGTATCTATTTAAAGCTTCCAGTAATCGTTGAAGGTGTACATAAAGCAAGTTGGACAATTTTTAGGTCTAGTTTATCTAACAGAAGTTTTGAATATGGAGAGCTTTTAGAAACGGCTACTCGGTTCACTGTTTCTATCACCGGCATCGTCAATTATATTTCTCAAGCTTATAAGCAAGAGGAAGAGCAACAAAGGTTGATTCTTAAATCTTTATCAAGGTACATGCATATATCTCAGGTTGATCAGGCTAGTGATTTCTCATCTCAAGTAACAACAAAAGATCCTAAGGTTACAGGTTTTTTAACCCACCTTGGAGAGTACGATGTTAATCGTTACGTAGAGGGTAATAGTACTAGTGGAGTATTTCATCTAGTACCAAGTCGGACAATATTGAGTGTTTCTGGTCGCATTGAAAGCGGTGATTCACCTGTTATACACGATGAGTTTTCAGAAATGCATAACTTTAGATCTGATCATTGGTTGGTTAAGTCTCACTCTCAATAATTGCTGAACCTAAGCAGTACTCATCTTGATAAAATACCACAAATTGGCCAGGGGCTATACCTTGGTCACTTTCTTGTAAACTGACTTGTACAGAGTCAGTACTTAGATATTTCACTTGAGCTTCATGGTAATCTTTGCCGTGCCGGATTTTGACTTTCACATCCTTTGGCAGCTCAATTTCTCCAAATATATTGAGGTTATTGGCAATAAATTCATTACGCAATTTGTCTGGGCTATGGTAGTTTTTCGAAACAAAAACTATATTGTCTTTATGGTCTTTAGCTACAACGTAGTAAGGTCCACCACTTAACCCTAGACCTTTACGCTGACCAATAGTGTGAAAGAAATAACCCTGATGCTCTCCTAATGTTTCTTTTGTGTCAAAGTCGATTATTGAACCTTTTTGAGGTTTAAGGTAGTGCCCAATAAATTCATTAAATTTAAATTTTCCTAAAAAACAAATCCCTTGGGAATCTTTTCGGTCCGCGTTTGGCAAGTCTGCCAATTGAGCCATTTTACGTACCTCAGATTTTGGCATATCGCCTAAAGGAAAAATAATTTTTGCTAATTGTTGGTCTTTCAAATTAGCTAAAAAGTAGGTTTGGTCTTTAAAATCATCGGCAGCAATTTTTAAAGTTTTCACTCCGTTTCGCACTCCAGTATTGGCATAGTGTCCTGATGCTACGTAGTCATAATCGTTTGTGATTTTATCAAAAAACAGTCCAAACTTAATATTGTTGTTGCACATTACGTCTGGGTTTGGAGTTCTTCCAGCTTTAATTTCGGCTATGGTGTAGCTAACCACTTTATCAAAATATTCTTTTTGAAAATTCAGTATTTCAAGAGGCACCTCAAGCTTTTTACAAACTCCTTCTACATATTTTAAGTCTTCGCGCCAAGGGCAGTCCGAAAGGTGGCTCAGTTCATCTTCTAGCCAAATTTTTAAATAAAAGGCAGTCACATCCAGCCCCAGTTTTTTGAGTTTCAAAAGGGCTACAGAGCTATCTACTCCGCCTGAAACTAACACGGCAATTTTTTTGTTCTGCAAATCCATTTACTTAATTAATCAACGTCCCAGCTTTCATCTGACTTGAGTATAACACGATTTGGGTTTGCTCTTCTAGCCCGGATGCAATTTGGGCCCGCCCTTGATTAAAACCAGCTAGCTTGACCTTCTTAAAGGCTAATTTGCCATTATCAAGTACTCCACAATACCAGTTAGAACCAGAAATTCGCAGCGCATGCATCGGAACTTCAGTATAGGTCATTTTTGGGGGTTGAGGTTTTTCTACAAACTTTACTTGTACTTTTGTAGAATCGTTTAACTGTAAATTAGCCACCTTAAAGCTAAGATTCTTCCCACTTGAGCCAGTTGTAGCTTCAGGAAGTTCCAGGCCGCCCACATAGGCCTTGAACCTTTTCATATTAATGGGAGCTTTAAGTGAGACGCTCAAAAGGTCAGCTTGCATATCAGAAATTTCTGCTATTTTATAGTTGGCTGAAATATATTTGCCATCCAACACAGTAACATTTTCAATAGTACCAGACTGCTGAGCGGTAATAGGTTGGCGACCATAATAATTATTATCAATGTAGGCTAGGGTTTCACCCTTTTTAACTTGCAGGCCATTTTCTAGTTTCATATTCCAAAGTATCCCATTGTGCAAAGCAGGTACGGCAATACTTTTACCTCTTATAATTTGACCAGAAGTAACGAACTGTTTTGGCACAAAGGTTTTTTGAGTAGGTTCTTGATAAGTCAGCATTGTCACCTTAGTAGGTTCCAGAACTTTATTTGCAACAGTTGATGCATTAAAATCTTTATGTTGTTGGTGCCATCCGTAAGTTAGCCCCACAAGTAGTACGATGATTGCAATTAACTTTTTCATAGCCCTTTTTTAAGGCTTAATTCTAAAGAAAAAGTCAAATTCTGTCAAGTTAAAACGGAGCCCTTTCTAATAAATGTTTCCACATGAATTTTAAAGAGTCCTTTAAGTGTGTGCGCATCACCCATTTTTTGAAGAAATCTTTAAGGCCACCTGCCGAAACCCGAATTCCGTCTGCATAGACTTGCACTTTAGGGTAATAAATAACTTTTAAATTGTTTTTCCAGGCCTGCCAGCAAAGTTCGGGGTCTGACATAAATAAAAAATAGTCTTCGCATAGGCCGCCAATTTGCTTGAAAAAATCACCTCGCACCAGATTAAAAGAAGATTGTAACCAGGGTACAGCTTGCACTTTATTGTAGTCTAAATGCTGCATCTCGTCTTTACGAACAATCTTTGCAATAATTGGAATGTGCCTTAAAAAGGTCCGTCGAAAAACTTGCTTAAATATATGCGGCCAACCCCGCACAGTCATAGTGGTTGAGCCATCGTCATTAATTTGCTTTGGGCCTAGCACTCCAACATCTGGGTTCACTAGCATATAATCTAACATTTTTTGTAAGAGGTTTAAGTCTTTAATTAAAATATCAGGATTCACTATGAATAAATAATCAAATTTCACCTTAGCCAGTGCTAAATTGTGAGCCTTAGTATAGCCATGATTTTTCTTAAAAATTTTAACCTCTACGTTCGCAAGCTCATTTAAAGTTTGTAGTTTTTCAGCATTTTTAGAGTTACAAGAGTTATCAGCTACAATAATTTGCAGCTCAAAGTTAATCTTTTGCTTTTGCAGCAATTTGACATTACTGACCACACGATCTGCTTTTAAAAAGTCTAAAATAATTAGGCAGACTTTTAAATGTTTTTGATTTGTTTCCATAAGTAAGGATAGCGTATTAAGAGGTAAGCTGATTTTGCCAATTGGTAAAATATGACGTAAAAAGGATTGAAGGTTTTAAAGCTCCAGGACCAGTTTTTGAAAATTAATTTTTTTTCGCCTACAAAAGAGGTGGTAATCATATTTTTATTTTTACGTTTAAATTCTACCGCCTGTCTATCGTGGTAAACAATAGCTTCTGGAATTAGTTCGCATTTAATATTATAAGCTTTTAGGCGTACAGCTAAGTCACAGTCATTTTTATAGTGAATATCTGGATCAAAAATATACCCATCTTTTTTATTGAGTCTTGCAATTGCTGACTTTTTTAAAATTGTTACAGCGCCATTTGGCCCATCGACAAATTTGGGTAATCGAAAGGTTTGAGAGTCTTGTTGTAAGCCAATATCTGCAAATCGCAAAGCTCTATCCACCTGAATTCCACAAGTATCTATGGTTTCAGTCTTCTGTGATGGATAGTCCCATCGCAAAATTAAGGGGCTGAATAATTCGTAATTACTTTGCTTGATGTGTTTTACAACTTGGCTAACAAAGTTTTTTGGATAGAACATGTCATTGCTACCACAAATATAAATTTCCCCCTTAGCTGCTTTTGCCATCGCATTTTGACCTTTGGAATGCCATAGATTTTTGGTCTTTTGCACCTTTAAAGTAGGGAAGTGCTCTTTTACATAAGTAGCGGCACTATAAACACCTTCTTCGTGGTCTCGCAAAAGTATTTCTAGGTCTTTGTAATCTTGCTCTAAAAGAGATTTAAGCGATTGATCTAGGTACTTAGTTTTGTACAGAATGATACCAATTGTAACTTTCATCTAAATTTTTCCTATTAAATCTACACCTGGTTTTAAAGTCTTTGCACCCTTTTTCCAACTTGCTGGGCATACTAGACCTGGATTTTCATGAGTGAATTTGCAGGCTTGTAATTTGCGCAGTAGCTCATCTGCACTTCTGCCAACCGAATTATCATGAATTTCTAAAGTTTTCAAAAGACCTTCTGGATTAAAAATAAAACTTCCACGCAGTGATAAGCCCTCAGACGCAATATAAGTATTCAAAGCCTTACAAAGCTGACCGGTTGGGTCCGCAAGCATTGGAAATTTAATTTTATTAATCGATTTAGAGTGGTCATGCCAAGCCTTATGAACAAAAGCCGTATCAGTTGAAATGCTCATGATCTCAGCGTCTTCTTTTTGAAATTCTGGGTATAAATCGGCAATCTCTTCAAGCTCAGTTGGGCATATAAAAGTGAAATCCGCAGGATAGAAAATTAAAACTAGCCACTTGCCACGTGTTTGGCTTAGATCAAACTTTTTAATATTCCCATTGTGGTAACCTTCTAGTGTCAATTCTGGTAGAGTTTCGTTAATTTGCATGTATAAAAATTAAATATACAGCTATTATATCTAACCCTGCATCAGAATAAAAGCACTATTTTAAAAGCTTGGAACCTACATCGTAAAACTCATCTGCAAATTTTACAATTCGATCTTTCAAGTCTTCGCTATGAATACCTTTTTCATCAAAGTCTTTGCCCGTTCCATAAATCACACGAGGTAGCTGCATCATGCGCCACTCATTCATACAGATTTGTGTCATATGCATGGTCGAAAGGTAAGATTTATCACCGCCAGCCGCACATACTACTCCAAACAAAGTATTTTCTAATTTCGGGTCAATGCAGGTATCTAAAATCATTTTCAGGTTGTCGTTCACTGAATAATCATAAACTGCCATTCCAAATACAAAATTATCCATGTCTTTCAACTGTTCTGAAAGCTTTTCATTATCTTTATTTTTTTGAAATACAGGGCCCAGTTTGTAATCACGAGCATCAACAAATAGAACGTCCGCACCCCGAGCTAAAAGCTCAGCCTCTACCGCTTTGCACATAATGAATCCTTTCGAATCTGGATTAAGAGAAGAACTAATAATAGCTGTTTTCATAAAGTTGATTATATCTAAATTAATTATATCACAATTTTACTGCTTTGCAAAGCTTTTAAGGTTCCACAAAAGCTCGTTTATAAGATGCTCAAACATGTCGTTGTTCCTCCGGATAATATGAGTGCCGCTTGAAACATCATAAATTACTGATCCCCAATATAAAAAAGCAACTTGATTGGTGAGTTGATATAGGTAAAAGAGATCTCTAGATATAATTCTAGATAAAATAGCGGTATTTTTATCAATTTCGCCTTCAGAAATAAATATATTTTCTAGTATAAATTCGTATTCGTATTCAAGGGTTTCTAACTCGGGGTCTGAATCAACGGTAAGTAACAAAAGTCTTACTAATGAAGTATTACGCAGATACTTTAAATCTACAAGGTATAGGCCTTCTAGTAGTGCTCTGAGTTTGTCATCTGACATACTTTGCTTGGTAGCTAGGGTCTGGATTTTTGAACTTAGTTCTTTAAATAGTTTAGTTTTAAATGTTGTTCCATGACTTTTTGCGGTAAAGTTATTAATTTTTTTCAACTGAAATCGGATTTCTGAAATAATTTCAGTTCTATCTAAAGACTGTGTGGCTGTTAGAAATTCATAATTTCCCTTAGTGGCATCTAGGGGTATTACTTGATCCATAAGTTTAACAATGTCTAAGTTTTCTTCAATTTTTTCAAGTACAAATTCAAGCCGTTCAAAGTAGTATTGAGTTCGCGCAGTATCACCTTGATTAAAAGCAAGGTACATACGTTTATAGAATGTGTGAGCTATAATAAATTCTAGGCTACTTGCATCCATTTGGCTAACTTCTTCAGATATTATATCGAGATCAGATTGAACAAGGGTTCTTGGGTTCTGCGCCTTTGGATATAATGAGTAAATATTGAAGATACTAAGGCAAAGTCTCGAAAATGCATTGGTTGTCATTTCTGGTAAATCTGGATGAGTACCGCGAAGGGTTAAAGATTTTAGGTAGGTTTTCAGTACATCTGACTTTGGATCGAGAGTGTCATAAGTACCCATGACCCTTTGGTAATTATCTACTATGATTTTTTTTAGTACAGGGTTTTGTGCAGCTTCCAGAAGTTCCTCTAAATCACCTTTAGGATTTTCATTCCTTCGCAGGGTTTCAAGATAGGTGCGATTGGTTAGGGTTTGCTCTGGCTTCGGGTAAATAAGGCGATGTGATTCAAAAAAATACGCAAGATCTAAAAAATAACGTTCACAACGTTGTATGAATTGTGCTTTACCAGCCGGTTGATTATGAAGTTTCCGAGCCCCATGACACTTGAGTGCTTCTTTAAGTGGTAACTCGAGTATAGAATTTATTTGCTCTAACTCTAGGTCAGGTAATCCGTCTATATTTTTATGAGCAACAACTATGGTCGGTTTTCCTATAATATCATTGATTCCCACAACAAATTGCTCTTGGCGGCCATTTGTAATTAAAAAGAAGGTGTAAGTTGTGTTTTGTTGCTGTATTTCCGAATATTCAAATTCTGAAGCCTCCAGGAATTCGTACATCCATTCTGTTCTGTCTTCAAGTTTTAAGGCTTCATTATTGGTCAAATTATCAGGAAGGAATGTGGGTATGACATCCAACGCTTCTGCCCTGGCATTTAGCAAGTTTTGCAGTTGTATCCCTGGTTGATTTAAGGTGTTTAAAAGTTGACTTCTGGCATCTTGTCGTTCACCTCTAGCTGATAAAGCCCCAAGAAGTTTACCTCTAATCTCATTTTTAGATTGTTTGAGTGTATTTATATGTTCTTGAATAGCCTGTGCTAAACCAATTCTAATCTCATTTACTTTAAGACCTTGAAATTCAAGTTGTTCCGTTGGTACTCCGAACCATTGCGTATAAGGTTTTTTTGCTGGTTGGTCTGGGGTAACTGAATTACTTTTGATTGCACCTATTGCTTCTTGAAACAATTTATTACCAAACATAACTTGAAGCTCTCTTAAAGCTTCTTTTGGATCTTGGCCGGCAATTGCAACCTTAATTAGTCCAGTGAGACTTTTTATAGATGTTAGAGACATAATATATAATTAGATAAGGCTCTAATTATACTTATTTTTCGAAAAATGTCAAAAAATTAAATTTTAAGCTAATATATCTCATAAGAAATCTTGGTTTCTCCTTTTTTGCTTTTGATTTTTCGAATTCTTAATTTACCTATTTCAGACAGGCTACTAACGTGCGTCCCTCCACACCCCATTGCTTGGTAGTCGCCAATTTGCACAAGGCGTACTTGTTTACCTTCCGGGGCAGATAAATTCAAATCCTGGACTTGTTGTTCGGTCGCAATAAAACTTTGTACTTTTAAATCCTTTGCAATTAAGTCGTTAAGTTTGTTTTCAAGTTCTAAAATAAATTCTGGGGTTGATTCTATCGAGCCATAAAAGGCTGCATATGGCCCTTCTGGAAAGTGAAACCCTTTATAAGGATTCAAGTCTAGGTTTAGTTGGTCAACTAAGTGAGATATTAAGTGGCCAGCAGTATGCAAGCGACAATGCATTTGTCGTTTATTGGCATCAATTTCTAAATTGACGGTACTCCCAATTTCAAAGTCGGGGCTCGCAGCTAAATAGTGCAAGATTGTACGGTCTGGTGCAAGCCTCACGGTTTTAACCTGAGTTGCATTAATAAGGCCAGTGTCCGAAGGTTGGCCGCCACCTTGCGGATAAAAGCAAGATTGGTCAAGTACTACGGCTTGCCCTTGCTCAGTTTCTAAAATATCTAAAACCTGGGCCTGGCAGGAGTCTAAGTAGCTATCTGATAAATATAGTTTTTTAGTCATGATAGTGGGTGTTATAATTTACTGTTCAATAATATCTTTAATTTGCTTTTTTGTCTAGATGATGTATAATAATACTGTCAATAATTACTGACGACATGCAAAAATTATTAACTAAACTGGGGTTCAACTCAAAGCAAGCTACTATTTATTTAGCTCTTTTGGAGTTTGGTTCTCAGCCTGCGTCGATTATTGCCAAAAAGACTCAAATACCAAAATCTAGTGTTTTATTTTTATGTGAACAGTTAATTGAGATGGGAGTTTTACAAAAATCCCAAAAAGGTAAGACTCAATATTTTTACGCCGACCCCAAAGAACTAGAAAAAGTAAAACTGCAACAATTGCACGAGCAAAGCGAGGTACTAAAAAGAACCATTCCACTTTTACAAGAGTTTAAGTCTCCCTTTAGTTCGGAGCCTAAGTTGAATTTTTTTGAAGGTGTTGCAGGCTGTAAAAAGGCTTATTTGCAAATCCTCGATTCTAAAAGCGAAGTCCTAGAGTTCGGAGTACATAGCGATTTAGAAGCAAAGTTTGGCCAAAAGTTCATGGATGATTTTATAGTAGCTCGTATTAAAAAAGACTTAAAACTCAAAGGTATCGTCAATGAGGATGATGCACACAAAAATCTTTCTAAGTTTAATCTGTCTCAAATGCGTGAAACTAAGTTTGTAGACGATAAAATTGGTGCCCTCTACAGTTCAATCTGCATCTTTGACGACAAAGTCCTACTGTTAAACCTCCATAACGACGCCTTTGCGATTTTAATTCAAAGTCCCCAGGTTTCACAAACCTTAAAAACCATCTTTATGATGTGCTGGTCTTAAAAAACACCCCAGAAAAGGTGTGTTTTTCTATAGCTCGTTTAATGTAAGTCTAGTATTATTCTTATGCGTTTGATAAATCAAACCAAGACTGAGTAAATGAAGTTGTCAAGATTTCTAATGCATCCTGATGTTTAGTATATAGAGAAATACGGCCACATTCTGGATTAACTGTATGTTCTATTAGATGAGCAAGGTATGAGAATGTAAGTGAGTCATACTCATCGTACAATTCTGTCAAACTTTTATGGAGTAATGCTGGGAGACAATTAGTAACACCTTCAAAGAATTGGATGCTAGATTTATGCTGCGCAACAACATAATCTTGAGGCACAACAAAATCTACATCAACTGTCGCTTCTAGCATTCTAGTAAAGGAGCTTTTATGAATAACTTTACATTAGCGCTTCAAAAACCTCTCGCGCCATCATATGATCATCTAGTTTTTCTAAAACCGATCTAGCTTCTCTACAAATAGCTTCTGATAAAAGAGAATTAAAGCTAGATGCTTTTCTTGATTTTAAATCAGCTTCAATATTATCAAGGATCATATTAATGATATGGCGGATAACTAAATTATTAGCTTCATCTTCTACAAGTAAAGATTTAACTATACTAATTTTTTTTCGATTAGAATCTAACATAGCCACTTAAGAACAAAGTTCTTCTGAGTTTTCTTTCGTGATTATTGGTTTATCAGTAAACTGAGGCTCTAGAGAATAGATATCTAATAATTTTATTAATTATTTATTTCTAACCATCTGGAAGCAATATCTTGCTGGAATCTATAAGGTAGTTCACAAATTTGATGAATATTAAAATTGTCATTTAAGATTTCTTTAATTGCAGCTGTAATTTCAGAAAATACAATATCCATTGTTGTATCTGGGCAGCTACCCATAGCAAAATTAATCGATTTACCATCCCTAAAAAGATATATTTTACGACCATCAAATAAAGTAAAACTTTTCAGGAAGTCATTTTCTATAAATTGGTCAGATGCAATATTTGTCAGTCCAGAAATATCTATTTCTTGCATTTTTGATCCAACACTAGCTAAGAAAGTTCCGTTTTGTGCATATTTGTTAATTGAGTCTGCGTCAATAGATTGTCCCCCAGTAGAAGCTAAAACAATTCTTGAATTATTAAATAATTCCTCTGAACTTAAGCAAGCGGTATGGTGATAACTTCGCGCATCTAATAGTTTAACAGGATCAATATCATAAACATAAGTTGGGTGACCGGCATCCCTAGCTTTTTGGACCACCCTACGTCCAATCATACCAAAACCAACCATCCCTATTGATTTACCGTGCAAAGATTTACCAGTAGAGCGGAAAAAATTATCAAGAGCTAGATACGCACTCTCTCCAACATAAAGGGCTTCGACATCTTTTAAGGGGCTTCTAGCAACGGAAAAAACTGGACAATCAATTGTTTGGATTGCATCTAAATATCGATTATGTCCAAAAGTTGTCACTTCAACTACACCTTTTGGTAACTTTTCAGGAAATCTTTGAGATATATGGCTAAGAGGTTTTACAAAGTACCCCCCCACATCTACAATTACAAGGTCTTCATCATTTTCATTACCTTTTAAGATGCTATTTAGGAGTAAATCACTTCCTTCGATCGTAGCATAACTTTCTCTTCTATATTTTAGCCCTAGCTCTTCTTCAAATTTAATTAGATCAGCTAAGTTATAAGAATAAGGCTTAGCAAAAACTTCAGAAATGCGTTTATTGGTATTCAGTATGTGTTGTAAAAATTCTGTAGTATCGGATAGTGCATGAAAAATCCCTATTAAATTGAAATCGGGACAACTTTCAACTAAATCTTTTGTAACATGCAGATTGAATGAACTAAAAGTCATAAATGCAAGTAAATATCACTACTTTAAATGTAACAATTAATAGTCTGATTTGCAAATAAAATCTTTGTGAGTACCATCAAGAATTAAGTCAGCCTTGGCTTTAGAATCATCTACAGCATAAAAATCTAATTCTTCTTGCCGCCAATTTTCCCAAATTGCTCTTAATTCTAGAGGGTCTTTACCTGTAAAATCCTGGTCGCGTTTAACCCCTCGGGCAATACAAACTTCGGCTTTAGTATCTACAAAAATTTTATAAGCCAAATAAGGTTCAAATTCTTTTCTGCAAGAGGCAACACCCTCTAAAATCATTATAGGTTTAACGTTAATGTTTTTTACAGGCTTTGCTTGTTCACCATCCCACCAAATTGCAGGTTGAATTTGCAAAGTCTTAGCTCCTTTTGCAATAGGTTGAAATACTTTTGCAATCAAGGGGATGTACCAATTTTTAGGATTTTCAATACCAGCAAAGTCATCCGTTTCAATAATCGGGGCATCTAAAAGTATCCCGAGTTTTTTAGCAAAAGTACTTTTACCAGAACCACCATGCCCATCAATTGCAATAAAAACAGTTTCACCACAAGAGCTGTGTTTGTAAGAGGTTTTGCATATAATAAAGTTAGTCACAGAAAGCAACCCTAGCTGTTCGGATAGGAAAGTTGGCATATAAAGCGAAACGATAATTTTAAGGTGGAGCGGGTGATGGGAATCGAACCCACCTCTTCGGCTTGGAAGGCCGACATAATAAACCACTATACGACACCCGCGAAATTTGTAATCTTATTCTAAACAAACTTAATTAAAAGTCAAATAAAATTTTATAAAGATGAATATATTGACAAGATTTAAAAAAGCGATAAGATTGAATAAATTAAGTTGAAATATGAAAATTAGACAATTCATAATACGGACCCTAGGTCTTTCATTAGCATTACAAGCCTGTGACACTCCAAATCGGCCATCAAACATCCACGATATGAACACAAATATTGCAGATTCATCGATGAGAGTCATGGGTGATAGTATTCAAGGCGGTGAAGAAGGCGGAGAAGCCATAGATATGCAAAGCGGTGAAGAAGGGGGAGAAGCCATAGACATACAAGGTGGTGAGATGCAGGGCGGAGAAGCCGTAAACATGCAAGGTTGTGAGATGCAAGGCGGAGAAGGCGTAAACATGCAAGGTGGTGAGATGCAGGGCGGAGAAGCCGTAA
>JAAZXH010000012.1 GCA_014240275.1 Candidatus Peregrinibacteria bacterium
ATATTTGATTTTTAATCATTTGCTTGCGCATTTCTTGCACGTTTTGGGTCGTGTTTAAATTTGCTATTTGCTCTAGACTGTAAAAGGCAACTTTTTGGCATTCATTGGAAGGAGTGATGTCCAAGTTAGCAAGTTTTGTTTGATATAAAACGTTGGAACCCCAATAACCTAGGTCGGTATGTACGCTTAAAAATAGTGTTGGGCGTTTGGCTATCTCTAAAACTTCGACACCCATTTCTTCCATGACTTCCCTTTTTAAAGCTTGGTGTGGAGTTTCGCCATGGTCGATACCTCCTCCGGGTAGGTCCCAAACACCAGTGTGTTCTTGGCATAAAAGGATTTCAGACTTGTCATTTAAAACAAGGGCTTTAGCGCTAACTCTATAAAGACAGTCTATTTGATGTAGTTCCATTTATTTGGTGTTACTTTATTGTATTTTATCATAAATATTTGCAAAAAAAACCTCATACTAATTGTATGAGGTGAACTTTAAATTAAAAGGTTTAAATTATCGTGTCAGAGTTTTATAGATTGCGATTGCAACTTCACCCCGTGTAAGTTCTTTACCAGGTAATAATCGAGTTGTACGACTTGGCATTAAATTATACCTTGGTACTATACCTGCGTAAGGTGCATACCAAACGTTGTTTGGTACATCTGTAAAATTGTGTGAAAGATTACGTGGTAATTGGAATGTGCTTCCTAATATTTTGAGGAACTCTGCCGTATTTACTGTTTGAGCTGGTCGGAAAGTTCCATCGGCGTATCCTCCTAGGATTCCTCTGTTGGCAGCTTCCATCACATAACGTGTATACCATTGGTTTTCTTCTACATCAGAGAAACGTCCATTATTACGAACATCGCTTACATTCCCATATTTAGCAAGAACTAAGAACTTAGCTGCTTCGGCTCTATTCACCTTGGCACCAGGTCGGAAAGTTCCATCTGGGAATCCACCAATAATACCTC
Source organism: Candidatus Peregrinibacteria bacterium (assembly GCA_014240275.1). Classification (GTDB taxonomy): domain Bacteria; phylum Patescibacteriota; class Gracilibacteria; order UBA1369; genus JAAZXH01. Next base: position 970 of record JAAZXH010000012.1, read on the forward strand.
TTTCATTTAGATATTTTGCAGCTTTTCCTTCTAGAGTATTCAAATTAGTATCTGAAAACGGATTTCTACTTGGGTCAGTAACTTCTCTTTCATAGTTGTCTGCAGGAGCATTGCTTGGTTGAGTTGGAGTTGGAGTTGGAGTTGGAGTTGGAGTTGGAGTTGGAGTTGGAGTTGGAGTTGGAGTTGGAGTTGGTTGAGCTTGCTCATCTGTATCGTAATAATCTCTTACAATTACGTTTTCTGTTTCAGAGTCAATTAAGTTGTTGCGACTATCGTAAACTTTTACATTTAATGGATAGGTACCATCGTTTGGTGGAGTAATAGATTTACGGATCGAAACACATCCGTTTGGATTTAAATAGGTTGAACTGTATTGAGTATAAGTCCTATTGTTTAGTCTAAATGTGATTTTATAACGACCTTGAGTTGAAGGATTGTAAGTAGGTCCAGAGTTACAAACTGCTGTACTAAGGACGTTGCGCAAGCGACCAGAACTTAACAGATAGTTAACTTCATTGATATATAAATCTGGTGTAGCGTTTAAACCTTCTGGAAAATGATTACGGATACAACTTGCTGGCTGTTCAACACTACCGAAACGTGAGGTCCAATTACCCTCTCTCCACAAATTACGAATTTGAGTACATTTTTGTCGAGATGGTGGGTTTTCTAAGCTCCAACTGTAAGTGTAGTAAATTTGTTTACAACGAGCTGGAATTACTGTACTACCAAATTGTTGTGTCCAATTCGCTAATGTAAAGATAGCTTTTATTCTTTGACAATAAGCTTTATCAAGTTGATTTGGGGTTCTTAAATCCTGGTTGTTACTAGGTTGTCCTGTATTGTAATTTTCCCAGTTGTTTCTAAAATATCTTCTTTGACATTGAGTTGGTTGTTCAATACTACCATAACGCGCCGTCCAGTTAGTAGACCGGAATATACCTCTAAGATAACTACATTTTTGGTAACTTGGTGGATTTTCTTCATTCCAGCCAGAATCATAATATACTGTATGACACTTGCCTGGTATGTTAGAATTACCAAAACGAGGCGTCCAGTTTTGATCATCTACCATAATTTGCTTAACTTTTCTACAATAAGCTCTATCGAGTTGATTTGCAGGGCGAAGAGTTAAAGGGGTTTCGTTCCAAGAATTCCAATTACCTCTAAAATACCTTCTTTGGCATTCTTGTGGAATACTCATGTCTAGGTATCGAGCTGTCCAATTTTCTTGGTTAAAAATACGTCTAAAAAAATTACATCTATTGTAAGATGGGCTTTGCATACCAGCAGAAAACCCGTTTGGATAATAAAGCTCCTTACATCGAGATACTACTTCGGTACTACCATAACGAGCTGTCCAATTTCCTTCGTTAAGGAAAATGTCTACTACTTGTCTACAATACTCTCTATTAATAGAGTTCAAAGATGGTACAAAAGCTTCAGACTTTTGAATTGCATTGAACTGCAAGGAGGTTATTGTTATAATTGCAAGTAGTAAACTACTTAAAGTTTTTCGCATATTGCTTTGGATTATATTCTAACAAGTATTATAACTATAACTTTTCAATCTAAAATGTCAACTTTAATTGTGTTAGTCGCATATTTGCCTCTTTTTATATTGCCAGGAACTATGGGAATTTATTCGGATTTTAAGCTCTTTTTGTTTTACATTGTAACCGCCATATTGCTTTTTGTTATAGCTTTAAATAGGCAATTTACCTTTCATACAAAGCATTTGCAACTAATCATGTTGGTGACACTTATAACACTGGTTAGTACTTTTTTGGCTAATGCCTCATGGCAAAGTTTTTTTGGTAGCTCTGAGTTACAAATTGGCACTCTGTTTTTTATTACACTAGGATTGTTTAATATGGGCTTGGTCCAAACCTTAACTCAACAAAATAATCAAAAAGCCTTTATTAAGCATACTTTGATCTGTACTTTGATCATTTGTTTATACGGCTTATTACAGTACTTGAATCTAGATCCTCTGATTCCAGACATCAGAGAGCTGAGCTACCGCATAATTGGAACACTTGGTCAACCCAATTTCCTAGGGCAGTTCTTGCTGTTTCCATTTTTCATTTTACTATTTCATAAAAAAAACTTTTGGAACCTTATTTTGTTAGGACTGATAAGCCTTTGTATATTTTTAACTATTAATAAAGCTACTTGGCTAGGTATTGGTTTTGCAGTTTTTTTGTACTTATTAAATCTGACTTCTTGGAAAAAAATCACTAAGGCGGGTATTTGGATTGGATCATTAATTTCAGGCCTTGGATTGATTATTGCAAACCCTTTGGGCTTGCGTTCGGTTTCATCGCGTTTGCAACTTTGGTTGGCAAGTTTTAGTGAGCTTAGCTTAAAAGAAACTTTGGTTGGTAAAGGTTTGGCTTCATTTCAAGATGCTTATGGCAAAATTATGACTGCTGATGTATTTGCATATGAAGAATTTTTTACTCAACCTGCGCAAATTCACAGCGAGGTGTTACAAATCTTTTTTGACCTTGGGATACTAGGTTTAATTGCCTATTTTTTAGTATATAAGCTTGTATTACAAAACCTATTTATTAAAGAAAACAAGTTTAACACTTCTATCAAGCTTTCGTTAGTGGCTTACTTAATATCTATAAGCTTTGGCTTTGCAGTGTTAGAAAACTGGATATTAGTAACTGTCTTTTTAAGTATCTACTACTTTCAACATAATCCCGACTTTAAAACCGTGGCTCTTAATAAAGCGCATCAGATGGTACTCATAACTTGTACTGTATGTTTAACAACTTATGCTAGCTTGAATTATATGGGTGCAGTAATGCTGAAAAACAATATTGAGACTGCCTTTGAATCTACCTATGTAAATTTAAAAAACATAGCTAACAATAGTCCTACATATTATTTTCATGCTTCACCTCTTCAAAAAAGTACCCAAATGTACTTAGCGCTTCTTGGAAAATCCTCCTTATATAATCCATATTACCAAACTCTAGCCAGACGGGCAGACCGTTTAAGTAACTCTAATTTAAAATCAATTTTACTGGCTGCAAAGCTTTCAAATAATATCAATGAAATTGATCAACTCATATCTAGGGCTTACTCTCTTGGTCCGAACTTACCTATAGTAGCTGCAGAGGCTTATGAAATATATGCAGAGATCGGGCAGTGTGAAAGAGCTTTAGTTCATAAAAATCAGCTTCTATCTTTAGCTCCTAAAAGATATACAGAGAATATTGACCAATGTCTGGAAATTGATGAATGCCGCATTTTTTTGAAACACGCTGGTCGTTTTTCAGATATTATTTCTGACCAGCGTTGTACCTCCTTTTAAAAAGGTTTAATTGCCATTTTAATAAAATGAAATCTGCATTTACAGATAGTTGATTCTGTATTTCCTGCTGGTTAACCCACAGAGCTTCACCTTCGTGAGAAGAGGCTAAAGGATTACCAATATCTTGAATTTGGCAAGAGTAATAATTGGCTTCGCAAAAAAAACCAAGATTCTTTTGAGGATGGAACAAATAAGATTCCTGCCTAAGTTCAAACTGCACTGTACTTTGAATCACAATTTGTTGGGTTTCTTCATAAACTTCTCTAATAAGTGCTTGCTCTAAGTCCTCTTCTGGTTCACGCTTACCGCCTGGAAAAAAAAACAATCCGCTGTCTATTAAGCGAATCATTAGAATTTGTGACATGGTATTTTGAATTAAACCGTATGCAGCTTGGACTCGGGAAATCTGTTTTTCAGGAAGTACGGTGAATCGATTTGGATTATCGATATGTTGACATGATCGTAAGGTCGGCATCTCGAATTTTTAACACTAATATTTACAATATAACTTAGTTTATTATTGAGGTCTATGGTTTTGGGTTGCTTATTTGTAAAAAATCTAGTAAGTTTAAATTGCAATTATGAAATCCCTGCTTAGACAATAAGGTTTTGGATGAAATTAATTGTTAGATCAATAACCTTATAATATGGGAACAAATTTATTTATCGGAAGCCTCGCATGGGGAATTAAAGACGATGAACTCAAAGAAGCATTTGAACAAGCTGGTACAGTAGTATCTGCTAAAGTTATTATCGACCGAGAATCTGGTCGATCAAAAGGTTTCGGATTCGTTGAAATGGCTACTCCTGAAGAAGCTCAAGCTGCAATTGACATGTGGCATGAAAAAGAATTAGCTGGACGTACTATCATTGTTAATGAAGCTCGACCAAAAGCTTAATGTCTTTTTAAAAAGATACTAAGGCTCCATATTATATGGAGCCTTTTTTAAAATATTCTTCAAAGATACCTGCTAGTTGCTCAAGGTTTTTATAAGGTTTGCTAGTGATATAAGAATTACCAAGAATCATCGAGGAAACTTTTTGATTCTCTCCAAGTAACTTATTGTTGTAAAAACAAAGAATCGGTTTGCCAAGACTTTCCGCGTAAGCTAACTCGTAACCTACTCCTAAAGAGGGCTTGGTTATTTCTGCTACCAGCATGTCGGCTTGTTTGATCCAGCTTATATCTCTTTCATACACAGTGCTCGGACTCAAGGCTGACTCGCCCATTTGCGTCAACTGAGGGCTGGCTACGTGCTCGGTTAGAATCTGGCCGTAATTTTTTAATAGCTCAGTAATTTGCAGGTAAACCGCTTGGTGATCGCGCCCGCCGCTAATGGAGCCGGCAAAGTAAATTTGCATAAGGAAATTCTTAAAGATGTTTTAATTGTTAGGCAGCAAGGTATGATGCGATACCCTGGAGACATTCAAAACTTAAAACTTTTGGGTTGTTGACTTGGCCAAATCCGTAAGCGGCGTATAAAAATGGTACCTGGGCTTTTTGACAGGCCTTGTAGTCTAACTCGGTGTCGCCAACATAAACCGGGTTTTGTAAATTATACTTTGTAATCATAGCCTGTAGCATCTGCTCTTTGGGAGCCTTGGCAATACCGTTGCAGTCATAGCCTGTGAGGACGTCTTTGAGGCCAGAAAATTGTATGAAGTCATACAAATATTGCTCTTGGCAGTTACTTAATAGAAAAATTTTATACTTTTTAGATAAAGCTATGATAGCATCAGGCACTCCCTGGTATAATTGCCCCCCGTGTTTGGCTATGGCCACTTGCTCCGCTTGATTTAGCTCTGTTATTAAATCGGGATATTTTTTGCAAAGTTCAGGCAAAACGGTTCGAACACACTCATCAAAGGGTTTGCCAGTAACGGCTCCGATGTCGTCTTTAGTAATTATTAGATCTTCACCTTTGGCTTTTAAAACAGACCTCCAGGCCTTGGCACAGGTGGTGTTTGCGTCCCACAGGGTGCCATCGATATCAAAAATTATGGCATCATAGTTATGTTTGGGGTAGATGCGGTATTCATGGGTTTTGAGGACCCTACCAGTTAAAGCTAGTTTGTCGTATTTTTTTGCGACTTTGGCTCCAAGTGCGTCTGGAATTCTGCGACTGGCTAAGTTTTCTTGATCTACAGGATATGCGATGTATTGATACGTCACGTTGGCGTCAATCCAGTCTTTCATAGCAAATACCGCCTCTTTACCATAGCCGTTACCGTGGGCTGATTCTTTGATCCAAATGCCAAGTTCTGGAGTTTGGGTATCAATTTTGTGGGCTCCGACAATACCCAAAAACTCTTTAGTATCTTTTTGTAAGATGACGGCTACAAATTCTTCACCCGCTTGAAATTTTTGAATAGATTCTTGCACAAACGCCTCAGTTTCTTGTATGTCTTGAGGTGGCTTTGGGTACATGAAAGTCGTGATCTTTGGAGTAAACTCTTGAAAGATCTGTTGAATATAAGAGGTACAAACGGGTTGTAATATTAATCTTTTGCTTGAAACTTGCATAAACTCAGAGTTTGTATTTTAGGTATAGCGAATATTACTTATTCACAAGAGGTAGCTTTTTGTGAAACAGTTATTTTATTGTCTTGGAAGAAAAACTTTCCATGATAGGTTAGGCAAGTGCTTCCATCTGCCCTTTCGCCTGTAAAATGAACATAATTTCCAACTCTATTTTGGAATTCGCTGGCGCAATAATTTGACTCTGGTGTTAAAACAATGCCAGAACGCCTATCATAGCTCATCACTTTTCCACAACCGAATTCAAAACTACTTGGTATAAATATAAATAAATTCCCGTCTAAGGATAAGCACCCTTCTCCTGATTCAGGTGCTAAAGTTTTCTGAAACTGATTTTGTAAACTAGCCTGTAAGGATGGGAACCAGGATTTGGATTCATATTTGCTAAATTTCCCACAGGAGTCAAAAGCAATTTCATTGGTTGGAGCTTGAGTGGAATAAGTTGTGAGCCCTTTATCTTTGACGCTTTTCATGCGAAATAGCATTTCGGCTACTTCTGCGCGACTCATTGAACCTTCTGGGAAAAGGTTGGCGGATGAGACACTGGTGGTTTGAGCATGGCGCGTGCCTATTAAATTATTAAATAAGGCAGGCACCATGTATTTTGCGTACCATTGGCTTTTATCTATATCTGAAAAGGTCCATAAGCCTTCTTCATAGTTTGGAATTTGGCCGTTATTAAACTCTAAAATTGCCATTTTGATGGCTTCTGCACGGTTGACGCAATTTTCTGGACGAAACAATCCATCTGGATAACCTTGTACTACATTGCGCATTAAGGCTGTAAAAAGGTAGGGCGAATACCATTGACCTTCTGGAACATCTGGGAAGCTTGGAGCGATTCTTTCATTAAAAGTATCAGTATAGCTATATTGCTTGGTTTGATTAGCTAGGAATAACATTTTAAGGAACTCAACCCGATTCACGCATTTATCAGGTTTAAAACTGCCATCTGGATAGCCATTAATAACTCCGAGATCTACCATGGAGTTAATAGCTGTTTGATAGTCCGTTGTATTATCAACATCGTTAAATGTCGCTAGCGCTGTACTTATAGTTAAGAGAGATGCCAAAAATATTTTGAAGATTATATTCATTTTTATGGGTTTAGATTTATTGAGTCATACGACCTAGTTTGCCTTCAAATGGGCCAAAGTACTCGCTGACGGCCTCATCACAGTCGGTCTGTGTGAAACAGGGGGCGTGGTTTATAACTTCCAAGTAAAAGGTTTCGCTTGTATCAAGTGAGTTAGGTCGATTTTCAGTGGCAAGTATATAAATATCACCAGAGACTCCATCTAAACCTACATTTAAGTCGGTTCCTCCAAAGTCGATGCGTTGAAAACCTGCGGGTTGAGTAACTTTGTATGCTCCATGCCGACTAGAGTCACTAACTAATAATGCATACTCTTGGATTGTATTAAAATTTGGGATTGCCACTGTTTGTGGCTCTTTGGTATTGAGATCTTTAGTTTCGGTTATATCTTGGGTCTGTGTCTGCTGTTGTGGCAGAGTTTTTTCTGTTTGAAAGCTTTGAAATAAAAATAGCGCGGATATTAAAATTGCAAGAACAATAGTTAAAAAGGTTGATTTTTGCATTTTTTTGAGGTTGTGTACAAAGATTATAACAGACTTTAGTTGGTTTTAAAAATAAACTAGATATAATTAAAGATTAGATCTATAAATCTTTATCTCGTTTGTTAGATAAAAAAATTGTACCACTAGAAAGGCGCATAATTCAACATTTGAGCGGCTAATAAATTTCAGTTGGTTTTGTAATATCAACCTGTATATAGCCTGGCTATAGGCTGCCCACTCCTTTTTAACACTTGACAAGATCGCCCTTGTGTGATAATAAATAAGCATATATAATAATCGGCTTTTATGTTGTATCCATGTGATTTACCTAAATACAAAATACCATCAGACGAAGTTAGAACTAGATATGTTGTACGCAACCCGGGTAATGAGTTTCAAGGAAGGGTCAATCCTGATGATTTAACAGGAGAGACTAATCAGCAAGTGGCAGCAACACTTCAGGGTGAGGGAGACTTTCGACATCGAGTGGCTGAAGGCTGTGTAGATTTTGCAGATGCAGAACCTTCAGAAGTGATTGTACAAGAAACATTTGACAACCTACCTGTGGCAGTAGTGGTGGCTTTACTTACAGATATACAAAAAGACGAAGATGATCGAAATCAAGAAAGCCAAGTAGTTTTAAATCCAGAAAATGAAAAACTGGAAGCCCTCACAACTTTAGATTTAGCAAAATATGAGATTAAAGCTCGGCAAGTAGAATTAAAAGAAAATCCAAAAAAATATTATGTTAAGCTAGGTTTAAAATATGGCGTTGAACTGGCTTCTAAATTTGGATATATTGCAGGCCTTAGTTTTTTGGCTAACATTAAGCTAGCGTTATTTCTAACACGCCTGGGTAATAGTCTTACTAGGAAACTAGGTTTTGACTTATTAAAACCAACGATTTCAAAACTGATTGGGAATAAGTTCCCCTTAACTCAAGACTCACAAGAACTACTTGATAATAAAACTTTTGCGCAAATTTATCATTATTTTATCAAGCAAGACTCTACCTTCAAGCAATATACTGCAGAAAATTTAGGAAAAAGAAATTTTGAGTTAGCGCACAATACTGACCTTAAATTTCAAACCACTGCACTGCTTGGCAAATTATTTTCTCTTGGAATCCGAGAAAAATTTTATGATGCCTTAAGGGCTGATAAATTTAAGTCTTTGCTAACTGACTTAATGCAAATACTTGATAATGTTGAGCAAATTGAATATCTAGCTAAAGACCAATTCATAGCAAAGCTTGAAAAGATTGATAAAGAGTTAGATCAAATCGAGAAGAGTAATATCAAGCTGCGTCTTTTATTAAAGAAATATCTTGAAACTTATGATCCTGCTCAGATTCAGATTTTGATTGGCGAGGTAATTGCATGCTATGTCGAAAATCAACCAGAGGCTAGCGAAATCTTAAAACACTCTGAAATTTTTGCTAAAACGACACTGGCCGATTGGTTTGATACGTATGCTAATGAAAATATATTACAAGATGAAATTACTGACAGACTACACTTTCTTTATTTGTACTCCAAAAACCCGAAGTTGCTAAAGCACAAAGATATCTTGATCCGTTTAGCACGTGCTATTAAGCGCTTAATCCGCATCAAATTCAAATGTGCTGATAGTTTAGACGACTTGCAACTCACGGTGTTAATTCCTTTAGAAGCAGATATACAAAATATAATAAGTTAATTTAGTTTGACTCGTTTTGCTGGATCCTTTGCCGACAAAGCTTTTCTATTTGGTAGGGGTTTGGTATCCCTTGGAGAAATATTTTATCTGGAGCAATGATATTTGATTTTCGCCTCTTCTTGTTTTCTGGATCCGTGTGAAGTTCGAGAGTTACATTGCCAAATTGACTAGAGCCAGTCACGGTGTTTTTACCACTAAATAACTCCCATTCTATAGATTGTAGTTTGCGGCCGTTTAAAACATATAGTCTGTGTGGGGTTCCTACAAAATACCCTCCTTCTTTAAATAAAAAATAGAAACCTGCAATAATAATAAAAACACCAATTGCAAGAAAGAAAATATTATGTAAAACAGGTAGCAAAATAGGCTGTAGATTATCTAAGCTGCCAGAAACTAATTGATTATTGAAGGTGATTTCTGCTACCTCTCCTTGAAAAAGGGGTACCAGAAAACTAAAGGCAAAAATAATAGTAATAGTTGACCAAATTGCACTAAACCCTAAGAAGGAAAGCCCTATGCTTGAAGGATAAGCTTTTTTGGCTTTGACAGAAAAATCTTGGGCTTCGGACCCAAGGCTGTTAACAAGGATTTTGGGTAAATTCAGATTAGGCATAAAGTGGATTAAGAGGCTAGTTTATTATAATTGATTTGCTACAATTTTTAAAGCCCTTCATTGTTTAGAAGAACCTCTTTGTAGCATAGTGTCAAGTAGAGCCTGCTCCCCTGTTTGGAATTGGGTGAGATGAATGATGAGCTTTTCTGATAAGTCTAAAGACCTGCCTTGTTGCTCTAGCACTGCCAAGGCACAGGCCCTATGGTGCCCCTCTATTAGTACAACCTCGTGACTTGGTAAAAGAATACCAAAATATTGGCTGGATGTTGGGAAGTCGTTTATGATGGCTTGAACTTTGCTGTTTTGCTGAAAGTTCACCCGTTGGACGAGAGTTTGGAAGGTATGCTTGTTTTGTTCTTCGATTGCAAAATGCCTTTGCCAGCCTTGAGTTGGGCCGATTAGAAAATTTGGAATGGTTTGCAAGGGATTTTCGATAGCATATGTTTGCCAGCTTCTTTGCGGTGCTTGAAATTGAGCCACCCAGGCTTGGCGCCATTGTTGCCAGGTTTCAAAACCTTTGGCTTTAGCAACTGCTAGCCACTCTGGACTGTGTCCTTCAAGTTCTTCCCAGTGGGAAAAAATATTGTCCCAGGTGGTCGGGTTTTGGTACGTGAGATTGGGTAGGTTCATAATTCTGATATAAAGGGTTTTGCAATCTCCTCGGGTTCGATTTGCATAATTTCTGACCAAGGCAGGTTGGGGTTTTGTTTTAAGAAACTTTCCACAATATAATACCCCAGGCTATAACCTAGCCAGTGGGGGTACTGCAAGCTTTCTTGATCAAAAAAAACTGCGGCGTGCATGTCAGTTTGGCTAAGACTGGATTGCAAAGAGCGAAAGTGTTTTTGGCACTCTGCTTTAGAAACCGCGGTCACGTAATTGGCTTTGGGTCCTTGTAACACATGTTCGCGAAAATGCTCAGCTAAACCCTCGAAAATTAGTGAGTCTAATAAGCTGCTCCAGCGCGACATAATTAGCGTATGATTGTATTCGTGCGCAAGTGTTTCTTGCAAGACTTGAGCCTTAAAATCTTGGCAGAGGTACAAGTGGCAAACATTGTCGTATGGAGTAAACCCGCCTACTCCTTTTAAGTTTTCTTGTGTAAATGGATCAAAAGAAGGGAAAATATAAACATGGATTGGCTTAGAACTAGGCAAAGCTTTTTGGCACTTTAAAAGCACCTCTTGAACTAAGTGTAAAATGGCCGACTTTTCTAACTGCAACTTAGGCACCTGAGTTAAACTGGAATTTACACGGTCTTTTAAAGTTAATTTTAAGTACTGAGCGTTCGCAAAGCCTGCGTAACCTACTTGCTCATTTGGGTTTATACGCTCTAATAAGTTTGAAATTAGATCTTGCCCGGTGGCACTGGCTGGGAGGTTATATTCTGCCAAATAATATAAGTATGCGCAGATCTTTTGGTCGGCATTTTGGATTTTAGTAATTTGCATAAATTATGGAGTGTAACGCTGGTGAATGGTGGTGATTTTTTGGTCAATTAGTTCAATTTCAAAAGGAATTGTTGCAAAAGACTCGCTCATTTCAGCTTTTATTTTGAGAAATTCTTCTAGAGTCACAGTTTGATTTTCAGCTGTGAACTTTAGTGTATTGAGTTGAATTTCAAAACTGTCTGCTAAAATGTGTTTAGTGGTTGTTGGATCAGGATTTTGGATCAAAAAACCATTTGGGTTACATTGAGGTATGCCAGTAATTACTTCAGCCGAATTACTACATTGCCCCTTTGCACTTTCTAACCATTGTATAGCGTCTAGCTCAAACTTAGTCTGATTATCCGATGCTTTAACGTCTCGAATATAGTAGAGTTTTTTAGAGGTAGTTGGTTGAGCCTCGACTTTGGGGCTTAAGTATTGGCAAGGATCAAGTGCTACACCCTCGTTTTTGGCTTCTGCACACAGGCGTGGCAAGGCCTGATCTACTACAATCAAATCAAACACGGGTGTATATTGGTACAAAGCAAAAACTGAAAGAGCTATAATATTAAGTAACAAAGAAAAGATGAGTAAGATTTTTGTTTTCATATATTTATATTATGTATGCTCTATGATACTACCAACCTTGTAAATTTCCAAATTTAAAAGCCCAATAATTAGGATTAGGCTTTAAGGTTTGATTTGTTAGGCTCACTTAATTTGAACTTCCTACATTTGTATCCATAGGCGCTGTAACTGCGGGTATTTTTGAATCTTGGTATGTTTTACAGCCCCTGATTATGCCATCACCAAATCTTGCACATTGGCGACCTATAAATAATACACCTATTAATAAAATTGCCGTCCGAAATTGAGCTTGAAGTAAGTCCGCTTCAGTATAACCTCCTTGGCGTGATGACCTTGGTCTTTTTGGTAAATGTTCGTGTCCCATATTATGTTGTTAAATAGGATTCAGTATTATACATCTTTGCACTTCTTGTCAATCCTTATTTGATTCTAAGTTTTGATTTAGATGAATTTGCCTTATTTTGTCTAAATAAACAGACTGCGTTAATAATGATCGCCCATAGTGATATTGCAAGTGCGAACAAGAGGTATCCCTCGCCTAGACCTCCACGAATTCCATTTTGCACAAAAAAGCCTACAATATAAAGTGATGCGAAGTAGTAGCAACTTGATTGGCGTAAATGATCAATTTTATTTGGCTTGTGAAGCTTTTCTCCTCTAGAAATTAACCTGTTGGCCCACCAAAATAATACGGATCCTATTACTAAAAGCGAAAGTAAGGCCTCAAGCACCCCCACTCTGAAAAAATTTGATAGACCAAAAATTTGTTCTAAGGTGACTAATATGCAAACTGTAACTATAAATACAGGGACAAAACAGGCAGCGTATAGTACGGGGGTGATTATTTTTTTATACATATCCATATTTATTTGTAGTTATAAGTAAATGATATTTTAGCTTGTGTCGGTAAGTGAGGTAACAGAGGTTGTGTCTGGGCGTACATTGCCGTAGACCACCTTGATTTTAAGACCAAACTGCTGGAATGGAGCCGAAAGAACATTTATCTTTCAGCTTGTAAATGAAAGTGTAAATAAGTTGTGTGTTGGTAACCAGGCCCGTTTGTAATTACCTGATATTTACTTAGCGATTGATCACTTATCAATTGAGATAGAACTGCAAAAGTATCAATAAGGTATTCTCTATCGTCCTTTGATAATAGCCCAATGTTCTTAATGTCTCGCTTCGGAAATACAACAAAGTGAACTGGTGATTGAGGTGTCGGATGTTTGATTGCAATACTTTTGTCTGTTTCAAAAACTACAAGAGGTACAAAATTGGGGAATTTATTCAAGAGTACTGAGTTTGCTAAACCAAGAAGCTCTTGGGGTTTTAGGCAGGTTTGTTCACATTTGTGTACAGCCAAAAGAGATCTAGGCTGGGTATCGCTAAACAAATAACCACCAATAATAATTCCAATTGCGATACAAAGGACAATTTTCAAGATATTATTACTTTTCATATGGCTTAACAATTATATGCTTTGAATCTGACCAGTAAATGGCTGTGGAATATAGACCACCTCCGCCCATCAAAATTGCGACCGACTCACCTTTCTGGAAGACTTTTAATCTCTGCTCTTTTTGGGTTTTAAAATCATATATCCACAGCTCATCTTTACCTTCATAATCCGGACTGATAAAAACTAACTTAGTTTTGTCTGGTGATAACAGGCTGAATGCTGGGGTGCCTCTCGCCAAGAGATGGCTAAGAGCCTCTTGATTTAAATTAAGTATTTCAACCGAATCATTCTCTTTATTTATACGCAGATAACTTTCTAAGATCCAAACACAGCCTCCGCAACCAGCCCCATCAGCTAAGTAAATATCAACAAACTGTTCGCTCTCATACTCGAATATAGGGCCGAAAATGCCTTCACCCTTCTGTTCTATAATATCGTTTAATTTTTGATCAATAAGCTTTTTATCTTTTCGCCATATATAACCTTCTTTTATGGAATAGAGCCTTGGTTCATGCTTTGATTTTATGTTTTTAAATTCAGGAGAGAACTCCGTTTGATGATAGCGCTGAAAGATTCCAATGTCTTGTGTTTCACTATTACAATAATCAAAGTAGGAATATTTTTCTAAGATCCCGTCAGGCGAAACTTCTAATCCATTCAAATTAAGACCTTCGCTGCTTACGCTAGCAACTTTGTTTTTTTCGCAATCGATATATTTTTCTTGGTGTAAATAACCCTTTTGAATGGGATAATCAGAATACTCTCCGTTAATGAAACCAAAAACATAGTATTTATTATCTTCTGATTCCTCATACGGTGCCTGTTTGCGAACAAGTAATTCTTGTCTGCCGTCATTGCCAAAATCAACTACTTGAATTGTGTCGAATTTGACGGGGTGATTCACATTACTACCTTGGGGAGCAATGTCTTCTTTAAGTATGTTCCCAGAATGGTCAATGATTTTGAGATGTCCATTTGTTCTTCCTTCCCCGCTAAAAAGTTCGTCGTCGCTTATGTAACTCATTACTGTTTCGCTTATTCCATCTCCATCGAAATCTGCTTTTTGGTATTTGATACTACGTATATTGCTTTGAGCTTTATATTGTTTTTGAAAAAGCATAGGAATTCCGTCGGTTGAGAAAAATGTTTCATTTAAAATTCTATCAAATTTTTCCCATTCTAAATTTGACGTGGACATAAGTACAATTTCTTCTTTCAACAGTACAAATGCTAAGGTGGTGCCATTATCTAAATTTATTAGTCTTCCCCAGAAATTACCTATATTGGTATCCTGTATAATAGCTGTTTTGTATGATTGTTGATTTAGCACATCATTAATTATTTTTTCAAAATCTGTACTTTTAATTTCACTTACAGTAAGCAATGGATTATCCTTTTGATCATTATAAAATAAGCTTGTCGAATTTTTTGCTTTTATTTTTAAATCTTGCCCTTGCTCATACTGCCAATCTTCTGGATGACGAATTACAAAGGGGCATTCTAAGTCCGTCTTGCAAAAATGCATGGGTTTCCATCCAGATGACGCGGTCTTGATTGTACTTTCAATTATTATTTTTTTTTCGTTATCAAAAACAGCATAGCCACCACCACTTTCAATTCTTACCTGTTTATTTCGATTTTGTTTATTAAATTCACTTTCAATATCAATTGATAGAGGAGAATCCGCTGGTAGTTTTTGTAGCAATACCAATGTGCTCAAATCAAATTGCTCTGATTTTTGTTTCGGATCGTTAAAAATAAGGATTTCTTCGCATTGATTATTGTCGCAGTTTTGAGTGAAAAGATAATCACCAATGCCATATTGTGTTTGGTCATATTGTGTTTTTGATTCAAAAATACGCTCGATGGTGTCTTCATCCACGTCAATACTATGAAATGCTTCATACTGACTCCCCTTGCCTTCCTGCGCCAGGTGCGTATCGTCCAGCCATTTAGCAATATGTATACAGCCATCATTATGTTTTTGGTATCCTATACTTTTAATGAGTTTGGTTTCACCGGTTTGTACATTTTCTAACATGGGGATAAATTGAAAATTGTGGCTTAATTGCTCTCTACCCGCAAAAATTTTGTCTCCATCAGAGTCGGAATCACTGTTATAGCACAATTCAAAAGGGCTTTTGTTTGAGATATCCTGTTCGCTTCTAAAAAATAAAGCCTTTCTGCTACTTGGGTTTAGTTCTTTTTTGCTTTCAAAATATTCTAAAGTATCGCTTTTATTTGTGATAGATTGATTGTTTTTTTGAATCAAAAAAAGAAGTACAATGCCGGTTATTATCAATATAAAAATTGATACTGTTAGTGTGATGTGTTTTTTCATAAGCTGGCCTTCTTAATTATATCCGATAAGCAAATATTTTACCTTATCTTTATGTATATATGCACTTTACATAAAACGAAGGGGAAAGTAAATTTGGATGGAGCCAAAGCGAATTAGATGTGCGCTGTTAGTTGATGTATCTAAAAAAATTTTGCGAAGTTATTCAGCAAAATCATTTGAGGCTTTTTCTCCTACTACTTTCATAATTCCTTCAACTGTATCAACAATTGTTGCAGCGTGAGTGAAAACAACTAGATCCGCGACCTTTATATATTGTGGAATTAAGCCTTCGACATATGTGTAATGTTCCTTTTTTGTTTTACACCCTGTTTCTCTTTTTCCATCATTTTGTCTAGACCACAATATATCATTTGCTTCTTTTGCTTCATCCGATGGGGTTAAGCAAATGTTGAAAAGATATTTTTTGACTAAATTTTTGTTTTCATCCGTTAATTTTGCATTGCAACCTGGTCGGTTCACTGCGCCACCATAAGCTAAAATATATTTACTCTCAGTGTTCTCAAAAAAATCCTTTTTGCATTGATGTTGTATACGTTTGAACTCTGGCCAGCCCTGAGTGTTGATGATTCCTTTTATTGTTTTTACTCCAGCACTTTTTGCGATTAAATCGTCTAAGTCATAGAATTGTATGTTTAATTTTTCTGCAAGCAACTTGCCAATTGTTGATTTGCCTACGCCGGGAGGGCCGAGAAGTCCAATTGCCTCTCCGTTGTATTTCCTTGAACCCTTTATCTCTATTTCTTGTTTGTAATTCATATGTTTATTTTAAACTTGATTGATTAGAAAAAAAAGTCTCAAATGAAAATTCCTGAAAAAAATTCTTTTAGATATTTCAGCTAACGTTTGTGACTGATCCGACGTTGCGGTAGCAATTTTGGATAGTCACTGTTAGCTGATGTGTTTTTTAATCATTCTTGAGCAATTTTGCTAGTTTCCTGATAGCTTCTGGATCGGCTTTGGGGCCTTCATTAGAAGCAATATAGCCTTCGTACTGTTCAAAAAAAGTTCCAACTGTACTGAGACGTTCTTCCCATTTTTTGTCCAGATTAGCTGTTCCATGCATTGGAAATATCTTAACGTGCGCGTGGTCAATACCCAGTCCCTCTGTGATGGTACCTACTCTTCCGACATCATCGAAAAAATTAACTAATATTGATGAAACTTTTTTTGTTGCTATTAATAGTTGTGAAAGATCCTCGTCGGGCATCAATAATACGTCGCTACCAAAATGTTTTTTGGGAATCACAACGGAAAAGCCTAGAGTATTGGGATGACCCGATAAGAAAGAAATGTGGTGTTCATCCTCCCAGAAAGTGCCAGGAAACTCTATCTCTCCTTTTGCTAATCTACAGAAAGTGCATTTTTCAGGCATGTGGTTGTTTAAAAAATATTTCAGCTAACGTTTCTGCTTGTGGGAAGTTTGCCGGTGTTACAATATCATGAACATTGGCAAATTTGGGAGAGTGTTTTTTGCACACCTTGATTTAGCATCAAATAAGGCAAAAGCCGCGAACCTCACAAGCAGTGTTGTACGATGTGCTGACACCCTACTCCGAGAAACTGAATATATTTGGTTTCGCTAATTCAAGATAATCTTCTACTGACATGATAATCGAGTCAGTTAAAGATCCAGCATTAAATGCTATTTTTGTATTATTAACAATCGAATTGTCTACAAATAACTCTAAATCAATTATCGGTTCTCCAAACGGCGGAACAGATCCTGGTACTAAACCAGTCAATTCTAACAGCTCTTCTTTATTGGCAAATCGCAATTTTTTTGCACCAAAATGCTTTTTGACTGCATCTGAGTCCAACCTCTTGGATGCACTTATAATAAAGAGTTTGAATTCCTTATTAACTTTCAAAACGAGCGCCTTCCCTCCGGTCGATAGGTCTTCACCACGCGCTTTTGCCGACTCTTCAGATGTTTTTGTCGGTTCGTGATGGACTTCTCGGAAGTTAATTGAGTTAGAGTTCAGCCAGTCTTTGATTTTCTGGAACATGTATTTGTAGTTAAGTTATATCAATTATAGATGATTGACAGCATTTCGTACAACGTTCGCGCGTATGCGATGTTGTATAGTGCGCTTATGTTAGCATTTATGCAATATAAATGAAACGAAGCAATTTTGCCTACGCGCTGTTGTACGAAATGCTTTCAATTGTTAAAAATCATACACCGTATCGCGTAGGCTGAACCATTGAAAGCAGGTAACCTCTATCTTCGGTCGTGGTTAAAAGTTCATTGCGAAATCCAACTTCAGATAAAAGTTTCGTAATGGTCCATTCGGCAAACTTGACTGACCGTGATAGTAAAATTTGCTCGTCTTGCTCTAAAGTAAATTCTTCTGCTCCTATTTTGACATTAACCGATTCCTTTAATACCAATCGAACTTCTACTTGGTTCAGTTTATCATTCCATGACACATCATAATCTGTTTTATCCTTAGGAATGCCAATATGTTCAGGCATGAAGTACAAGAAATTCTGAGGTAGCTCCCCTTCGTAGTGTGGAAGTATACGATTAATTTTAGAAAAATTTGTAAGTTCGACTCCAATTATCAGATAATCATCTGATGACATCGAATCTCTAAAGTTTGTTAGCACACGTTGTCTGCCTGAATGGTTGCCTAGCGTGCTACCAAGGAACAAAAGCAAATTTGAATAGTCATCTTCTTTAAGTTCGAACATCACATCTGAAAAATTACCCATTTCAAAGTCAAGAACTATTGCTTTTGTTTCAATATCGTCATAATTATCCTTTGCAAATTTTTCGGCCAAATCAAGCATCTCTTGACTGATATCGATAGGGACATAACGGAGCTCAATGTCTTGCTTTGATAGTTCATCTAAAATAGGAGCAATAGGTTCACCATTCCCACATCCGATATCTATAATATTCAGTTTTTTTACTTCTGGGAAAGAGGCAATGAAATTATGAATTTTTTTGCGCAATAAATTGGCTTCTACAGAGTTAATGCCGTTGTCTGCATCTGTTCGTTCACTGGCGATAGCGTCCCAATTTTTTGCACCATCACCTAGGTAAGCAAATTTTAGGGGAATTTCTCCACGACCCTTTATAGAAGTAATTAATTCATATTCCTGTTTCTTTGATAGCATGGTTGGCAAGATTAATTATTTGACTCTTTCTTTTTAGCAATTTAAAGCATTTTGTATAACGTTCCTGTGTATGCGAAGTGAAGCAATTTGGGTGAACGGAACTGCTTATACCTTGTTGTGCGATGTTTGAAAAACAATATCAAAAACAAGCAAAATTTTATTTTCTGATTGTAGTAAGTACTTTGTCCAACCTTTCGTGATCTAGTTCATCTGAAAGGACAAGTACTTTGCCATTTTTGAGGTACACATGCACTTCATAAATATCACCGATAAGACCGAAGAAGTCTCGCTTGTGAACAAGTATATCGAAACCATTTACTTCTTTACGTTCAAATGAATAGTGCCCTTTAAATTTTTCTAGTTCAGTATTAACTTCCGTTTCAGTAAGCTGGTTTTGTTGATTTGCCTGAATGTGTTCTTTAATGAGGGTGCTTTCTATATAATCTGCATATGTCTCGAAAGAAGTGAATGGTGTC
>JAAZXH010000013.1 GCA_014240275.1 Candidatus Peregrinibacteria bacterium
AAGTTTGATTTACTTTATTGCATGACAAAGCCGTAAAATAATGACTCAAAAAAATTGTGATCGATGTGTTACTCTGTGTATATGGAGGTTTTTAACACTCAAGTATACAGTATCCGGTGAAAATTTCACGATGTCGCTAATTTTATCTTTTGTATGCCCGTCGCGTTTCCGCATCGGCGACTGGTGTGGCCACTTGAAAAATTGGCCAAACGTGGCGCGGTGACGACCGGCGCTTCGACCGGCCGGGCTGAAGCCAATGAAGGTACGGTATATAAACATCCTTTACAAAGTTATAGAAACATCGTTTACACTTATTAGACGTAGAAATTCGAAAAAAATCGAATTCTATGCCTTGGAAAGAAACGACAACTATGGAACAAAAAATTGAATTTATTTGTGAATGGAGAACTCAAAAATATACCATCACAGAACTTTGTAAAAACTTTGAAATTTCGAGACCAACAGCCTATAAAATCATAGCTAGATTTGAAAATGAAGGCTTTGAAGGGCTTAAAGAATTGTCCAGAAAACCGAAAGGATTACACCCTAATGCAACCCGTGAAAATGTTGTAGAAGGAATTCTTCAATTAAAGGAAAATCATAAGCTTTGGGGGGCTAAAAAAATACGCCAACTGTTGTATAACGATTTCTCAGATGAAATTATTCCTACAGCTTTGACTGTTCACAATATTCTCAAAAAACACGGTCTTGTAACACCTCAAAAACGACTACGTAGAGTAAAACCAATACACCCTATTTTTGACCCAAAAGAGTGTAATGAAGTATGGAGTGCTGACTACAAAGGGAAGTTTCTAATGGGTAATAAAATCTATTGTCACCCGCTAACCATTGCAGACTCTAAAAGCCGATTTGTATTTACCGCAAAAGGACATTACAAAGAAAACTTAACCTCTGCTAAATCAGAGTTCACAAAGGTTTTCAGAAAATACGGCATCCCAAAACAAATGCACACAGACAACGGAAGTCCCTTTGGTTCTGTACGGGCTATTCAACGATTTACTCAACTCTCTTATTGGTTTATTGAACTGGGTATTATGCCTGTATTTTCGGATCCAGCTCACCCCGAACAAAACGGAAGGCACGAACGTATGCACCGCGATTTAAAAGCTGCTTGTGCCAAACCCTCAGCCTATGATTTAAAGGCGCAACAAAGACGTTTAAATCACTTCGTAAAAGAGTATAACAACATTCGTCCGCATGAAGCCTTAGATATGAAAACACCTGTAGCAGTTCATCAATTTTCTACCAGACCATTCCCTGAAAAAATACCCAATTATGATTATCCAGCACAATACAAAATACTTAAAATGACTCAAAATGGAGCCATCAGATGGAAGTCCTACTATTGGGTATATGTTACTGCTGCTCTGAAAGGAAAATATGTTGGAATCGAAGAATTAGGTAATGGAATTTGGAGGGTATTTTATAGAAACGTATTTTTAGGTTTCTTTGATGAAAATAACTTAAGAAATAAAGAACAAGCAATAAGATTAGAAACCAATTTAGTGTAAACTCTAATATATAACTTGTGTAAACTATGTATATTAACGAACAT
>JAAZXH010000014.1 GCA_014240275.1 Candidatus Peregrinibacteria bacterium
AAATTTCAGATATTGAATTCTCAGGGAAAAAATCAGCTAAATCTTCTATTCGAATATTTAAAAATGCTACATTATCCAAGCCCTCTTCCCGCGCTTTTTCAACAGCATAACCGATTCGATCGGCCTTAACATCAACCCCAATAAAAAACCTATTAGGATAACGCTTAGCCAATTCTCGTACATAAGCTGCCTTACCGCAAGCTAACTCTAAAACAATTTCGCAATTTAGTTGATAAAAAAATTCAAGAAAGCTGGCCGGGGTATTAAAAACTAAATCCGAATCCTTGGCGACCTCTCCCATAAGTAATTTCTTTCGTGCCATATAAAAATTTACATATAATCTTGATAATCATCAAAGTTTCGTTGATGCCTCTGCTTAACTTTAGAGTCATGTTTTATACCACACCAAAAAACTTCAGTTTGATTTGCAATTTCCAAAGCATAAGCTAACAAACCATTAGCATAACCACAATAAACACAATGTAATTTTTGTCGCCAATTCAATTTCTTCAAGCGATGTCTATCCAAAACCACATATTGAGAACGAACCACATATTTTAAACCATATACCCAAAAACAAACTCTATGATAAATTTCAATCACAATGTCTAAAAACAATAAAGGGAGTACAACCATATAAATAACAGGCAAAGTTACAAATCTTTGCAGGCGAGAAGGGTGCTTTTTATAGTCCATTCCATAAATTAATATAAACCTATCATACCAGACTAGTTATTTAAAGCAAGTTGACCACAAGCTGCATTAATATCTTCACCCATTGTTTTACGTTGCGTCACATCAACCCCCATATGTAAAACCTTATTTTTAAATAAATTAATATTTTCTTTTTGACTTGGCTCAAAAGCCTGACCTGGAACAGCATTCAAAGGAATTACATTTAATTTCGCCTTACCAAATTGTAAAATATAGTTCGCCAACTCCTTAGCATGCTCAAGAGAATCATTAACACCATCAATAAGTGTATATTCAAAAGTAACACGTAGACGATTAGAAGAAAATTTCTTAAAATACGCTCTCGACCAGTCAATTAATTTTTGATGAAAACGCGCAACAGTTGTTGGGACTATTTCTTTTCGCTTCCTAGAATCCGCAGAGTGTAAAGATATAGCTATACGAACATTTGGCCAAAGAGGATCCACTAAAATTCTTTGCAAAGCGGGTAAAACACCAACCGTAGAAACAGTTATCCTAGTTGGTCCAAGTAATTTTAAATCAATCCAAACATTCAAAGTTTCTCTAACATTCAAATAATTAGCTAGAGGCTCGCCCATACCCATAAAAACCACATTTAAAATCTCTTTATCTAACCTGCGATTTTTTATAAACTTCGACCAAAACCTATATTGAGCTAAAATTTCAATAAATTCTAAATTTCTTTTCAAACCCATAGTACCGGTTGCACAAAACGTACAACCCATAGCACAACCAACTTGCGAAGAAACACAAATAGTATATGCACCTCTTGCATTTTCCATTAATACCGTCTCAATTTTCAAACCATCATAAGTTTCTAACAAAGCTTTAAAGGTATCACCTTTTTTAGATTCAAAAATAGTTTCTTTCTTAAATACCTGAAAATGTAAATGATGCTCCATCAGATTACGTTCAGATTTAGAAAAATTCGTAAAATCTGAAAAACTATGATTATTCAAATCAAAATACGCTTGAAAAAACAATCGTTTTTTAAACGGCTTGAAACTCTCTAAGATCTCTTTTAACTTCATTGTTTTGTTTAGCTAACAGGGCATCAATAATTAAACCAGGGACTTTGCCGTTTGTCAAAGAATTTATCGCCAAAAAATTACACGGCGCATTACCTTCTATCAACCTGTAATCATTTTGGTTAATCAAAACATCAACTCCTACTATATCAGCACCTCTCAAACGAGCATACTTAAAACAATTATCCAAAATGTCAGCTCGTGGCTTAACTAAACGACGTTTTCTTTTAAATTTATTATGAATCACATTGGTACGAAAATCATCTTCTCCTACAAAATATTCCATAGCAGTAATTAATTTACCATAAGCTATCAAAACCCTAAGCTGAGAAGTATGCGGAAAAAACTCCTTGAGCTGAATGTCATAAAAATTATTAGCTCTCAAAAAATCTAACTTCGAAACTAACCCATGATGAGAATCAATCTTCATTACTCCAATCCCCTTAGAGCTACTATTTTCTTTTAATATCAAAGGAAAACCTCCAAGCATTTCTACCTGACTACCCAAAAGATTTAAATCAGTTGAAACAAAATCAATTGTTTTAACAAAATTTAATTCAGTCATATCATACAGCGATTCTACATAAGAACGTCGAATATAACTAGTACAATCTTTATTAACCTTTGGTCGAATCAATGCATCTAACTTTATGCTCATAAAATCAGAAGACAGCCTTATCAAACTATATTCAGAGTTAAAATCAAAATTAGCTTCATTAAAATTCATGGGATCCAAAACTTTATAATCTAAATTACGCACGGTCAAAGCGCTTTCAAATACTTCAACTCTACGCTGCATATCAGAACGTGAATAAAGATTAGCAATTAATAAAATCTTCATAAAAAGTGTTTACAAAAAGATAATATGCCGAATAACCAAAAAAGCAAGAGAAAAAAACGCCCAGCAGCATTGACAAATCAAGGTAAAGAGGTTATTGTTTGACTATAATTGTATATTTTGAACCTGAAAACCAGACTATTAAAATTCAAAACCTTATATTTTTTAGTCGGACTCTATTTTCACATCCCGATTCTAAGTTTCTATTTAATACAAAATGGAATAGAACTAGCTCATATTTTACTAGCCCAAGTCTTTTACGCATTAGGCGTAATTTTATTTGAAGTACCACTAGGGATATTTGGAGACAAACATGGACATCACAAAGCCGTCCAAATCGCCTTTTTACTAGACACGCTATGCTTATTTGGATTGATATTTTTCCCAAACCTTAGCTATCTCTACATCAGCTATTTCATTCGAGGAATCGCAGGTGCAGCCAATAGTGGCTCAATAGAAACCCTAATCTACAACGTTGAACCTAAAAACTTTACCAAAAATTTAAGCCAATGTCTAAGTTTAGCCGAAACTGGCACAATCATCTCTTTTTTTATAGCAGGCCTACTACTACATTTATTTGATGCTAAAAGCTACCACATGCTCCTAATGCTAACCACCCTAGCACAAGGTATAAACTTGCTCATTAGTCTTAAACTCAAACCGTCCACACACACATCAAACAAAACAAAAGTCATCAATTATAAAACAATCTTTCAAAATTCAAAACAAAACATTCAATCAAACCCAATACTCAAAAAAACCTTATTAATAATTCTTTGCTCTTTACCAGTCTCACATCTATTAGAAATCAGTTACCCAATACAAATGGAACTCGCCGATGTGCCTAATTTCTTTATCGGTTCAGCCATTTCTTTAAGCTTAATTTTATATATTCTACTCATGCAATATATTCCAAAACTCGAAACATATAAACTCTCCAAACTTACCATAATCAAAAATATTATCTTCGCCAGCCTAATTTTTTTATTTGCAAGTACCAATAATCCAATTTTAAGCCTTATAAGTTTTGTAATTCTATTTAGTATAGAAGATATTTTAAGCCCAATTTACAAAAACAAAATCAATCAAATCTCAACAGATGAAAACCGTGCAACAACTATGTCGATCTTTTCATTCTATGAATACATAGGAAAAATCATAATTCGACTATCAATTGGTACTATCGTAATGTACTCAAATAACCAGACTGGCCTTATCAGTATGGGGCTATACGGAATAATCGGAGCAAGTCTTATCTACTTATCACTACACAAAAAAACACGTACAACAACTGTAAGAGAGTTAACTTAAAAACTCATTTTGAATCCTTTTTACTTTATAAACTAAGGAATCTAAATTTAAATCAATTGCAGAACAAGCCTTAACTCTCTCATCAGTAACCTGAATAATTTTAAATTCATTATTTAACTCAACTTGTTTATTTTCAACAAAATATTTTAATATTCTCCCCTTATCTAAATACGAATAAAAATACTTCTCCAATTTAGCTGCAAATTTACTATTTTACAAAAATTAATACAAAATAGGGTTAGCCTTTTTTAAAGAAACATATTTGAAAATCAACTTATAAGCAACAACCAAAGCTTGTTTACTTCTACGCTTATAAAAATTCACATACATACGATTAAAGATGTAATAATCCTGCAGCAACAAAATTTTCTTAAACGCTTTAACTAACGGAACTAGTTGAGGAGGATTAGCAACCAAAGCTATAAAACCCTTCAAAACCTCAGTTATCTGATCAACCACTGGACCTAATGATTTAAAAATATCCCATATAGAATATATTAAAGTATACACCCTAGAAACTTGCTCATCAGTTTCATACAATGGATATAAATTTTCCGCTGCAAAAATACAAGTTTTATAAGCCATAGAACTAATATCTGACATTAAATTTGCATTAGCAGGTTCTTTCAAATACTGTTCCATCATCTTAATAACATCCAAACTATTCTGCAAAAAACATTTAACCCTAAAATCCTCTAATAACTTCTTTTACTCCATCCCATCTACAACATTTAATTCAGCCAAAATAAAACCCTGCTCATCACTCACCGCATCAATATCAACTTTAATTTGATCTGGAGGATAATACTTCCTTGTGCTTTTACAACAACCAACTTTTCAATAAAAAAGCCTATTGGTGTGAAAATCAAGACACTAATAAAATATTTATATTCAGCAAACAATTATTCTTCAAAAGCAGCAAGAATATTAAAATGGCGGAGAGACAGGGATTCGAACCCTGGATACCCTTTCGAGTATACTCGCGTTCCAGGCGAGCCCATTCGACCACTCTGGCACCTCTCCAAAACCGCTCTTAAGGTACCCAATTTTTACACAAAATGCTAGCTATTTTTAAAATACAACAACAAAACCAGGTGCGTTAACAGTTTGTAAACTCATATAAGCCACTGCCATCAGGGCTAAACCACTATATATAACATATTTTTTCATAACTCAAGTTATTTAAAAAACCTCCGATCAGGAGGTTTTTAGTTTAATTTAAGATTTCTTAGCAAACAATTGATATAAATACTTAGGATTCTTAGCAATCGACTTAATTGCCTTTGCAGAGAGCCTAAACTTACGCTTAACTCCAGTTAAAGGGTTAATATAAGTCTTTTTTTGCAAATTTACTAAAAATTTTCTTTTTGTTGCTTTTAAAGAAAATGGTCTATTATTACCTGTGGTAGTACGCTTACCAGTCAAATCACATACGCGTGGCATAAAAAATTGTTAATTGCCATCAAATTTTAGCAAATTAATTTCAAAATGCAAGAGAATTTGCTAAACTAAAACCAAGTAAACTAATATATGTTTTTTTTAAATGCAAATTTCTTCGAATTAATTATAATAATATTAATCACTTTGAGCATCCACGAATGCTCTCACGCACTCATTGCTTACTGGCTCGGTGACAATACCGCCAAAAACCAAGGACGCCTAACTCTAAACCCCCTAGCACATCTAGATCCAATAGGTAGTCTGATATTTCTGGTATTAGGTATTGGTTGGGGCAAGCCTGTGCCAGTCAACCCTAGCAATTTCCTAAACCCAAGAAAAGGCCAAGCCCTAGTCGCACTTGCCGGCCCTCTTTCCAACATTGTTTTAGCCAGCTTACTACATCTTTTAAGCCAAACTCTCGGAATCAATTCAAACTTCTTACTACTACTAATTGATTTCAACATCCTTCTGGCGGCTTTCAACCTCATTCCCCTTCCACCATTAGATGGTTCCAAAATTTTAGGGCTAATCTTACCATCTCACAAGTTTTACAAAATCAACCACTTCATGGAGCAAAACCTAGGCTACATCGTACTATTTATTTTCTTAGACATACGATTACTTGGACCATCTGGTCACTCGATATTTCTAAATATAATCCAAATTCTTACAATAGCAATTCGAAGCATCGTACTTATCTAATTGCATTCGTCAAACCAAATGTTATAATAAAAATACCACTGCTCATCACGTGACTTGGTGAAAACTATCACGTCCATCAATATTTTAAGGGAGTTTTAAATTACTTGAATTTGCGGATCCAAGTTGCGAACACCCACTTGACGTTTTGAACGTCAGTTTAGCCTCCGACGGATGAGTGGTTTTCAATGTATATATATTAATTTGACAAAAAAGCAGTAATACATATAATTAATATAGCTAACCAACTTACTTTGGAACTATACAATCCACTCACAATAAAACATACTCAGTCTACTCAAAACATTCAAAGAAACGCATCAATTCAAAGCACCAATATGACAATTGTAGATGAAATTAATAAGCTAACTCAAAGTAAACCAGAAGTTAGAACCGACATTCAACAAGTCAAAATTCAAGTCATCTTACAAGCTTTACAAACAGAGTACCCTCAATACCAAGATTTAATTGAAACACTAGAAATACTAAATCAAAACAACCTAATTAAATTCATTCTAGAGCCGGTATCACAAGACACACTAAACCAAACTCAACAACTTCTTTTAAATGTACTAAAAACACAATACAACACCATATTACAAAGTACAAATACCAAAACAAAAATTCAAAAATATCTAAATGAAATCAATGTAGTTATAAACACCTCATCTAAAGTAGCTATTTACAAACTACAACAAAAAGCTAAAGCCATTAATACGGTACTAGAAAGTAATTTAGACTATCAAACAACCATCGAATTTATATATAGTTATGAATACCTAATTAACAAAACATCAATTCGAGCAGATCAAATGATAGAAAATTTAGTTAAAAAGTATTTTAATAAATCTCTATCTAATTATTCCAAAATTTATGAAACTCTTTCAGATATTGATAATAAAACTGACAACCTAATCAGCTACATTTTTGGAAGACCTAACTGCCAAATAGATCAAATCGAAAACATACCAAAAACACCAAAAGGTAAAGAAACCTTTGTTAAACATTACGAAACCTCAATTCGCTTTTTAATCCAACTATACAAAACCCATCATAAACTATACGAAGCAGACGATGCTACAACATTAGATCTCATTTCTAAAGAATTTCCATCTGATGCAGAAAACATTCTACCTCGTGTCAGAAATGGAAAAATGGATTTTACCTTTCTACCAGAAAGCTCACAAGAATCCTGCCAATACCTAATGCGATTACTACATCAAGCTAAACCTCCCCGCAACGAAAAAGATTGGAATTACTTACATGGTCTGATTTGTATACTAAAAAACATCTCCTATGATGTTGAAAACAAAGCTATTCATAATCCAAATAAAACTGAAGCCGTTCGAGATCAATTAATCCAAAAACTCAACCTACAAACACAACTTACCATTATTCAAAACCCACAAGAATCTGATGTAGTATTATTTCAAGGCTATGTAGTAACTCAAAACAACATACATCTCCCGTTCCTCTTAACTATTGCCCCTAACAAAACGGACCTCAGCCAATTGAGAAAAAGAAACGCAAAAGGAGAAAAAATCCTAGACATCCTCAGATGTACAATAGCAGTCACAGGATCATCCACAAATTTAGACATTGAAGATATCAAACACATCTGTATTAATATATTTTCGTTCTTTGCCGACTTCTTAGGAGACAATCTATTTGGAAACAGTCGGTTTACATTCAAAGGTGGAAAAGCCAACCCGTATAGCATGATAGAATTTGCCAAAATAGTTTACAAATTACTTGCCAACGACCCACAACCAACCAATTCTGGGTTTCAAATCACAAATACAACTGAAATTCACAACCCATATCGAACAACTTTATTTCCACTAGAAGTACAAATTAAATTTCAAGACGATTCGTATCAAGACCATCAAACCTACGGCAACAAACAATTATCAGCAATTTTCCAAAAAACATTCCCTTCATTCAAAGCAGGACTTCTAAACCAAATCCATTATTTAACAGTCAATAAACCTAGTAACATTTCCGGTAACATTCAAACAATTGAACGTAAAAAATACTTATGGAACCTAGGCTGCATAATCAACTTTCTTACATCTGAAGATCCAAATACAGTAGAACTCAAAGAAGAAATCTTAAACATGAATCTCCAAAAAGAAAATAAAGAAATTGAATTCTTCCTTCCAAACAGCGGACAAACTGTCCAAGAAATCCTCTTCAACATCCTCCAACAAATCGTCATTACTGATTTTACAATGGATGACCTAACTTTTCTCAAAGACATACTAGGGATCCAACTTAACCAAGAATTACTACTTCAAATACCGCAACAAACAAGCTCTTAAAGACTTAAATTGCAAATTAAATTCCTTTTTAGGGTCCACGTCACTTGCAATTGGATAGTTTTGCAAAAACTCAACCAACATTCCTCCAGATAAAAAATTACAAAATCTAAAATTCAAATTGATTGGTTTTAAATTATAAAGCTCTTTCAACATCTGATTAAAATTAACGTAATCATAACTTTTACGCATAGTTGCATTCACAACCCCTGAAAATTTAGAATCAATTAAGGCTACATACAAAGAAGCTAAATCATACACATCAATAAAACTCATTTTAAAATTATCTATTTTAAAGACTGGTAAAAATTTAAAAAACTTAAACAAACGATACACTCCCAAAAACCCTCTTTTACCCAGTACAATTGGTTGGCGTACAATCACCACACGTTTTAAGTATTGCTTTAAAGGGCCAGATGCCTCTTCCCAATCCTTAGTTAATTCTGCCAAAAAACCATTTCCAGGCTCTCCAGACTCAGTTACCACCTGAATACTAGGTTTATAAAATGCAGTACCCGAAGCTTGTAAATAAACGCATTTCCGACTTGCATATTTCAAAATCTGGTTAACTACCTTTTTCGTTAAAAAAACCCGTGATTGGTACATTAAAGCCTTGTTTTTAACACTAAACCTACGGACTATAGGGCTACCAACCAAATTAATGATCACTGTAGCGTTTTTTACTAAGTCTGCATTTAAATTTTCTTTTAAAAGATCCTGGTATAAAAACTCTGAAGACTTCAAACCTACAGGCTTGCGTAAATCAACAACTACAAAATCTAAATTTTGCTTACGTAAAACTTTTACAATTTCCATGCCTACAAAACCTGATCCTCCTAAAATTAAAATCATAAAGCTTATTAACAAATATCAATATAACACAATTTAGGAGTTAAAGATATTTCTTTTCATAAGACATTTTTGCTTCAGGAGAGCCACCTAAAATCCGACTCACCGTGTTATATACCGAAGGATATTTTGCCTCATCCAATACTTCTAACAAATCTACAAGAATCTTAACCAATTCAGCCTGGTCATCAACATCAAGTTTATCTAAAGCTCCAAAAACCTTCAAGAGTCTACCTGTTGAATACTCATTAATTTGCGCTAACTGAATGATCTTTTCTTTCAAATAAGCTCTTCCTTCGGGTTTAAGCAATGAATTCTTCTTATTATAAGCAAAGCCAACTATCAAGGCTCTTTGATCATTGGCTTGCTCTATCCGAAAGTGATCCAACGCTTCAACTTGCTTGATAATATCTAAATGATCCTCACTGTTATTTCTTGCAACCACCGATAAAAAAGTTTCCCAAGCCACCAAATTTTGCTTTGCATACTCTTGATATTCCATTACTATATCTTTTTTATCTGGAGCGTGAGTGTTTAGATATAAATGAAATGCAGTCACTCTATCTGTAGCATTAGTAGCATTAGTTAATTGCTTATGTATTAGGTCCCAAACCATTCGATTATCCATTTCCGCCAATAAAGCTAAACAACGATTTTTAACAGCACGAACCTTAATTGCCTGACCTTGCTTTTGCACATACAAGCCCTCTCCTTCAAAGTTTTGTAAAGAATCATACAGGCTCAAAAGACGTTCCGTATAATTTTCTGCCATGAATTTACGAATACTTTTATTCACATTAAACAACTTGCCATACGCATGCTCATACTCAGGCTCTGATACTGTTTCAAAATTTGTCAAAAGCTCAACTCCGTACTTTAAAGTCAAATCCATATCTTCCAAACTTTCCATATACCAATCAAAAAACTCCTTATAATCTACTAAATTTAAACCTTTGATAGCGTGTAACTTGACCATATCAAATAAATCATAGACAGCCTGGTATCGTACACAAACATCCTGCTCAAACCGAGCCATTTGCATCAAATTTACAAAATCATATTTTTTAATCATCTTTCCAAAAAAACTAAAATCCAAATTATAAGCCATATATTCTGGTCTCTGACTAATCCCTTGCATTACTAATTCAAACTCTGCTGAATTTACATAAAACTGCTCTTGTTGTAAACGCTCACCAGCCTTGCCAACTGCGGCAACTTTAAAAGGAAAGTGCCACGGTTTATTCTCTTGGAAACCAATTTGGCGCATTTTTAAAGTCATCGTTTGATCCTCTACATTATATTCTTCACTCAACACCTCAACCTCTGGAAAATTTGCCTGTTTTAACCATTCATTAGTCATAGCAGTTAAATCAAAATCGGTATATTCCTGCATACAAGCAACCCAATCTAACCGAGAAGCATTACTATGTTTATACTTCGTATGGTAGTCTGATAAAGCTTTTACAAAATTTTGTTTACCCAAAATCAACTCAACCATCCGCACGAGTTCTGGAGCTTTTACATAAGTTACACCTGTAATTAATTCATTACAGTCATTAAACCCGTCTGGTTCAACTGGCATAGAGGCCACATGCTTATCGGAAGCAAAAGTACCTAAAGTGGGAGCTAACAAAGTTAAAGTCGTAGAAAGCCTAACATAGTCTTCTCCAAACAAATAGGCACCATACATTTTTTCAATAAAAACTGTGACTGCTTCATTCAACCAAATTTCAAATGGAGACCTACCAGTCACCTCAGATCCATTTAAATTGTGATAAAACTCATGCACCTTTACAGCAACCATGTATTCAAAACTTCCATCTGTCATATCAGTAAAAGGCATAATCCTATTGGTAGTAATCGTAGTATTACCAACATTTTCCATACCTCCAAAATCTGAATTTTGCATACCAATTTCTCGATATACCGTTCCTGTATATTTATAACCAAAAGCCTTACCTTCAGACAAACCTTGTAGTTCACTGCATAAGTCTGACACATCTTGGTCCTTAGTTTTTAACTCCTCTCTTTGGTCTACCAGTTCCTTAATTTGGTGAGCTACACTCAAATTTTCATATCTATCTGAACCAGTAAATAAATAGACCCACATAATTGCATCATGCAAAACTTGTAAGGCCAAATGCGCTTGATCTTCGTTGCTATCTGGAGGAACCAAAAGCTCTAACATAAATTTATCACCATTCGGATACTCAAATTCTCGAGTAAAAGTTGCATAAGTACCAACACCTAAAAAAAACAAATAGGTTGCCATAGGAGTTACCTTGTTATCGTATACAATTTTTACTCTGTCATCGCCTATTTCGGTAATTTCTTGTACTACATCACCGTTACTCAAATAATTAGTATATCGCTTATCCGCTTGAATAATCGTTGAATATGTACATTTTGCTGTCATATCATCAATACAAGGAACAATTCTTTGAAAACCCCATTGCTGACATTGAGTAATCTGAGTACATGGACAACCTTTAGGAGTTTCATCATAATACAAACCTTCCAGAATATGACTAGTCGGACGAGTAATTGTTTTAGTAGTCACAACATACTCCTGTTTTGAATCGATAACTTTAGAAAAATTAATACGCAAAATATCTTTGTCTTTCATATATTCATACTCTTCAGAAACTTCCAAAACCTCTAAATCCTTTGCATTTAAATCTAAAAACTCTATAGGCTTCAAGGCTTGAAAACATAACCTAGAAACTACCACAGTATGATCCTCATACATATCAAAATTAAGGTCCATGTGAAGGACCTTAACAGTTAAATCACCAAAATCTTTAGGATAATATTTGAATTTCGTCATACACACAATTAACAACACATAAAGCTTATACCAAATTCATTAGAAACTCAATCTAGGTAGCAAATTTTTTATCTACCTCTTGAAAAACAATATTCTTATCCAAATCATAATTCCATACCAAAGCCATAACTGGTAAACCTTGTACGGGATTATACCCCCAAGGCAACAAAGCCCAACCCTCTGACTGATAATGTGTCAAACTCAACGTCTCACTTCTACCATCGAAATATTCAGCAAAAGAACAAGTTCTACCCATAGCCGGTAAGGCCTTAGTCATACTTGCAACATAATCATCACCGGTTTTTTCAGCAGCAAAAAGCCTAGCAATGGAGGTTCCAGTATTTCCCGTTGGCCTCAAGCCTGGATCTAAAGTAAACATACTACCATCATTTTTTTGAATATAATCATTCATAATTATACCCCTTAAATCTGGATACTCTTGATGAACACGCATCGACATATCTGCAATTGTTAGTGCTTCATTTTCTCCCAAAACGCCTTCTAAAGGAGGGTTTAAAGACCCCTGATAAACACCGTTTTCATCTACAAATTGCCTACTAATACTAATGATCTTAGCATTACCTTCTGTACCTTGAAAATATTGAAAACTTTTAGACTCACCTTCAATTCCTGACTGCAAAATAACGTGTTTCGCCATCCCTTGGTATTGGGCAATTTCTGAGTTTAAAGTTGCGACAGCAGATCTAAATTCATTACGGTTAGTAACTTTAATTACACCTTGAGCAACAACCTCAGTATTATCTTTTTTAATAAACAAACATCCTCCACTAAACTTGTCATACACAGCATCATCTAAGGCAGCAATATCAAAAACTTCATAAGGCGCAGCAAAAGCTGAAAATACATCTAAATCTGCTTTACGATTTAATCTTTCAAAAGCAGCTACATCCACATCACGATGCGTAGCCTCGTCAGCAAACTTATCACAACCCATTACAGGTAATTTAAACTCCTTTTGCAAAGCACTTAAACCACGATAAGGAAGACAAGCAAATCTACGCAAAACACCAAGGCTTTTAAAGTGGTCAATAAACGACTCATCTGTAGCAGCTGGAAGATGAATCACATTATCGGAAGTAGAAAGCCAAGCTGCTGAACCAGGCATAATCAAAGAAGCACCAGGACCCATTTGTGCCTCAAAAGAAGGTCTTATTAACTCCCAATAATCAGGTATTTGTGCATTCGGACCAATGTTGTCCATATTATACCAAGTACAACTTATTATTCTCTCTCTAAAATTTTCAATTAGCTGAGAATACGAGGGTAAACTAAGCGCAGATAAATTTGGAAGTAAAGTTTCCTTAACTTGATCAAGGTGAATATCATGCAAAGAATTTGACATTTTTATGGGGGGGTTAAAAATAAATAAAAAAAAAGGAGTCAAAACTCCTCAATTTAATAACTATACAATTCGCAAATCAGATTTAACTTAAAATACATATCATCTAATAAATTCTTAAAAAAGAGTAACACCCTCACCCAAGGTTTACAAGGTGTTTAAATGATTATAACTTGAAGAAAAATCAATAAAATGCTCTAACATAACCTCCGTGCTTAAATCTAAATATAGAGCAATAGGGCCTCTGTCGTAATGATGCCATACTTTGTAAAATTCTAACATTTGCTCATTTGTAACTTCTGAAATATTCAAATAACCATTTCTTACTGCCATAATCAAAGTATACACAGAGTCAATAGTCTCAAAACCGACTTGATCCTCGAGATTTTTTAACCTCAAATGATCAGGCATATCCTGATCAGAAGGATAAACACCAGTAAGTAGTTTAGTACAATTTGCAAAACCAGTATAAGTATGAACATCCATATTTAAAGATTCATCAAGCACTCTTCTTCCATCATTAAAACTGTTGGGAGAAACTGGCATATTAGAACTTAAAATAATAGAGACATTATTTGAAGCTTGAGTTCTGAGAGCATATGCAGGGCTACCAAGCTCGTTAGATTCCTCCAGAGACAAAAATGCAGCACTCACACCCAAGGCTAAAAACCAATATTTCATAATCACTTTTTTATTACAAGAAAAAACCTTAGTACAAAACCAAAGTTAAGTCAAGCGATTATTTAATCTGTTTTTTACTTTTATAGGATTTTCCAATTCTTTCCATATGTAAATCAAGAACAACAAATGCAACCATAAGCTTCACTCCTTGCATCATAGTAGCGTGCACAGTAGCAGATTGATAAGGGACAGCACCTTCATAAACTACACCATACAGAGTTGTCGGCTCAACACCAACCAGAGGGACAAATCTACCATCCTCAGTAGAAACAGTACAGTTAACGCCACGCGAAGTTATCTGTCTTAATTCACCATTAAATTTACCGTTAAATTCATTCTCAGAAAAATCAACAAAAGGTTGACCCGATAAACCCCTTATCACGGCAGAACGTCTATCCATTTGAGTAAAAGCGTAAAAACCTAATAAGTACTGGTCGGTTAGCGTCATATAAGGATCCATACCATTTAACTTATCATGTTCAAAAGGCACTACACAGTACATCAAATCCATCCCATTTATATAACCCGCAGCATTAATACAAAATGCATGAGGTGACGTACCATAAGAAGTATCAGGTCCACCATGTGAGCCTAGCCAAGCACCCTTCACATACGGAGGTTCTAAACTATTATATGATTTATTCCAATTAGTCTCTTTTACTTCTTTAGTGTACAAAATGGTCATTTGATCCTTTAATGGTTCTAAAAAACGTAAAATTGTGTTTGCAAGTTCATTCGAAATTTTTGTTTTAGAATCAACAACATGAATTTCTTCATTATACAAAACATTTAATCCAAAATCAGAAGTTGGTTCAAGCTCTAAAGTCTCATCAAACAAAACTATCTTTAAACCAGTATCAGTCACTTCATAATTTAAATTACTAAAAGGCTTATAAAAGCTATCGGTTTTAGTATAGTTCATAAAAAACTTTACCAAGGTTTGAACTTGAAAATTTAGAGCCTGAGGCCTTTCATTCCACTTAAAATCACGATATAAATCAATAATTGCCTGATTTAAATACTTCTTAAAAGCTAAATCTCCAGAGGAAACAATTGAGGGCTTTAATGCAGGAATTAGATGCGACTCCTCAGCAACAAACTTCACATTCTTAGACACAGTATTTCGAACTGCCTCATGTGGCTGCTCATCAGTTGGTTTCGAACTATTACAAGCTGTAGCTAAAGTTAAAGCTAAGGGTAAAAAATTACGTAGAATTGACATATAAGACAAATGTTAATAATTAGGATACTAATTTAACACCTGTAAAAAAATATGCCAAACTATTTACTTAAAAATACCTTGACGTATCAAAATAAACTACTTTGTTTACTTGGCTTGAATTCTGCATGTCCTATATTAATCAACTGCTGTAAACATCTTCCTGTAGCCAAAACATCATCTAACGCATTATGAGCATTCTCAAAATCTTTACCAAACAAATACTGATGTAACTCAGATAGTCTTGGTGACTTAAAACCCCGATTTTTCGAAGGCAAACGACACAAATTCACAGACTCAAGCATAGTATCATAAATATCTGTTGGCCAAAAATCTAACTTCTGCCCCAACCTTGCAAATTCAATTTCAAGCAACTTTTTATCAAATGCAATATTATGAGCTACAACTAAATCAATTTCTAAAAACAATTGTTTTATTTCTACAGATACCTTTACAAAATCTGGCTTATCTTTAACCATCTCATTGGTAATTTTATGTATCAAAGTAGTCACAACTGGAATATCTTTTTTAGGATTAATCAAAATATCAACTTGCTTAACTACATCCATATTACCTAGATCATTCAACTGATAAACGACGCCTGCAAACTGTACAATCGAAGGCTGTTTGTCTAAACTTAATTTGGATGAAGGCAAACCAGTAGTTTCAGTATCAAAAACTAAAATTTTCATAATAAAAGTTAACAAACATAAGCTTAACAAAAAAAATACACGAAAACCATTGCAACAAAACACAAAAAGTGATATAATAATATGATTTAGTTATATATATGAAAACTTTTATTCAAATCTTAATCGCAAGCTTAATGATTACAAACATTGCATTAGCTGCAGCCCCAGGTGTTGACGCACCAGACTTTGGAGCAGAAGATGCAGCAGAAGCAGAAGCTGAAGCCGCTGCCCTCGAAGCCGCTGAAGAAGCTGCCCGTGAAGCTGCTGAGGCTGCTGAAGCCGCTGCCCGTGAAGCCGAAGAAGCCGCTACACGTGAAGCCGAAGAAGCCGCTGCACGTGAAGCCGAAGAAGCCGCTGCCCGTGAAGCCGCTGAAAACGAAAATGCAGAAGATGACATAGATGACTTAATCGATGATATCCTTGAAGACGACGAAGACCTTGAAGACGACGAAGACCTTGAAGACGACGAAGACATAATAGATGATACCAGCTCAACCAACAATACAACGCGTGGATCAGCTCAAACCGTATTTACAAATACAAACATTAATCCAGCACAAAACATAAACTCAAGTTATCAACCAACAAGTGGACACCACGTTAGCCAAACTGGACCAGGATTACTACTAAGTTTAATCCCAGCCCTTGGATACCTCGGAATCAAACGAAGAAAAAACTAAAAAAATACAAACAAACCCCAAACAAAAAAACCTCCGATGTGGAGGTTTTTTTTAAAACTAAATAACAGGACCTAATGCAGGCTGTATTGTTGAACAACGCTGGTTTAAATAACGATGATTCAAATTTCCATAGGGATAAGAACGTACACATATTGTATTTACAACATTATAGCTCAAATTATCAACCACCCTACCTTTGTCTGGATGTAAGCCATCCTTATCTACTCCATTTACAAAGATCTTATAAGATAAATCTTGACCACTTCGTCCTACAAAGGACCCTTCAGTAATATCTGTTACCACACTAAAAGAATTCACCTTATTTGTTCGATTTAGAAAACTAACAGTGGCAGGAGCAAAATCAGAAAATCTATACCTTGGCACAAAACTATACGTACCTGATCCAATTAATCCTCCAGCAGAGTTATAAACTTGAATAGTAATAGACTTATTAGTATAAAGGGCTGGTAAGTTAAATCTATTTGTAGTAACAGTATTTGTTGAACCATTTACCGTTACTCTATAATTTGCAGCACCCAAGACCGAATTCCAAGTCAAAACACCAGCCGAATCCCAAGGATTTACATCATTAAAAGAAACATGGAATCCACGCACATTTTGATCTCGAAGAAGAACAGAACTAGGAGTTGTAAAAGTCATAACCGAAGATTCCCCAGCAAATGAACCATTATAATAAGCTCTTACTTTAAGACCATAAGTACGATTTTTTTGAAGATGAACATACACAGTTGAACCCGCCCCACTATTGTAATGCTTAAAATTATTATTTCGAGTATCAATCAAA
The DNA here is from genome assembly GCA_014240275.1 of Candidatus Peregrinibacteria bacterium. Lineage (GTDB taxonomy): Bacteria > Patescibacteriota > Gracilibacteria > UBA1369 > JAAZXH01. Next base: position 17,462 of record JAAZXH010000014.1, read on the forward strand.
TCATAAGTATAACCAGAACCTAGGTCTGTCCAATTAAACCTATACTCCACAGTATTTGCATTAACTGTTTGTTGAGTTCTGTTTAAAGTTATATTCCGGTTACTAACTGTCTTGTAAACATTTACTCGGTTCGAAGATACACCAACCCTTCTACCATTTTCATAAACCTGTACTTCTAAATTATATCTTCTTCCATAATCTAAACTCAAAGTTTGTGGAGAACTACCAGACTGTAAAGTAATACCAGAGTTAACATCATAAACTCTATAAGTATATCTAGAAGAATCTGACCATCTCAAAATCGCTCTATAATTATTGCTGTATTCAGAAGCATAAGAAAGAGAAATATTAGGAGAAAGATCAGCAACAGAACCTGAACGATAAATATTTACAGTATCAAAAACATAAGAACCATCATACAATTCTGACTCAACCTTTACCTTGTTATTACGATTATAATCAAGATTACTCAAGTAATAAGTTCTTGCAGAAGAAGATAAAGTTGCAACTCGAGAACCATTTAAATACACTCGCACTCGACGAACATTCGGCAAATCATTAAATCTGAGATCTGCAGTGTAATAATTACTGGCAGTAGAGCGATACGTAAAAGTTAAATCTAAATTCGCAGGAGTATTATAGCCTTTCTTAGATGGCACATCAATAAAACGGCTATTTACTTTACCTTTTAAACCTTTATTATCGACTGCATAAATATAGAAATTTCCACGGAAACTATCTGAAGCGCTAAATTCAAAATAACGACGATTATTCATAATAGATTGGTAAGATCCACTTCCTACTTTTGCTAGGTATTTTGACACAAACCCATCAGCATCAGAAGCTGAACTAAAGTAAACTCTCACTTTGTTAGAATTGTATCCAGTATCTATTACATTATAACTACTAATGCTTACTGCACTTGGCGCCATGTTGGCAGGACCAGCTAAACCACTTACCCCACAAAACAACACATCACCAACATTACAATAACATTCTTGACCAACATTATTTTTAAAAGTTGAACCATGACCATAAACAGCATTTCCAACTCTACAAACTTGACTAGGTTTAACTCCTCGCTTTAAAAGCCTTGCAACTTGATACATATCACGTCCTTGCATAAGAGCACCATAACTATGACGAACAGAGGCAATTGGACCTAAAAAGCTTGGTTGAGAACCATCTTTATAAGTAATAGTTCTAGCAATTAAATCAGCTACTTGACCACGAGTCATAGTCTTATTGACGCTGCGTAAATCTAATGGAATTAAATTAGCTTTAGAGGCATCCTCAACATATGGGAAAAACCATGGCATACCAGAACCACTCACAGTTTTTGGAATCTTATAGGCTTCCATAACAATCTTCAAGGCTTCAACATTATTGACAGCTTGTGACGGTCTATAAGTCCCATCAGAATAACCACTAATCATTCCTTGGTCTTTCATAAAACAAACGTATGGAGTATACCAAGCAGAATAGTTCACATCAGTAAAACATTTTCTTCGAAATCGTTCAAAACTACCGTTAAAAGTTGCTCTTGCTACCACCTTAGCAAGTTCGGCTCTATTGATTTGATAATCTGGTCTAAAAGTTCCATCGGGATTACCAGTAAAAATAGACTTCGTAGCTACAAACTTAATAGACGGTTCGTGTTTATGTGACATAGTGTCTGTAAATGCAGGTGCAGGATAAAACTGCAACATTTGAGCTAAACTAATCGATTGAGTTAACAGGACTAAAGTCGCTATACCCAACGATAAGATTTTACGAATTTTCATATTATAAATTTAAATTTTTATTTTTGACATTTTAAGCAGTAAACAGTAGTTCTTTGCGCCACCTTACCCTTTGACAATATATTGCCACAATTTTGACATTTTGTCCCACCTTTTAGGTAAACCTTATGATAGTGAGCGTAATTGCCAGAGGTTCCATCCGCTAACAAGTAGTTAGCAACTGAAGATCCTCCCGCTGAAATTGCTTTTGGAATAATATCCATAATTACTGCATGTAACTTGACAATTTCCGTTTTAGTTAAGGTATTAGCTGAACGGATTGGCAGGATACCGGCGGCAAAACATGCTTCATCAGCATATATGTTACCTAGTCCTACCACTACTTTCTGCTCCAGCAATATTGATTTTATACCTTTTTTGCATTTTGTCAAGCAATTTGCCAAATAATCAACTGTAAAATCGTTACTCAAAGGTTCTAAACCTAAACCTTGAAAATGCTCATCTAAAACAGTATCATCCTCAAAAAACAAACAATAGCCAAACATGCGTGTGTCATTATAGTAAAGTACACCCTGATCTAAAGTAAAAATAATATGACTATGCTTATTTGGCAACTGACTATGCGACAACTCAATTGGATGCCCCGCCCAAACCTGACTATCTCCAAACTTATAAACCATCTGGCCAGTCATTTTCAGATGCACCAACATAATTCGTCCACTTTCGAAATAAAACACCAAATTTTTAGCCCTCCTTTTCACGGCCATAAAGGTTTCACCAGTAATTCCATTAATAAACTCTTCAACTTTAGATAAATCTTCTACCCTTTTATTCGATTTTGAACTCACCAATTTTGGTTTAAAAACTTGCACATCAATTACCCTCCTGCCTTTTAACAAAGGTTCTAAACCACGCCTCAAGGCTTCAACTTCTGGCAATTCTGGCATAAATATTTTTTTATAGACAAAAATATGATACTCTAATTGTGTTATTTTAACAATTTACACATGTTTAAAAAAATTATCGCAGGCGCAAGTTGTATTGCACTACTAAGCGGTTGTGGATCCAAAGTTGAACAATCCAACACCGAAGTAGCAGAACAACTTAGCATCCAAATACCATCCAATACAGAAAGCCTAAGTCTTGATACCGAAAACTCAGTACTAAATTGGCAAGGTATGAAAATCACAGGAGCTTCTCACGAAGGTACAGCTGCAATTACAGACGGAGCTTTATTTGTAGATGGCCAAGAACCAACTGGCGGTGATTTTATTATCGATATGACTCAAATGACCAACCTCGACCAAGATGGATCTTCTAGCGAACAATTACTTGGGCACTTAAAATCTGAGGATTTCTTTGACATAGCACAGTACCCAAGCGCTCGCATCCAACTTACCAAAGTAACTCCAAGCATTAAGCGCAATTTCAAAGTCGAAGCCGACCTAACCATCAAAGGCAACACCAACCCAATAAGCTTTGACGCCGAAATCAACGTAGAAGAAAAAACAGCCAACGCACAATTCTCAATCGACCGCACCCTCTGGGACGTCCGCTACGGCTCTGGCAAGTTCTTCAAAGGTCTTGGAGACAACCTCATCAAAGACCAAATGAACTTTGACCTCACCCTTCAATTCCAATAAAAAAGGCCCTTACCGGGGCTTTTTTATTTCTTTACACGTATAGCACTTAAGCTAGTATTTTGTGAACATGAATAACTTGCTTTTAATAACACAAGGTTATCATCGTAAGTTGAATTATTATTTTTCGAAAAACGATTTTCACTCAAAACGTGGCACAAACTTCCCTTCTGATCTGGAGCCAATCCATCAAACAAAGTTGAAACCCGTATAACAGAATGATTCTCAACACCTTTATAAACATCAACATAGTAGAGTTTATGGCCATAAACACTATCTTGCTTTTCATAAACCAATAAACCATCATCAAAAAAATGATAATCAAACACTCCATCACCTTCCAATATCATCCCATTTTCATCTAAAATCTTATTAGACAACAATTTCAGTGTCCTATTATCTTTGATAAAAAGATTTGCATTAGATCCTGCTGACCCTCTATTAATTAGATCATTCTTATATTCCCTACCTAATTTTTCATCCTCAGGTATTAAACGAACACTTTTATGAGTTGGAGGTTGTAATTCAGAATCTTTACTAATTTGTTTATATTCCGACAAATTACGTAACTTAACCCAAATATCACCAGCAACACTCACAAAATTCATAATTTTTGGTGTACTGGAAAATTCTTCTGTAATAACCCTAGAATTATCACTACAACCATCAACACTAAAATTATAATATACAAAATAATTACTAGATCGATTTATAGAAGTAGCTATAATTCCAATAAATTCATCATTAGCTATATGCTTAAAGTCAGACAGAAA
>JAAZXH010000015.1 GCA_014240275.1 Candidatus Peregrinibacteria bacterium
GTATAATATTTCAGCTCACGCTGTTTATCTATTACAAGCTCTTCATATAACTTAAAACCTTCCCCTTGCTCACAAGCAAAGTCAGAATTTAATAAACCTAATAATGCCAGTAATTTATTTGTGGAAAAAGGAACCTCAACAACCTGTGTATAACGCTTACTACTATTACCTGTAGCAAAACGGTCAACTCCACCAGCATGTGAAATTTCATCAATATAACAATCTACTTCTACAGGCAACTTAGTTAAAGTCACAGAACCATCCTCTTGGTAATTAACTAACAACTCCTTAATATACCCTTTAGGAATTACATCCTTAAATTTTAATTGAAAAGGCATAATAAATCATTTACAAGGTCATATTATAGATAGTTCAACCAAATTGTCAAGCATAGTGCAATTTAATTCAATATCTATTTTTTATAACTCAATAAACAAAATCATTCAAATCGTCTAAAAATTCCTCTAAGTTAATACCATGCAGCTCGGCACCTTGTTCGACAGTTTCGTGTAAAGAGTTGGCGCAACCAATACAGTGTACACCATAACCCATAAAAACTTCGATAGTTTCTGGATGCTCATCGATGACCTTCTGAATGATCATATCTTTTTTAATTTTCATATACTTTTTATTGGATTCTAAATAAATTTCCAAAAATTGTCAAAAATTAATTTTTACAAATCCTAGCGCTAAGTCTAAATTTCGATTAAAATAAGGAAAATAATTTCAAACATTGTATTATTATCTAGTCAGCCTTTCCAAAAAACAATTACTAAGCTACCACAGCGAAACCAAATTAGAAGTTGGTGACCTAGTTTTAGCCAGCATTAGAACCAAACAAGATGTAGGACTAATTATATCGGAAGTTCCAAAACCAAAATTTAAAACCAAAGCGCTAGAACAAGTTCTTTACAAAAATTTTGTAAGCTCAAAGCAAATTCAATTCGCCAAACTTATTGCAAACTTCTACATGTGCAAAGCAGAAATTTGCTACAACCTATTGCTACCACCAAAGCTTTTGACAAAAGGTTCCTTAAAAATTTTAGACAGCACCGAACCTACTCCAAGTACAACCTTAGAGGTTGACCTAAAACACACACTTAGCCCAAAGCAAAGCGAGGTGTTTACAAATATTGCTACAAGCCAAGAAAATTTTCATTTGATTCACGGTGTAACCGGGTCTGGAAAAACTGAAATCTACTGCCACTTAATTGCCGAGGCACTGCAAAAAAACCAGCAAATTTTATTCTTAGTTCCAGAAATCAATTTAACACCACAACTTTTTAAATATTTAAATTCGGTTTTTAAAGATCAAGTAGTAACTTATAACTCCAAACTCAATAAAACCGAACGCCTCAAGGCTCATTTAGATGCCTTGCACCAGAACAAACAAATCTTTTTAGGTTCCCGATCGGCTTCGTTTTTACCTTTTAAAAATTTAGGGCTAATTATTATGGATGAAGAACACGACCAAGCTTACAAACAAGACACTAACCCTCGTTACCACACGCGTGCTATCACACAATTTTTACATAGTATTCATAAGTGCAAAGTTATTTACGGTTCAGCCACACCCTCTATGGAAATTTATAAAGCTGCTAAAAGCGACCAAAAACTCTGCTACTACCGCCTAAGTGAAAAAGTTAATAACTCCAAAGAACCCGAAATCACACTTGTCTGCCTACGCAACCATATCAAAGCCAACCCAGAACACCTCTTTACCGAAACTCTTTTACATAAGTTAGAAAAAAACCTATCACAACAAAAGCAGTCGCTACTTCTTTATACCAAAAAAGGCTTTGCTAGAAACCTTCACTGCGTAGACTGCGGAGAAAACCTTAACTGTCAAAGCTGCGACATCGCCTTAGTCGAACATAAGTTTAAAGACAAAACTCAACTTAAATGCCACCTTTGCGGGCTAATCTACAACCACACTCCGTGTTGCCACACATGCCAGGGTAATAACTTCAGATCTTTCGTTCAAGGCATTGAGCAAGTCCATGATCGTTTAGTAGAATTTTTTCCTAATGCCAAAATACTGCAAATCGATTCAGATAAAATGACAGGCAAAAACAGCCACCAAGAAGTCTACCAAGCAATTTTAAATAAAGAATACGACATCATCCTTGGCACCCAAATTATAGCCCAGGGACTAGACTTTCCAGACATTAATTTAGTCGGCATTCTTAATGCGGATCAATCTTTGCACTTTCCGGATTTCCGAGCCTTAGAACGCTCCATCGCATTATTTAAACAAATTATAGGCCGCACCAACCGTACTCACGAAAACGGTGAAGTAGTAATTCAATCCTGGCAAATCGACAACCCAATTTTTCAATATCTACACAAGCAAAACTCTAGCGTTTTTTACGAACAAGAACTTAAATGGCGGGCCAAACTCAAATACCCACCCTTTGTTCGACAAACTAGACTACTGCATAGCCACGCAGAAAAACACAAACTTTTAAACGAAGTCAAAAAAATCGAACTCCAATTACGAAAACATAAAATCAACTTTGTATCCTCTGCCAACCTAATCGAGAAAATGCACAATAAATTTCACCATAACATTGTCATAGACTCCAACCAACCTCAAAACATCATCAACCAACTGACCTTAAACCAAAATTGGAAAATCGACCGCGACCCTCAAAGCTTTTATTAAAAA
>JAAZXH010000016.1 GCA_014240275.1 Candidatus Peregrinibacteria bacterium
AGACATTAAGAATTTGAAATTCGTACTAACTCCAAATCAAAACCCTTACGATATTGAAACCGAAAAACCAAGTAAACACCCCAAAGTCCAAGTAATTATGCAGGTTGCTAACCCCAACACTCCAAATAAAACCTTTGACCTTTCAACTACCTTTTCAAACCGTAAGTACCAAGCTATTTCCTTAAAACCCTTTAATCAATGACCCAAAAAGCCAATAGCCTTATTATCGTGATCCTTCTGATTAGTATTTTAACTAGCCTTTCTTTGAGCTTGGCCAAACTCATGGCTACCGACACCGCATCGCTCGCCAGCTACCTCGGGCAATCAAAAGCCAACTACCTAGCCGAAGGATTAACCGAAATTGCTATGTATGAACTCAAAGCCAACCCCGAAGGAGAATTCACTGAAACACCCTACCCCACCGAAGTATCTGAAAATACATACCTCATCCAAAATCAGAGCGATGTTTTTCCATTTCAACAAAACACTCCTAATTCCGAACAAAATTTTTACCCACTAAGACACAACCAATCTACAACCATCAAACTCACAGAAAATAAACCCTTTTTAGTAGAATACTTTTTAGCAAGCTCAAACCCACAAGACGGGCAATACGACAGCCTACTATGGAAACTTTTTGGCGAAAACAACCTGAATGAAATTGAATCACTAACTGAATTTTTCCCAGTTACTCAATTTCAAGCAAGCGATGACATCCAACAGTTAAGGAATTCCTTAGGCCACCGAAACCCTGCCAAATTTGGTAGTCGACCCGGAAACAAAGGCTTTAACTGCGGGACCTTCTTTGCCAACAAACAACTCACTCCACCACAACCCTGCAAAAAAAATATTAAGGAATTTATTGGCAACCACAACAACCTACACCTAACCTTAACCAACGCAGTTAACGCCGGCGCACGTAACATAACCCCAGAACAAGCAATTATATATTTTCGCATTTGCCAACAAGATAGTAATATCGACCTAATAAGTTGTAACGATATAACCGGGGGTGTAACCGGGGGTGTAACCGGGGGTGTAACCGGGGGTGTAACCGGGGGTGTAACCGGGGGTGTAACCGGGGGTGTAAACCTCACTCCGCAAGAAGCCAGCATTACGGCTCAAGCACAATTTGGTAGCTACAAGGCAGAAAAAACCACCACGTTGAACCCTAAAAGTCTCTTGCCAGTTTTTGATTATGCGCTATACCAAACTGATTAACTAACTTTTTAGGCAGAAATTTGCTAAAATTAAAGGGTCTAAATTAAGCAATGCCTCGAAAAAAACAAACCCCCTCATTATTTAATATATTGTTCCAACGCAAAAAAACTAAGCGTCAAAAAGCTCAGACTTGGAGCATACAAGCCTCAGAAAAAATTGCCAAAGAAGTCCAAAGCCTAGTATATATAGGCCTAAGCATTTTAGTGCTACTTAGCATTTCTGGTAACCTTGGGATAATTGGTACCAAGATTCAAGAATTCCTACAACCTATTTTTGGGTATGGGCTGATTATCGTACCACTTGTGTTAATAGCCACTGGAGTATATCAACTGCTTAACCCAAAATTCACTATCAATCTGGCACGCCAAAGCTTTTTAGGACTCTTTACCATTAGTTTTTTAAGTCTTTTGCACTTACCTATACCCGTCAACGAACTCTATAACTTTGCCCAACAAGGAACATACGGCGGCTATATTGGGTTTTTGACTAATTTCTTATTTCGAGAAATTCTACAAATCGGTAAATTTGGAGCTGGAGTTATTTTTACTATCAGCTTTTTGATTTCATCTATGCTGACTTTTAACATTTCACTCAACCAAGTGCTAACAACTTTAAGCAGCATCTTCTTACAAAAATCTAAACCTCTTAAAGCCGGTAGTGCTAAAACTCAAGCTAAAGCAGAAAAACTCCCAGAATTTGACTTTCAAAGAAGCCAGCAAGACACCATTAAAATTATCAAACCCAATATTTCACCAAGTAAAGCACCAAAAGCCCCCCTACCTAACCAAACTACCCTAGACGAACAATTAGCAGTCTTAAACAAACCCAAAGAATTTAAACCGAGCGACCAAGGGCAATCCGAAACTCTTTCGACTAGCTACAAGTGGGAAAGCCCAAACATCGAACTGCTAGAAAACGCCCAAGCCAAAATCCTCACTAAAGACCACGAACTACGTAAAAAAGCCAGCTCTATTGCCAACAAACTCGAACAATTTGATATTCAAGTTAACATGCAAGACGTACACGTAGGCCCGACTGTAATTCAGTACACGCTCAAGCCAGATGCCGGGGTGAAACTTTCTAAAATCGTAAACCTCAAAAACGATCTCGCACTTGCTTTGGCTGCTAAATCTATTCGGATCGAAGCTCCCATTCCAGGTAAAAGCCTAGTTGGTATCGAAGTACCAGCCGAAAAACGTATTAGTGTACGACTCAAAGAAATTCTGATTTCACCCGAATATCAAGCTGCCAAAAAAGAATCCAAATTAGTACTACCACTTGGGCGTAACGTAGCCGGAGTACCAATTGTAACCAAACTCGAAGACATGCCCCACATGCTCATAGCAGGAGCCACAAACTCTGGTAAATCAGTTGGGATCAACACCTTTTTAATATCACTGCTTTACCAAAATTCTCCAGCCGATTTAAAAATGATCCTTGTGGACCCCAAACAAGTAGAGCTCTCCGATTACAACGGTATTCCTCACCTGCTAACTCCAGTTATTACCGACCCAAACAAAGCAGCCAACGCTCTAAAATGGGCAGTTGCCGAAATGAACCGCAGATACACAACCCTCAAAACTGCTGGTTGCCGCAATATCGCAGAATACAACTCTCAAAATGAGCAAAAAATGCCTTATATCTTGATCTTAATTGACGAATTAGCCGACCTAATGATGGCCAACGGTAAAGAAATTGAAGGATCAATCTGTCGCCTAGCGCAAATGGCCCGAGCCGTAGGCATGCACCTAATTATCGCCACCCAACGCCCATCGGTCGATGTAATTACCGGGCTAATCAAATCTAATATTCCTTGTCGGATATCTTTTGCTGTATCATCAAGCATTGACTCACGTACTATTTTAGACACCACCGGTGCCGAAGAACTACTTGGTAAAGGTGACATGCTGTATCTAGCCAAAGATTACTCCAAACCCCTACGGATTCAAGGAATTTACACTGCCCCTCTTGAAATTAAAAAAGTGGTAAATCAACTCAAACTCAAAATGGCACCCGATTATCATGAAGGCATAGTCGAAAAAAGCTCCAACCTACAAAACGGTGGTGGAGCAGAAAACGACCCAAATCAAGAAGACTCACTTTACCAAAGCGCCTACGAAGTTGTAGTTAAAAACCAAAAAGCCTCCGCCTCGCTCTTACAACGCCGCCTCAAAGTCGGCTACGCCCGTGCAGCTCGCCTTTTAGACCTCTTAGAAGACAATGGTATAGTTGGGCCAGTTAACGGCGCCAAACCCCGCGAAATCTTTATTGAAACCTCACCTTCCTCCAACTAACCCAGCCTTTTATGTTTAAAAAACTCATCCTCATAAGCCTGCTCTTAACTTTTCCTTTAACCGGTCTAGCTGGAACTGCAATTAAACAAAAAGACATTAAACTCGAAATCCAAACTCTTTAAAATGAGGATCAAATTGATGCACTACTTGAAGAGCTAGAACAAGGTCCTTTAGATTTAAAAAAAGGTGATAAATACAGTCAAGTTTGCGAAGATGAATACTTCCTATTTGAAGAAGTCATTCCACCCACAATTGAAGATTATCAAAAAAAAGATCTAATCACCCTATGTGAATGTAACAATCAGTATAAAAAATTTCCAGATACTATCGATCCGGATTTCGAAAACTTTTGCAATAGCTATATCCCAAAAGGTGAAAATTATTGCATCTACGACGAAAATGATTTTAATAAATTCAAAATCACGACCTCAGATGATAATACTATAGATCTTTCCAAAGACAACCCTTTTGACCTCATGCAACTCTACAACTCAGAATGTAAATTTACAAAATCACAAGCCTGCAGTATTTTAACGTCTAAAATCCCACCCATCTGCCAAAGCAACCCCTTAAGCACAATTACCTTAGAAGGCTTAGGTAGTCCCAATCAAATCATATGTAATAAAAATGATCCAAAAAACATTCGCTGCAACAAAAGCGGAAAAATTAAAATTTTTGATATTCAAGACACCTTCGACACTGAACGTTTTGATACATCTAATCTAAAAGCTGAAGGTCAAGGTGATCGCTTTACCAAGAGCCAAGATCAAACTGGAACAATTATTTCATTTATCAACGCAGTCATAGACTTTCTAGTTAGAATTGCATCAACTATAGCACTAGTAATATTTATTATCGGCTGTGTTATTCTTATCACTTCAACTGGGAACACCGAACAAGTCGAAAAAGGCACGGCCATGATCAAATATTCAATTGTCGGACTTTTAGTAGTATTACTCTCATACTTTGTAGTTATAGGTATACAATCCCTATTCTTCTAACCATAAACTTATGTTCATCCAATTTTTCAAAAAATTTAGTTCCGCTTTAATTTTAGTCAGCGTCCTAAGCCTGAATTTCAGTCTCTATTCCGCCCACCTCAATATAGCAAATGCTAACACAGATGCGCAGATCCTAAAAGCAAGCGAAAACTTTGACGAAAAGCTTAAAACTTCAACTCAGGAGCAATTAAGTAGCTTTGGAAGCTGCTACGCTACAAATAAAACAAATGAAACAAGCTGCAAGCAAAATGGCGATAACAGCACAATTAAGCGCTTATACCAAGCCTCTGAAAATGGTGAAATCTACCAAATGGTATTAGAACCAATCAGCGATGAAAACGTTACATTTTTAGCCAAGATTTGTAATAATAAACCTATTAAAAATGCAGCTGGTACGGCCTTTCAATACATAAAGCAAGGTCAAGATAATTACTTAATTTTAGGTGACACCATTTGTAACGACTTCTTTGTGGAAAAATGCAAACCAAATGTTTCACAAACCAACAAAATCGTTAAAGTCGATACGGACTATAAACTCGAAGAAGAAATTGAAACAAGCGTGTACTGCAGCCGAGTACAAATATTTTTTGGAAGATCCGGAGCCGACCTACTCCAAAAATATGTAGGTGGAATCTACAAATTTGTAGCTTCCATTGGGGCCATAATTGCAGTAGCCATCATTATTGTAAACGGAATCAGAGTAACCGTCGGTGAAACCGAAATCGCAGCTGCAAAAGACAACATAGTCCGCTCACTCACTGCCCTAGCTGTTTTATTTTTAGCCTCTGTGATTCTTAATGCTGTTAATCCAAACTTCTTCCAAGCCGAAATAACCGAAACCAGCACGCCCACAGAATCTAGTGGAAATCCAGCAGGCTCAGGCTCAGGCTAAAGCCCAAAAACAAAATCAAAAACACCAGCAAAATAACACACTCGCATTATGTTAAAAAAAATCACCAGCCTAGTTCTACTTGCGATCTACCTAAATTTAATGATAATCCCAAATTTGGTGGCATTGGCCGATGATAAGAATCCTAGCGAATCGCAGCAAGAGGCAAACCGTGACGGAACCAAACCACTGCGCAAAGAGCGCTTACCTACTCTCGTTAAACCAGAAACCTTGCCAGGGCCCGTATTACGAAACGAATTTGATAAAACTGGCCGCAGAACCACCGAATACCTCACCACCAAACTTATTCCAAAGTTAGCTATCCGGATCACCTCATACTTAGGAATTGGAGCCATCATAGGAATTATGTACGGAGGAATTCTCTACATTGCAGACCTAGGCGAAGAAGAAAATACCGAAAAAGCCAAAAACGTAATTTTATACTCAATTGTAGCTCTAATTATAGCAATTTTTGCCTTTGCAATGGTTCAAGTCGTCAACCTCCTACCTCTAAATATTTTATCATGAAAAAACTTATCACATATATCTTACTTATTATAAGCCTCACCGCTCAAATAACCCTGGCCTCAAACGGTGCCACAGAAGTAGATAAAACCAGCCCTAACGAAAGCATCAAACATAACTTGATGGAAAAACTCATTCCAAACCAAGACAAATTATTTAAAGGCTCTAAAAAACTAGACCTAGATCTAAATCAAGAAATCACCGAAAACGAACAAATATTTCGGCTAGCCGAAGGTGACCTAGAAAAAGAAATCCTCCCGCGTGTTTTTCAAATCGGTTTCTTTTTATCAGGCACAGTGTTTATGATAATTTTAATTTACGCTGGGATCAAACTAATTGCCAACCAAGACAACGAAGAATCCTTAACTAAAACCAAAAACCTCATAATCAACACCCTTATGGGTGTAGCCTTTATTGGAGCCGCATTTGCGGTCGTAACAGGGATAATCAGCTATTTTGACTTAATACGTTAACCATCAAGTATGCAAAAAACTTACCTATTTTTCACACTACTATTTCTAAAGTTTCAAACTGTACTAGCTACAAGCTCAGTTGGAATTGATCCTGAACTCAAAAAAGAACTACAATTTCTACCTGACGTATCCTTACAACAACCGGGAGCAAGCGCAGAAGAAAAAGTATATTCATTCGCCGGAGATATCATCATCACCATCCTACAATTTGGAGGTGGGCTTGCAGTACTATTTATAGTGCTCAACGCCGGAAAAATGCTCCTAGCAGCTGGCGAAGAAGAAAAAGTCATCGAAGCCCGCAGAGGCATAGTTTGGGCCCTAACAGGACTAATCTTAATCATACTTTCCTACACTATCATCCAATTCGTTGTCAAAATCGGACTATTCGTCGAAGAAGTTAACTAAAACACATGAACACCAAACCTCTCACCACATATCACCCTACCTATCTAATAACAGCCGAGCAAGCAGCAGCTGCAAGTAAAAACGCTGAAGCAATTAAAATTCTTTTAGAACAAACCCCAGATCATTCTAACAATTATGATCAAATGCAAGAAATCCGCACAAAACTTGCATCACAAATTCAGCAAGCAATTGCCGTAACCCAAAATCCATACAAACAAGGCTCAAGCCAAAATAATGGTCCACATTTTTACATCAGTAAACAAGAACTATTTATAATTCTAAAATTTTCAGAATTTCAACAAGCCCTAGCACAATCTTTAGAAGCTAGACATATCCAACTCAATTCTGAAAACTACTCCAAAAGAAAAAATAACCAGCTAGCAACTTCTGACATATACGCAATTAAACACGTCGAAATTATGATAGAAAGACTACTCTGCTACGGAGAAATCCCAGCAAATATGCAAAAAATCAGCCGAGAATTTGACCCAACAAAGCATCTAATTGAAATTGAAAACCAAACCCTTATTCCTCAGTAAAGTCCTTTCTTTCAAACATTATAGAAGGTTTCAAAAGTTCAATGCCAACAGGCAACGTGACACTTGGGTCTAAAGACACATGTGGTTTTAGACCAGATTCTGCCAAAGCCTTATCTGAAGATTCTGGCAACCAAATTTGCGCCACACTCAAGGCAACGCGAACACCCTCAAGCAAGTTATACATAACTTTTGCTAATTTAGGATCCTCAGCCTTAGCCAAAGCCCAAGGTTTTTGCTCTTCAACGTATTGATTCAAAGTCTGACAAAACTTCAACCACAACTCTATAGCTTTACGTACTTCAAATTTTTCCATCAATGCTGGTAACTCATTTAATAAATGAGTTTTTTCGGCTTCAAAATCTAATTCAAATTGATCCTGAACCCTACCTTCAAAATATTTAGTATTCATGGCTAAAACCCTCGACACTAAATTACCAAACTTACCTCCAAGCTCAGCGTTGTAAGATTCTTGCAAACGGGTTTCTGAAAAATCAAAATCATCCCCCGGGTGCATTTCACGTAGTAAACCAAACCGTAACACATCGGAAGAATATTTTTGCACCATGGCAATTGGATCTATCACATTCCCAAGTGACTTACTCATTTTTACTCCATCAACCGTAATATGCCCATGGGCTGCAATTTTTTCTGGCAAAGGTATTTCTAAACTCAAACACATGGCTAACCAAAAAATAGCATGGAATTTAATAATTTCCTTAGCCATAAAGTGCCAACTAGCTGGCCAAAACGTTGCAAAATCCGCCTGCTCATCTGGGTATCCAAGTGCAGTAACATAGTTACACAAAGCGTCACACCAAACATACATCAACTGGCTTTCGTCGTTTGGAACTGGTATCCCCCACTTCACACTATCTTTAGGACGTGAAAAAGAAATATCTTCCAGATCATCTAACATATTACAAAGTTCCTTCACTCTAAAACTTGGAAATACTTGTACCTTACCACTAGTTAAAATTTCTCGCACTTGATCCTTATATTTTGTGAGTTTAAAAAAGTAATTTTCTTCAGATACTTTTTTTGGAGGCACGTTGTAACCTGGGCAATTACCATTTTCATCTAAATCTTTTTCTAAAATAAAACTCTCACTACCCATACAATACAAGCCTTCGTAAGAGGCTTTATAAATGTCACCCTTTTCAAAGAGCTTTTGCCAAATTTTTTGCACTCGCCCCTTATGCTCTACATCGGTAGTTCTGATCCTTTGAGTTGGGTTAACAGCTATCGCGTTTTCCATTTCTAGAAAATACTCATTGATTTGATCCACATGCTCCTGCGGATTTTTCCCAAACGATTCAGCTTTTTCATAAACTTTCGAACCATGTTCATCCAGACCTGTTAAAAAGTAAGCTTCTATGTTTTGCAAACGATAAAAGCGCGCATACGTATCGGTTAACAGGTTGGTAAAAGCCGCCCCCACGTGAGGTTTAGCATTTGCATAATAAATTGGGGTGGTTAAAAATTTATGGCTCATTATTTTGAATTTAAACTATAAAAACTATAACAAATTTAAAGAAAAAATAAAGTACAAGTCACAAGACTTGACAAATTCAATCTTTAATGTAAAATATACATATACAATACTTACACCTATGTCACAAGAAAAATATAAACCAAGAATGAGCAAATTAATCGATCGAAAACTTCTAGGACCATTAGCATTTTCGATTGCTGCCCATATTAGTCCTTTTTTAATAGAAACCCAAACCCCAACCCATATATCGTATCAACATGCAAAACACATCTCATTCATTTTAAACAATCCAAATAGCTCGAATGACTCACAAGGCCCAAATCAAAATCAAGGTAGTGCAGACGCAATCATCAAAAAAGAAAAAAATAATAATTCAAAATCTGAAGAAGAAAAACCTAAATTAGAATTAAATCAAAACAAAACAAGCAATAATTCAAAATCTGAAGAAGAAAAACGCAAATTAGAATTAAATCAAAAAGAACAAGCAATTGTTAAAAAAAGATTACATATTTCAAAATTATTCAAACCATTTCAAGAAGAACTAATAAATAAATATCAACACTTATTTAATCTATCAATCATTGATCGAGAACAATATTTAAAGTTTACTTATGAATACCTTAAATACGTTCAAGCAGCAGCCCATGCTAGTAGGTTAAATACAGAAATAACCTCAGAAATACTTCAAAGCTCAGAAGAAGACATTAATAAATTAAAAGATTATATAGAAGCAAGTATTATTAACCTAGGGGGCCTAAATAAAATAGAAAAATATCAACGTATTTCAGATATTATTGCCCAAATACCGTATAGCCTATCTAACTCAAACCCTATTGATTTTGCCACTAATCCAGAAACCGGAATCAACTGTGATGCAATCGAGGTTATAGCTAGTTTATTAGTTAAATCAAGCCTCCCAAACACTCAATTAACCTCAAAAACATCTGTTATTAATGGTATTGCTCATGTAAACTTAGTAGCTAACGGAATTAACAATATAGATAAAAATTTTAGCATACTTGATTCACCTGCAATCGGAGCAGTCGGAGGTGAAAGAGTCCAATACTATCTCGGCATATTTAATGATCCAAACAAAGATTTAACCAAACCAGCAAACCACACAGTTTCTGATTCATTAAAAAGTGATATTGCAATATCAGAACAGCTAGGTGAAAACGTTAAGAGAAATTTAGATGAAATTAATAACAATCCAGGTGGTGAAGTAAACCAAGAAGATCAGTCAAGAAGAGAAATTCAAATCCAATCAAATCAAGACCTACAAATACTGGCAAATGCAATCAGTAACCCAGATTTAATAAACCATGAACAAATAATGACAATCATAGAAAAGTTGCCAGATCACCAAACAAAAGAATTTAGAAAATCAAAATATACTTACATCAAAAAGAAAACAGAAGCAATGTACGACAAACATTATCTGAAAGTATACGGTAAAGAAACTAAAATAATGCGAAGAGCTCTACTTAGAGCTATCTACTATACTTCTAAGAACCCGAATATCTCACAAGAAGATCAAAAAAAACAAATTAAAAAAGAAATAGATAGACAAATTTTTGAAAAATACACCTTTTTCTATAACCATAAAACCAATACACTCAAAGCAGGTAAAGCATTAATCAACAAAGAAAAATTGATTTCATTTTTTAAACTAGAAACATTCTACACACACATGCTTTCATCGACAACAAAAGCATTTAATCGTAAAAGCAATATTAGAATTGAAACAGATACTGGAACTGAAAACAAAGAAATTTTAGAAACTTTAGAAGAACATACACAGGTAAGATTTTATAATATTCACCCACTAGTCACAGACAACCTACATCATACAAAAAAACTAAAAATCTATATCGACAGACTATTGCCTATCAATGACAAAGGTGTACCTATCAATTTAAGTCACACTTATTTTATCGATGATAAAACAAAGAATATCCAACAACTTGCAAATAGCTTTGCAGTGATAGATTCCGAAGACAGAAACTTGTTAAACAACTTAACAGAAACAACAGAAATCAAAATGCATAAATACAGAATAGATGTAAAAGAAGACATTAAACTAGTAAATAAACACAACATCATCCCAGTTGTACACGAAAGAGAATTAAAAATTTACGGAACTATTTCTGATAGACAAAGAAAATTATGTGAGGATGTTAGCAACAATCACAAAAAAATCATCATTAATTTTTGGGGAAATAGAGATGAGGAAAAAAATGATTACTCATATCTAAGGCTGTTATCAAAATTAGAAAAAGCAACTATTGTCATACCAAAATCAGAAAGAAACAAATTAGAAGGTAACTCAAATTTTATAGACAATACAAGTCAAGAAAATATCAAAATAGTATGGAGATAACTTAATTTAAAGTCCACTTGCCAAAAAGACAGAAAAAACATATCATATTGAAGCTACAATCTAGAAATAAATATGATCAAAACTCGCTTCGCTCCATCCCCAACCGGATATTTACACATTGGAAGCTTACGAACAGCCCTGTACGCCTACTTACTTGCGAAACACAATGAAGGAAAATTTATTTTAAGAATCGAAGACACCGACCAATCTCGGTTAGTTGAAGGCGCCACTGAAAACATTCTAAAAACCCTGAATTGGTTTGGTATTACTCCAGACGAAGGCCCTAAAACCGGTGGACCAAATGGACCTTATATCCAATCCCAAAGACTAGAAAAGTACAGAGCTGCAGCTGAAAAACTGATCCAAGAAGGTAAAGCCTATCGTTGTTTTTGTACCAAAGAAAGACTCGACGAGCTAAGAGAGTTTCAAAAACAAAACAAAATGGCTCCCATGTATGACCGCCAATGCCGCTACCTCAGCGAAGCCGAAATTCAAGAAAAACTCGATGCTGGGATCCCATATGTAATTCGCCAAGCCATTCCATTGAATCAAACTATCAAGTTTCATGACCACGTTCGCGGTAAAATGAAATTTGATACCAACACCCTAGACGACCACGTTCTCATGAAAACCGATGGCTTTCCTACCTACCATTTGGCGGTAGCCGTAGACGATATCGATATGAATATTACTCATATAATTCGTGGAGAAGAATGGTTACCCTCAACTCCAAAACACATTTTATTATTCGAAGCCCTAGGTCATAAAGCTCCCGAAATGGCTCACCTACCTTTGATTTTAAATAAAGACGGGTCTAAACTTTCCAAACGCCAAAACGACGTAGCGGCTGAAGATTACATTCAAAAAGGCTTCCAAAAAGAAGCCCTATTAAACTTTATTGCCCTACTTGGCTGGAACACAGCTGACAACCAAGAAATATTTTCTATGACTGAGCTCATCGAAAAATTCACCATCGACCGCGTTCAAAAAGCCGGCGCTGTCTTAGATACAGACAAACTCAACTGGTTCGACTGGCAGCACCGTCGAGTTAAACATCTCGAAAAACTCAAAACATTAGCTACAGAATTAGATGCTAATGTGCAAATTTCCGAACATAAAAAGGGCCATGTTCACTTTGACTTTCAAGAGATACCCAATAGCCAAAAATTCATCATACAAAAAGGTCAGCTGCTCTACAGCTACCTCAACAAATCTGCCATTGAGTTTATTCCAAAGCACCTGATTGATACGGAATTTCTCTTTAAAGCTCTCGCCTCACTCGAAGATAAAATCTTAAGAGACCCTAAAGATTTCGAAAACTACAGCGAATTTTACTTCAAACACAATACTAAAGTACAAATTGAACTCTTCAAACACGAAAAAATGGGAGTAGACTACGAAAGCTCACGAGAAGTAATCAACGTAGTCATGCAAGAACTCACCGAAGCAGACTTTGAAAGTCCAAACAACCTTAAAGCAAAATTTGTCAGCATCATTGCCAAACTCGAACTCAAAAACGGGCAAGTCCTCTGGCCTGTGCGCGCAGCACTTTCCAACACCCAATACTCCCCTGGCGTCTTTGATCTGGCCTATACTCTAGGCTTCGAAGAAACCCAAAAACGACTTAGCCAAGCCATGCAAGAGATCTTAATGCATAGTTAAACACTAAAAGGCTAAATCAAATTAGCCTTTTATTTAACTTCAACATATGTTTATTATTGAAAACCTCAGTCTCGGATACGATAAAAATTTACTTTTTGAAAATTTCAATTTATCACTTGATTCAAAATCAGGTAAAAAAATAGCTTTAGTCGGTCCAAACGGCTGCGGTAAATCTACCTTACTTAAAGCAGTCCTCAAACAAATCAGCCCGATTAAAGGTAAAATAGAGGTCCAAAACGAAAAAATCTTACACCTCAAACAGCACAACAACTTTGATCCAGAGCAGATGGTCGGCATCTATTTAGAAAACCTACTAGAACACAGCCACCATTTTTACCAAGTAGACATTGCCTTGCAAGAAGTAGACTTAGACCCTGATGTAATCTATAAAACTTTTTCTAAACTTTCGGAAGGCCAAAAACTCAAAATTCAAATCATAGAACTACTCTTACAAGAGCCAGACATCTTGCTACTTGATGAACCAACCAACCACTTAGATGAACAATCTATTAACTGGCTGATCAAATTCATTCAAGATTTTAAAGGATCTATGATACTCATTACCCACAAACAAGAAGTGCTTGAACAAGCCGCTAACGAAATTTGGGAAATCGACCCATCCAAACAAAAAGTTATCATCTACCATGGAAGTTTTAGCCATTTTTGGCAACAACGCTTTGTAAACATCAAGGCCGAACGTAAATCTTACTTTAAACTCAAAAAAGAAATCCAACGCATCCGCGCCTGGCTCAAAGCTAACGAATTTCACCCAAAATATCGCTTTTCAACATTTGTAGCTAACCAAAAAAAAGTCTTAGCCAAACTCGAAACTGAATTTAATGAAATTAAACTCACCAAAGATCCTAAATTAAGCCTAGGCACACATATGCAAAAAGATGACCGCAATAGCCTTTTGCACACCTTCTATAGCCCAACCCGCCAAGAAATTCAAGAGTTGAAAATCTTCAAAGGTCACAAAATCCTTTTAGAAGGTGTAAATGGAGCCGGAAAAACCACTCTTTTAAAAGAAATGTTTGCTGACCTTAAATACGCCAGACTTTTCCCGAAAATGCTAAGTCAAGCAGACAAACTCAAAGGTGAGCAGAAACTACACAAATACTTAAACGATCACATTCACGGTTCCGAAAGTGAATTTTATGAACTAATTGCAAGCTTTGGATTAAAACCACTTTTAAAAACTCCAATCAACACCCTTAGCGGTGGTGAACAAAAAAGAGTTCAAATCATCACCATGCTCAACCAAAGACCAAACCTTATGCTCTTGGATGAACCTACCAATCACTTAGACCTATTTAGCCAACTTGAAATGATCAAATTCCTCAACAACACAAACGCAACTGTTATTATGATAACACACGAAAAACACCTACTCAACAACATTTACTTCGATCAAATCATCTACGTTCCAAAATTCGAAGGCTAAACACCAGATCCCCAGATCTGTAAAAAATACTCCTTATAGTTAGCTACTATTTCTTGGTTTTTGATCTCAAACGCAATTGGATCTACACCCCAAACCAAATTAACAACTTTATTCTTCAATATAATAACACCACTAGGAAATTCTTGACTAGTAGCTAGAATCTTAATGTTAGGATTGTCTTTAAATGCATCACTAATAGCTTGAAATTTATAATCACTACAAATCAAAAGATCCTCAACACCCTTTTTAGCTAACTTTTTATGAAGCTCCTGAAGCAAGTTACGAATATCTTTATTATGATACTCTGAATTAAAACTAAAGGCCCAATAAAAATCACCTTTTTTGATACTACTTGCAATAGTATCAAATAACTTTCTAAAACCCTCCACGCCTCTATGTACGGTTTCAATTTCTTTATAATAAAATGGATGTTCTTCTCCTTTAATATAAACCGGATGATACTTACCTGAACTTAAAACCTCCCCCTCATATCTCACAGAAACTTGGCCACTACTCTTCATTACACCAACTCCCATCCAAGGTAAAAGATGTGTTTTTTTCTTTACCATATGTACCCCTATATGACCTTGCTTTGGATGTACAGTCAAACGAACACCATAAGGAACTAAAGTATTAAAAAACTTTGCTTTTTCTAAAGCATGCTGTACAACCATATACTCAAAAGCACATTTTTTTGACCGTTCTAAAATTTCTTTCTTAACCTTCATTTCATGATCATCTAGGTCCCACTCATCACTAAAATTAATTTTGTGTAAAAGTTTTAAAGGCACATCAGCTAAATTAATATTTTGCTTTGCAGACTGCATAATTTTTACAATTTTACCATCGTGGTAATTTTGCTTTAAAAAACCTAAAACATTATCAATATCATCATCTAACCTAGTTCCTGAATCTAATTTCCAAAGATTATCCATTTCTTTTCGAGCTTGCTCATAAGTTTGATCAAAATCTTTAAACTGCTTCAATTCTTCAAAAGCGTCTCTAACTACAAACACATCATCAAAACCTAATTCTTTAATGAAACGGTTTAAGGTATTAAAATAGCGATTCGCATCTTCCTTAGAATGCAAAAAATGCCTATAATATAATTGGCCATCGTGAAAAATAGTAAATTGTGCACCCGGTTCATATAATTCTTGAATTTGTAAATTAATTTCATTAAATTTACAAAAAGTAGCGATTTCTGCTAAATCAGCGTCACGACGTAAACTTTTTAAGGGGTTGGCAATCTTAAAAGGCATTGCCGGGAGCATAAATTGAATAGGCAATTTATTGTCAATGCAATGCTGGATTTTAGTAAGAAATATATCAGCATACTTCTCTAAGTTAATAACTTTCAAAGAACCACTGCGATATTTAGGAGAAGTAATTACTCTTAATATTTTTTCTGCCAAACTCTCACAATTTTTAAAATCCTTCTCTGTAAAAAACACAATTTTTTTATTAAAATTGTTTTTAAACAAATTGAAATCAAAAAAATCAATGGTTTCCTTAACTAAATCTTGAATGTTTTTTTCTACCTCATCTATCGCAAATTTTTCATATAAAGTCTTAGTCATATCTATGCGAGACACATCAAAATTGTTTGGGAGCACCATGTCTTCCAAACCACCATCTTGATTCATTAAATTAAACAAATCAGTCTTTAAGTACTTACGATCCTTACGAACTCCAAACCTAAGAGACTGGATCAAACCTTTCTTCTCCCAATCTCTTAGAGTATTAGGATGACAATTCAGTATCTTACAAGCTTCAGAAATAGAAACTAACGCTTGTAAATTATCTGAGCTTGACATAGAGACATTAACTTAACAATACACACCAATGCTACCCAGTACCAAACAATAAGTCAAGTCAATTTAAGCCTTCAAATCTATAGTATCATATAAAACTTTTTCATTATAAAAGGCAGCCCAATAATTTTCACCAAAAGAATAGTGCCACCACTCAGAAGGCAAAGGTGCTAAATTAACCGAAAGCATTAACTTTAACAAAAGACTACGATTAGTTAAAGCCTCTAAGCTGATGTCTTTACAGGTTAAGTAAGATTTAAGATCAATAGAATTCATTGGAGTCCCCATATCTAACTCTAAGCCATGCTCATCAACCAAGCATAAATCAACTGCACCTCCGGTCACATGCGGTGGTCTTAAAGCTGGATCTGCAATAAATTCAGTCACTTTTTCCCAAATTTGTTTTTCGATTAACTCTGGATATTTCTTTATAAAATCAGTTTTAACTTGGTTAAATTCAAGAGTTTGCTTAGTTAAACTCCTATATAATTCATATATTTTTAAGCCTAAATTCAAAGATTTTAAAATTACAGCAACCTGTATAATCTTTTCACCTAAAGCTTTACGTATCATATAATTTGGAATATTCTCATCAAAAATCAAACATCCTGCATTTTTTAAGGTACGAATATCAACCAAAGGATCATCAATAAAATCAGTTTCTAACAAATTAGCTTGAGCTTCATCTAAGTAGGTCTCTAGTTTTTCACCATGACTTAAAACTAAATATTTTTGTAAATTTTTTTCAACTAACATATTTATATAATTAAATCTTTAATTTTAATAGCAGGACCGTTTTTATGAACAATTTTATCAATATTTGATTTCAAATGCAATTCTCCTCCCAAAACTTTAATCTTAACTTCTGACAAACACAAACCCATTTGATTTGAAACAAAAAAACTACAAGTAGCTCCAGTACCGCACGCCAAAGTTTCTGCATTAACCCCTCTTTCAAATGTTCTTTGTATAAGCAACTGATTATTCACAACCTCCACAACATTTAAATTGAAATTTGTATCAAATTCATCAAAGAAAGTATTTACAAAACTAAACCCATGGTTATTAAAAATCAAATCTGCTTGAGCAATATCATCAACCAACAAAACTGCATGTGGCTCACCAACATCGGACAAATATAAATTAAAACCTTTATACTTTATTTGACCATGTAAATTCACTTGGCCCATTTTTACTGACACATTACCATCATTTAACAAATGACATTCTACTTTGCCTGCTAACGTCAAGTATACATGATTTAAACCGGTAAAATATTTATGTACAGCACGAATCCCATTTCCACACATATTACTTTCTGATAAATCAGATTCTAAAACACGTACTACCTTACCATCAGTGGAACACAACATCATTGTATCAGCCTTATATGTTTGTAATAAAGCTGCAACCTCATTTTTAAAAGATATCGACAAACTTGTCATTAAATCCATATTTTCTTTTTGCGCTATTATCACCCGATTCCCACAAGCATCCCATAATTCTAAATTTTTCATAATTTATTTATTAAATTGAGCCTTAGATAAAAATCCAAATTTTTTAATATCAGCAATTGAAATATCCATCAAACCCTTAGGAAATTCTAAAGATTCATCCGGATTTAAAATCGCATCATATTGTGTGAAAAATTCAGTATTCACAGAAAATTGAACTGTCTTTTGAGCCTCCTTTAATTGAGTTCTCAATACATTAGTTTCACTGATCAACACACCTCTTTGTTCAGAGCTTAATGTTGGATTACGGAATTCCGATTGAGTTGCTTTTACAAGATTAAATAAACCAAGAGATTCATTCAAAGCAGGCTCAAATAGAACATTTTGACTAGGCTGTAAAAACTCAAACTCAGAAAACGGCACATAAACACAATTTAAAGTCTCTGGTAAATCAAACTCAGCTGCTAAGAAAGAATAAGCTGACTGTAAAAACCCTAAGTTTTTCTTATTCTTAACGTACTTATACATAGAAGGACCAGACAAAATAAGAACATCATCATTTAGATCTCCAACAAATCCAAATGAATCCTTCCTATTATATAAAACCTGAACAATATCAGCTAAAACATTAACCATATTAGCAACCTGCACACCAGAAAAATCAATCGTAACACCCTCTTTAATACCATCAATTAATTCTTGAAAATACGTAAGATAAGATTGAATTTGCTTGGTATCCTGATTTACACTCACACGCTGCATTTGACCGTCTGAATCAACTTGTCTATCAAAGATAGTAAGGTCAAACTTACTAAAATCGTGAGTAATCAACGTTCCCAAAAATCGATTCGCAAAATCATTATCTTACAAATACAATGCTTCTTGAGCAAATTGAAAATTATCTCTCTGCACTTTCTTTAAAGACTTATAAATCATTTGACTAGGGGTCAAAAGTTCACCCAGATCAAATCTTTCAGCAATAGCATCAACATCAAGACCAGTAGCAAAAGTACTATATGGAGTTAAAACAGGATCAGTCTGCTCAACTATCTTAAGCTCTGTTCCTTCAACTATCAATAAATCAGGCTTATCAAGAACATCACGAATAATTTGATTCGTAAAGACAGTTCTCGACTTTGCTCCAATAAACGGTAGCATTAATTCATTCAACCTTCGATTACCGGCATGTGGAGTCATAAATAGACCACTACCATTGTTCGTATAATCTTTTAACATGTTTAAGGAATAATTATCCCCAGTTTTTATTTGTAACATAATACAAAATTAAATAATAAAAAATTCGCATTTAAATGCGAATCCAATACAAAGCAATAAATTTCAATACGCATTTAAAACACCGTGTTTCCAATCAAACTACGATAATGCCAAAACGTATTTAATAAATTGATTTGCATAAAATATAAATTACAACACAACTATAGCAGCTTCACAGACAAAGTCAAGAAAAAAGACAAATCTGCATAATATTTAAGACTTTACAAATTTAAAGAAATCAAATAAAATAAAAGTATTAATATCATTATCATGAATATCAAAGTCCTGAAATACCTGATTTATCGTATCAAACAAAGTGTTAAATGCGCTAAATGCAATAAAAAGCTTTCAGACAAAGATTTATTTGTAACAGAAGCAGACAGCCAACAAGCAGTAATTGAATGTGTTTGCAGCAAATGTGAAGCTAAATTTAAAATAGATGCCAAACTCCACAAGTTTCGCCCTCAAAACAATTTAAACTCCCCTCCAGTTAACGACCAAGAAATCAACCAAATGAAAGAATTTTTAAACAAATTTAACGGAGACTTTAAATCAATTTTTAAAAAATAATTTATTATGTTGAAATTTCTTGTTGTCCTACTACTTGCATATGTAATATTCACCAATTTCGCTGATATTAAAACATACTTCCAAGGCCAAGATCTTTCCATTGAATCTACTACCGAAAGTTTTCAAAAACTTCGTTATTCTGCAGAAGAGAAATACCAACAACTACAAGACGCAAAAAAAGAAGTAAAAGAAGCTAAACAAGCAATTGATAACCTAATGGAATGACTTGGTTAAAATCACAATTACACTTACACGTAAAAGGCGACCCTATTGATAACATTAAATACGAAGCCTCTGAAGCAATTTGGCGTGCCAAACAATTAAACTACGACGTCCTATCGATAACTTGCCATGATAAGTTAATTTTTCGTAAAAAAGACCAACAACTAGCAAAACAAAACAACCTACTCCTATTACCTGGAATTGAAAAAACCATCCAAAAAAAACACGTTTTAATAATCAATGCTCACCCAGAAAGTGAATTCATTAATAGCTTTGCAGACTTAAAAACCTACAAAAAAGACCACAAACATTCATTAATTATTGCCCCCCATCCATTTCATAAACTATCTAATTGCCTTGGATCTAAACTTATTAAACACCATCAACTTTTTGATGCAATTGAACTTTCCTGGTTTAATTCCAAAATTTTTAACTTTAATAACAAAGCCAAAAAAATAGCCACAAAACTACAAAAACCAGTAATTGCAACCGGAGACGTACATTTTTTAGATGCCTTAGAATTTGGATATTGCTTTATCAAACCACGGATCAACAGTATCGAAAGTATAATTGAAGCCATTAAAAATGGTATGGTCTCCAATTACCTACAAACCATGTCTACCTTAGAAATTTTCAAAAACTTCAGAAGACTCGAAAAAGAAATCAAATAACAGCTTTGTAAATACAAAAGGCCCAACTTAAGTGTTAAAATAATGGTAAATTCTTCCATATGCCTCACACTAAGTTTTTAGAAAATATCGAACAAAAAGCCAAAGCCAACCCTCAAAAAATAATTTTTCCGGAAGCAGCATTAGATACTAGGGTTTTAAAAGGTGCCATCAAAGCTGCCAAACAAGGAATCTGCTATAGTGTTTTAATTGGAGACCCTAATCAGATCCAACAACTATGCTCAGAAAACAACTTATCATTGCCAGACAGCTGCAACATTATCCCTATCAACACTCAAGATGCTCAAGGGCGTTTTTTAACTGAAACCCTACTAGCAAAAAGAGCCCACAAAGGCCTAAAAGCCAAAGAAGCAACCGAGTTACTCCAAAACCCACATTACTTTGGAACCCTCTTACTAGCAACAGAAAATGGCCAAGGCATAGTAGCTGGAGCAGTAAGTACCACAGCCGAAACATTCCGACCGGTTTTTCAAGTCATTAAAACGAAAGAAAAATTTCATCATGCATCTAGCTTCTTTTTTATGATTAAAAATGAACGCATATTATTATTTGCAGATTGTGCCATTAACATTGAACCAGATAGTCAAACACTGGCCGAAATAGCAATCGACACAGCAGAAACAGCC
The DNA here is from genome assembly GCA_014240275.1 of Candidatus Peregrinibacteria bacterium. Taxonomy (GTDB): domain Bacteria; phylum Patescibacteriota; class Gracilibacteria; order UBA1369; genus JAAZXH01. The sequence continues at coordinate 20,976 of JAAZXH010000016.1, forward strand.
AAACTCTTTAACATCCAACCAAAAGTAGCCTTTTTGAGTTTCTCAACCTATGGCTCTGCAAAGGCAGAACCCGTACTAAAAGTACAAGAAGCTTTAAAACTAGCAAAAGCTAAGGCTCCACACCTTATATTTGATGGAGAAATGCAAGTAGACGCCGCAATTGTTCCAGAAGTTGCTCAACTTAAGTGCCCAAAATCTAATTTAAAAGGTGATGCGAATGTACTGATTTTTCCAGACTTACAAAGTGGCAATATTGCATACAAGCTAGTACAAAGACTTGGTAAATTTCAAGCTATCGGACCTATCGTTCAAGGTTTACGAAAACCAGTAAACGACCTTTCTCGCGGGTGCTCAGTAGAAGATATTATACAAATCACCGCGATCACAAGCCTTCAAGCACAAAATTTAGCCTTTGGAATATGACACAAATTTTTACCCTCAATATCGGATCCTCCACCGTTAAATTAGATTTATTTGATGACTCACTGAAAAAACTTAAATCCGAAAGCTATTATCACGAAAATCAGTGGGAGAAACTCAAAAGCAAAATTGAAAATTTTTTAAATCAACATGATTTATCCAACATAGTAACCGCCCACCGAGTCGTACATGGAGGCCAATATTTTAAAACCGGCACTGCTATCAACCAAGAAACTCAAGATAAAATCAAAGAACTTATTCCACTAGCTCCACTGCATCAACCATACAATCTCAAAGGCATAGAAATCTGCCAAAACATTGGTATCCAAAACCAATATGCATGCTTCGACACAGCTGCCTTTAACCAAATACCAGCGGAAAAATCCACTATCTTAGTACCAACAGAAAATATCCGTAAATATGGTTTTCACGGATTAAACCACGCCTACCTACTACAATCCATGCAAGACAAACTCCAAAAAGAAAAGTTAAATGGAATCCAAATTCATCTTGGAAACGGCTGTAGTCTGGCCCAAATACACAATGGGAAAATCACAGACACTAGCATGAGCTACACTCCCCTTGCGGGAATCTCAATGTTTAGTCGTCCTGGAGACCTAGACCCAGGCATCATTCTAAAAATAGTTGAGCAGCATGGGTTAGAAAAAAGTACAGACATACTCAATAAACAATCTGGAATCAAAGCCTTAGTTCCAAGTGCTAAAAATATCAAGGAAGCCTTCGAACTACAAAGCAAAGACCCACAGGCCAAACTAGCCCTAAATGTATGGTATGAATCCATATGCAAATACCTAAGTTTTTATGCCTGCCAACTACCAAAAATAGACTATTTAGTTTTCTCCGGAGGTGTAAGCGAACATAACTCAGAAATAGTCCAAACCATTATCGACAAACTACCTCTTCTACAAAACAGCTTACCTAAACATAAAATCATAGCCGGAAATGAAAGCCTATATATGGCCCAAGAAATAAACAATTTAATTCAATAATTATGTCATTTAAAGTACACCTCTTAAATCTTGATATTGCATTTCAACACATCTGCCATATCAATAGTAAACTAGCTAATAAACTCAACCTTGAAAAAGGTGAATTTGCTCAAATGCATCATAAAGGAAAAAACCTTGGCATCACAATTATCATAGACGAAAACATCTCAGACGAAACAGTAGGAATTCTACCAAACACGGCGGATGACCTAAAGATTAAAGCTTCAGATAAAATTCAACTTGGAACCTTAAAAACCAGCCCTTCTATCAAATACATCAAAGAAAAACTAGATGGTAAACCACTAAATGCGGAACAAATCAACAAAATCATTTATGATGTAGTCCACGACAACCTTGATAAACCTACCCAAGCTTACTTTATTGCCGGCTGCTACACTCACCAACTCAATGACCAAGAAACTGCAGACCTCACTAAAGCCATAGTAGCTAACGGACAAAGACTTAAACAGATTCCAAATGAAATCATTATTGATAAACATTGTATTGGTGGAGTTCCAGGCAACAGAACCACCATGTTAATTGTACCTATTATTGCAGCTGCTGGACTTAAAATCCCAAAAACTTCCTCACGCAGCATTACCTCACCTGCTGGAACAGCCGACACCATGGAATGCATCTGTAATGTTACAGTTGAAGCTAAAGATTTAAATAAAATCCTTGCCAAAGCCAATGGTTTTATCGCCTGGGGCGGTGGTGTTGATATTGCCGCAGCTGACGATAAACTCATTCAACTTCGAAGACGAATTGGCTTAGATCCAGAAGGCATGATGCTAGCTTCAATTATGGCCAAAAAATTTGCAGCTGGTTCGAAAATAGTTCTAATAGATATTCCAGTAGGACCAAACGCCAAAGTCAAAGACCTACCACACGCCCTTAATCTAAAACAACGGTTTGAAAATATTGGCAAACTCCTTGAAATGCAAGTTAACGTGATAATCACAGATGGATCAGCTCCAATCGGGCACGGTATTGGACCAGCCCTGGAAGCCATTGATATTATGCAGGTTCTTGAAAATGACCCTAAGGCACCACAAGATCTTAAAGAAAAATCGCTCAAACTTTCTGGAATACTACTAGAAATGTCAGGAAAAGCCGACCTAGACCAAGGATACAATATGGCCAAAGAAATTCTTGAAAGCCAAAAAGCGCTTCACAAAATGCAAGAAATCATTGAGCTCCAAGGCAAAAACCAAGAAATAACTCCCCCAGGTAAAAATAACCAAACCATTGTCGCAGATCAAACTGGAATCATTTCAGCAATCAATATTAAAAAAATTGCCTTTACAGCTCGTATGCTGGGTTGTCCATTCGACAAAGGCGCAGGACTCTTTATGCATGTAAAACCAGGCCAACAAATCCAAAAAAATGATCCACTAGTAACTCTCTATTCCGAAGACGCACCAAAACTCGAAAAAACTCTTGAAAATCTAGACCTAGGTATTACTATTCAATAAATCCTAATCAATAAATTTTAAAGGCACCTGCCAAACTTGTTTTTTAGAAGCAACATATAAAACCTTTTGATTATAATCTACAAACATATGCTCAAGAGCATCTGGTAAATCAAATAAATATTGCCTGTCATACTCTAAATTACCAGTAGGATCCTTATAATATTGAACAATCCGATTTTTATTAGACTCGAGCACATATAAAAAAGAATGATCTAAAGAAGTATAAATTGAATCAATTGCTTCAACTTTATCTAAAGGTTGAGTTTTAATGCGAAAAGTCGTATCTAACTTCCCCTTATAAAGCTTAGCAATAGAACCATCATCTAAACCTAAGTAGACAGCACCATCAATTGTAAAATCAGCAATTTTTTGTAACAAAACCTCATCTAAATTAGCTAGATATTTAGTAAAAGAAGACAAACCATTACTGAGCAGATTAGCCTTATAAAGCTGATTGTCTTCGCGACTTAATATATATACCCGCGACCCATAAACCAAGATTCGATCTACATCAAAATCAAAATCAGGAGCCACAAGATTACGTAATACTAAAGAATTCAAACCAAAAGATTGAAATTTATCTCCATTATAAAGCAACAAAGAAGCTGCTCTATCATTTAAGGTAACATTTAAAAGACTTTTATTAAATTCAAATTGCTTTTCTGGAAACAAGCCCGGCAAGCTCTTATACACTGCTTTATCTGTAACACTTAAAAAATCGTCACCATTTTTTAAAACAGATTTTAATTTTGGAAAAGTCTCTACTTCAAAAACGTTCATCACCACAGTTGGATCAACTTTTTGCACATTATCTAATTTAGACTTTATCTCAACTATAGCTTGTTTTTGTAATTTAGCCTGCTTTAACAAAACTTTAGCATCTACTATTTCCTTCAACTTATCTTCTGCAGCAGATAAAATAAACAAGACTCTTTTTTTGTCTGGCTCAACTTTAGCATTATTAACAATACCAGCAACTTCGTCTAACATATCTTGATACTGGCCTAAACTCTTGTCTTGTATCACAGAATTATAAGAAAAATATCCAGCAAAACCACCAACCATGATCAAAACTAACAAAACTCCTAATATAAATTTTGGTTCTTTAAAATTTAATGATTTTAAACTTGGCATAACAAACTTATCAGCTACTTCTGGTACATAACTTTTCATTTGAATTTTAGTTTTCATTATAGCTAAATCGTTGTGCTTAATGAAATCTAAAACAATTTTTTCATCCAACAACATATCTTTTTGCAGAAGATCTAACCAACGCGACAAATCATGAAATTTAGTTAAACGGCGCGAAGTCAAAACAATCTGATCAGAATATTTATAAGTACCAGATACAATTTCTGAAAAACCAACAGCTGTTTGTGCTTTAGAACTTTCATCTATCATTTCAGAAACTGCGATTAATTGCCTTTGCCTCCATATATAAACAGCTGCTTGATTATATTTAGAGATATAAATCTTTTTTGGATCAACATAAACCAAGGCTAAATGTAAATCCTCCAAATTTAACCCTAAAGACTCTGGCAGTTCTAAAAAAGCCTCATTTAACTGTTGTAAAGCTGCTTGCATAGTACTTAATGAGTCAGACTTCACATCATGAAAAAATGCTTTGCGTAAATTCATTACACAAACATCTAAAACAGTTTCAAAATCAATTTCATTGGCTACTTCGATAAGTATTCCAAAACCAGTACCTAAATCATCATTATAAAGCCAAACTGACTCATATAAAACTTCTGAATCTGGATTCTTATATTCAAAAAATTGATTGTTTGCAAATTCAAAATGCATAAAAAAGTACTAATTCTTTCCTATTATAATACAAAAAGTACAAAAACGGGCCGGCTTTTTTAAAAAAGCTTTGACTTACTTAAAAAATATATATAGAATCAGATGGCAGTTTAATTGAAAGTATGTTAAGTAAACCAAACAAACGTAGACGCGCAAGAAGACATGGATTCCTAGGAAGAATGGCAACTGTAGGAGGTAAACGCGTAATCAAAGCTCGTCGCTCTAAAGGTAGACACAGACTAGCAGTATAATGCTAGCCTCAAAATACCGCCTAAAAAGATCGGAAGTATCCAAGCTCGCAAAATGCGAGCATTTTTGTCGTAAAGATCAGTTTTTAATTAAATTTCAAGACAACCAAAAGTCAAATTGTCGAATTAGCATTGCCATATCCAGAAAAATCAAACTCCCTAATGCAAAAAAAGGCCAACTAAGACGAAAAATCAAAGCTCAATTTCTAAAAGTTAAAAATAAAGATAGAAAACACTTGGATTTTTTAATCATTTTGTTACAATTTAAACAAGGAGATAATTTTTTAAATCTCCCTCAAATTCTTTCAGAAATCTAAAAAACTAACAAACATGAATAGCAAAATCCTTAATATTATTCTAGTTCTCTTAATTGGAATTTTAATATTTCAAAATCAAGCACCAAGTACTCAACAAGACATCAACACAGATAACCCATTGAGTATTCAAACCGAAAAAAAGACTTACCCTCTACAGAAAACGGTGGGGGTTAAAATCAACAACAATACCAATAAAAACATCCAACTAACATTCAAATGTCCAAATAGTCCATTTCAAGCAGTACAAATTCAAAATGGAACTACTACCCCAATCGAAACAAGCACAAAGCTTAATTGTGAAAATAACAATGTAAAAAATGGCTTCACTAGTATGATTCCACCTCAAAACAAACGAGTTTTGAAATTAGATTACCATTCCAACCAACTCTTTGAAAATTTAGGTAGTTACAAACTCCAAGCTTCTTATGAATACGAGGGCAAACGCTATCAACTTGAAACAAATGAATTTGAAATAGAAAGCCCAGGTTTCTTCCGTTCACTTTGGATGAATTTCTTTTACAAACCAGTCTACAACGCACTAATTGCTTTGATTGGCTTAATGCCAGGTCAAAATCTTGGTCTTGGAATTATTATCCTGACTCTAATTATTCGAACCTTACTCTTTCACCCAAATCAAAAAGCACTATCGGGGCAAAAAAAGATGCAAGAAATCCAACCAAAACTCGAAGCTATTCGTAAAAAACACAAAGACAACCAACAACTAATGGCAATGGAGACCCTTAAAGTCTGGCAAGAAGCCAAGGTAAACCCTTTTAGCTCCTGCCTACCGATGCTAATTCAATTCCCTATTCTAATTGCAATCTTTTACGTGGTTCAAGCTGGTATTAATCCAGACAAACAAGTTCTCTTATATAACTTTATTAGCCAGATTCAATTAGATCAAATTCAAACTCAATTTTTAGGTCTCTTAGATATGACTGAACGCAACCTATTTGTCTTACCTATTATCGTAGGTTTATTACAATTCATTCAACTCAAAACTGCTATGCCAAGTATGTCAGGTACCTCAAGTGGCAATAGTACCAATCAAGCTATCCAAAAAAACATGGTTTATTTTATGCCAGCCCTAATTGCAGTATTTACAGCCTCTTTACCGTCTGGTGTAGGTCTTTACTGGGCAACCTCAACTTTATTTGGGATAGGACAACAAACCTACATTAATCGTAAAAAATAACCCTTATTTTCCATGGAAGAATATATCCAAGATAAACTTAGCAACCTTCTAAACGCCCTTGGTGTTGAATTCAATCATATTGATATTCAAGAAGGCAAAAATCTAAGTGAAGAAAACCAATACATGATCAACATTGCCACGTCTGAAGCCTCACTATTAATTGGCAAAAAAGGCAATAATATTATTGCCCTCCAACATATCTTGAAACAATTAATGAAAAAAAAGTTCCCAACCCTAAGAATTAACCTAGATGTAGATAGCTACAAAAAACGTCAAATCGAAAATACACTAGGAATTACCGAAAGACATGTGCAAAAAGTCAGAGAGTCACATAAAACTGTGAGTCTTCCTCCGATGACTCCTTATTATCGTAGAATAGTACATATTTTTATCGATAGAAATTACCCAGACATACTAACTGAATCAGCCGGCCTTAAAGAAGGTCGTCACGTAATATTAAAACCTAAAGCCTAACCTTATATTATGCCTTCGTACACCCAAAGCAAAAAACTTTTTCAAGGCTTAATAATTCTAAGCCTATGTTCTTTAAGCCTACCAAGCCTTGCTCTTAATTTTACAGACCTTAGCAAAGACCACAGTGCCTACCAAAGCATAGAACGCTTCGTAAACAAACAATGCCTCAACGGATACAAAGATGGCACAATTAAACCAGGTCAAAGTATTAATCGCATGGAGTCTGTTAAACTCATTCTAACCTGCTTAGACTTACCACCTCTATTTAAAGAACAAAAGTTTGAACTTAAAAAAAACACCATCCTAAATTTTAATGATGACGACCAAGCTCTCAATTCCGACCAAACTCTTACAATTAAAATCCCCTTCCATCCTGAACAATATGGGGAATTAAATTTCCCAGACATCCAAGCAGACGCATGGTACATACCTTATTTAAAAGAAGCAGTAGTACGCAAAATCATTACTGGTTATCAAGACAACACGATCCAACCAGCAAACCAAGTCAGCAAGGCAGAATTATTTGCAATATTATATCGTATTACACCAAATGACATACTCAACAAATTCACGGTCGATACCAATTTAAAAGTTAACGATTTAGATCCAAACCAATGGTTTTACTCATCTGCCATGTTTGCAATCCAAAACCAATTAACTAAAATTAACGACAAACAAGAATACAATTATGGAGCTAAACTCAACCGTGCAGACTTTATTCAAGCCCTCTACAAATATGACCTTTGGCTCACAAAAGAACTAAACCCAGTCCAAGAAGTGATTAAAGAGGTCAAAATCATTAAAGAAGTCGAAACACCCACAAAAACACCCACAAACAACACAGAAGATCCAGCAACTGAAACAAACCAAACAAAAAAAACAACAAATACAAACGATTCAGAAACACAAGGCAATACAGCAACCGAAGAAGGCATTGCAAGTTTCTATAGCCCTAACCTCAAAGGTGCAAAAACAGCTTCTGGAGAAAATTATGACCCAGAACAGCTCACCGCAGCTCACAAAACACTCCCCTTTGGAACCTTAGTAAAAGTTGAAAACACCGAAAATGGCAAATGGGTCAAAGTTCGGATTAACGACAGAGGTCCTTACGTAGAAGGTCGCATTATCGACCTTTCAACCACTGCTTTTGAAGCAATAGCACCACTTTCACGCGGTCTAGCACCTGTTAAAATAAATGTAGAATCTTAATATGCACAAAAAACCTCTTTCAGGTCGGATTCAACAAACCAGTTCCATACTACACTGGACTTTAGTTTTAGGCATCATTGCCCTAGCTGGATTTAGTTTACACAATTATACTCAAGACAAATCACTCGGTGCTAAATTCCAAAAACTCCAATCTAATAGACAAAAATTAAACAACACAACTTTAGGGCTAGAACAGAAAATTCTCCAAATCAAAGCCTTCAAACAAATCAATCAAAAATCGCAAATTAACTCTATGCATAAAAACAAACGCAGTATCTTTTTTGAAAGCCGCAAAGATAGACTCACATTATTAGAAAAATAACTTGCAATTTAAATTTCACTTGCTATAATTTTTATGCTTATTTTAATGGTCCCTTCGTCTAGTGGTTAGGACGCCAGGTTTTCATCCTGGAAACAGGAGTTCGATTCTCCTAGGGACTACCATTTATTTTAAGCCAACATAGGTTGACAAAAACTTAAACCCGAACCTTATGAAAATCAAAGCACTTAGCATATTAGGATTAATTACGAGTATAACACTAAGTTACTCAATCAACACTAGTCACTCGATGCAAAAACAAACTAGAAGCAAAAACCCTGTACAACTTTTTCTTTATAAAAAAGAAGCAAGTTCAGCAGTAGCCTCTAGAGTAGTTTCAAAAGTAGCATCAGAAGTAACCTCTGAAGTAACATCAGAAGTAGCCTCAGACCAAGGAGTTTCAGAAGTAGCATCAGAAGTAACCTCTGAAGTAACATCATTTATTGCCAGTCCAGTTATTTCATTTATTCCTACAGAAAAAAAAGATAAACGAAAAGGTAAACGCAAAAGAAAGAAAAAATTAAAAAAAGTCACACCTATTGTTATCAAACAACTAGAAGCGATGGAAAGAATTCAAAACCCAGAAAAATATAAAATAAGTAAAAGAGAACGAGCTCAACTTATAAAAACCTACAAATCAAAAAAATAATCAAGCAAACCCATTAATTTGAATTCAAATACAAAACTGGTAAAATTATAGTGTTTTAATAATCACTATGAACAAAAAATTAATTGGTATACTTGGTATAATCATTGGAGTAGCCATAGGGTACGGCATTAACAGTACAAATAAAACAGGTGGGAATTTAATAATATTAGAATCTGGAAACAATCAAGAAGAACCAACTTTATATCTATACAAAAATGAAGAAAGTTCAGCAGTAGCCTCAAGAGTAGTCTCCGAAGTACCTTCCGAGGTAACATCTATCGTACTATCTGAAGACGAATGTGGTGCCTCAGCAGTAACCTCTGAAGTGGTTTCCTTTCACGCTAGTCCGGTAATCTCATTTGTTCCTACCGAAAAAGCAGAAGAAACAGAAACAGATGCAGCTAACAGCAAAAAAACAAATAAAGACCCATACAAAGATCAAAACAAAAATGAAAAAAATAAACAAAAGCAAATAATACAAAAACGCAAACTTCAAAAAGTCACACCTATTGTTATCAAACAACTAGAAGCGATGGAAAGAATTCAAAACCCAGAAAAATATAAAATAAGTAAAAGAGAACGAGCCAAATTACAAAGACTCTATGAACAAAGAAATTAATTCAAAACTAAAGACCAATTTACCAATACTAATTGGTCTTTTTTTTATACCAATTAGTTTTTTTCCATTTATCAGTAATAGCTTTACATCAACTAAAGCTGGAATTTTTAGCATAATTGGAATTGCCTGTTTCATAACGTTAATTACTAAAAAAAAACTCGTATCTACTACAAGCTACCTTTGTAAAAACAACAGAATATTCCTTATATTATTTTTAAGTCTAATTCTAAGCCTTATTAGTAGTTTGTTCAATCCACACATAGAATTAAGTTTACTTGGAAATTTTAGCCGAAATATGGGGTTAATCCATCACATATTTGGAATATTTATCGTTCTTTATATAGCTACTAAATACAAGCAAACCCCTCTCCAATTCAAAATTATTAGTATTAGCAACTTTTTATTAATAACCTATGGTATTTTACAAAGCTTGAATATCGAGCTATTTTTTAGCAATTATAATTTTAATTTATTTGCCGGCAGAATTTTCTCACTAATTGGTAACCCCTCCTACTTTGGTCAGTTTCTGACAATACTTATTGGACTAAATATTTATAAAATATATAATCTCAAATCGCATAAATGGAAAATATTTGAGTTGATTTTAATTATCGGTAATTTATATTGCTTAATATTAAGCCAAACTAGAACAGCCTTATTAGGAATAGTGTTTTTTACAATTATTTTAAGTTTATTAAAATTCAAAGCACATATCAAAAAAATAATTCTAGCTATAGCAAGCCTAATCTGTATAGCATTTTTTGTTTTCCCAAATCGTTTTAGCATCAACGATACAGCTATTAGATCACTTAATACAAGATTACACATTTGGGGCAAAACAATAGAGCTAATATCCAAAAAGCCAATATTAGGATACGGAAATCAAACTTTCACTCTTTATTCTCCCAGTATTTTAACTCCAGAATATTTAACCCAAGAAGCAAGCATAGATTTAATTATAGATAAAGTTCATAATCAATTTTTAGAAAAAATTTACGAAAATGGATTCTTACAAGGTCTATTTTATTTAGCACTCATATTCTACCTTTTTAAATATGTATTCTTTCACAAAAATCCCAATGTTAAAATATTAAGCTTAATCTTACTTACCAATATATTTCAAAATCAGTTTGGATTTAACGATTTTAGCTTACAATTTTACGAATACTTTCTTTTTGGCCTTTTAATTCACACACTTAATCAACCCAACAAACTTTCAAATACTAACTCCCATACATTTCTCAAATCATGTATACTTGGCACCTTGCTATACTTCTTAGTATTGAGCCAACTTTTAGGGATGTATCACCACCGACAATTTAAAATCAACGCAAAAACCAACCCTCCATTAGCAATTGAATCACTAAACAAAAGCGCTCTTTTTTGGCCATACTACAGCCAAGTATATTACGAAATGCTACAAAACAAATTAAACACCAAATTTGCACTTCAGAAACTTGTCAAAATTGAAGGTGAAACTCCAAATATTTTAGCTTGGCAAGGCAATATTTATAGAGACAACTTAGAGCTATCAACTAAATACTACCTCAAAGCCCTGGAATTCAATCCTTATCACCCCAATATCGTTAGAGCCTTTGCAGACACCTTATACTACCATCAAGACTATGAAATGTCGTTATATATGTATAAACAATATCTAAAATCAATCCCAGCCATTTGGAACATCAATACCACCACCTCGAAAGAAAATGAAAAGTACTACGGCGATATCATCAAAAAATACCCTTATTTAAATGATGTAAGCCGCAGAATTGATGAATTAATCGAAATCAACAATCAAACAACTAAAGATAATAAGACTTTATAGGCTTTAAGTTTTCATCTAACTCATAAACTAAAGGCTGTCCTGTTGGAATGTTCAAATTAGGTATATCTGCATCAGAAATACTATCTAATTCTTTCACTAAAGCTCGCAAGGAATTACCATGAGCGCTAATTAAAATCCTTTTACCACTCCTTATCAAAGGTGCAATTTCAGATTCAAAATAAGGCATTACTCTTTCACAAGTCATTTGCAAAGATTCTGCTTGAGGAACTTGAGTATCGGAATATCTTTCTTGCATAGCCAAATAACGTTCATCAGTTTTAGACATCTGCGGCGGTGGGGTATCATAACTCCGACGCCAAATATGCACTTGCTCCTTACCAACCTTCTCAGCCATTTCAGCCTTATTAAAACCCTGCAAATCACCATAGTGACGCTCATTCAACTGCCAAGCTCGTACCACGGGCAAATAACAACGATCCATAGAATCTAATGCTAACCATAAAGTTTTTATGGCTCGCTTTAAATGAGAGGTAAAACAAATATCGAATTCGTAACCAGCTTCCATCAATTTACGCCCTGCTTCTTTGGCCTCATTAATTCCCTGCTCTGACAATTCTACATCTGTCCAACCAGTAAATAAATTTTTTGCATTCCACAAACTTTGACCATGACGAATTAAAACTAACTTATACATTTTTTATCAAATTAGATATACTTATTTTAGCATAACTTATAAAAATGAAAATCAAATTAATTTCCTGGAACGTAAATGGTCTGCGTGCGGTAGCGCAAAAAGGTTTTCTAGAATTTTTAGACCACTATCAACCCGATATTCTATGCTTACAAGAAATCAAAGCCCTCAAAGAACAACTACCAGACAATATTGCACACATTCCGGGTTATCAAAGTATCTTTCATTCGGCAGACAAAAAAGGTTACTCTGGCACTGCCATTTACTCTAAACAACAAATTCAAACAAAAGAATTTGGAATCAAACACGAACAACACGAAGGTGAAGGCCGAGTTATAACAGCAGAATACGAAAACTTTTATTTAGTTAACGTTTATACCCCAAATTCTAAAAGTGACTTAGCTCGCCTCAGATACCGCCAACAATGGGACGCAGACTTTCTAAACTATTGTAAAGAATTAGAGCTGAAAAAACCGGTCATTATTTGTGGAGATTTAAATGTAGCTCACACTGAAATTGACTTAAAAAATCCCAAACAAAACACCCGTTCCGCCGGCTTCACAATTGAAGAACGCACAGGAATTCAAAACCTACTTGATGCTGGATTTATTGATACCTTTAGAGTATTTAACACCCAACCCGACAACTATAGCTGGTGGAGTTATCGCTCGGCAGCTCGCCAACGCAACGTCGGCTGGAGAATCGACTATTTTTGCTGTTCTAAATCACTCAAACCCAAATTAATTAGTGCAGATATTCTCAGTCAAGTTTACGGATCCGACCATTGCCCAGTTTTACTTGAAATTGAAATTTAAAAAAACAAATGAAATTACCTAACCTCAAAAACCTAAAAAACAAAACCTTAGAAGCATACCAAAAAAGTTCTAAAAGCGCACTTATATTTTCGCACGCCACTTGGGGAATCTATTACGCCAGCTCACTATATATCTTCCCTACTCAAACTTACAATTTCGAACGCTTTATCTTCGATTACACTTTAAGTTACGGAATATTTTTGGGCAGCTATGCACTTTATAGCAAATATGAACAAACCAAAAATTAAAGTTCATCATTTAAAACCGCATCAACAAACTTCATAGATCCTGCATCTGTTTTTGGGAAATTATTAATATCTGCCAAATCCCTATTCTGAATTTGTTTTGCCACAAAATCCATTAATTTATAGAGTACATCCTTATCAGATTCTTCTGGTAAATAAGCTTGTACAATACAATCTAGACTTTTCGATTTTAAAAAGTGAAATTCTGCAGACTCCATTTTAAAACTTTGAAATTTCGCATGCTGTAAAAGCATCTCTTTATAAAAAGTTAACTGCATTCTATGCTTAAATGCTTTAAAGGTATTCCCTTCAATTTTAACAGGAGTGCCTGTTTTATAGTCAACTAATCTATAAGTTTTAGTTTGATAATTCGGAGATAATCTATCAATCACTCCGGCTGAGGCAAAGCCATTTAAATTCAAATCAGAAAACATTTTCATTTCAGCTAAATCGTACTTATTTAAATTTTTCTCAAAGATTGGATAATAAATTGTTAACATTTTTATTCCCAAAGCATTCAACTCAACTCTATGGTCTTGTGGAAAATAAAAATTTAACATATGGATTTCAAACTCTTGAATCAACTTAGCTAAAGTCCACTTACTTCCTTTCGAAAAAGCTTTTAATGCTTCTTCTAAAACTAAATGAATAACTCTTCCAAATTCCGACTTAGGGTTATACAAAGATTGATAACCACAAATTTTTTGTTTCCAAAATTCCTCAGGACCAGCATATTGTAAATCGAAAAAACTCAACAAACTCGAGGGACTAAAGCGAAACTTAGCTACAAAACTTTCAATCACTTCCCTTTCTAATCTTTCATTAGTACCAAGTAACAACGGAAGAGGATCTACAACGGCCTCAAAGTGTTCTGTATCGGAAAAATCATTTAATTGCTGAAAATCAACTTGAGCTAATGGAACCTGACGTTTAGCATTATTATCTAACTGACTAGCATACAAATATAAACCTGATTTCGCTCTAGAATAGGCTACATATAAAATTTTCAAACAATCATCTAAGTTATCAGGCTCAGTACTTAATGGTTTATGTGATGGAAAACGCAACTTACTCATCTTCTTCAGTTTGAGCCAAGCTTTTTCAGTTGCCTCCAAAACTATCACATGTTAAAATTCCAAACCTTTAGATTTATGAGCCGATAACAAATTGACAGCTTTGGTACTATCTCCTAGCTGTAAATAATTTTGCATCTTTTGCTTGTTCACACGATAAACCTCAATAATATCTAAAAACTCACTTAATTTAATATTCTGCTTTAATACAGCCTCCATCTTACGCAATAAAACCTGAATATTTTGTACAAAATCTAAATCTGCATTATCAAAAAACAACTGGCTTTCACCCATACTAAATAAATCTGGCTGAAGCTGACTGCTAATTTTCTGCAACATGAGCAAGTCTGAAATAATAATTCGAGCTGGTGATTGCAAAGATTTCACAGCTAAGTCTTCAAAGGCGGTAAGATACTCAGTAAACAAACCCACATTTTTTAAGGCATCTAACAAATTACGATTATTTTTATTCAATTTTACAGCCTCTAAACGTTGAGTATTGTCTAAAGAAGAGAAAGATGCAAAAATCGATTTCAAGAGATAAAAATCTAAATCTGGACCATCGATACGAATCTGTTCAATTAAGCGCAGTAAATCTAAAAATTCAATAATTTTAGGGTGATTTAATACATCTAAAGAATATTCAAAGTAACAATCAATACCTTTGCGACTCAAATAACTATTAATTTCCGACAACAAATTATTGCTACGAGCAATAATGGCAATTTCTTGCAAAGGCACACCATTTGCTACTAAAGTTTGAATTTGATTACAAACCGCTTGTTTTTGCAAATTAAAATCAGCAGTTATAGCCCCTTCAATCTCAGCCTTCCTAATTGTAGGGTTACCCTGCTCTAATTGTTTCGAAATATTTAAAGACATATTACAAAGACGAGCCGAAACGTCCGATAAAGTATTCGCACATAAATCAATAATATCTTGGTGAGACCGATAATTTTTAGATAATTCTATCAAGCGAGTACCAACAAAATTATTAGTAAACTCTAAAATATTTTCGACTGAGGCACCAGAAAACTTATAAATCGCCTGATCATCATCTCCTACCACAAACAAGTTTGGAGCCTCATCAAAAGGAGTCTGAGCCCAAAGTTTTAAAATCGCCAACTGGACTCCAGACGTATCCTGATATTCATCGACCATAATAAATTGATAATTTTCTTGCAGAGTTCTTAAAAAGCCGATGTTAGATTTCATATTATCTAAAACCCACAAAAGCATATCAGTATAATCAAATAACTTTAATTGGCCCATCAAATCAGTAAAACGAGCATATACCCATGCTATTCCTTGATATTTCTCTAGATTATACTTATCTATCAACACTAAAGAACCATGATCATCTCGTCGTAGATACTGTTTTTTAAACTCCGACAATGTTTTAGTTTTTTGGGTCTCTTTTGCAACTTGCAAGGCCTGAAATAAATCAAATTTAAACTTTTTAATAAATCATGTCTCATTTAACTGTTCTAAATCAGCTAAAAGTTTATCGAATTCTGGTATGAGTTTTTTAGATAAACGTGGTAAGGCTTCAAAAAAAGGTAAAACATAACGAGACACTAGGTCTAAATCAACGGCTAGCTGATCTAATTCTAGCTTCCAAGCAGAGGGTGTAAAACCTGAGCGTTTTAAATCTGCAATTTGCTGTTTTAGATCATTAATATACAAAAACTTACCTTCTTGGGTGACCTTTAAAGGATGGTTCGGGGGTAGTTCTTGAATAACATCGGTTAAAATTTGTAAAGTTTGCACTTCATCACACATTTCATAATCCGATCTTTCTCCAAAAAATTCCCGGTGGGAATAAATTAAATTTTGAGCAAAACTATGAAAAGTTAAAACATTAACCTTTAAAGCTTCAGGTCCAATCACAGATTGTAATCTAGACTTTAAATTTACAGCAGCTGCATCTGTAAAAGTTAAACACAAAATTTCATGAGGGCTTACATCTACAGTATGTAAGATATTTGCAATACGTAAACTTAGAAGTTCAGTTTTACCAGCACCTGGACCAGCAATTACCATGACTGGACCATAAATTGCTTGAACCGCTTCTTGCTGTTGCTCATTTAATTTCTGAAACCTTTCTTGAAAATGTTTTAACATATTTATTTTTTTGATCAATTTCAATTTACCAGAAAAACAATTTAATTTCTTTACAATTTTCTAAACCCTAAATAAAATAATATTAATCTTAAAAAAAATAATGGTAACTGGAAAATATAGTATTGTTGAAAAACAAGACATACAACAAGTTGTAAAAAGCGCCACGGAAAAACAAGAGGTCACAAAACTAAAAGAACTGATTAAATCTCAATTATCTGAGGAAACTCAACTAAAAAAATTTTTAGATGACACCTATTCCAAACAAATCCTAGATGACATATTCCAAAATCCTGGAAGTTTAGCTGAAATTCAAGCAGATATTCAAAAAAGGAAACAAAATTTTCAATTAGCAGTTGAAGCTATTTTCAAACCATTATCAGAAACACCAAATCTGCTAAATCAAAAAGAAGAAACACTCAAAAGCAAAATCGAAAAGTTTCGACTTCTAAATCCAGTACAACAAAGCAAACAAATCAAATCGCTACAACAAGAAATACAAGATCGTAAACAAACATTAGTTGCCTTGCTCAAAATTAGCGAAACCTCAACCGAATTCGAAGAATTAAACATAAATGAACGTAAAACATATTTAAAAAAACGGCAAAAAATCCAAACTCAAATTCAAAATATTAGTAAAAAATTCACAAAGCATGACACACAAATCATAAGTGATACCAAACAAAACACCCTTAAAGAAAATCAAAACCTACTTACAGAATTGAAAAAACGTATCGATACTCAAAACCGACTAAATCAAAAATTTCCAAGTGGAGTTGGCTTAACGGAGCAATATTATCAAAAATTATATCCAAACTTTTTGATTCTAAAAGAACAAGAAAAAAACAATATACTCCTAAGTATTCAACAAGATCTAACTTTAAAATATTTAAATAAAATTCACCAAAGCTCAGAATTAGCACCCAAAGACGTTGAAATCATGGAAAATACAACCAAAACACAACCATTTGATATTAAATTAGTTTGTACCTGCCTCAACTATTTTGATATGAATATCAAAATAGCTATAGAATGTAGCGAATATGCTAAAAGCATTGACCCTCTTATTTTAGGCCATTTTAACTGGGATCGTATCGGATCATTTGACAGGAAAACACTAATTAAAAGTGACAAAATCGAAAAATACACCAGCCAACAATCTCACATAGAATACGACACATTGTTTGCAAAATACTGCCAAGAATTTTTCTACAAGCATGATTTACGTTTCTCTACTGAAGAACAAACACAAATTCAAAACCAGTTTCAAAACAGCAAACTACAAGACAAAAACGCTATTTTAAACTTTTTACAAATCAAACATAAACAACCAATCAAGTTACAACTAAAAGACAAAAAACTCCAACCTAAATTTCTAAAAACTCTTATCCAAAGAGAAATGCTACAAGCAGATTTTCAAAAGTTAAAAACCAATAATCAAAAACTTTATCAAACTAAATTTCTTAAGCAAGAGTTTGCCAAAAAATGTGAATTAATTACTAAAATTCAAAAAGCAGAACTCAAACAAAGCCAAGAAATCCAAGCCTTTGCAAAAAACAATCAAGATGTTTTTAAAAACCGATACCTAGATAAAATTCTTAAACAACTCAACACAAACAACATAGAACAATACCTTGCACCGCTGCAAAAACACGAGCGAAACTTAGAAGCGATTAAAGCAACAATCAAAGAATGCATGCAAAACCAACATCTATCTAAAAGCCAAAAACAAATATTTCAAAAGGAAATCCAAAAATGTAACAACCCAGCTGATTACGAAAAATTATTTCTAAAATACAATCTACTCAACATCTATCAAACTAAGCAGTTTCAAAGCAATCAAAAACTACTCCAAAAACAAATCAAAAACAAGAAACATCTAGAAGCAATTGAAACAATTCAAGAACAAATTCAATTTTGCCAAGACCCAAGCCAACTTCGAAAACTCTTTAAACTTGAAAAAAATTTACAACAAAAACTACAACTGTTACAAGAAAAAGAAAACCCAAAGCAATCTATGGCCTTTAAATTACTCCAAGAATTCATCACTGAAAATGCAACAATGCAATTAAAATTTGAAAAAATTCAAATGTATCACCAGATCTTAAAACACCGCACTATTCAAGATTATTTTCAAACCGATCAAGAAAACACTCTTGAAATTCAACTCGATAAATTTGAATCTCAACAAGAACTGCACTCAATTAATCAAACATTAAAACACATAGAAAAAACTGAAGATATTGAAATTCAGACTCAAGCCCTAAATAGTAATCAAACAAACTTACCAAGTCAGCTACTCAAATTAGAAATCCAAAGTATGTGCCAAGAACTTGAATCCTTCCTACTTAAAAAATTCCAAGTCTGTGAATTTACAAAAGAAGCCAAAGTTATGCAACTACTAAAAGAAGTTTTAAATGATCAAACCCATAGCCAAACAATTTGGCAAAGCTTAGATTAAATAAAGACTAACAACTCAGGTTTAAAAATCATAATAAAACCAAGAGCCAGCATAATCACACCTCCAATAAAGTTTGAGATTTTCGAGTATTTAGCAGTAAACCCAAGTTTTCGTAAACTGTATAAAGCTAAGAAAAACACAGTTAAATCATCAAGTAAGAAAGCTAAAATATACAAACCTACGTAAATTTGACGACCCCAAAAATCAACTCCATTGAGTTCTAATACTTTGGTAAACACTTGTGGAATCCCGATCGAACATGCAAAATTAATCACATTCACCGAAAGAGCTAAAGAGATAATTGCAAGTGCAGTGAAGATAGTCATTTTACCGGTTATAATCTTTTCAATTTTAGATTTCGTAGCAATCCTTTGCTTTTGATTAGTAACCTTACAACTAGCATCTTTCTGCATAAATTCCCATAAAAAGAATGCCCCGGCTCCAAGAGCCACAACCCCAATCACAGGAGTAATAATTGTGTCTAAACCAACAAAATCCCATACACCTATCCACACATTCAAAATCAAGGCGTACATAATAGCTTGAGCAATCAAAAATAATCCAACTATTTGAATAAGTTTCCAAATATTCCCTATTTTTGCCAAAATTAAAATAAATGTAACCAAAACCCACATGGCACACGGGTTAAAACCATCTACCATACCTAAAATAAAACTCATAGCAGGTAAAGAGTATTTTTTAACATCAAAAGGTTTCAAAAACGGCACCTTCACATAAAAAGGCGTATATTGACGAGTAATACCACAACTTTCATCGGCACATCCCTCTCCGAGTTTTTGCACAGAGTTATGCACATCATTGTCTAAATATTGTGCAAAACTCATCGAATCACTACTAGATGTAGAATCTAAAACATCTATAATCATTTGCCCTGTAGTTTGCGCAGAGTCAAATCCTTGCACTAAACGCCCTCCTAAAATCATCACAGGAGTAGATTTTGAAACTCCATCTAAACTGGTAATGCTTTGCCATAGGGGTTTGCTTTGCTCATCTTTGATTTCGTAATAGTTTACCGTAAAGTCATTTCTTTCTTGTGCCAGTTCCTCAAAAAAAGATTTCAACTGCACACAATGCTTACATTCTGAACGTTCTAAAACTTCTACTAATTTTTTAGAATCAGTAGCATTATTTGCCAAAGCCACACTAAATAAAAACACTACAGCCAAAATCACTTTAAATAATGCACGAAATTTCAAAAACATATATATAAATTACTTCTATATATTTTAACATACTTTAGTCTTTTGTGCAAAAATTACACTTTAAAGACTTTAAAATACTTATGCGTTACAAATATAGCTAACAGAGGCCAAATCCATACAAAGTTCTTGATATGAAAATCAAGTTGCAAAAACAAGTTCCAAACTATTAAAATCAATAACATGTGGTTTCTATCAAAAACGCGCAACATACCTTTTGCAGTAAATTTTATAGCCGGCAGTATAGTTTTATCAAAAATTAAAATTGAAAAACCAGTCAAACCAATATATGCCATAAACACAAAATACAAATTAACAAAAAAGTAATAATACCAGCCTTTTAAGAAGAAGTAACCACTTGTCAGACTAGCAAAAATCATAGACCAGACTAAAAGTGATGCCCACACCTTCCAATCCATAAACATGTTTTGAGTTTTTTGAAATTTGTAACATATACATTTTAAAGCAAGTAAAAACAATACATAAATTGCAATCACAAAAGTCAAATTTGGCCATAACCAAACGGCCGCACCCATAGATAGGTAGTAAAATGCCAATAAAATTAAATAAAAATTCAACTAAGTTATTTAAACATTTTAATTTTAACTTAATTTCATAAACTTAACAAATAACTTGACATCTACCGTAAAACCATTAAAGTTACACTAGCTAAAAATTAGTTATGAAATTACCCTGGAACACACTTAGAGACTTACATAATTATGACTTTCACACATTACGCGGCATTGGTGGTACACTCAATCAAGCCTTATTATCAGAAGGCTTGAGAGTTATAGACTCCTCATATTTAAAAGCAATCACCAATCTCAAATGTGCTAATGTTTTACTAAGCAGCGCAGAAGAACTAGAGCTTTTAGATATTATATCAGATGAAAAAGATCCAATCATTGCAACCGCCGGATATCATCCCAACTATAAACAATTAGTAGCGGCACTCAAACACGAACAGCAACATATACAAGATGAAAAATTAAGCAGTACCCTCAATTTTAGCTTGGCGGGTTTTAGTCAAAACCTACCAGAAGCACTTGCAAGATACACAACGGTAGATACAAGCACCTTAAGCCGTATACCCCAACACAACATTTTAAAAGGCCAACTCTTTGAACACCTATCCTACTTGTTACTTCTAATAATCTATATAGACCAAGACGTAGTGCATCAACCATGTACGCGCTATAGCGAAGATCCAGAAACTGGAAAAATCAATTACCAAACCCGCGCAGATTTCTTAGTCAACAACACTCTATACGAAATGAAATTTGGTCGGGATACAGAAACTATAAAACGCTCCAAAACAAGATATGCAGAATTTGTTCAAGATCAATCTCTTGAATACCAAGTCTTAACATTTAAAGAAAACAAAGAGGTATCAGAATCAACAACTTGTATAGAACTTATCGAGGAGCATTCAACAATACTAAATAAATTATTTGAAAGATATCAGATAAAAAGATCTAACAACCCCGTTCTTGAAATTATAAAACTCATCAAAGAGTTGGACGAGGACAACCCTTCAGATGAAAAAATGCAAGACATTCCAAAAATTAACAACCTACTCTACCACGTTTGCCATAAAGCCAACCTCCTCAAAGGCCACGCCCGAGAAAAATATTTAATGCAGTTTTTATCTCACTACCTATACGGTAGAATCACGAAAAGCAATCAGCTTTATACTATCTTTAAAACACCCTACGAGACTTTCGAAAAGCTCCCTGTTCCAGAATACCAAGCCTCAGTTTTATTTGAAAACCAATGGCACGAAAGCTTTATACAACCCCTAAGCCGCACCCCAGAGTATTTATACCCCATGTCATTCAACATCCATTGCAAAGACCAAATTTTTGACTTACACACCTTATTAAGAAGCAACGCCCACCACAGCCGACTTGAAGATTTTGCAACACGACATTCTTTTACCTTTCAACATGTCGCAGCCGCAGAACTTGAATCAGTTACCAACCTTAAAAGTAACAATTGCTTCCAAACAAGAACCCAAGCAATCTTGCAAGCTATGTGGAATATCTCTTTTAGCCACGCTTGCCAACAAAACACCATCGAATTACATGAAAGCACAAGACTAAATTTAATTTAATAAATTTAAAATACGTGAATGCATTTCAGGCAAAGCCACAACTAAATGAGGGTGTTCAGCCCAAGCATCAACCTTTTCCCCAGCTTTATCAGTTACACAAAGCCCTAATTCACCAGCAAACAAAACACCTGGAGCTATGTCCCAAATTCTATCACAAAAATTTAAAACACCATTGACTCTACCCATAGCAAGGTATGCAAAAGCGAGCCCCACTGAATTATAATTAGATATATAGTGCACCTTATCAGCTAAGGTATCTAACACTCTTCTATCCTCCTTGTCTAAGTATGAATCAAAAACAATCACAGCCTCGTTTAAGCTGCTTTTTGTAGGCTTATCAAGTAAAACGCCATTACAATACACACCCTGTCCTTTAATTGCATGAATCAATTTTTCTTCTTTTGGAACAACCACACAGGCAAATATAATTTCTCCTTTATGTTCTAAAGCGATTTGGGAGCAAAACAAAGGTATACCACGAGAAAAATTGGTACTTCCATCTAAGGGATCTATAATCCAATTAAAATCTTTTTTTATAAAAGTCTTTTGAGATTCCTCAGATAAAATTCCAAATTCAGGAAACAGCTCTTGCAAATAAGTAATCAAAAAATCTGAGACTTTAAGATCAATATTATTTACAACCTGCCTCTCGTTTTTAAATCCAAGAATCTGTGGCTTTAAAAAAGACTCCTTACACATTTTTGAAACCTCATGCATTAGTGGTACAATCTTAGTTTCTATCAAATTCTGATCAAACATCTTTTCTCTTAAACACAGTAATTAAACGCTTAGAAAATTCCTTATCATACAAAGCACCATCATAACTACCATAAGTTTCAACTAATTCCCAATTTTCACCCAACAATTGTTGTAAATTTTCAATTGGTACAAACTGCATAACTTCAGGATCAATAAATTTATCAACCGATCCATCACTGTCTTTTACCTCAATATGGTACCTG
Organism: Candidatus Peregrinibacteria bacterium; assembly: GCA_014240275.1. Lineage (GTDB taxonomy): Bacteria > Patescibacteriota > Gracilibacteria > UBA1369 > JAAZXH01. Next base: position 44,210 of record JAAZXH010000016.1, read on the forward strand.
CCTGTTCTCAAAAACTGATCAGAAAGCTCAAATTCTCGCCAAACTTTCATTTTTACATCATCAACTTCTTGCACAATAGGTTCTGAACGATATTTTTTAGGATACAAATAAAAATTACTTTGATCCAACACTATCAAATCTTTAATGTTAGCACTTAACCAAGCAAAAAAATTAGACCTTTTTGTTTCATCTAGAATGTATGTAAAGGTTGTCCACATTGAAATTGCCACATCGTATTGCTTGGATCCTAACACCTTCGCAATATCTTCAAAGGTGCCAAGTATAGTATTTAAAGTCGAAAAAGTCGGTACCGCATCTAAAAGTTGTTTAGAAGCATCAAAAACAGTCAGTACATAATCATATTCCGCAAGTTTTTGAGCATGTAAACCAGTCCCTCCACCTAAATCAATGATCGAACGAGCATTAGGAGCAAACTTATCAAGTATCTGATATAAAAATTGCACCTCCTGATCTAAAGAATTATTAGCTACTAACTTTCTCCAAAATTTAAACCATTTACCTTTATCTTTATATATTTTCATACTTTCTGTTAAATTCCAGTAACACCTCTTTTAATCTATTCATGTGAATAGCTTTACCAATTGTGATACGCATTTTATTCTTGAGTCCATCTACACTATAAAATCTAACAAAAACTTGCTGACATTGCAAAAAATCCTGCAACTGATCTTTCAAATTTAAGGGAAACTCAACCAACATAAAATTCGCATAAGATTTAAACGAACGCATTAAAGAAAGCTGATCTTTAACAAAATAATATAAATCCTGACGCAACTGATAAAGATTTTCAACCACACCGTCATAGTATTTATTATCTTTTAAAGCAGCTATCGCCATATGCTCACTCAGCTGGTTAAAACCTAAATACAAAGGTTGGTATTTTAAGTTCTGCAAAACAGAATCACCAACTAACAAGTAAGCAACCCGCATAGCTACTAAACCATAAAGTTTAGAAAAAGTCCGTAGAACCATCAAATTTGGAAATTCTTGAAGCAAATTCAATAACTTAACGTCATCGTAATCTTTATCAAAACCATAATACGCCTCATCTACCAAAACCATAGTACTTTTAGGCACTGTCCTTAATACCAATTCTAACTTTTCTAAAGGCAAAATATTCCCAGTTGGATTATTAGGAGAAGTTATCAAAAGCAAATCAAAAGACTCCTTCTTACATTTCTCAATTATATCAGCAATATCAAATTCAAACGCACACTCCCCTTGGTTCATTTGGAAAGTATCAAACTCTATTTCTAAACGTTGAAACTGATTCGTATAATAACCCCAGGCGTAATCTGAAATCAAACACTTACCCTTACCACCCAATAAATTTTCAAACACATAACGCAACAGTCCCTCTCCTCCATAACCAAGAATAATATTACTTTTTTTTACACCAAACAATTTAGACAATTCTAACTCTAAAAGCTGTGAACTTTTAGGATACAAAGACAAAGCCACAGGATTATCACAAAAATCACGCATAACATCTAAAACTTTTGGAGAGGGTCCAAACAAATTTTCATTTTGATTTAACTTCATACCTTAATATTAGGATAACAATATAACGTAAAAGCGTAGAATTGTCAAACTAGCGTCTAAATCCAATTTCCTTACAATATTCATAATAATTTTTGACTGTAAACATCATAAAAGATGGAAAGTTGTAATTTTTACAATCCTCTACCTACTCAAACTTATCTATGGCATGCAAACGATTGATAGCCTGTTTTTCTAGCAATGACATTCCCTTAGTTAAATCGTTAACCGAAGTATACAAAGGATACTCAACCACATTAAATTTTTTATACGCAGACGGAAAGTTTACATAAAAAGTACCTACTCTACTACGATAATCTGCCTGATTAGCTAAAGTATCAAAATTGCTAGAATTAGAATCACTGTAATTCACCACCGACTCTAGTAAAGAATTTACAAGGAGCGTATCGGAAATATTAGTTTTATAAAACACAGTGTAATAATCTGCAGTTTTGTATTTTTTAAGACCCATTTCAGGCATCACATCATCTAAAGAATTATTATAAACCCTTACAATAGTTAAACAAGCCTGTGCATCATTTTGAAAATAAAAAGCTGTTTGATTTAACATTCTTAAAATATAAGGGGCCTTACAATCCGTTACTACCTCATTGTAAACCATGTCTTGATTACGCAAAGTGTCGTAAGTAACACGATAATCTTTTAAATCACCCAAATAAGAATCCAAGGTACCCTTTTGCACATTTTCTATTCTGGTGATCAAATCTGCCATTTGACCTCTTTTAAAATTAAAATGAAAATATTCAGTATCGATCGGAATAATATTTTTTTCAGCTGCAGCTAGTACCATTCCCTTGTACCACTTTGTAGTTTCTGGATATTCTAAGTCAAAGTTTCGCATAGCCATCTTTAATGCCTCCGCCGTAGTTACAGATTGATTTGGCTTAAACATATTACCCGCAAAACCCGAAACTAAACCAGCATCTTTGGCATAACAAACATACTTACTAAACCAATCAGAACTGCTCACATCATTAAAACAAGCTTGCTTAAAGGCTTCCAAATCAGGAGTAAAACTTGGGTCTAAATTTCTTTTTGATTCCACTAAAATCTTTAAAATTTCAGCTCGGGAAATATCCCTTTCATAACCAAACGAACCATCTTTATAACCTTGAACCACTTGTTTTTGCTGTAAATTTAAGATTGCATCTTTATAGATATTTTCCCAAGATACATCGGTAAAATCAGCCAAAGCAGTAGAGCTTAAAACCAAAGTTAAAAGCAAACTTAAAAACTTTTTCATAAAACAAGTGTTAATATAGACACATCAATTTTAACAAAAATAATGAGAAAGATGAAATTAAAAATTCACATGGATGCGTACTTCATCTATTACACTTTCTGAATGAGGATTTAAAGGTATTGCTATTCCATCATTCACTGAATAAGTTCCTTGTACTAAGCTCAAAAGCACAAACGGTGCACCTTCGAAATCTTCAGGCAGATAATTTAGACGTAAATGGACAGAATCAACATCCAATAACTCCAGTTGATCAAATGCAAACACTACGCTCTCACCATCTAGCTGACCTTCAACATTAGCACCAAGGGCATCAACTAAACTTATAGATTGTATCGAAGCATTATGAGTCGAGTATGTAAACTGTAAACTATTTAATGTAACATCTGCAAACTGAGGGAAATCAAGTTCCTCCCTAACTTGCTGCCAAAATAACAATTCAACATCAGCGTCCAAACTATTACCCTCTACAACCGGATTTGCAAACATAGCAGACAACAAAACGGGTAAGTCTGCAAAACTCAGGTCTGCGTTAACTAAAGGTCTTACATAAGGTTCTTCTCCAGTTCGTATATTTTCAAAACTATCTTCAAAATTAGGAAGAATTTGAATAAAACTAAATTGACCATTGATGTTCGTTGTATAGTCAAAATCTCTCACATATTTAAATGGCAAATCAATTCTGACATGAAATACATTAACCTGATCACGAAAACAATCAAAATACAAACCATCAATATGTGCATCAAAAACCACAACACCATCTTCATCAATAATATTACCATCTACTTCATGGGATATTCGAACCCAATCTAGATAATCTGCCAGTGTAGCATTAGGCTGTAATCCTACACCACTGGGATCCTGAATAACAAGGTGAAAACTTTCAAAACTCAGATCACAAGCAAAAGGTTCAACTGAAAAACTAAACAGCAACTGTTCATCTTGCATGAAATATCTCCAAGGATTGTCTAAAATAGTTACTGCGACTTCACACCGAGGTTCAGGAATTGGAACTCCTTGATCCAGTGGCATTTCGGCATCAAACTCTTCCGGCATTTGAAAGTCTAGCTCTTCCGGCATTTGAAAGTCTAACTCTTCCGGCATTTGAAAGTCTAACTCTTCGGGCATCTGGGCATCTACAGGCATTTCAGAATCTGGCATTTCTAAATCAGTTATATCTTGAACTTGAGGTATGCCTGTATCTATAGGCATTGTAGTATCTGGAAATCCTACATCAAAAATCTCTTGATCTTCAGGCATTTGAGCATCAGGGTTTCCGGGAACTAGTAAATCTCCCTGGTAACCAGCCACCATTTCTACAGGATCTTGAGTTGGTGACACATGTTCAATACATCCATTTAAAAGAGCTGCAAAAGATAATGCCATAACTTGAACTCTGTTACTAAAAAATGAAGGTTTACTAATGTTTGATTTAAATTTTTCAAATGCCATATTATAAATTAAAGCACATATATTATAGACCAACAAGATAAAATGTCAATCTCTTTGATTTATCAATAAAATTAGAGTATAGTCCAAATATATAAATGACAAAATGCACATTCATTTTATCCAACACGAACACTTTGAAGCCCCAGGAGCATACCTCGACTGGGCAAACCAAAAGGGCCATACCACAAGTACATCTCGCGTTTACCAAAACGAAGCTCTTCCCAATAGCACCAACTATGACCTTTTAGTAGTGCTTGGCGGACCGCAAGATCCAGCAACTACCACCGAACAAAGCCCCCATTTTAATGCCAAAGCTGAAATTGCCTGCATCAAACAAGCGATAGATGCCAATAAAAAAGTCATTGGCGTATGTCTTGGAGCTCAACTAATTGGTGAAACTCTAGGGGCCAAATTTGCACATAGCCCAAATCGCGAAATTGGATTATTTAACCTAGAACTCAATCCAGAAGCCTCAAACGATCCATTTTTTAAAACTCAAAATCAAACGCTTCCCTGCGGTCATTGGCACGGAGACATGCCGGGACTAACAGATCAATCTAAAGTTTTAGCCACCACTTCTGGCTGCCCAAGACAAATCGTAAAATACTCAGACAAAGTATACGGCTTTCAATGTCATTTTGAATTCACACCTGAAGTTATCGAACTAATGATCCAAAACTGCAGCCATGAACTTGAAAAATATAAAGACCAACCCTATATACAAAATGCAGAAACACTTCGCAAGAATGATTACCGGCCAGCTAACCACACCCTTTTTGCCTTTCTAGATTACCTAGAACAAACTTAAATACTAATTAGCTTCTTATCTCGTAAATCCTGTAAATATAAGGGTTCTGACTGGCTAAAATGCTTAAATTTTACAACGTCAAACAAATACATTATATGATCCCCTGCATCTAAAGAGGAGACCACCTGCAATTGCATAGCCGCAAGCGCTGAAGTAAAAACAGGCAATGAACCAAACACCTGAGTTTCTTCTTTTATTTTCGTAAGTTTATTAACCTGCTTGCCAGAGCGCTTGCCAAACAAACGTACATATTCAATGTTTGATTTTGAAAGAAGCAATAAATTCACAGGTTTAGTGCTTTGTAAATTTTCCAGAGTTTGAGTCCCCTTATAAACTGCAACCATAAAACGCTTTGGATTCAATGAAACAGCAGAAACGTAAGTACAAATATTAAAATTCACTACTCCCTGCTCAGATATAGTTTCGAGGCTATAAACCGGTAAATTTGGTATATTCCAAGGTCTTTTTGGCATCTTTACAATTATACAAACACATTATACCAAATAAATTAAAACTTGAAATCTCAAACCTTTCTGCTACATTAATAAATGCAGACTTTAAAGCCATTATAGCTCAGTTGGTAGAGCGCACCCATGGTAAGGGTGAGGTCTCGGGTTCGATTCCCGATAATGGCTCCAGTTTTCTACTTGGGACTTCATCAATACTGCAAATATGACTATAAACCAAAATACAGCAAAATCCATCAAAACATTAGCAATATGCATGCTAATTTTTGCACCATTTGATCTCCCCTATAGCTACTATCAGCTTCTAAGATGGATTATATGTATTAATTCTATTTTCTTTGCTATTCAATACAATAATAACCAAAACAAATATTTAGCACCTTTATTTACAATACTGGCAATCATTTATAACCCAATAGCTCCAATCAACATAGAAAAAGAAGTATGGATTTACATCAATGCAATCACACTCCTTTGCATTATTCATCAAGATGTTTTAAAAAATAAAAATAAAATCCTAAAATATGTCGAACCACTAAAAAACCCTTACACAAACTTAAAAAAAAAATTAAACGCATTATTTAGCCGACCACTGATTGTGCTATGCCTATTAGTAGCATTAATAGCCCCTCTTCAAAACAGCCCTTACATACATGATATAGGTAACTTAGCGTTAAATGCAGAAGAGGAAGATTTATTACGCCGTCAAGAAGATTACTTTAGATTAGTAGAGAGTCAATCGCGACTACGTGAACTTACTCAAGAAGAAATAGATGTTTACAATAAGGTACAAGCTAAGTACGATATCCTAAAATCTAGTCAGGGTGCAGCAGCTACACTCATTCTTACTTGTTTAATATGGTTGTTAATCTATCTTCCTAAAACAATATACAAATACTTTAAAAAACATTTATAAAACTACCACTTTTCAAATCAGATCTATGGCTATACTAATCTAGAAGAGGCCTGCCTTTGGTACGAAAATTTATCAGAGCAAGAAAGAATTCAACTACAATACGCCAATCAACCACATTTGAATGTAGCCCATGCAGCCATTTGCGAATTTCAATATGCAGCACTAACTAAAACCCACACTTTACATAGCTTAATTCTTAAAAAATAATTAAGCCTCGACTTTTCGCAAACTTAAAACATATAAAATCAGAAAAACATTGCTTAAACAAGCCACAACAAAAAACACAACCTGCAAAGAAAATTGTGATGCAACAAGCCCTGTAACAAGCATAATCAAAGATGAAAACACAGTCAAAAACTGACTATTCACAGACAACAAAGTTGAACGCTTAGTATCTTCAACACGATTATTAATAAAATCTGTAATTGTTGGATTATACAATCCTCTCAAAAAATAAAAAATTGCTACAAACCCAAGAATCAAAACCCAATTTTGAGACATTCCAAAAAACAACAAAAACAAAGTAAACACAAGTGAATGTAACACTAAATATTTATCTATGCTAAACCATTTTCCAACTTGATCCGAATACAAAGCTCCGAAAGCCCGAAATAAAAAAGTTGCCGCTGCAATTGCACCAAAATATTGTTCTTTTATTCCAAGCTCTATATAAAAGGGCTGTAAATATTGAAATGTAACTACAGCTAAAGAACCTATCAGGGCAGAAAACACAAAAATCTTTGAAAATCCAGGAGTTTTAAAACTATAAACCATACTCTCCTTAATATGTTTTACAACCGACTTCGAAACTTTAGGTATTGAAACCTCAGTCAAAGCGATTATTAAGGGAATAGAAAGTATCGAAAATCCAAACTCTAACAAAAATGGTAAACGCGGCGACCAAACATATAAAAAACCACCACTAATGGATGCCAAAACCCAAAAAAGATTCAAATAAAATTCTAATTTACCATAAATCTTTTTAAAACTAGTTTGCCTACCACATCTTTTTAATTCATTATAAATAAATGCCACGTCAGCGCCTTGCTTCATAGCTTGACCTGCCCCCATTAAACTGTATCCAAATAAGAAAGCTAAAAAACTATTAGCAAAGGCAAACACACCAAAACCGGCTGTCATAATCACAGCACCAATTAAAATACTCGTCTTATTACCATAACGATCAGCAAAAATCCCAGCTGGAATTTGAAACACAGCAGAACAAATCAAAAACCCAGCTACCACAGTCGCAATCTGAGTCAGAGTCAAACCAACCCCAAGCATCAACAACACAAATACCCCAATTGAAAAACTCGCATCTTCAGCGACCATAGCAAGCCCCAATAACTTTAAATTTTTGGTGAACATAAATTCTATTTAAGCAAAATATTATTTGTAACCCTTTTTAAGTCTCCCAGAGGATCACTTTGATTCTCAGCAAAAAAATTAACCACATACAAAGCATCTGGCTTATTTGGATACCCAGTTACCTCCTTACCTATTTCAGACAACGGTATAAAATCTAAGAGTTCAATTAGCGAATTATTTTCCAACTTCTGCAAAACAAAATCAGACTTTGCATATTCGGCATGCATCACTAACACACCCTTATTTTGAGGTTGGATTTTATATGCAAGATTAAACATTGATGATAAAAAAGCCAAGGGCAAATTCACACCCAAAGCCCTATCATAACCTCTCAAAATAGGCCCTCCAGCAGATCTAGCAGCAACCTCAATTAATTTAAATTCACCATTTTGAATTTTGAACTCCATGTGAAACAAGGTATTATTCAAACCTAAATTACTTAAAACATCGTGAATAATATCCTTAAACTGATCCCGAATAGACCTCCAATCAGCAAAACCAGCTAAGGTTGTTTCAAGAGTAAACTGAGGCTCAGGGCCCAAATATTGGCGAGTCAATAAAATTTCAGAAACTTGAGAATTTAACACAAATCCGTCAGCAGAATACATTTGTCCACCAAAGTATTCTTCCGCTTGAAAATCAAGATCTTCAGGAAAATCTTGGATCTTAATCTCATTAAAAATTTTAGGTATTTCAAACTGTGAATTAATTTTATATACACCTAAACTATTTACTCCCCTATTGGGTTTTACAACACAAGGAAATATAAAACCTTCCAAACTACTAGTAAAAGCCTTCAAACTACTTACATCAACAGCAATTGTCTGAACAGAATATGACTTAGAAGCAAGTTTTTCACGCATCAAAAACTTATTCACAGAGGAATTATTAACTCCCTCAACATTTAATTCTGAGAAACAGAATACTGTTTGCAACTGGGATGCTAACAAGACCCTATCTTCTAAAAAACTAACTATATAGTCAAACTCAATCTGCAAACCTGAAAGCAACTTTTTACAAGCATCAAAATCAGCTAAATCACCCTTAAAAGTTTGAACAAAAAATTTCGCAGTAATATCTTCTTCAAGATCAGACAATAAATATAAATCAAAATACTTAGAATTCAATAAAGACTCATACACAAATTCACGCATCTGACCATAACCAACTATCAAGATTTTTTTCATGCCAAAACTTATTTATTTATAGCATACAATAAAAAACAAAAGAAATATAGTTTACCGCAAACTGATTGTGTATTACTCAGTTGGATCATATTGATCACAACTTGAAATTTTAGTCAAAGGTTGTGCATTCTTTAAAAGAGCCTGACATGGCTTAGCAGCACGAGTAACCAAGACTTTTTTAGATGCAGATTCGTACCTTTCAACCACAGAATTGATAGCTTCTATACTAGAAGTATCCATGATTTTTCCATATTTCAAATCTATAATCACAACTTCTGGGTCGTTTTCAACATCGAAAGAATTTTTAAACTCTAAACTCGATCCAAAAAACAAAACTCCGTTCACTTTATAAATCTTTTCACCCTTAGAATTGACAGCTGTTAATACCTTTATTTGCTTACCCTTATCCCAAGCAAAAACTAAAGCCGATACAATCACCCCTATTATGACAGCCGTGGCTAAATCAAACACTATAGTAGCTAAACTTGTTAAAACCACCACCACTATATCGCTTGCAGGAAGCTTTCCTTTATATTTAAACGTTTCCCATTTAAAAGTTGAAACCACTACCATAAACATCAACCCAACTAAACTCGCCAAAGGAATGGCATTCACTAATGGAGCTGCAAATAATAAAAATAGTAATAAGCCAAGGCCAGCTATAATACCAGAAAAACGAGTTCTACCTCCCGACTGGGTATTAATAATAGATTGGCCTACCATAGCATCACCTCCCATACCACCAAACATTCCAACTACTAAGTTACCTAAACCTTGAGCAAAATATTCTTTATTCATTTTACCACGTGTTCCTGTCATCTCATCTAGTACCCGTAGGGTTAAAGTTGCTTCCGTCAAACCAGCAAGTGAAGCTGTAACCGCATACGGAAAAATTATTTTAAAATTCTCTAAACTCCAAACAAACTCTGGGATATGAAATTTTGGTAAAGCACCAACCACCGCACCTCCTGCAAAATCTGCAACAGTTTGTAAATGATAAACTCCCTGAGCGTCAAGTAATACTGCAACCAAAGTCATTAAACCAATACTAACTAAAGCAGACGGGATAGCCTTGGTTACTCGAGGAAAATAGTGAATAATCAACATGGTTAGCCCAACGAACCCAAGCATAATAGCAAAGTCAAAAACAGGTAGATACACACCTGCTACCTTAAAGAGTTCAAACTGAGATTTAAAAATTAAAATTGCCAAACCATTCAAAAAACCAAGTACCACAGGGTAAGGTATAATGCGTGTAAATTTACCCAAACGTAAAACCCCACACATAACTTGCATGACTCCCATTAAAAGTACACACGCAAACAAATATTCATTACCATATTGAGCAATCAAAGGAGCAAGAACCACAGCAATCGCAGCAGTAGAAGAGCTTATCATACCAGGGCGACCGGTAAAAACCGCCGCTACCAAAGCCATAATAATAGCAGTTTGCAAACTCATTAAAGGAGTTACTCCAGCCACAAAAGCAAAGGCAATCGCCTCTGGAATCAAGGCTAAAGCCACAGTTATACCTGCCAGCAAATCTGCTCTAAAAAATTTTCTACTATTTTTGAAACACTTCATTAACTTTTTCAAAACTCAAAACATTATGAGTTTTAAATATAACAAGCTAAACAAAAGATGTCAAGAAGAAGCTCCATCATTAATATGGGTAGGCTTCAAATGTACAACTGGCATAGCTAAATTATCACCAGAGACGCACTGCATCATAATTGCAAATGCGACATCCTTAAATGAAACAGCTTTTTGTTCAACCAAATTATCAAACCTAATATTGGGAGGAACCACGCACGTCATTTTAATATTATTAGCAGACAAATGCGGTTGCATAGTTTCTGTAAATCTAATCACTGCAGCCTTATCAGCAGAATATATAGGGCAAGAGCCTTCACTCACACCAGAAATAGAACTTACATTTGCTATCACACCCTGCTGCTTCTCGAAAAAATGCGGTAACACAGCCTTAGTTGTATATATCACTGAACGATAAGTTGTATGAATTTCTGCATCAATATTTTCCAACAACATGCGAGACAGATCCCACCCTTCTAAACAGTCTGAGGCATTATTAACAACAACATCTACTGTGCCAAATTGCTCAATAACAAGATCTATTGCTCTCTCACAGGAGTCATAACTTTTCACATCTAACTCTACACAAACATAAGGTGCCTTGATTGCATCCAACTTAGAAGTCAAGTGGACTAAACTATTTACGTTTCGCGAAGCTAAAACAATTTTAGCTTGAGCTAGAGCAAACTCTAAAGCCAAAACAGAACCTAAGTTACCACTTGCACCAGTGATTAAAACAACTTTGTTTTTAAAATCAAAAGACATAGAAAATTATTTATAATCATATTCTAAATCAAAAAAAACAAAAACAATATTGACAAAATTAAAAAAGAAAGTAAAATAAAGCCTTATAATAAATTCAAATGAAATTCCCATCTGTAAAAAAATTTTTAACCTGTGCTGGATTTTTAGCTTTACAAGCTTGTATGACACCACCTAAATCCAACAAAGCAAAACTTATCGAAGACTGTGGAGAAATTTGTACTCTTACCAGACACAACATCAACACCATCATTCAACATCCAAAACACAAAAATGGACGCTTACAACTTACCGATACCCTCACTCATTTTGGTCCAATTAACGCAGATGAAGACATTTTCCCTCACGGATGCCAACGTGAAGCTATTTTAGAACACACCCGCCACGAAGAAGCCTTTGTTGCAGCCGGAAAGTATTTAGGTCAACTTAGCCTTGAACAACAACAAGCAGATTTCAAATTTAGCTACCCTGGTATAGGGTCCCACATCGCAGTAATAAGCATGTTTAAAGAAATGATCAATATTAATCCAGACATTGAGACTATCCACCTCTTCGCCCCAGAACTTATAGAAGGCTATTACCTACTCGATGCAGTCTTAATCTACCTAAACCAAATTCAATACCTTACCGATTACGAGATCGAACGATTTCAACTTGAAGATACAGTCGAAACCTATATGAAATTTAAGCTAGATGGAACTACAATCACAATTCATTACCATACAGACCCAAATAGAGAACTTTACATCGAACCAGGAGAACTAGATAACACCGACCTATTGATTCTACACGACCTAGGTCAAAGCGGATCAGTAGAAGCCGCAAAACAAGCAGTTCTAGAGGTAAAACGTAACGGACTAGGACCACAATTAATGCTTGGACCAAACAAAGCAAGGCAGCTAAAAGAAGCTTACCCAGTATGGGAAGAAGTTGAATATCAACCAGAAATTAAGGTGATTAAAGATTTTAAACGTGATTTTCTTTGCCAACATGTTTGTGCAACAGATGCTATAAAAGGGCAGTTCAAATTGTACCCACCAGATTCAGCTACAATGATGGAAATTCAACCAAATAACAAATAAATTTTGGTGGAGCATATCGGACTTGAACCGATGACCTCTTGCATGCCATGCAAGCGCTCTAGCCAGCTGAGCTAATGCCCCAAAATGTAACCAAATTATAAGCCATATCAACAAATATTCAAGTTGAATTATTTTAAATTAAAAAACTCCTCCAAAAAACAAAATAAAACCCAAAGCAAAACAAAAACAAATTCCAAAGACCACTCTACCTTAAACAAAATCCACAGAGCGTCTAATAATTGGTTAAGACAAATCCAAAACAAACCAGACACCACAGGTATCACTGTAAAAAATGAAGCAAACAACAAAGTAAAATCAAAAAAATACAACAAAGGAATTATTAAAATATTAACCCAAATTCCTAAAAAAGTGACTTCATAGCCTTTCAAGAATAAAAAAACATTCACAAGTGCCATACTACAGAAGCCAATTTTAATTGCATCCAAAAACTCTAAATTACTGGTGACTTTTAAAAATTTCACAGCCAGCAAAACACCAACAAAAGCTAAAAAAGACAACTGCAAACTAAAGCTATATAAAATTGCAAAAGGCCACACAGCTGAAAACAACCAAAATAATAACAAGAACAATTGCCAAAAACTGATCTGTGGAAACCTTTTCAATATCAAATACACCATAACGGCCCTTGCAATTGGGGGTTCAAAACCAACTTGCACAAAATAAAAAAACAATAAGATACAAATTATCCAACGACTAATATAAAAAGGTATGTAAGCCAAAAACAGCCCCAAAAACTCTACCAAAAAAGCAATATTCTGACCAGAAGCTACTACCAAATGAGTTACCTGAGTTCTTAAAAAAACTTCCATTTGCTGGTTTTCAAACACCAAATCATTTCCTAGCAACATTCCAAAAAAAAGCTGTAAATTATCAAAATCCAAATTCTTAAAAAACACAGTCTGCAAATCCAAATTAAAACTTAACCAAGGCTTAAAATGCCAATCTAGACCAACTAGAGAAACCTTTCCAAATTGATTAATCGCGCGCCTAGACAAACAATAGTTTTCCTCTAAGCATGGAAAAAAATTAAATTTAGCTTGTATGACATTAAACCAGTCAAGTTCTAAATCATCATGCAATTGGACTCTACCAAAAGCTATAACTGGATCCAAAACTAAAACACACAAATTCACTGAGCGTTTATGCAAAAATTTTTTTGGCAATTCACAAACCATTCCAATCCCATCGAACTGATCAGTAATAGACTCCCAAGCCTCTAAATTTGCCTGTCCATTTAAAATAAATAACAAAAACCATATAATCCATTTCATAAGACAATCATAACGCAATCAAAATTTAACTTTCTAAACTTTGCAATTTACAAAATTTATAGTAAAGTAAATAAGTAAAAGCGACCATGAAATTCAAATTACATTTAGTCAAAAAACAACCATTCTTTAAAAACCCAAAAGTATATATTTATACTATTTTATCAATAGCTGTAATAACTATTGGATTATTAGCAACTTCTATGCTGGGTCCTCAATATAATCCAGTAGAAAAATTTTTAATCAGCAAACTTCCAGACAATCTCGAAAAAGACGAACACGGATTTATAAACTTTCTAATAGCAGGTTCTGGTGGAGCAGACCACATTGGTGGCGAACTCACCGATGCAATTTTAGTAGCGTCTTTTAACCCAAAAGTAAAAAACGTAGTCATGATGTCTCTTCCAAGAGACCTCTACGTAAAAAGCCCTAAAATAATTTCCCAAAGAATTAACAGTATTTACGAAAATCACTATCGGAAACTAGGCACACAAGAAGCTATGCAGATCCTCACTGAAACCGCTTCACAAATAGTAGGATTCGAAATCCCCTACTACATTAAAATTAATTTTAACTTTCTTCAAGAATTAATTGACGAACTAGGAGGAATTGAAATCTACAACCCAGAATTGCTATACGATCCATATTATCCAGGCCCAAACTATAGCTTCCAAACATTTAAACTAGCCAAAGGTCTGCAAACAATCGATGGTGCAACTGCCTTAAAATATGCTCGATCACGTAAAACCTCATCAGACTTTGCCCGCTCAAAACGCCAACAAGAAATCATTTTAGCTACCAAAAACCAAGCACTTAAGGCACAAATCTTAACAAACCCCGCCAAACTTAAAAAAGTCCTAAAAATTGTAGAAAAAAACCTAAATACCAACCTCACAATTGATAATCTAATTACTTTAGGACTCAAAGCCAAAGGTCTTAGCCAACAAGACATGCGGAACTTAGTACTAACCAATGACTTTTCAAGAGTTGGAGGGTTCCTATATACCCCACCCCGAGAACAATACAATAACGCTTACGTACTTAAATCTGCAGACGAAACCTACAGCCAAATTCACTTATATTTCTTAATCAACAAAATCTACTTTCACACTATGCAATATTTAGGTGAAATCGAAATTCAAAACGGAACCTATACCAGTGGGCTAGCAGGCAAACTCCAGCAAGTACTCAAACGCTTTGGTATTGCATCATCTACTGCTAACGCAGAAAAAAGACCAGTCCAAAACACCACTTTAAAACATTATGATCTAGTTGGATCAGACACTTTAACAGTCTTAAAAAGCATCTTAAATATTGAAGACATACAAGAAATCAAACCAGAAGATCCAGAACTAGGAATAAAAACTCAAATTATCTTAGGCAAAGACTTTGAAAACAAAATCCAAGAATTAGACTCTTTCGTGAATTTCTATGATATTATATTCCAAGCTGAAAAATACATTCCACAAACCGCAACTGGTTCAGATCCAAACTCTAATCTAGGAGCAGCAAATCAAGAGGAATCTAATATAGAAAACTAATGATAGAATACCTAATTTTAGCTCAACTCAAACTTCAAAGCCCGCAGCTAAAACCTATCCAAAGCGTACCAATTGTTAGCGCAAAATCAGCACTTGTATATGATATGCCTAGCCAAAATATAGTCTATCAAAAAAACATTCACGACAAAGTCCCAATAGCCAGTCTTACCAAACTCATGACAGCCTACATTATTATGCAAGAACATCAACTTTCCGAAGTTGTAAAAATCTCTAAAGTTGCAAGCCAAACCGCAGGATCAAGCATGAACCTAGCTCACTACGACCAATTAACTATCAAACAACTACTAGAGGGTCTATTAATCAACTCTGGGAACGACGCAGCCGTAGCACTCGCAATTCACAACAGTAAGAATGTTCCACAGTTTGTTCAAAAAATGAACCTCTATGCCAAAATGCTAGAATTAAACTCTACCAGCTTTCAAAACCCAATGGGCTTCGACCACCCACTTAACTACTCTACCGCCGCAGACTTACTTAAGCTGAGCCAACTATGTTTTGCAAACGATACAATTAAAGAAATAAGTCAAACCAAAACACTTACAATCCGATCTAAATTAGGTAAGATTTATAAGCTTTTAAACACTAATTCAGAATTACAAAACTACCTCAAAGTAACAGGACTTAAAACCGGAAAGACACCACAAGCTCAAGAATGCTTTATAGGAACCAATCAAAATCAACAAATTTCTATTGTACTTAATTCTAAAAATCGTTTTTTAGACACTAAAAACCTCCTAGACTGGAGTAAATAAATTAACTTTATAAAAATGAGCCAATTATACGAAGATCTGATTCTAATATTATCTTGTTCCTTTTTAAGCTTTATCATTGCATACAGCATTAGCCCATTCTTCATCAAACTTATTAAAAAAATGAAGATTCAACAACAAATCAAACAAGAAAGCATGGACGGATCAAAAACACCTCTGTTTCACGCCCTACACAAGAAAAAAACCGGTACCCCAACCATGGGAGGAATTGTAATTTGGTTATCAGTATTCGTAGTATGCCTAATCTCAATTTTATCCAGCTACCTAGGCTTTACAACCTTTAACCTTATCAACCAACGAGAAACCTACCTCCCACTCTTTACTCTAACTAGCTTTGGAATTCTCGGAATGATAGACGACTATTTGAATGTCAAAGGAATAGGCAAAACCAAAGGGCTAGCAGCTAAAACCAAACTCATCTGGATGACTCTACTTTCTTTACTAGGAGCCTATTGGTTCCACTATAAACTTGGATATGACAGTATCAGCATTTTCAATCAGCAATACTTCATAGGAATTTTCTACTTTCCATTATTCATATTCTTATTAACAGCAACATCCAACGCAGTCAACATTACAGATGGCTTAGACGGTCTAGCCAGCGGACTTTCAATTATCACATACATAGCACTCGGAATTATCGCTTATACATACGGCCTGCATATTTTAGCAACCTTTTGTGCAACAATAGTCGGAGCTACAGCAGCATTTTTATGGAACAATATCCCCCCCGCCAAGTATTTTATGGGTGATACCGGCTCATTAGCTCTAGGAGGAACTATGGCTGTCATAGCCTGCCTCACAGACACAATTTTAGTGTTACCTTTTTTAACAGCTGTATTCATTGCCGAAACTCTTTCAGTTATTATCCAACTCACATCAAAAAAACTTTTCAAACGCAAAGTCTTTTATATCGCTCCAATCCACCACCACTACGAACATATTGGCTGGCCAGAATACAAAGTAACCATGAGATTTTGGCTCATAGGTGGGTTTTTTAGCACTCTAGGAATTATCCTTTACCTTGGTGACATACTTCACTAATTTTGAAGATCATTAGACAAATCTAAGTCTAAGTTTTCTTTAACAACGGATCTTTCCGGGCTAATTTTGGTACGAGTACCAACTGTATTAATTTCAGATTCCGGTTTTACAAACTTATAAGTATCTGCCAAATTATCAACACTAGACTCTAAAGTTTCTTTAACTTCTTCAATTTCTTCTAATACCTCAATATCATCCTGATCTTTAGCTAAATCGTCTAATAAATCTACATTTTCTTGGGCTACATCAATTAATTGTTGAGTTTCTAATTCTGACTCAAAATCATGTTCTTGCTCTCCAAGTTCATCTATAACCCCACCTTCATCTAGAGGTGCCTCCTGGATTAAATCTTCATCAAGCACTTCCTTTAACTCTCCAATTACTTCAGTATCTATACTTTTTTCTTCTTGAATCCTTAAATCCAATAAAAATTGCTGAGCAACTTGCATTTGAGTTAATTTTTTACCCTTTTTATCTGAAGCTACTAAGGCTTTACCTAAATTTGTTTTAGCTTCAATTAATGAACCATCTTGCAAAGATAAGTATTCAACTAAATCTCTTTGTTGATTTAATTCATTTTCCAACACCTTTTGCAAAGTATCTATTTCTTGAAAGTCTTCTAACTTCTTCGGCTTAATTTCATTAGCATCCAACACAAGTTCATATATTTCTTGAGTTACATCCGTAACATCTTTATTAACTACCTGAGCATCCAAAACTGCAACCTTCTTAGAAAGCTTAGAACGCTTTTTATTAATTTTATTCACCCTATCAAGCAAACTTTCAACTTCTGGCAAAGAAGCCTCATCAGACAAATTCTCTAGTTCTAAATCTAAACTTGTATTATATTCAGCCAACAAAACCTTAGGTGATAAAGTTTTATCCGCACTTAAATTTTCAGCTATCCAATTATTAGAGGCAGTTAAATCACTCATATCAGGAATACCATTTTCTGATTTCAATATTTGTCCAGCCAATAATGTTTCCAAAGGACCAGCCACAGTTTTAACATCAACCCTGTTTTTTAAAACAGACAATCGTACTTGCTGATCAAAATCTACATTAACTAATGAATTTTTTTCTAAAGGTAAATTAAACTCAGCCACAGCTACATTTAAACGCATTAGTGAAGTATGAATTTCATGAGTATTCACCCAAACATTACCAGACTGTACATCTAATTGTACTTTTGGATTCTCATAAAAATCTCCAACTTCAGTAAACTTTACATCAGATCCGCCTTTAGCCCTTATAATGCCAATTGAAGGCAAATAAAATTCCGCAAAACTACCTTCTCCTAAAACAACTCTATCACCTTCTAATAATTTTTGTTCATTTTCAATTTGAAAAAACTCAGACCCTCTCTGTACTTCAACCAAACCTGACACCTGAGAAACTTGCACGTAAAAAGCAGCCATAGACACAGTTGGTGGTATCATCAAAAATGATAACATTGGAACAGTCAAAAAGACAAAAACAGCCATAGCTACAGCTCTTTTAAATACAAAGGTACGCGCGGACTGATGGAATAAAATATGTAAAAACTGCAACTTACGTTTTAATAGAAATTTACGGAAAAAACCAAAACGAATCTTACTAAAAACAGATTGAATTTCAATATGCTTGAAAACTCGACTTTTCAAAGCGTTTTTATTTTTAAGACTAACCTCTTGGTCAATCATACATTGTATTTTTGAAATAAAATCCTCCATAAAGCTATATTAGCAACCAATTATACGAAAAAGTAAATACTTTGTTACAAATTTCCTAGATCAGCTTTTAACTGTTTCAAAGCCCTGTGCATATCGACCCGCACAGAACCTTCTGTCTTGTTTAAAATATCTGCAATTTCAGAATAAGACATGTCGTCCACAAAACGTAAAACTACCAAGTCTTGATACTTTTTACTTAACTTAGCAATCGATTTTTTTAAAATCACAGAATTCAACACCAAGGCAGCCTTTGAATGATTGTCTTGTGAGTTATCCTGAACCAGCATTGCTTCATCCAAAGTTAACACCGACTTATTAGTTCGATAAAAATCTATTACAGTATTACGGGCAATTGTATAGATCCAAGTAGTAAAACTCCCCTTTTGCACGGCATAATGATTAGCATTTTCTAAGATTTTCACAAAAATATTTTCTGTTAAATCTTCAGCTTCACTAGAAGGAACTTTAAAAAAAACAAACTTATAAATTTTATCAACAAAATGATCATAAAGTTTTGAAAAAGCCTTCATATCTCCCTCCACCCAAGCCTGTGCTAATTCATTTACTAAATTTTTATCCATAATATTCTAAAAACTTATCATACAAAATTTGGTCAGAAAGGAAGAAATCAATATTTTGATGTAAAGATTCAACCGGAGCATCCAGCACTGATCCGTTCAAATCATAACTCTTTCCTAACGCTTTCTCAACTATATATGCCAAAGGCCCACATTCATACAGTAAACGTAATTTCTTCTTTTTACCGGTTGTAACCACATACATAAAGACTCCAGCTCTTTTCGAAAGAATATGGGCAATTTCAACGGTCAAAGAGCCACTATAACGCATCGATATCTTCTGATCTAATAAGAACCTAAAATATTTGTTCAAAACAGGATCAGATAAAACATATGACAAATTCCCAACAGCCATAATTGGATTTTTAGCATTTAACTCAACACCAGCATCTACTAACTGTAAATCCGAATGACTCCCCAAAAATTCACAAACACTCTTTTCCGCAGCTGCATAAACCATGATTTTTGGACCATAAATAACCAACACTGCCAACTTCAACTCAGAAGCCTTACATCAAATAAAATCATCTGTTTCATAAACACCAAACACAGAACCAAACGACAAATTCGCATCAACTATACTAGAACCATCAACCGGATCATAACAAACCCCATACTTGCCTTTAGCATTCAGCTTTTTAACATCAGCTTGCTCCTCTGAAGCAATAAGGCCCACATTTTTATTTGCAGATAAGTGTTTAATAAATAACCCATCTGACAAAACATCCATCTTTAACTGAACATCTCCAGACTCATTTGTATCCACGGTATAACCCGACTTTGAATCCAAAGCCTGGTAAAAATCCATACACCCCTCTAAAATATTCAAAAAAAGCTCTTGTAACTGAAGATCATCAGTTAAAGCTCGTAAGGCATTTTTATTTAACATAGGCTATATCATTTAAATTCGAATAGAATTCCGATTGATCAAATTGATTTAGATCCATATGAACACTTTCGCGATAAATATTAGCTAAAGCCTTAGAGTCAGACAAATCTAAAGTAATTTGTTGCAACTCATTTTCTAAAGCTTTACGACTACTTTCTAACTGTAACCACTTATAACCAAAAGTTTGATTAGTTGAAGCTCTGTTAAAAAACACCACAGCCAAACTGAGATTTACAATAGTAAACAATAAAACTAAATTACTAAACTTTTTCATTATAATTTTTGGATTATTCTTAATTTGGCACTGCGAGACCGCGGATTAATATCCAACTCTTCATCAGACGCCTCCATTACACTCTTACCTACAAATTCTGCCAAAGGCTCACCATGAACACTATAAAGAGCTCTTTCAGGGTCTGTTTCTAAAGGACGGAATAAATCTTTAAAGAAATTCTTTACAATTCGATCTTCTAAAGAGTGATAACTGATCACTGCCATCCTACCTCCCTTTTCGAGTAGATCAAAATAATTATGCAATGCATTATGTAATACATTCAACTCATCATTTACAGCAATTCTTAAAGCTTGAAAAACCTGAGCCATATGTTTATTTCGTTTATCAGGTGCAAAAGCTCTAGCAATTCTTTCAGCAAATTCATCAGTATAAGTAAATGGAGCTTTATCGCGCTCTTCAATAATAATTTTGGCTACCTTAGAAGAAGAAGGAACTTCACCTAAACGAGATAAAATCTCACGTAGTTTTTCGAAAGAAGCCTTATTAACAATCAAAGATGCACTTAACTTCTTATCTTTACTAAAACGCATATCCAAAGGACCTCTCTTGTTGTACGAAAAGCCAAACTCGGCCACATCTAAATGCGGAGAAGATAAACCTAAATCTAACAATACCTTTGAAACATGAGGTAAACGTAAAACCTTAGAGTAATGATCAATTCTATCAAATGAATCATTGATAAACTGAATCTTACCTTCAAATTTCTTTAAACGTCTACGAGCTTCGTGCAAATTACGTTGATCCCAATCAAAAGCTACATATCTACCATCATCTCCTATCCCTCGTAGCAATTCTCTTGCATGCCCCCCAAGACCCAAAGTACCATCTACTACAATATCATTTGGGGCAACATCTAAAAATTTAACAATCTCTTCAAGCAAAACAGGAATATGCTGGGAACGTGAAATATCCATCGAAATATATTTTATTGACTGTTATTATTTTTACCGAAAAAGCTCAAAAAAGTCAAGGTTTAATTACACAAAACCCCTATTTGACTACCCAAAGTAGACTATTGCTTATGCTTTAAACTAAAAACCTTATCAATATTTTGTATGCAAGGATGTTCTCTCAATACTACAAATTGTAAATCATCAAATTTCAAAACTGCAGAAGGTAATTTTAAATCCAAAGTTCCAGCATTTAAAATCAATGCTAAATCTTCTGAATCCAACTCTTGCTGCGAAAGCTGCTCTAAATCATAAACCTCAGGCTTACCATGCTGGTTAGCCGAAGTGGTATAAATTGGGGCTTTAAGCTCAGCAACCAAACTTCTCATCAAATTATGATCCGGCAAACGAAAACCGACCCATTGTGCAGTTTCTTTTAAAGGTAAAACCAAAGTAATAGGTCCTGGCCAATACAACTCAATAAAATCCTGAATATTTTGATCAAACTCCACAAAATCCCACAATTGTGAAGCAGATGCTAAACAGACACTAATTGGCTTATCTAAAGACTGAGACTTAAACTGAGCAATTTTTTTAACCACATCTAACTCAAAAGCAAGTCCCGAAAGGCCATAACAAGAATCCGAAGGTAAAATAACCAAATCATGAGCTCGTAATGCATGGATAGTTTTGAAAATCACTTTTTCAAAATCTAAATTATCCTCTAAGTTTAAAATTTCCATACCAAAAAAATTATAATTATGATACAATATTACGAGTATAACCTAAAAACATATGAAAGCAAGAGTTGCCATCAATGGCTTCGGTAGAATTGGTAGAATGAGCTTTAAAGCCAACCTCTTAAACGAAAGAGTAGACATAGTAGCCATCAACAACCCTGGCTCTGTTAAAGAACTAGCTCACCTTTTAAAATACGATTCAACCTACGGAACCCTCAACGCAGATATCAGTTACGATGAAAGTCATCTTATTGTAGATGGCAAGAAAATCCTCTTTACCTCAATTTTAAACCCAGAAGAACTCCCATGGGCTGAAAATAAAATCGACATCGTACTTGAGTGTACTGGAATCTTTCGTAAAAAAGCTGATGCCGAAAAACATCTAAAAGCAGGAGCAAAAAAAGTAATCCTCTCTGCCCCTGGCAAGGATTTCAAAGCAACCTATTGTATGGGTATTAACCACCACCTTATCACAGCTGAGCAAACCCTACTTTCAAACGCCTCTTGTACTACCAACTGCCTAACCCCAGTTTGTAAAGTCCTAGACGAAGAATTTGGAATCGAAAAAGGCTGCATGACAACCATCCACTCCTATACTGGAGACCAAAACATTTTAGATAACACTCATAAAAAAGATATGCGCCGAGCTCGCGCCGCCGCTCTTTCTATGATCCCAACTTCCACAGGAGCCGCCAAAGCTCTTTCCGAAGTTATTCCAAACTTAGATGGTAAAATTTCTGGGATGGCAGTTAGAGTTCCTACCCCAACAGTATCTTTAGTCGACCTAGTAGTAGAATTAAAACAAGATGTTACCAGCGAACAAGTTAACCAAGCATTACAAAATGCATCAGAAAACGAACTGAAAGGAATCCTCGGATTCACAGAACTAGAACTAGTCTCTATGGACTACAAACAAAACTCCTATTCATCAATTGTAGACTCAAAACTTACCAAAGCGAACAAAAACCTTGTACAGGTTGTCGCCTGGTACGATAACGAATGGGGCTACTCAGAACGCCTAATCGACATGACCAAGTATGTATTTGAACTCTAAAAAAGAAACCTGCTGATTAGCAGGTTTTTTCTTCTTTCACACAATCTGATTTATTGATAGTTTCTAAATTTAAAACCTTACCAAGGATTTTCTCTAAATTAATTCTAATTTTTTTTACACCCTTTAGTTCAAAAATTTCAGCAAGACCTTTTGCAATCAATTTTTCTTGAACACGTGAAGGAATTTCACTAATATCAAAATCCATAAAATATCTTTAAATTAAAATAACAAAAAAGTGGCCCGAAAGCCACTATGATCTTCAAATGCATTTAAGCTGCTGCTGGATTCTTAACTTTCAATTCTTGACTTTGAGACTGTAATAATGCAAGTTTTGCTGCTCTTCTAGCTTGTGCTTTCATCTTGTTACGTTTCTTAGCACCAGTTTTTTTTGGAAATTTTTTTCCAACTAGACAATGTTGTTTAGAAGAAGATCGATTACTCATTTCATATTATTAAAAGCACAAGAATTATACTTCAGAAAATATAAAAAGCAATAGATTTTTAAAAGATTGAGATATTATAAATTTTTGCTAAAATATAAGCTGTTAATAGATATTATGCAAAACCGTCGTCAACAGATTCTCCAAGCTATTATTGCGGAATACTTACAAACCGCAGAGCCAGTCGGCTCTAAAACTATCATGCAAACTTACAACATCAATGTATCCCCTGCCACAATCCGAGCCGACATGGCAGGGCTCGAAAAAGAAGGGTTTTTGATTCAACCCTATACATCCGCCGGCCGCATTCCAACCGACAAAGCCTACCGGGTATTTGTAGACGACATCATGCAAGACCTAGCTCCGGCCCCAAACGTCGAAAGTATTTTAGAAGACTATCGCCACCAACTATATAACGAAAACCTCAAACGTGAAATTTTTGACGCCATCAACCTACTTTCGAAATTCTCTACCAACGCAGCCTTTGCTACCCTACCGAATTCTCGGACCTTCTTTTTAGGTATGAGCAATATTATAAAAAAGCCCGAGTTCATTAAAGACCCACTAGTAGCGTCTAGAGTTGTAGAAGTCTTTGAAGAAAACAACAATTTCATCAATTTCTTAAAGAGCCTCAACCTGCAAAAACAAAAAATCGAAATTTTAATTGGCAAAGAAAGCCTGCTCTCGGAAATTCAATCTTGTAGCATTATTGTCGGATCATACAACTTAAAAGGTTTTCAAGGAGTGATAGGAATTTTAGGGCCAACCCGCATGAACTACAAACTCAACTCCCTACTTCTAAAAGAAACTATCATCAACCTCAACCAACAATAAATAGATTGAAAAATCTAAAATAACTTGTATACTTTTTACAACTTAAATCAATATATGAACGATCAAACAGAAAATCAAACAACACCAACCAACGAACCTTCTGAGCTTGAAAAAATTCAAGCCGAACTTGCCGATATGACCAACACCGCCAAACGCGCTATGGCTGATTTACAAAACTACAAAAACCAAGCCATCAAAGAAAAACAGCAACTCCAAGGCCTGATCCGCTTCAACATTTTGGCCGAATTCTTACCTATTTTAGACAATCTCAATTTGGCTCTCAAACAACTCCCAACCGATCTACAAGACAACAACTTCACCAAAGGTATTCAGAGCATCCAAAAACAATTCCAAAGCGTCATCCAAGCCGCAGGTCTCACCCCAATTGAGCACGACAGCCTTGACCCACTTCTACACGAAGTCATCTCGACTTTACCTGGAGAAAAAGACCAAATCCTCGAAATCATAGAACAAGGCTACCTCCTGGACGAAAAAGTCCTTAAACCTTCTAAAGTAATAGTCGGCCAAGGCTAAAACATAAACCAACCACAAGCCCAAAAACAAAAATCACAACACCCTCAACTCAAAACGGGTGTTTTTTTTGCATTAATCTCACAAATATGTTAAAATAAAAAGATTAAGTTGAATTATAAATATGAGCGCACCAAGTCAAAATCCAAGTTCAGGCTTTGACCCATTACAAAGCTTACAACAAGCTGTAGACACATTAAGAAGCCCAGAAAAACTTAGCGCATTAATGGATTCAATTGCAAATGGTATCCGCATGAATACGGATGCAATGAATAAGCTTCAACAACAACTTACCCACTACCGCAATAAAGATATCAAAGATCAACGTAAAATAACAGACCTAGCTAACAGCACCCTAGGTAGTTACGACAGCCTCGAACAAAGAAGTTACTTTAGAAAGTTAAACACCACAATCTTTGCGCTTTTAAAATGCAGCAGAGTTACTCAAGAATTTGAAATGGACGACACTTTACCACTCAATAATGTCCTCAATATAATCAAACAGAATTCACACAATGGATTAAAAACAAACACAAACTTGATAGGCAGGCTTTACGTTAATACTCAAAAAGACCCCTTACTCAGAAGAAATTCACAAGGGAAAAAACTTGGTTCATTAAAACGTAACACCCACGTTTATCTTGATCCAACCGCTCTACCTAAAGTCTTCAAAAATAAAAGAAATGACAATGAGAATTTATTTGTAGGTATTCAAGATAAAGATGGCAATTCGCTTGGATACTGCTGCGCAAAATTCTTACAAACCAACACCAACCCAAGCGTTTATACGGCAAGTTCTGAACAAGTCTATCAAACCAAACAAAACTTAAACAATATACCTCTGATCCAAAATGAAATCAAAGGTACTAAAACTGTAATTGATACACAGTTAAGCCAAATGCAGGATAAAAAAGAAGAAGCGGCATTCAAAATAATCATAACAAAATTCACAGATTTAATTGATAGATCAACTAATAAAGTCAAAACAGGATTACACTTACCAGAAAAAATCAATGAAGATAGTATCAAGGCAATCAACAGCAAACACACAAAATTAATACAAGTAAATAAAAAGTTAAAAGCACTACACACCGCACTAAAAAACTATGGCAAACCATCAACTCCACCAGCTACACCAGCTCCACCAACTCCAACAGCTCCTCAAAATCCAACAACTCCTCAGCCAAGATCCAGATCAGCAAACCCTAGAAATCCTGAATCACAAGAAACTCAACAAAAAAATATACCGCAAGTGCCGACCTTTAATGAAAGCACCTTTAAGGGTAGCAAAGCATATGCAGTAAAACATTTACAAGCTGCAGTAAATTATTTACAAAGAAATTTCCCAGACCGAAAGTATGACAACCCTCCTAAGTCTTTAGATGAAACAATTGGTCGCTTAATAAAAAACTTTAAAAAACCTGAAGCATCTCAGCAAAAGGATATAAACAAACTCAACTTCATTTTAAACCAATTAGGTACTATTGAGTTTAACTTTGAATCTCACGGAAGAAACGACAAAAGATCAGCAAAAGAAAAAGCCGCCGAAAAATATCTTAAAAAATTAACATCAGCAATCTCCAAAGCACACAAAAAAATGCAATCAACTATAGAAGCAAGTTCAGCTGAGTCCGTACCTTACAATCTAGAAACCTTTAACTACACAAACGGTGTTGGACTTGAAAGAATAAATCAATTTGAACAAAGCTTAAAAGCACTCAGAACACAAGTAAATTCAGGTAATTCGAATCTTCAGCTATTTAATGGACTCAAACTACTTCCATCTACCCAAGTCTTATTAAAATCAACTCCAAAGTTAACGATCGTAAAAGATATAGTATGCTACAACAGCCAAAACATATCACCACACAATACAATCAAACTATCCAATTTAAAACAACCAAGTAAAGAACTACAGCTACAAAAAGAATTAAGAAAAATTTCAACTGTAGCTGCAGCAAAAAATGAAACTAACCAAGATGCAGTAGACAATGGTTTATATTATATTCAAAACCTATCTACCATCAAAGAAGAGCTTGGAGGTATCTGTACCAACCAAGAAATCGAAGCTATTTTCAATTTCAATAACTTACAAGACCATCACTCAAACCAAAACCTACCCAAAACACTAGAAGACATCAAAACTACCTTAAGTTTATATCCAAAAGATAGTCAAACAAGAAGCTTAGATCGTATTAGTAGAAGAGAATTTATAAACAATGCAAGTTTTCAAACTTTAAGGCAAAAACATATTGAATTACGTGACAAAACACTAAACGTATATGGAACAAAGTTAGAAAAACACAAAAATCTATTTAAAAGAAAAAACTATGATTTTACAGGCAGCTTTATAAATAACAATCAAAATTTCAATATAAATATTGAAGAAGCTTTGACAAGCCCAAACCTTACAAAACGACAAGCAACGGCTAAACAATTTACAGACTTTACAACAAAGTTCACAGAGCAAATCGAACAATATTCAAAACCCTTGGTTCAACTACATTATAAAAACACCTTCAGTCCTGCCAAAGCTGAAACATACACAACATTGGCTAATGAAATTCAAACAAAGAGCACCTTAGGCACTAATCAACAGACTTTATTTCAAAAACTTATTGAACACTATTGCCAAAATCCAAACCGCGACGCACAACTAATAACTTCTCAAATACAGAACATTGAAACAAACAGGCTATTTACAAACCTCACGCAAGACCTAAAAGCAAGCTTCTACATCCGTTCAGGTAAGTTTGATAAAGCTAAAAATTGCAATCCAAGCTCTACTAAAACCCAAGCTCTTCTGCGCTTACAAGAAAAAATCTCAACGAGAGATGCAATGTTTCGTAAAGGAGTCGAACTAAAAGCTTCTTACTTGTACCAATTTATAGAAACTAAGGACCTTTCAACAAGCGAAATTGCAGAACTTCCAAACTACATGGCAGCGCTTAATATCGACAACCCAAAAAGAGTTAGTCAATTTAGCGCAATCGCAAAACTCGGCAGGTCACCTAAAACTAAAGAGTTCCTAACACTTTACGATAAAAACCAACGCAAGGAATTTAGAATCAAAAACAACACCTTCCAAATTTATTTATGTGATAAAGAATCTGGTGCAAGTACACATTATGAACAATTAGATATTAACCAATTAGAAATAGAAGATAGCAATGAAATAACCTATAAAGGCAAGACCTACATACGGCAAACTGTTGGCTCAAGACACTGGAAAGAACAATAGTTTTGCAATTATTTATCTTTTGACAAAAACCTTGCGCCAAAATATAATAGGTTCGAATTAACACGAACCTATGAAAAAATTAAGCATCTTAGCACTCAGCGCTATGCTTTTAGTTGGCTGCCAAAGTAGCCCAAGCACCGAGGCCGACACCTCCCCATTAAAAATCGGTGTACTTACCCCCTTAAGTGGCAACGCTGCCATGTATGGTGAAGAAACTCAAAAAATTCTCAACGAAACTTTGCAAAAAATCAACGCCGAAGGTGGATACAACGACCAAGACGTTGAACTCATTTACGAAGACGGGAAATGTTCCGGCACAGACGCCGTAACAGCTTACCAAAAACTCATGGATATCGACCAAGTAGATTTCATTATGCCATGGTGCTCTAACGAAAGCTTAGCAGTCGCACCACTAGCTACTGAATACCAAATGCTATCTGTAACAGGTGCCAGCTCTACTCCAAATTTAGAAGGACAAAGTCCTTTTCTATATTCTTTCTGTTATTCAGATAAAGACATCAGCAACCAACTGATTTCCCAATTAAAAACCTACGAAAAAGTTGCAGTTATCTCTGAACAAAACGAATATAATTTGGGTATTCAACAAGCTATCGAGTCTGACCTAGCCGACCAAATAGTGATCTCTGAAACTTTCGAAAAAACTACTACTGATTTTCGAAACATCATTGAAAAAGTGCTTAAAACTCAACCAGATGCAATTATGCTAAACCCATTCCCAGGGCCTACAGCCACGGCACTTGGTAAACAACTCAACGAAAACCTAGACGCCCTAACAAACATTCAACTAGTTAGCCAAATCGCTTACCTCACAGACGATTCTCGTACTGAATTTCCAGAAGTTGCGGAAGGCATGATAATAGTCGATGCACCAGTGGTGCAAAGCTCAGCCGGCCAAGAATTTATCGCTCAAGTTAAAGCCAACCAAGGTGAAATCCCAATGCTAGAAGGATACTTAACTCTTTCTCTACACGATGCACTTTATAATTTAGTTGCAGCCGCCAACGCAGTTGGTAAAGACTCTGTTAAAGCTCGTGACTACCTTGTATCTAATAAGGCCAAAGGTTTAGCAGTTGAAGGACAAAAATTTGAAGGCAAAAACTTTATCCAAGGGTTTGAAGCCGGAGTTTTCAAAATCCAAGACGCTAAAGCAGTAGCTCAAGACTAAGAGAAAAAACACTTGCAATCTTTATTTTAGCACTCTATAATAACGAGTGCTAATTTAATTTATATTAAAATATGAGTAAAGTTATAGGAATCGACCTAGGAACAACCAATTCCTGTGTCGCAGTAATGCAAGGAACCGAAGCTGTAGTAATTTCTTCTAGCGAAGGTCTACGCACCACTCCATCAATAGTGGCTTACAAAAATGATGAACGTCTAGTTGGTGTAGCGGCTAAACGCCAAGCTGTTACCAACCCAGAAAACACAATCTTCTCTGCTAAAAGACTAATTGGTCACGATTATAAAGAGATTCAATCAATTATCGACGTCTTACCATACAAAGTGGTTAAAGGATCTAAAGGAGAAGCAGAAATCATGCTCAACGGTAAACAAAACCGTCCAGCTGAAATTTCTGCCATGGTACTACAAAAACTTAAAGCCGACGCCGAAAGCTTCTTAGGGCACGAAGTAACCCAAGCTGTAATTACAGTTCCAGCCTACTTCAACGACACACAACGTCAAGCTACCAAAGATGCTGGTAAAATCGCCGGTCTAGAAGTACTCAGAATCATCAACGAACCAACCGCTGCCTCACTCGCATACGGTATCGACAAAAAAGGTGGCGACAAAAAAGTTGCAGTTTACGACCTCGGTGGTGGTACCTTCGACGTATCTATCCTAGAAATCGCTGACATCGACGGCGAAAAACAAATCGAAGTACTAGCAACCAACGGTAACACAACTTTAGGTGGTGACGACTTTGATAACGCAATTTTAAAACACCTACTAGCAGAATTCAAAAAGAGCGAAGGAATCGACCTCTCTAAAGACAAAGCTGCCCTACAAAGACTTAAAGAAGCAGCTGAAAAAGCTAAAATCGAACTTTCCTCTGCCCAAGAAACCGAAATCAACCTACCATTTATCACGGCTGACGCCTCAGGTGCTAAGCATTTGAACTTAAACTTCAAACGTTCTACCTTAGAACAAATTGCAGATTCGATTATCGAAAAATCCCTAGAGCCATGCCGCCAAGCGCTCAAAGACTCTAAATTATACGAATCAGACATCGACGAAGTAATTTTAGTAGGAGGAATGACGCGTATGCCTTTAGTACGTGAAAAAGTCAAAAACTTCTTCGGTAAAGAGCCACACCAAGGTCTTAACCCAGATGAAGTTGTGGCACTAGGAGCTGCTATTCAAGGTGGTGTATTACAAGGTGACGTTAAAGATGTTCTACTTCTCGATGTAATCCCACTAACTTTAGGTATCGAAACTTTAGGTGGCGTATCAACTCCCCTAATCGAAAAAAACACTACAATTCCAACTACTAAGTCTCAAGTGTTCTCTACTGCAGCCGACAACCAACCCTCGGTTGAAATCCACGTTTTACAAGGTGAACGCCAAATGGCTCAAGACAACAAATCACTCGGTCGCTTTATTTTAGATGGTATCGCGCCAGCTCCACGAGGAGTACCACAAATCGAAGTAAGTTTCGATGTAGATGCCAACGGTATCTTAAACGTTAAAGCGGTAGACAAAGCTACAGGCAAAGAACAAAAAATTTCCATCACCGGCTCCTCAGGACTGACCGACGAAGAAATCGAAAAGATGAAAGCTGACGCAGAAAAGTTCGCAGAAGAAGACAAAAAGAAAAAAGAATCAGTCGAAGTCATCAACCAAGCCGAAACACTAGTATACCAAACCGAAAAAACTCTTAAAGAACACGCCGACAAGGTAGAAGAAGATGTAAAAGCTCCAATTCAAGAAAAGGTAGATTCAATCAAAAAATTACTTGAAGCCGAAGAAAAAGACATCGAAACTATCAAAACTCAAACCGAAGAACTTTCCAAAGAAATCCAAAAAATCGGCGAAGCCATGTACCAAGCCGAACAACAAAACCAAGGCTCAAATACAAGCCAAGATGAATCAGAAACCAAAAAAGACGATCCAATCGACGGCGAAGTAATCCAAGACTAAAAACAAAAACCCACTTTTGTGGGTTTTCTTATTATAACAATCAAATTAAAATTATAAATATGAACAATATTAATAGACCTACAACAGAGCAAAGTATAGATGGTCAATCTAAAATAAGCGAAGGCATACTAGATTTAGAATCAAAAAATTACTCTACACAGATGATGATACAGAAAACCCAACAGTAAAATTAATTAGAAGATCAATTAAAGCTGCATTAAAGATTCATAAAAAAAACATAAAAAAACTACTAGGATAAAACTCACCTAATAAATTTACAAAAAGCCCGTTATTCGGGCTTTTTTATATATAGAATAGCTTACAAAAAAATTGTGTCGAAACAAAAACGACAAAAGAGGCGGTACCAAAAACAATAAACAAATACCAAGCAGAAAAATGCGAAAAAAAATTGCCAAAAATTAAAATTGGAGTTAAATTTAAATTACTTTAACAAATTTACTATGTTTAATTTAGTAAGAAGAGCAGAAACTTCTAAAAATAAAGGATCAATGGCTCCAGAAGGAAAAAAAGGATTAACAGCAGCAGTCTGTGCCGCCATACTAAATATGGCAACAGGATGCATGGAAAACATCACGCACAAAGGTGAAGAAAATTGTCCAACGGGCTACACAGAACAACTTTTTAGTATAGGACCAAAGGTTTATAACAACATACCTGACGGCGTAACAGTGGTTAAAATTACAGAACCTAAGATAGCAGAAGCTTATAGTCGGTTTATAGGTCCATACAAAATAGGACTAGGGGAAGTAGTTTGCATTCACGAAAATCAAGTTGATGAAATAGGAGAAAAAAATCAATGTGCTGCAACTAATGGAGAGGAATTATTCTTCGACCCCAATTGTAATGGAAAAAGCATTGATCTACTAAACCGATCAATAGACGGAGAAGTATTCGCACCAGAAGGTTTTAAAGCTCAACTAGTACTCATAAAAGAGCTCCTTTTAAATAGAGTAATTGTACCACTTAAGCTACCTAACCGAAGTGCATTCTTATATCCTAAAGTTCCTGTAGCAGTATTTCCGGATGATCCAAATCCATTCGCAGGAACATTCGAAGAATATATTAGTGAAAATGGTGTGGCTGGTTATATTCAAACCACTCATTCAAGCGATAATTAAAACCACACACCAAACTCATAAAAAGAGGCTTACAAGCCTCTTTTTACTTATAAATCTAATTCTTTAGCTTGAGACCATAAAAGTCCAAACATTTGGTGCTGCAAGCTTGCTAAACTTTTAGATTGAATATCGATTACATGTGGTATTTCAGAGGTATTAGCCTTATAGTTGTACATATAAAACTTATCTTCCTGTAATACCAACTCACAATTGATATCCTGAAAATCATGTATCCGAAACTGATGGTTTGGATTCACACTCAAACACTTTCTGATATATTCACGAGACAGATCATTCATTTTCCCGTTTATACAATGGATTTCTTGCACACTAGGCTTAAATTTTTGCAACAAATCATAAAGCAAATTCAAGGTTTCATCCCCTTCAATCATTGGCCCTACAATTACCTTAACAATCGATTCCGAAGGTTTTGAAAACAGATTCTTAAAAAAAGTAATACAATTTGACCTACCTTTATAAAAAACCACTTGAGTCACCTGTTCATTTGTATTTTGCAACAAATTCAATTCGGGCAAAACCTTATCCAATTCAAACAAATAACGTTTATTCATATAAACCCTATCCTGAAGCAATACTTTCAAAGACTCAGGTGGGTTAGCCATATAAGTATTCACCTTTGCATCAGGTAGCAATACAATCAAATTAGCAGAGACCATTTGCTCCAAGTAATCATAAGTAACTGTTCTATTTAACCTCAAAAAGACAGCCAACTTAGAAGCTTTTTTGGGACCAAATTCTAATAAATACAAATAAATCTTTAAATGCTTTTCACTCAAACCAACGTTTTTAAAGATACCAATTAATTTTTTCTGATCCATATTATTCATTAATCACTTAATAATAACATACTTAAAACAAAATTTCAAATTTGCATATAAAACAAAAACAAATTAATAGCTATAAATAAGACAATACCAAATCAGCAAATTAAATCTACACTCATACTACAACAAAAAACAAGCACACAAAGCCGAGCCACACAGCAAAAACACAAAAAGTCAATAGACCGTTTTACAAAGCCTTAATTGTGTTATTTAGAGAAGAAAATCATTCAAAACTAGCCAAAACACACATAAAGCACAGAATAATCTAAACCTAAGAAAAGTTCAAACAAACAAAAATCAGATTATTATGACGATAAAGTCATCAACCGATAAACTAACTTTATACAGTTCAAATCCTAAACCAATCAATATCCGAGTGATTTTCTACTCCGTTATCTTTTAAAAACTGTTGTCGTATAGCAGTGATTTTAGTCATATATAAATTAATAATGCTTTAATTATATACACGAAGTTTAAAACGTCAACAGCAATCTAAAATCATTTACGGAGCAACAATATCCTGAAATTTCTTAAAACACTCAGCCAGCTGTGCAGCATCATTATTAAATTGCCCTTGCTTAAATGTGCTAAGCGATTCATCGTCTTCATTTTTAACCTGAGTAAAGTCTAGACCTTTCAAAACCGCGCCAATCTGAGAAAACTCACTTAGACTAAGCTTACTTGGTTTAACACCAAGCTTTTTATAATACCACAGATCATCATCCTTCAAACCCATGTCATTAAGCAAATACATAAAATAAGAAGCAGTTTTCATCAATACCTTTCGCTCTTGATCCCCCATTTTATTTAACATAAAATCCGCAAATGACCCAGGGAAAAAACTTAACAATGCTAAATAATAGGTATTACCTCTCAATACTTCAGTTCGCACGAAAGCCTTCAGATTAAAATTTAACATATCAGTTTTTATAGTATTTTCGGCAGCTTGTTTATCAAATACATCATACAAACTCGCTGAATCAAAAGAGTACTTTGTAGGATCAAAAATTCTTGGAATAAAATAATCATCAAAATTGATAGTTCCAACTAAATCCGTTTCACCATAAACTTCTAAGGATGGAACAGCTAGATATAAAAATTGATTATTAGGATCTGACTTCCTTTTATACACAACTTTAAAGCTAGGTTTTTGAGCATTTTTTAAAACACAAATAATCAAACTATTTAAATGGTCATACAAATCATTGGGAGTATTAAAAAAATCAAAATCACGCAATTGCTCTCTATAACCTGTAACAGATTTAAACTGATTATAAATTTCTGATTTAAAATGAATAGCATCATCAACCTGACCACAAAAGTGTGGATCAAATATCAAGCTATCAGACTTCACCAATTGTTCAATTTCTTTACGTGCAAAATAAATCGCCTGCATATCCAAGGCTACACTACGCGCATCTCTTAGGTATGGTATTTTCATTACATCCTGAACCACGTCTATCTGACTCACCAAATCATAATTATCTAAATCTGGGAATACAAATTTACGAAAGTCAACAAAATTCGCAAGCAATTGATCACTTACTCCATCTAAAGCGCTTCTTTCTAATATATCTAATTCGGTCCAGAGTAGCTGAGCTTCATTTAAAGTGGATAAAATAGTTTTGGCCATCAATTTAATCTTAACAATGTCAAAATTTTGAGATTTTTTTAACTCCAAAAAATAATTTTTTAAATCATTTAATTTAGGCTGAGTAATATTATACATTAAAGATTCAAACTGGTTATTGAGCGA
Organism: Candidatus Peregrinibacteria bacterium; assembly: GCA_014240275.1. Taxonomy (GTDB): domain Bacteria; phylum Patescibacteriota; class Gracilibacteria; order UBA1369; genus JAAZXH01. The sequence goes on from JAAZXH010000016.1 coordinate 79,437, forward strand.
ATCAAGCTTGTTATTTAAAACCTGAAGTGTCTCAAACCGTGGCTTAAACTTTGAAATAACAGAAAGTTCAGATTCTCCAGAACTTGGAACTAAATTTGGTACAATCTCCTGCATACATTGAATTACTTCACTACACTATAACATAAATTCAAGACAGTGTAAAACAGGCAAGTACAATTGACTAATCAAGCACAAAAGATGTACTATAACATCAACCATTAATAGTGTTAAATGCTTGATATCAAATTTATTCGTGAAAACACGGATTTAATAATTCAAAATTGCCAAGATCGTAGAACAAAAGTAGACATCCACGGTTTACTTAAATTAGACGATCAACGTAAAACTCACCAACAATTATTAGACTCCAAAAGATCCGAACTAAAATCAAGCTCCAAATCCAAACCAACTCCAGAAAAAATTGCTCAACTTAAACAACTCAGCCAGTCAATCAAAGAACTCGAAGAACAAGAAAGACAAATTCTAGAAAAATTCTATGATCAACTATCAAAGGTGCCAAACCTAACCCATAAAGATTCTCCTATTGGTGAAGAAGCCGACTTCAATGTCTTATACAAAAACATGGAACCTAAAAAATTCGATTTTACTCCTAAAGACCACCTAGAACTTTTTGAAAGCAAAGGTCTAGTTGATTTTAAAAGTGGTTCAAAAGTTGCAGGTCATAAAAGCTACTTTGCCAAAAATGAATTAGTCCACTTAAATAATGCTTTAATCCAATATGGAATTTCAGTATTAGCTAAAAATAGTATTACTGATATTTACGAAACTCCAGATTTTGCTTTAAAATCAATGCTACAAAACGCAGGATTCAACCCACGTGGTGACTCAGACGAAATCTATAACATAGAAGGAGAAGAGCTTTCTCTTATCGGTACCTCCGAAATTACAATGTTAGGTTACTACGCAAACGAAGTAGTTGATTTATCTAAAGGACCAAAAATCTTTGCCGCTATTTCTAAATGCTTCCGTAAAGAAGGCGGATCTTACGGTAGAACTTCTAAAGGACTATACCGAGTTCACCAATTTTCAAAACTCGAAATATTTGCAATTTGTAAACCAGAAGACTCAGAACAAATTCATGAAAAAATTAAAAATATCGAACTTCAAATCGTTGACGGACTAGAAATCCCCTACCAACTGATAGATATAGCATCCGCTGACCTTGGAGGAGCAGCATACAGAAAATACGACATCGAAGCTTACATGATAATGAAAGGTGACGAGCAAAACCAAGGAGACTACGGAGAGATAACCTCAACTTCAAACTGTCTAGATTACCAAGCACGCCGTGCAAACATTAAATACGTGGATGCAAATGGCAAAAAACAATTCGCCCACACCCTAAACGGAACTGCTATAGTTACCTCTCGGCTTCCAATTGCCCTAGCCGAAAATCACCAAGACCAAGACGGAAACATTCACATACCAAAAGCCTTACAAGAATTTACCAAATTCAAACAAATATAAAACAGCAACACAAAGCCATCAAGAGTAAAGCCATTTCACTGTACAAAATTAAATAGGAATCGGTATAATTAGATTATAATTAACTACTCAATATGGAACATTTAAACGAACAAAACGTTGAAACAACACCTCAACAACATAGCGAAAAAGTAATGTTCAATATTGCATTCACCTTAGGACAAATTACCCAACTACTTACAAGCATAGAAACTAAAGTAGAACAACTAGGTAAAATAATTCCTGACGAAAATCAAAACCCATCAGCTGAAAACAATTAAGAACTTACAAAGAGCCATAAAAAAGCTCTTTTTTTTATATTTAGTATTGACTTAAGGACCAATAAACAATAAAATCCGTATGTTAAACCAAAGATACGATTGTGTTGTGAGCGCGGTGAGCACTTTTTTTACTCGCTAACCCCTATTACACATGGCTCAAAAAAAAGCCCCTGTGTCTGCACAAAAAATCGTAGCGAAAGTATCAAAACCTCAATCCAACCAAGTTGGTGAAAGGCTTTTTTATACTGGCTCCGAAACTGAAGCTGGACAATTGCCAGACTTAATTGGCGTCCAAAAACAAAGTTACGAACGCTTCCTGACAGAAGGTATTCAAGAATTACTAGAGGACATATCTCCTATTAGTGATTTTTCTGGCCGTAAACTTTCTCTTGAGTTCACATCTCATGAAATCGGAGAGCCAAAACATGCTCCAGATATTTGCCGCAAAAAAAACTTAACTTACGAAGCACCTCTCAAGGTACACGTACAGTTGGTTAATCAAGAAACTGGTGAAATTAAAGAACAAGATGTTTTCTTAGGTTCTATACCTTTAATGACAGACAAAGCATCGTTTATAGTAAACGGGATCGAAAGAGTTGTGGTTAATCAAATCGTAAGAGCGCCAGGCGCATTCTTTGGACTTAATCAACACGCTCCATACGCCGCAGCTAAGATCATACCAAAACGTGGCGCATGGCTAGAATTAGAGACAGATAAAAGAGGTGTAATCAGTATCAAAGTTGATCGTAAACGTAAAATCCCAGCTACTGCTTTCTTACGTATTTTAGGTTTTGAATCTGACAAAGAAATACTCGATGAGTTTGCCAATCATGAATTTGGTAAAGAAATCAATTTTATTCAAAAAACTCTAGACAAAGATACTTCAATCAACGCTAACGAAGCATATCAATTAATCTACAAACGTATTAGACCAGGCGATCTCGCAACAGCTGAAAACGCCAAAAACACAATTGATACGATGTTCTTCGACGTAAAAAAATACGACATGGGTAAAGTAGCGCGTTACAAACTTAACAACCGCTTTGGAATCGACACTCCAAACAACAAAGAGTTCCACGCTCTACAAAAAGATGATTTTTTACGTATTTTCCACCATCTCATCGAACTAAACCTTGAGAATGTAGGGCCTGATGACATCGACGATCTATCAAACAGACGTATTAGAGGTGTTGGTGAATTAGTTCAAAACAAATTCCGTGTTGGCCTTCTAAGAACTGAAAGAATCATCAAAGACCGTATGACAGTTATGGATTCTGAAACAGTAACACCAACTCAATTAGTAAATTCACGCCCAATTACAGCTGCTCTACGTGAATTCTTTGCTAACTCTCAACTTTCACAGTTCATGGATCAAACCAATCCTCTTTCAGAACTAGCCCATAAAAGACGTATCTCAGCTATGGGTCCAGGTGGACTTTCTCGTGAAAGAGCCTCATTTGATGTACGGGATGTACACCAAACTCACTACGGAAGAATATGCCCAGTAGCTACTCCAGAAGGACCAAATATCGGTCTAGTAGTACACTTAGCCCTTTATGGTGAAGTAAACGAGTACGGATTCATCATGACTCCTTTTAGAAAAATTCAAAACACGGTTAAAAATACTCAAAAAGGTCTAATTGGCCGCATCACAAGAACAGAGCTAACAGATGGAAAAAAAATCATTGCTAAAGAAAATGAAAAAATCACTAAAGAAATAGCAGCTAAAATTAACAAGCTCAAAGACAAAGAAATTCCAGTTCGCCCATTTGTAACAGAAGAAATCGAACATTTCGATGCTGAACAAGAATCCCATCTAATTATTGCGCAAGCTAACACAGAGCTAGACGAAAACCAACAGTTTACGACTACCCGCGTGCCAACTCGTAAAAAGGGTGAAGCTATTATGTCACACATCAATGAAATCACGCATATAGAAGTATCTCCAAAACAAATCCTATCACTTTCAACCTCTCTAATTCCATTTGTAGAACACGATGATAACCACAGAGCCTTGATGGGAACAAACATGCAACGTCAAGCTGTGCCACTTATTCGACCTCAACGTCCTTTAGTTGGTACTGGTTCGGAAACAATTGCAGGTCGCAACAGTTCACACTGTGTAATCGCAGAGCAAGATGGTCAAGTTTCATACGCCGACGCTAACAGAATTATCGCAATGTATGCCAATGGTAAAAAAATTACATACAACCTACAAAACTTCTTACGTTCTAACCAAGGAACATGTTTAAACCAGCGACCAATCGTTAAAACAGGCGACAAATTCAAAGCCGGCGACGTACTAGCAGATGGTTCTGCCATTGAGCAAGGTGAAGTAGCCCTTGGCGCAAACCTGTTAACAGGCTACATGGCATGGGAAGGTTACAACTTTGAAGATGCGGTAGTGATTTCAGATCGTCTAGTTAAAGACGGTGTATTTGATACAGTACATATTGAAGAATACACAATCGACGTCCGCGATACTAAACTCGGAGTTGAAACCATCACACAGGACATTCCAAATGTTTCTGAAGCTAAATTACGCAACTTAGACGAAAACGGTATTATCCGTATGGGTGCATCTGTTAAAGAAGGTGATCTACTAGTTGGTAAAATCACACCAAAAGGTGAAACCGAACTCACAGCTGAAGAAAGACTTCTAAGAGCAATTTTTGGAGACAAAGCACGCGACGTTAAAGATACATCACTCAAAATGCCAGGTGGATCTTACGGAAAAATTGTAGGAATTCAAATTTTTGATCGTAAAAATGGAGATGAACTACAAACCGGAGTACTCAAACAAATTCAAGTCTCCGTTGGACAAACAAGAAAAATTTCAATCGGTGATAAAATTGCCGGGCGTCACGGAAACAAAGGTGTAATTGCTAACATTGTTCCAGAAGAAGACATGCCTTACCTACCAGATGGAACTCCAATCGACATCTGCTTGAATCCTCTAGGGGTACCAGCTCGTTTGAACATTGGACAGATTCTTGAAAACCACCTAGGTCTAGTTTCCAAAACTTTAGGTACACCAATTGCAACACCAGCCCTAGAAGGTATCGATGCAATAACTGTACAAAATCTACTAACTCAAAATGACCTACCTGCCGACGGTAGAATCCAATTATATAATGGTAAGACGGGAGAACCGTTTGCCAAAAAAACTACCGTTGGAGTTTCATACATCTTAAAACTTTCTCACCTTGTAGAAGACAAGATCCACGCACGTTCAATCGGTCCGTACTCTCTTGTGACGCAACAACCACTCGGTGGTAAAGCTCAAAAAGGTGGACAACGTTTCGGTGAAATGGAAGTATGGGCACTCGAAGCCTATGGTGCCTCTCACTGTCTACAAGAAATGCTAACAATCAAATCAGATGATATGTACGGTCGTGCCAAAGCATACGAGGCCATTATTAAAAATGAAAAAATCAAGAAACCAAGAACTCCAGAATCATTCAACGTATTATTAAAAGAACTTCAAGCTCTTGGACTTAACGTTGAATTACTTGATCAAGCTGAATCAGTTGATGAGAATCCAGAAGAATTTTACTTCGAGGAAGAAGAAAAAGAAATCGACAAAGAAATTGCAACCGATCTCGAAAGTAACACACAAGACCCAAGTCCAGAAAAACCTGCAAACAGTGGAAGTGTTACCAAAGATATCGATGCATTAATTGACACAGAAATAGTTGCAAACAACAGCACAGCAACCGAAGCTGAACCCGAAACTAATTCTGAAGAAAAACAATAAAACAAATAATTACAAACTATGTCATATAATCAAGATCACTTACATACGTTTGATGCGATTTCTATCTCACTTGCATCCCCTGACCAAATTTTATCTTGGTCACATGGTGAAGTAAAAAAACCAGAAACCATCAACTATCGTACGCAAAAACCAGAACGAGAAGGTCTCTTTTGTGAAAGAATCTTCGGTCCAACCAAAAACTATGAGTGTTACTGTGGAAAATACAAACGTATCCGTTACAAAGGAGTAATTTGTGAAAAATGTGGAGTTGAAGTCACCAAATCTGCAGTACGTCGTGAAAGAATGGGACACATCAAATTAGCAGTACCTGTAACTCATATTTGGTACCTCCGTTCTACTCCATCACGCCTTGGATTACTTCTAAACCAACCTATTAAAAGTTTAGAACAAGTTGTTTATTTTGCTGCCTACATAGTAACTAGTGTAAACAAAGAAAACCAAACACAAACACTAGAACAACTCGAAACAGAATATCAAGCCTTAAGAAACAAACTAGCTGAAGAGTATAAAGAAGAAAAAGCAGCTATCAAAGACATCACTGAAGCTCAAGAAACAAAAATAGAAAATGAATTCTCTCAAAAAATTGACGCTTTAGATGAACAACACAAACAAGCCAAAGACGACCTCAAAGAATTAGAAGTTGGTAAGGTTCTTTCCGAATTACGCTACCGTAATATGTCGCTTAAATTTGGACATGTATTTACAGCCTCTACTGGTGCCGAAGCAATTGAAGAAATTATCAACAACCTTAACCTGAATCAATTAGTTGAAGATCTACAAATACAAAGTACCAAAAGCTCTGGGCAAAAACTTAAAAAAATCGAAAAAAGAATTAACTTTGCAAAAGGATTGATCCAATCTGGTAACAATCCAAGCTGGATGGTTATCAAAGTTTTACCAGTTTCTCCTCCAGAAATTCGTCCAATGGTACAACTAGACGGTGGTCGTTTTGCTGCCTCTGACCTAAATGATCTCTACAGAAGAGTAATCAACCGTAACAACCGTCTTAAAAAACTCCTTTCAATTGGGGCCCCAGAAGTAATTTGTAGAAATGAAAAACGAATGCTACAAGAAGCTGTAGACACCCTAATCAACATTTCAGCTCGTCAATCACGGACTTCTTACAACGCAGGAGACAAACGTAAACTCAAATCTTTATCAGACTTCCTAAAAGGGAAACAAGGACGTTTCCGCCAAAATCTACTTGGTAAACGTGTAGATTACTCAGGTCGTTCGGTAATTGTAGTTGGTCCAAAATTAAAACTCGACCAATGTGGCCTACCAAAACAAATGGCCTTAACTTTATTTAAACCATTTGTACTTTCTAGACTAATCCGAGATGGATACGCTCACAACATCAAATCTGCTGAAAAACTAATTCAAGCCAACCGTAAAGAAGTTTGGGACATACTTGAAGAAGTAACTAAAAACAAGCACGTACTTCTAAACCGTGCTCCTACCCTGCACAGACTTGGTATTCAAGCCTTCAAACCAAAACTTATCGAAGGTAAAGCCATCCAAATCCATCCACTAGTTTGTGCCGCATTTAACGCCGACTTCGATGGAGACCAAATGGCTGTTCACTTGCCTCTTTCTGAGCCAGCTCAAAAAGAAGCTGCGGAACTAATTCAATCTGCTAAAAACTTACTCAAGCCATCAGCCGGTGAACCAATTGTGGATCCATCGCAAGATATGATCCTTGGAGCCTACTACCTTACCAAAGAAACTAAAGATCTAGCAGGTGAAGGTGCGGTATTCTCAAATCTAAATGAAATTAATGCAGCCTTAGAATTAAAAAAATTACATCTGCAAAGTAAAATCAAATATTACACTAAAAAAGAACTAGTAGAAACAACTGCTGGACGCGTAATATTCAACCAAATTTTACCAAAAAACCTTCAGTTCCTAAACAAAACAATGAAGAAAGGTGATCTTTCGAATCTAATCATGGACTCCTTCAATAGCTATGGACTGGAAGTTACCGCCAAACTGTGTGATGACTTAAAAGATATCGGATTCAAGTACGCCACTATCTCTGGAATTAGTCTTTCTGCAGCAGATATGCCAACTCCAAACACCAAACATGAAATCATAGAAGAAGGAAACGCTAAAGTTAAAGAAATTTCCAACCAACATTGGAGAGGTCTACTAACAGAAGAGGAACGCTACCGCCACACCATCAAAGTATGGAATGAAGCCAAAAATGAAATTACAAAAATAATGGTAGGTCTAATCGAAGAAGAAAACGACCTTCACTATATGGTAAACTCAGGAGCTCGTGGTAACTGGGGGCAAATCACTCAGCTATGTGGTATGAAAGGTCTGGTAACTAATCCAGCTGGTCGTACTATTGAACTTCCAATCAAATCAAACCTAATCGAAGGTTACACGATTCTTGAATACTTTATCGCCTCTCACTCCGGTCGTAAAGGTAAATCTGATACCGCTCTGAAAACAGCTGAGGCTGGTTACCTGACTCGTCGTTTAGTAGATGCGGTTCAAGACTTAATTGTACGTGAACACGACTGTGGAACTGAACAATCTCACCTGATTACTAAAGAATCATCTGAAAAAATTGGCCTAGACTTTATTCATAGAATCTTCGGTCGCCAAATTGCCAACGATTTAGTTGATCCGAACACTGGCGAAATAATCATCAGCAAAGAAACATCTCTAGGTCACTCAGAAGTAGAACTGATTGAAAAACACAATATTACAACTGTAAAAGCTTACTCTCCTCTAACATGTAAAACCGAAGGTGGTGTCTGCCAAAAATGTTATGGATTCGATCTTGGTACCAATAAAACAGTTAAACTTGGAACTCCAGTTGGAATCATTGCAGCTCAATCTATTGGTGAACCAGGTACTCAGTTAACAATGCGTACCTTCCACATGGGTGGAGTTCAACAAGAATCTGATATTACTCAAGGTCTTTCAAGAGTAGATGAAATTCTAGAAGCTAAAAACCCTAAATCACCAGCTATCCTTACCTCTATTACTGGTACAGTAAAAGTAACTAACAAAGGTAAGAACCAAGAAATCGAAGTAGATTCTAAAGAACCGGTTCAAATCAACTACACTCTTGCAGAAAACTTCCTACCAGTTGTGAAAAAAGGTGAAGCAGTAAAAGAAAAACAAATCATCGCTAAATGCTCAACCAACAACAACGTATTAAGAGCTCAAGAAGCAGGACAAGTTAAAGAATTAACAAATTTCAACATCACTATCGAAACAGAAGAAGCTATTCAAAAAGTATACCTAGTTCCAAAAGGTAAATTTTTAAAAGTTAAAAACAAACAAGAAGTTCAAAAAGGAGAATGTCTTACAAGTGGTTCAATTAATCTAAAAGAATTGATCAAACTAACTGACGAATATACAACTTTGAAATATATAATCGAAGAAGTACAAACTATTTACGCTCTCCAAGGACAAAATATTAACGATAAACATATCGAAATCATTGCGCACCAAATGGTATCTAGAGTGAAAATTACAGACAGTGGAGATTCTAAACTTACTTCAGGTCAAATAAGCAATAAAATCAAAGTTGATAATATCAACCGGGTACTCGAAAACGAAGGAAAAAAGCCAGTTAAATACGAAAAAACTCTTATGGGGCTAATTCCAATCGCACTATCTACAGACAGTTGGTTATCTGCAGCTTCCTTCCAAGAAACCATTAAGGTATTAGTAGAAGCAGCTACAACTAAACGAATAGACAAACTAGAAGGTCTCAAAGAAAACGTAATTATCGGTAAATTAATTCCAGCTGGTGAAACCTTCCGTAAAAACAACCAGTTGAACAAATAAAAAAACCTTGCATTCTGAATAGTTTTTCATTATGCTTACAATCGAAAATAACTTATATTATGCCTACTATTGCACAATTGATCAGGAAAGGTCGCCAAAACAAGAAGAAAAAAGACATGTCACCTGCACTTAGTAACACTATTAATACATTAAAAAACAATAAGAAAGTACTCAAAGCATCGCCTCTAAAAAGAGGCGTATGCACCAAAGTATTTACGATGACACCTAAAAAACCAAATTCTGCAATGCGTAAAGTAGCAAGAGTAAAACTTACTTCTGGTCACGAAGTTAACGCTTACATTGGTGGTGAAGGTCATAACCTACAAGAACACTCTGTAATTACAATCCGTGGTTGGAGAGTAAAAGATCTACCAGGTGTACGTTACCACGTAGTAAGAGGTAGTCTTGATACACAAGGTGTTGAGAACCGTAAACAGGGCCGAAGTAAATACGGAACTAAAAAACCTAAAAAATAAATAAATTCATATGAGACAAGCAAAAGTAAAATTTATTGCTCAAAACAGCACGGAGCAAATCGAAAAGTTCACTAACTACTTAATGTTAGCAGGTAAAAAAACTATAGCCAGAAAAATCCTTTCTGACTGTTTCGAACTAATTCAAAAAAAGACCAAGAAAAAAGGTGCAGAAGTTTTTGAAGAAGCTATCAACAACACTAAACCAGCTATGGAAATTAGAGCTAAAAGAGTCGGTGGTTCAGTATACCAAATTCCTATGGAAGTTAAACCATTTAGACGTTTTCAACTTGCTTCAAGATGGATCCTAAACGCAGCACGCTCTAAAGGTGGTGCTCCAATGTCTAAAAAACTTGCTGACGAATTAATCGCTGCTTCTAACAACGAAGGTGCTGCAATTAAGAAAAAAGAAGATACACACAGAATGGCTCAAGCCAACAAAGCGTTTGCACACTTTGCACGCTACTAACATTACTACCTAACTAAGCAAAACAATGGCTGACTTAAGCAACCTTAGAAATATTGGTATTTTTGCCCATATTGATGCCGGTAAAACTACTACTACAGAAAGAATCCTTTTTTATACAGGAGTTTCATACAAAATTGGGGAAGTTCACAATGGTGAAGCTACAATGGACTGGATGGAACAAGAACAAGAACGTGGTATTACGATTACTTCCGCTGCAACAACTTGTAATTGGAAAGATATCCGGATTAACATTATCGATACTCCAGGTCACGTTGACTTTACGTTTGAAGTAGAACGATCACTTCGTGTATTAGATGGTGGTGTTGCTGTCTTCGATGGATCTCAAGGGGTAGAACCTCAATCTGAAACAGTATGGCGCCAAGCAGACCGCTACGATGTTCCTCGGATAGCATTCATTAATAAAATGGATAAAACCGGTGCTGATTTCTTTATGTCTCTAGAAACTATCCACAAACGTCTTTCTAAAGAAGCTGTAGCAATACAATTACCAATTGGTGCGGAAAACGAATTTATGGGTATGGTAGATATTGTTGAAAACAAAGCTTATAACTTTGAAGGTCAAATGGGAGAAAAAGTTATCGAAGTTGATGTTCCAGCTGATATGGCTGATCAAATTCAAGAATATAAAGCTATTCTTATCGAAAAAGTTGCTGAAAACGACGATATCCTAATGGACAAATATCTTGGAGGTGAAGACATCTCAACAGAAGAACTAAAGGCCGGAATTCGCCGTGCGACTGTTGCATCAAAAATTTACCCAGTACTTTGTGGAACAGCTCTACAAAACAAGGGTGTACAAAAAGTATTAGATGCAGTATCTGACTACCTTCCATCCCCTGTTGATATTGGCACTATTGAAGGAACCGACCCAGACACTGACGAACCAAAAGTTCGTAAACTTACAGTTGATGAACCAGCTTCTGGTATCGTATTCAAAATCGCAACTGATCCATTCGTAGGTAAATTATCGTTCATCCGCGTTTACTCTGGTAAAATCAGCTCTGGTAGTTATGTATACAACCCATTAAAAGGGGCCAAAGAAAGAGTTGGCCGTATTGTACAAATGCACGCTAACTCACGTGAAGAAATTAAAGAAATCAACGCAGGTGATATCGCCGCTATAATCGGACTTAAAAATACTGACACTGGAGAAACACTATGTGATCAATCTGATCAAGTTGTCCTACAAAAAATGGAATTCCCAGAACCAGTAATCTCTATCGCAGTTGAACCAAAAACTAAAGCCGATCAAGAAAAAATGGGTATCGCTCTTTCAAAATTAGCTGAAGAAGATCCATCTTTCCAGGTTAAATCAGACGAAGAAACTGGCCAAACTATCATCTCAGGTATGGGAGAACTCCATCTAGAAATCCTAGTAGACCGTATGAAACGTGAATTCAAAGTAGAATGTAACACAGGTAATCCACAAGTTGCTTACCGTGAAACAATTCAAAACGAAGTTCAACACGAAGAAAAATACGCAAAACAATCTGGGGGTCGTGGGCAATTTGCACACATCCATATGCGTATTAAACCATCTGAACCAGGAACAGGCTACACTTTCACAAATTCAGTAGTTGGTGGGAAAATCCCTAAAGAATATATACCATCAGTTGATAAGGGTATTCAAAATGCAATGACTCGTGGTGTAATCGCAGGCTTCCCTATGGTTGACCTTGAAATAGAACTATACGATGGATCTTACCATGATGTAGACTCGTCCCAAAACTCATTTGAACTTTGTGGATCTATGGCATTTAGAACTGCTGCCAAAAAAGCAGGTGCAGTATTACTAGAACCAATTATGGCTGTAGAAATTACAACTCCAGAAGAATTCTTTGGTGATGTAATGGGTAACGTTTCATCTAAACGTGGTCAAATCAGAGAATCTGGCGACCGTGGAATGGCAAAAGTCATCCAAGCCTTCGTACCTCTTTCTGAAATGTTTGGTTATGCAACTGAACTTCGATCTATGACTCAAGGCCGCGCAACATACTCAATGGAATTTGACCATTACGAAAAAGTCCCGTCAAGCGTTGCTGAAAAAATCGTAGAAGAAAGATCATAATCTATTGAAATATTATTTATTTCAGATAAAATAACTTTGTTAAATATTACTTAACTTATATACATATGAATACTACATTCGTAAGAAATAAGCCGCACGTTAATGTAGGTACTATCGGTCACGTAGACCATGGTAAAACTACAACAACTGCTGCAATCTGTGCTGTAGCTGGTACAGATAAAAAATTCGATGATATCGATAACGCCCCAGAAGAAAAAGAAAGAGGTATCACAATTAACACGGCTCACGTAGAGTACGAAACTGAAAACAGACACTACGCCCACGTTGATTGTCCAGGACATGCCGATTATGTTAAAAACATGATCACTGGTGCCGCTCAAATGGATGCTGCAATCCTTGTTGTATCTGCTGCTGACGGACCAATGCCACAAACTCGTGAACACATCCTTCTTGCTCGTCAGGTTAACGTACCTTACATCGTTGTATTCCTAAATAAAATGGATATGGCTGATGAAGAAATCGCTGAACTTACAGAAATGGAAGTACGTGAACTTCTAGACAAATATGAATTCCCAGGAGACGATACTCCAATCATAAAAGGTTCATCTCTAAAAGCTCTTGAAAATCCAACTGGACCAGAAGGAGATTGTATTAGAGAACTTCTTAAAACTCTTGATGAATACGTACCAGTTCCAGAACGTGAACTAGACAAACCATTCCTAATGCCTGTAGAAGATGTATTCTCTATCAAAGGTCGTGGTACTGTAGCTACTGGTAAAATCGATACTGGTATCATCAAAGTAAATGAAGAAGTTGAAATCGTAGGTGTAAAAGAAACACGCAAAGTTGTAGTAACTGGTGTTGAAATGTTCCGCAAACTTCTAGACGAAGGTCAAGCTGGTGACAACGTAGGTCTACTACTCCGTGGTATTGAAAGAACTGACATCGAACGTGGTCAAGTTATCGCAGTTCCAGGTTCTATCAAACCTCACACTAAGTTTGAAGCTGAAGTTTATATCCTTTCTAAAGACGAAGGTGGTCGTCACACACCATTCTTCAAGGGTTACAAACCTCAATTCTATTTCCGTACAACTGATGTAACTGGTGATATCACTTTACCAGACGGAGTTGAAATGGTTATGCCTGGTGACAACATCAAAATGACTGTTGAACTTGGAGTACCAATCGCCATGACTGAAGGTCTTCGCTTCGCTATCCGTGAAGGTGGTCGTACAGTAGGTGCAGGTGTTGTAGCGAAAATTTTCTAATAAACAACCTAAACATACAAAATCTCAACACCTCTTTGAAAGAGGTGTTTTTTAATTCTTTACTTATGTTATAAAACATGCTAATATACAGCGGATTACTTTTAAATATATAAAATGCATTTAATCAAAAAAACCCTTGTAGGTTTAATTATCCCTCTTCAAGTGCTGGCAGCCTCCCCTAGCATAGAGGCCCAACCGGAAAACAATGATATAATGTTAGAGTTAGAAACAGAGCAAACTCAAACAGCTACATTAATTCAAAAAACAAGTTTAAGTGCAATTACATTTAAACCATTTCTGAATCAAATGATGCCATATATCCTTAAAGGGATCCTCAAAGATAAAAACAATACACCAGCCAACCTCTCTGATCAACTAATGTTAGAATTAATCGATGGTAAGTTCTACATTAAAAGTAAATGCAAAATCAATCCAATTACTATGTTTTATACAGCTAACTTCGAAGAAAGTTGCTATACTATAGCAAACATTAGTAGCATAAGCTCATTACCAGAACTTTTTGAAAAATTAGAAAAAAGTTATAATATCGAACAAACAAGCTACACCGAAGGCGAACAAACCTACACCAAATACGATTTTGAATTCGCACAAATATACCAAAACCAAAATGAATATCATGTAGTCTTAAACGAAAAAGCAGAACCTAGCCTGAACGAAAATATTGAAGACCTCAAACAATTTGCAGAAAACCAAGCATATGCACTAAAAAATAATATTTTTGCGATAGAAAAAACAGAAGATGGAGCCTTAAGCACGTTTTCGCTAGACGAAAATGAAATCAAAGGAAACATTTCAATCCCTAAAGAAAACTCATACCAAAATTACAATCTCTCTATTGATAACAACAGCTTATTAAATTTTAACGGGATAAACTTAAATAAATCCTTAGATGAAAATCAAATCAAAATTATAAAAGACCTTTTAGGCGAATTTTCAGAAATAATTTTAAACTTTAAAGGCTTGAACCTACAAACTGACGGACAAAATATTGAAGTAGATATTGAATTTCATGAATTATCTGATGAAATTAAAACGGAACTAGATGCCCTCCAAGCCCAAGAACAAGAACTGATTACAACCAACGAAATCTCTGTTGAATACATTGAAAATACAATCCAAATAAAGCTTGGACAACTCGAAGAAGGAACAAACCAAACAAAAGCAGTAGAACAAAACGATATCATTGGACACTTCTACCTAAGTTCAGAACCAATTAAAGATCTGCTAGCAGCCGAAGGAGTCTATAGTCCATTTTCTATAAAAGCTATTACCAAAGAGGCAGAAACAAATATAGATACCACAATTAACATCAAACTAGATCTAGAAAACTTTTATAAGATAATTTTTGAAGAACTAAACCCAGAATCAACTAAACAAGTCAAAGATATTAACGCAGAAGACTGGTACTATAAAGATGCCAAAAAATACATGAATGCTAAACCACAACTATTTAAAGGTGAAACATGTAACGAAACTGACGATTGCGACAAGGAAATTGACCTCAACCCAGCACAAACCATCACCCGTGCAGAATTTGCAGCATTAATTCTACAATACACAGAACTCTCAGATAGTTACTTTATACCTAAAGATTTTGAAGACCTCAATACAGAACATGAATATTATCTAGAACTACAAACAGCAATCGCACTAGAACTAATGAAAGGTGATGCAAATGGTAAAACTATTCGACCAGACGACGGACT
Organism: Candidatus Peregrinibacteria bacterium; assembly: GCA_014240275.1. Classification (GTDB taxonomy): domain Bacteria; phylum Patescibacteriota; class Gracilibacteria; order UBA1369; genus JAAZXH01. The sequence continues at coordinate 94,778 of JAAZXH010000016.1, forward strand.
CAATCGCGCCGAAGCTATCACAATGCTCCAACGTGCCTTCCCTATCTTAAAAGATACAAACTACAAACAAAAAACAACTCAATTTGAAGATGTTTCAGAAAACGCATGGTACATAGAAACTCTCTCAGAAGCGGTATACGAAGGAATCATCCAGGGAACATCTGAAACAACCTTCTCACCAGAACAAAAACTAAACCGTATCGAAGCAATCATTATGGTTCAAAGACTAATGGAACAAGATTTATTCATGAATGGTTTATAATCGCAATATAGTAAACAAAAAAGGCTGCAAGTAATACTGCAGTCTTTTTTTGACAAGAACAAAAATAGAAAGTAAAATAACAATATATTCTTAATTAAGAAAAACATGCAGCAAATTTTCAAAAAAGCTCTAGTCACATGCCTCCTTCCATTACAAGTCATGGCTGCAACACCTGAAGTATCAGAAAATACAACAAGCCAAAACATTCCGGAAGACAACATTATATCATCAGAAACTTTTATAACAACCAATTACTCTAAACTCCTGGAAAACAATCAATTATTAAATGAATTAAAAGATCAAAGCTTACATCAGCGTCTGCAAAAAGCAAGACTTTTAAACACCGTATATCTATTAAATAGTTGTGCAAAAAATTTCTGTGTTCAATTAACTGATTTTGAAAATATAGATCTAGGGGATGAAATTTTAGCAAAGTTGCAAAAAAACTACACGATAGTAGAAGAAGAATTTGAACAATACACATACTACAAAATTAAAGGCTTTAATTTTGTATTTATTAAAGATAATGAAAATGAAAGCTACTTAATTTCTAATTACGGAGACTCTAATTATCTTAAAGACTCCTTATTCACTATGAAAGACCTAAAACAACGAATAGGTCAGCAAGCTAAACAAGCATTTATTGATACTCCAGAATTATTTTTATTTGCATCAAATCTCAATTTTAAAAATCAAAAAAATCATATTTTTAACTTGTTTACTACTGACGACAGTATATATGGAACAATAATAACAGCAGCAGAGGAAGAAAAAGCAGTTTATAATAAAAAAATTGATGATGATGTTATCTTAAGCCATAAAAACTTAGATCTATCCCCTATTGCTAATAGCAATTATATACAAGAATTTGATCCTCCAATTCTAAAAGAAATCATACAAGAGTTAGAAAGTGGAGAAATAGTAGGGCAAACAAATTTTCAATTAGTTGATTTAACGTTAAAAAATCTAACAAAAAACTTACAAGACTACTTCCAATCACTCAAGGGTCAAGAAACAGGCTTTTACTCTCTAAAAGATAACGTTGAGTTCTCAGGCAAAAGTGTAGAAGCTCTAATTGGTACCACCGGTTATGTAGGTGAAAATTTAAGAGAAACTATTCAAAATTACAAAAATTTAGAAGAAACCAAAAACCGTCACGAATTTAAACAAATCACAGGTCACCTATACTTAAACCAAGGTGTTCTTAGAAGAGATCCAAAATATCAAGACCGAAGAGATATTGAATTAATTGCATATGAAGCTCAGCCAACCACACCAGATGGTAAAGCCTCACTAATAACCTTCTATCTAAACGGAGAATACAAAGAGCTAGTTAAAGCAGTACTTGATTTATCAGCTCCAACACATACCGCATCTAAAGACATTAAAATTCAACAAGAATTTACAGATATAGCCTCAGACCAATGGTTCTATAAACAAGCTCTGGCCTACCAAAATTCAAGTGCATCACTTTTTAAAAGCCAACAATGTGAAAATAGACTCAAACAACGGCAAGAACTATTAAATGCACGAAGTAATCGTAATACAACAACAACTATAAAATTTGAGTGTACAAACACATCAGAACTAGAAGCTGAAAAAAACATCACTCGTGCAGAGTTTGCAACATTAATATTAGAAAATATTTCAGATAGTGCAAAAATAGTTCTAGTAGAACAAAACCAAGACAATGATACTATTTCAAAGTTTAACGACCTTAAAGAAGATCATCCATATTATCAACAAATGCAAGACGCCTTAACAATGGGAATCCTCAAAGGCGACAGCAACGGGCTAACCATACGACCAAATGCAGGACTAAATAGAGCTGAAGCAATCACAATGCTTCAAAGAACCTTTCCAATTCTAAGTCAAACAAACTATCAAGAAAAAACAACTCAGTTTGAAGATGTATCCGAAGATGCTTGGTACTTAGAAACTCTTTCAGAAGCAGTATACGAAGAAATTATTAAAGGAACTTCAGAAACTACTTTCTCTCCAGAACAAAAACTCAATCGAATTGAAGCTATTATTATGATTCAACGTCTACTCGAAAAAGACTTTCTAATAGAAACCTTCTAAAAAACTTGACTTTAGCAAAAAAAACAACTATAAAGTATAGGCTTTATGGTTGTTTTTAACTATAAGGTTTGAGACCAAACGGTCTTAAACAACTCGGAGTTTTAGAATAATCATCAGATTAATCATATGATAAACCGAGTTGTACACTCGGTTTATTTTTATAATTTAACTTGTCCTATGGCAGCGAAACAAAAATTAAGGATCAAGATCAAAGCCTTTGATCACACTATCCTAAACAAAGTTGCAGAACAAATTCTACAAACTGCAATCGACTCTGGTGCAATGGTAGCAGGACCTATTCCCCTACCAACAAAAATTCAAAAGTTCACAGTACTACGTTCAACATTCGTGAACAAAAAAGCACGTGATCAGTTCGAAATCAGAACACACGTTCGTCTAATCGACATCACTGAATCTACTCCAAGCACAATTGAACAGTTGACAAACCTACAAGTTCCAGCTGGTGTAGATATCGAAATCAAAATGATTAGCAGCGAAAAAGCTGTAAAAAAAGCTAAAAAGTAAATTTTTGCATTGACAAGGACTAAAAAAACATTTAAAGTCTGAACGCAAACATATATTTACGTTTCAATATAACCTCTAAATAATTTATTATGGCAGGAATCGTAGCCACTAAAGTTGGCATGACACAAATCATCGATGAAAACGGATCAATGATCCCAGTAACAGTTTTAAAAGCTGAAGCTAATGTGATTCGTTCGATCAAAACCGAAGACAAACATGGCTATAACGCTATTGTTATCGGTTACAAAAGGAATAGTCGTAAAAAAGCTAATCCGTTTTACAAAACCAAAGAATTTAGAATCTCAAACGATTCAGAATTCAAAGCTGGTGAGGAAGTAACAACTCAAATCCTTGAAGGAATTGAAACTGTTAAACTTACTTCAACCTCAAAAGGTAAAGGTTTTGCTGGTGTAATTAAACGGCACAACTTTTCTCGAGGTCCAGAAACTCACGGTTCACATCATCACAGAGCTCCAGGTTCAATTGGTGGATGTGCAGCCCCAGGTAGAGTGTTACGTGGTAAAAAAATGGCCGGTCATATGGGTAACCAAAAGGTTACAGTTAGACAAGCCAAAGTTGTTTATTTAAACCACGAACAAAATCTTATCGGTATCAAAGGATCAGTTCCAGGTGCCAAAAACAATATAGTCGAATTAGCCATTTAGTTATGAAAATCAAAGTATACAATCAAAAAGGCGAAGCTTCAAAAGAAATCACTCTACCAAAAGAAATTTTTGGACACGAATTCAGTGAAGCTCTAGTACACCAAGCCTTAATGAGACAATTATCAAACAAACGCAGTCCTATTGCACATACCCTAACTAAAGGTGAAGTTAGAGGTGGGGGTCGCAAACCATTCCGTCAAAAAGGAACTGGTCGTGCACGTCAAGGTTCTACAACTAACCCTATCTATCCAGGTGGTGGAGTAGCCTTCGGACCAAGAAACGACAGAAACTTCCAAAAAAACATGCCAAAGAAAATGAGAAGAAAAGCTCTATTCTGCGCACTTTCTTTGAAAGCAACCGAAAAAGCAATCTTCGGTTTAGACTCTTACAAAGACAAAGAACTAAAAACAAAGAATTTTGCAGACACTTTAGCAAAACTACCTGTTGAAAGAAATCTATTACTAGTTACTTCTGAAAAAGATGAAAACCTTAAAAGAGTTACATCAAACCTTCAAAATGTGAAAGTAATTACAGCTGGGTACTTAAACATTCACGACTTGGTGAAATACCGAAAAGTTTGTTTTGTGGGTGACAGTATTCAGAAAGCACAAGAAATATTCGCTAAATAATTATCCTATGACTAAAATATCATTCCACACAACTGAACTTACTCAAAAACTCGCTGAAATTGGTCAATACACTTTCCTAGTACGCGGTAAACTCAATAAATCAGAGGCTAAGAAAGTCTTTGAAAAAGAGTATGGGCACAAAGTTCAATCAATCCAAGCTATGAACGTTCGCAAAAAAACTTCAAGAGGTGGTCGCTACACACGTAGACCAAATCTTAAAAAGTTTGTAGTAACATTTGTAGGAAAAGCAAAAATAGAAATTAACGAATAGAACTATGGCAATAAAAAGATACAAACCAACCACTCCGAGTCTACGACACATGACTACTAATGCATTCGCAGAAATCACTAAATCTAAACCGGAGAAAAAACTTACGACTTTCATCAAAAACAAAGCTGGTCGTAATAACCAAGGTAAACTAACCGTTCGTCACCGTGGTGGTGGTCACAAAAGAAAATATAGAATTATTGACTTTGACCAAACCGCTAAACTAAACGTACCAGGTAAAGTTTCCTCTGTTGAATATGATCCAAATCGATCTGCCTTCATTATGTTAGTAACATACGTTGATGGTGACAAAAGATATCACCTAGCTCCAAATGAAATTGCAGTTGGACAAACCATACTTACATCAGAAAAAGGAGAAATCATAACTGGTAACCGCATGCAACTCAAGAATATTCCAGTTGGTTACCCTATTCACAATCTAGAACTTACACCTAAAAAAGGTGGGCAAATCATCAAATCTGCTGGATCTTCTGGAAAAGTAGTTTCTCTAGACGGACCTAAAGCTCAAGTGGCTCTACCATCCGGAGAAATCCGCCTAGTACCAAAACACTGTTATGGAACTATTGGTTCAGTTTCAAATCTTGACCACAGCAAAATCGTAATCGGTAAAGCTGGACGTTCTAGATGGATGAGAAAACGACCACAAGTTCGTGGTAAAGTAATGAACCCCTGTGATCACCCGCATGGTGGTGGTGAAGGTTCTAACCCAATTGGTTTAAAACATCCAAAAACACCATGGGGATTACCTGCTCTTGGAGTTAAAACTAGAAAGCGCAAGAAATACTCCAATGCTTGCATTGTAAAAAGACGTAAAAAATAATTAATTTAATATGGCAAGAAGTTTAAAAAAAGGTTTCTATGTTTGTCCAAATCTAGCTAAAAAAGTTCAAGCTATGATTGAATCAGGCAAAAAACAAGTTATCAAAACATGGGCCCGAAGTTCTGCAATCTCTCCAGACTTTGTAGGATACACATTCGCAGTCCACAATGGAAAAGAATTCCTACCAGTACTCATATCTGAACAAATGATCGGACATAAACTTGGAGAATTCGCACCAACCAGAAAATTTGGTGGTCACCCAACTAACTAACAATTATAAATCATGCAAGCAACACTTAAAAACGCACGTATCACGCCTAAAAAAGCTAACTTAGTAGCTTCTATGATTCGTAATGAAAATGCAGAACAAGCACTTCACACTTTAGAATTCACTCCTAAAAAGGCAGCTAGAATTCTATACAAAGTTCTTCAAAGCGCTATCAGTAACGCTGAAACAAATTTCAAACAATCTGCAAAAAATCTTTACGTTCAAGAAGTAAAAGTTTCTAAAGGAATGAGAATGAAAAGAAGTCAACCAATCTCACGTGGTCGCGCACATCCAATTCTAAAAGATGCCTCTCATATTCAAATTATTTTGGCATCAAATGTTCCAGCAACTACTACAAGTAATAAAAAATAATTAATAACTATGGGAAAAAAAGTACATCCATTTGTGCACCGCTTAGGTACTACAACCACTTGGAGATCTAAATGGTTTGCCAACAACAAGCAATACAAGCACGATCTTAGACTAGACTTAGACATCAGAGAACACCTCGATGCGCTATTCAAATTCAAAGCAGTATCAAATACTGAAGTTCAAATTTCAGGACAAACAATCATCTTGGATATTCATGCAGCTAAACCAGGTTTAATTATCGGACAACAAGGTTCTAAAATCGATAAGCTTAAAGAAGAACTAGCTGCCAAATTCAACAAAACGTTTGTAATCAACGTACACGAAATACCTAAACCAAGTATCGATGCCAAGGTTGTATGTGAAAAAATTGTTATGCAACTAGAACATAGAATCAGTTTCAGAAGAGCTGCCAAAACAGCAATTGAACATGCAATGAACGACGGAGCTCAAGGAATCAAGATCAAAATCAGCGGTCGTCTTAACGGAGTAGATATAGCTCGTTCTGAATTTTTCATCAAAGGTCGCTTGCCACTTCAAACTATCCGTTCCAATATTGACTACTCATACCAAACAGCAGCTACTGCTTACGGAGTACTAGGAATTAAAGTCTGGATCTACAAAGGTGACATCTTTAAAAAATAATAACTTGATTTTTCAAGAAAAACCACTATAATCTTTAAGCCGTAAATATTACAATGCAAATTCCAAAAAAGACTAAATACCGAAAACCCCACCGCGGGCGCAAATCTCAAGCGCGTATCGCAAGAGAAAGAGCGACTCGCAACAACACTCTTTCATATGGAAACTTTGGTTTACAAATCAAAGAAGGTTGCGAAATGACTAGTCGTCAAATCGAAGCTGCACGTCGTGTAATTGCAAGAGAAACTAAACGTGATGGTAAAATTTGGATCAATGTCTTTCCTCACAAGGCTATCACTTCTAAAGGAGATGATATCCCAATGGGTAAAGGTAAGGGTACTCCAGATTTCTTCGTAGCTAGTCTAAAAGCTGGTTCAGTTATCTTCGAAATAGCAGGGATTAAAGAAGAAATTGCAAGAGAGGCTCTAAAGCAAGCTGGCTACAAACTACCAGTCCCATGTAAAGTAATAAGTAAACACATTTAATTATGAGAACGCAAAAAGGAACAGTTGTATCAAATAAAATGGATAAAACCGTAGTTATAGAAGTTATCAGCTTTGAACCACACCCACTATACAAAAAAAGATACCGTAAAGTATCTAAACTTAAGGCAAGAGACGAAAAAAACGAATGTCAAATCGGCGACACTGTAACGATCACTGAAACTCGCCCCTATTCTAAATCAGTTTACTTTAAAGTCACTTCACGCACTTTAGCTACTAACAATTAAAAATGATTCAAGCACAAACAAAGTTAAAAGTAGCGGATAATTCTGGAGCCAAATTAGTACAATGTATTAAAGTACTAAAGGGTTCTAAACGCAGATATGCCAATATCGGTGATGTAATAGTTGTTGCAGTTAAACTAGCATCTCCAACTGGTAACGTAAAACGTAAAGCTGTAGTAAGAGCTTTGGTGGTACGAACCAGAAAAGGTATTTCCCGTAAAGATGGTATTCGACTTCGGTTCGACGAAAACGCTGTAGTTATCATTGATAACAACGGTCAACCAAAAGCCAGTCGTGTATTCGGTCCAGTTGCTCGTGAGCTACGCGAGCTAGGGTACCAAAAAATTATTTCATTAGCACCTGACGTTATTTAATATGCAAAAAATAAAAGTAGGAGACAAAGTCTATCTTATCGCCGGGAAACTAAACGTTGCTAAATCTGAAAACAAAGCTCAAATTGCAACAGTATTAAAAGTTGACCAAGCTAAGGCTAAGGTACAAGTAGACTTGCTCACAAGAAAAAAATTCAAAAAACGCTCAATGGAAGGACCAGGTGAAATCACAGAAATTAACCCATGGATCTCCATCTCAAACGTAGCAATCATAGACCCTAAGACCAACCAACCAACACGCGTTGGAATCAAGGTTGGTAAAGACGGATCTAAAGTAAGATTTGCTAAAAAATCAGGTACAGTACTTGATAAATAATAGATTAACGATACACAATGAAAGCTTTAACACATAAAGACATCATCAAACAACTTATGGAAGAACTAGGGATCAAGAATCCTATGTCATGCCCTAGACTCCAAAAAATAGTTGTATCGGCTGGAGTTGGGAAACTAGCTCAATCAGATAAAAAGATTGTAAAAGACGTCGTAGAGAACCTTAAGCTAATTACTGGTCAAAATCCAACAATCCGTAAAGCCAGACTGTCAATCTCTAACTTCAAACTTAGAGAAGGTCAACCAGTTGGAGTGTCAGTTACCCTTAGAGGTGAACATATGTACCAATTCTTACACAGATTGGTAAATATCGTTTTACCACGTGTAAGAGACCTTAAACCAATTAACCCAAAAAGTTTTGATGGTAATGGGAATATATCAATCGGTTTACGAGACCACCTAGTTTTTCCAGAAATTAATCCAGACGACATTGTAATTAGTCACGGAATGCAAATCAATTTGCAAACTAGTGCTAAAAACAACGAAGAAGGCCTAGCTCTTCTCAAACAATATAATCTTCCATTTAAAAAATAATTATGGCCAGAAAAGCATCGATCGTAAAAGATCTAAGAAGAAAAACCGAAATTCTCAAGAAACTTTCTGAAGGGAAAAAGCCAAAATTCCGAACCAGATTAGTAAATCGCTGCCACATATGTGGTCGTAGACGCGGTTATATTAGAAAGTTTGATTTGTGCAGAATTTGCCTTCGAGAAAAAGCTTCAGATGGACTGATTATGGGGATGACTAAATCATCTTGGTAAACAATTAATAATACTCTTATGTACACAGATACTATTGCAGACTTGCTAACAAGAATCAGAAATGCTATTCAAGCAAGACAAGAAATAACAAAAGCTCCCTACTCTCGGTTCAAACACGATATTTGTAACTTACTTGTGAAAAAAAACTTTCTAAAAGGAGTTAAAAAAATCAAAGAAGACCACGATATGTTAGAAATTGAACTCGGTGGAGAAAGAGAATTCCGTTTAACTTTTAAAAGAGTTAGTAAATCAGGACAACGGATCTACTTCAAAGCAAAAGAATTCAAAAACATTAAAAACGGACTTGGGATCCAAGTCGTATCTACATCACAAGGTTTAATGACAGGTATGGAAGCTAAAAAACAAAACCTCGGTGGTGAAGTAATATGCGAAATATACTAATTATATTAATTTAGAAATCATGTCACGTATAGGAAAATTACCAATCCCAGTACCAAGTAGTCTACAAGTAGAGATCAAAAATGGAATTGTAACTATCAAAAACTCAGCTGCTCAACTAAGTCAAGCTATCGAAACCGACCTAATTGCAGTAAAATTTGATACAGAAGCTAAACAAATCATCATCGAAAGAAAAGATGATAGTAAAGAAGCTAAATCATTCCATGGTTTATACCGATCACTACTTAATAACATGGTAATCGGATTAGACAAAGGATACAAAAAAATCCTAGAAATTCATGGTGTGGGTTACAGAGTAAAAATCTCAGGCAACAAATTAGATTTAAGCCTTGGTTTCTCTCATCCAGTAATCTATGAAGTTCCGAAAGAAATCACAGTATCTAGCGAAAAAAGCAAAATTCCAAATATTATCCTCGAAAGTTACGACAAACAACTACTTGGAGAAGTAGCCGCTAAAATACGATCATTTCGAAAACCTGAACCTTACAAAGGAAAAGGAATACGCTACCACGACGAAGTGGTTAGACGTAAAGCAGGTAAAACTGCCGCTAAAGCTTAATAAAAATTGATTATGACTAACAATATAGCACGCAAAAAACGTCATCGCAGAATTCGTTCCAAGGTAGTTGGTACTAGTCAAAGACCAAGATTAAATGTCTTTAGATCAAACCAATTCATCTACGCACAAATCATTGATGACGCAACCGGAAAAACTATTTGCCAAGCATCAGACATGAAAAACAAAGGCAAAAAAACCAAACTCGAATCTTCGAAAGAAGTAGGAGTAGCAATCGCAGCAGCCGCAATGAAACTTAAAATCGATACTGTAGTCTTCGACCGTGGAGGATATAAGTATCATGGTATAGTAAAAGCACTTGCTGAAGGAGCAAAAGAAAACGGACTAAAATTTTAAATTTTAAGAAATGAAAAATAAAAGACCAAGATAAAAAAAGGAATTTCAAGAAGCAGTATTGCAAATTGACCGTGTAACACGGGTAGTAAAAGGTGGACGAAGACTCCGCTTCAGAGCTACAGTTTGTATCGGCAACATGAAAGGTAAAGTCGGAGTAGGTATAGGTAAATCTACCGAAGTAACTGGTGCTATCCAAAAAGCTGTAAGTTCAGCTAAAAAAGATATGATCACAGTTAATATGGATGGAACTACAGTACCTCACGATATCCAAATAAAATATAAAAGCGCCAAAATTAGAATCATACCAGCCAGTAAAGGTACTGGTCTAATTGCCGGTGGAGCGATCCGGAAAGTACTGGAACTAGCTGGATTCAAAGACGTTCTTACTAAATCACTCGGATCAAACAACAAAATCAACACATCTAAAGGTACTATTGAAGCACTCAAACTACTTCAAGTAACACCTAGAATGGAACGAGCAGCTAAAACTATCAGTGCTCGCCCTACAAAGGCAGCAGCTCCTAAAAAGGCAGCAGCTCCTAAAAAGGCAGCAGCTCCTAAAAAGGCAGCAGCTCCTAAAAAGGCAGCAGCTCCTAAAAAG
>JAAZXH010000017.1 GCA_014240275.1 Candidatus Peregrinibacteria bacterium
AGCCTTAGAACGCTCCATCGCATTATTTAAACAAATTATAGGCCGCACCAACCGTACTCACGAAAACGGTGAAGTAGTAATTCAATCCTGGCAAATCGACAACCCAATTTTTCAATATCTGCACAAACAAAACTCCAGCGTTTTTTACGAACAAGAACTTAAATGGCGGGCCAAACTCAAATACCCACCCTTTGTTCGACAAACTAGACTACTACATAGCCATGCAGAAAAACACAAACTCTTGAGCGAAGTCAAAAAAATCGAACTCCAACTGCGAAAACATAAAATCAACTTTGTATCATCCGCCAACCTTATCGAAAAAATGCACAATAAGTTTCACCATAATATTGTCATAGACTCCAACCAACCTCAAAACATCATCAACCAACTGACCTTAAACCAAAATTGGAAAATCGACCGCGACCCTCAAAGCTTTTATTAAAAAAATCAATGATACACAGTTTCACAGGTACTAGAAACAACACAAGGATTAATAACAAACAAAAAAGACTCTTTGAAAATCACCGAAACCTCATCCGTTAAAAACTTACCAGTCACGGCATAAACCCCATTCAAACTAGATGGATCTAAATTATAACAACCTTGTACATCTAAAAGTTTAAAGCGAATAGTGGCAAGATCTAAACTTTCTAAATTTTCCAAACCATGTAAGGTTAAAGCCTGCAAAGTATTCGGAAAACCATCAAAAACGGTAAATCCATTTGCAAAACACACCTCGAGCGCCCGCAAAGAAGTACTAGTTAAATCAGCATGCACCAATTGATCACAAGACCATAGTGTCAGAAACTTTAAATTTTCACCTAAACCATTCAAAGAAACAATCGCACTATCCACTACCAACAAACGCTGAAGTGAGTTTGGCAAACCAGGCAAATAAAAACCTTGGAATTTATTAAGTGCAGCACCTATAACTTGAAAACTATCATCAAAAACCAAATGACTCAAATCAGGATATATAGATAAATACAATTGCAAAAGCTCATCCTCAAATAAAGACGTATCCTGACTATTTAAGGCAGCAAACCAAGTATCTAAAGAAACAAAATCATTATTCTCAAGTTGCTTTTGAATCCTAGAATGTATCTGCTCAGCAAGTTCAGTGATTTTTAAAACTTGCTGTAAATTATCAGACAAATTCATCTCACTCAAAAAAGAAACCGCTAACGAATATCTATTATCCATATAAAAATTATAAACCTATATTACCATCCCCTTTTCACAAATGTCAAACCCAGAATGTCAACTTTACTCTAAAAGTTTAAAATGTTAAAATTTGAGAGATTAATAAAACACAATGCACAGACTACTCACCGGGATCAAACCCACAGGAGATATTCATTTAGGGAATTACCTTGGCTGTTTCAAACAAGTTTTAGAACTCCAAAACCAACACGAATGTATGTTTTTTATTCCAGACCTACACGGATTAACAACTGTCAAAGATGGTGAAACCATGCGTTACAACACCCTAAAACTCACCGCAGCACTCATTGCCCTAGGTCTCGATTATCAAAAACACACCTTTTACAAACAATCAGCTATTCCAGAAGTTTGTGAACTTACTTGGATCCTAAGCTGCCTAACTCCCCACGGTCTACTTGAAAGAGCTCATGCTTTTAAAGATGCCGCCAACAAAAATAAAGAACTAAACGCTGGTCTTTTTATATACCCAGTGCTTATGGCAGCCGACATTATTTTATACGACGCTGAAATCATTCCAGTCGGAAAAGACCAAAAACAACACATTGAAATTGCTCGTGACCTAGCCCAAAAATTCAACCATACTTATGGCGAAACTTTTACTCTACCAGAAGGATACATCAAAGAAGATGTAGAAACCGTCATAGGATTAGATGGTCAAAAAATGAGCAAAAGCTACAACAACGTTATCCCACTTTTTGAAAGTGATGCGAAAATCAAAAAAGCCATCATTAGCATTACTACCGACTCAAAAGGTTTAGAGGAACCAAAAGATCCAAGCACCTGCCATATTTTTAAACTGTACAGCTACCTAGCAAGCCCACAAGAAATCCAAGAACTACAAAATAAGTACATAGAAGGCAACTTTGGCTATGGCGAAGCTAAAAAAATCTTACTAGCCAAATTCCATGAAACCTTCGACGAGGCTCGAGCTAAATATCAAACCTTACTAGAAAAACCAGAAGAAATTGAACAGATTCTTGAACATGGTGCGAAAAAAGCTAGACAAATCGCTAAAAATAAACTAGAAATAATACGTAAAAAAATCGGAGTTAAATAAAAAATCTATGCATCCTAAATTTATATTCATTACAGGTGGCGTTTGTTCCTCATTAGGCAAAGGTATCGCGACCTCCAGTATCGGCGCGCTTTTAAAAACTGCAGGGCACAAAGTTTTTACCATGAAACTAGATCCATATTTAAATGTGGACCCAGGTACGATGAGCCCATACCAACACGGTGAAGTATTTGTAACCGACGACGGAGCTGAAACCGACTTAGACCTAGGTCATTACGAAAGATTTATCGATCAACCACTCAGCAAACTTTCATCGATTACTACCGGTAAGGTTTATCTTGAAGTGCTAGAAAAAGAACGTCGAGGAGACTACCTTGGAGGAACTATTCAAATTATTCCACATATTACAGACTGTATCACCTCGAAAATCCTTAGAGCCCAAAAAGAATCCAAGGCAGACATAGTCTTAGTTGAAATCGGAGGTACCACCGGAGACATCGAAGGACTCCCTTATTTAGAATCCATCCGGCAAATGCGCCAAACCCAAGGACGTAACAATACATTGTTTATCCATACAACATTACTACCCTTTTTAGCTGCCTCTAAAGAATTAAAAACTAAACCTACTCAAGCCTCAGTACGAGAACTACGGAGTCTTGGTATCCAACCGGACCTCATTTTAGCTAGATCTGACCAAGACATTGATCAAGAAAAAATCGATAAAATCGCACTCTTTTGTGATGTAGATAAAGAATGCGTAATTCCAATGCTTACCCTTGATTCCATTTACAAAGTTCCGGCTAAATTGTCAGAATACAGAATTGGGGAAATCATTTCTGAACGCCTGCACCTCAAAGAAAAACTACAAATTAATAACTGGAAAAAACTCACCAAAAAAATAGAAAATCTCAAAAAAATAGTCCAAATCGCACTAGTAGGAAAATACACCGGACTAGATGATGCATATTTAAGTGTCATAGAATCACTTAAAATTGCAGGATTCAAACATAATGCAACTTTGGACTTAATATGGATAGATTCAGAAAAATTAGCCAAAGACGACAAAGAAACCTGGGCCAAACTCAAACAAGCTCATGGGGTAATAGTACCAGGCGGATTTGGATACCGCGGTATCGAAGGTAAAATAAAAGCCCTCAACTATACTAGAACTAACAAGGTTCCAAGCCTTGGAATATGTCTTGGAATGCAAATGATGAGTGTTGAATTTTTAAGAGACCATCTTAAAAACCCAAATATTACTTCCGAAGAATTTGACGAAAACCATAGACAATCCAAAGACGATTACGCTATAATATTCTTACCAGGTCAAAACTTCAATCGATCAAAAGGTGGAACTATGCGTTTGGGAGCCTACGCTTGTGAACTAAACCCAAAATCTCAAACCTACAAACATTATGGCAAACAAACCTTAATTAGCGAACGCCATCGTCATCGCTTTGAATTCAACAACGCCTTTCTAGAAAAATTAGCAGGGAGCCAACTCCAAATTGCAGGGATCAACCCAGAAAACAATTTAGTTGAAATAGTTGAACTCAAAGACCATCCATTTTACATCGGTTGTCAATTTCATCCAGAATTCTTATCAAGACCATTCACACCCCACCCTCTCTTTGATGGATTGATTTTAAACAGCCTCAAACATGCCAAACTTTGAATACATTGCGCTTAACGAACAAAACAAAAAACTCTCTGGAGTAATTACAGCGGTAGATATTGAAGACGCCAAAGCTAAACTCCGAGACATCAAGTTAAGCATAGTTGAATTACAAGAAAGTCAAAACAATCAAAGTGATTTAAATTCTTTCAACTATAAATTCCAAGGAACCAATTCAGAAAACAAAACTGTTAAAGGCACAATCGAAGCTCAAAGCAAAGCCATAGCCATTCGTACCCTACTTGAAAGCTACGATATTCAAGTACAGTATTTAAGCAACATTGATGCCAACCAAACGGAATTTTTAAACTCAGCAGAACTTATCCAAGAAATTATTCAAAAAATTCAATCCCAAACTACACAAGACGAATTAAGTAAATTTAAAGACAATCAAAACGCTGAAGAAAAAATTGCAGAAACAGACATAATGGGGCAAACAATTCAAATTTTAAAATACATTTTAACTAATCTAAAAGAGGAAGTTAAAAAAACAACCATTACTCAACTTCAAGACAACCTAACCACTTTAGAAAAATTAAAATTTTCTAAAAACAAAGAAAAAAATGAAGAATTCTGCCAACGTATCCTGAAGTTAATACTGGATCAAAGTATTTTTAAAGACAAAATTCGCAACAAAAAAGCAATCGCCAAAATCATCCAAGATGCCTCGTTAGCCTTTTACCAAGAACAAAAATCTAGCCTTTTACATCTTTTACAACTATTTGGTTCTACAAAATCTACTCGTTCTAGAAAAATATTTCTTACAGAACTTTTACGTAAAATATCACAAAATCTTACAAGCTTGCTAAACAGCACCAAAGTTGAACATCCAGCTCTTAAAATACTTAATCAGAACGCCTTTTTATTTTTTAGTACTTACCTTGGGTTCTATTTTGTAAGTGTATTTTTAGGAAACAAAATCAGCAGCATACAACTACCTAATATTTTATATGTTTACAATACAAAAATTTTAATTTTTGTTATTATCGCATGTTTCCTTTGGCAAATATGCTTAAGCTGTAACCAAAGATTCTTTCCTAAAAAACATCACTTACAAAACCTCAACACCATAGTATGTAGCTTTTGCTTTATTTTATTTATAACCAATTTTTGATGCATCCAAACTTTATCAATTTTTCATTTTTTTCTATCAGTTCTGGTCAATTATTTAGCTTAATTGCACTAGTAGTGTTTGTGCTAACGCTTATTTTACTAGCACCGAAAAACCGCCTTAAGCTACACATTTTAAACCTCACACTTATTCCAAGTTTAATTATGGGAGTAATTATCGGGCGTTTATTTTACGTATTTTCTGATCTCAACTACTACTTCTTCGACGTAAGCCTCGCCAGCCTTTACAGAGCAATTGCTATCTTTCAAGACCTAAACATATCTTTTTCAGGATTTGTAATAGGTAGTATTGGCTACTTTTTAATTACAGCTAAAAAGAGACATGAAAACATCAAAAAATGGGCTGACCTCACAATTATTGCAAGCCTCTTTGCTTTTGCAATTATTGCCATCGGAAATTTTTTAGAAGGTACGGCCTACGGCCGCCCAACCAACCTCTTTTGGGGTATTAGAGTTTCAAACCCACTCGTAAAATACACCTCCGAAATTCATCCAACACAAATTTTTACCTTTTTATACTCGTTGATCATCGGACTTAAAACCCTAAACTACCACACCAACAAAGACGGACACAAAGCCCTTTACGGCCTATACTACTTTAGCATGTTCAAATGTATCGAAACCCTCTTTCGAGGAGACGACACACTCCAATTCTGGATCCTACGCTCTGACACCATATTATCGCTTGGGATGTTCATTTACCTCCGACAAAAAATGTTTATCCACAAAATGCTCAAGAAATAAAATTAACATATTCAACAAAAGCTATTTGAGATACAGAACTTAAACTTGTACAAGTATCAAGACACAATCTATCAATAACCTTAGGTATATTATCTAAATCAATCAAGTTAGAAACATTTCGAATCTTTAACGGCTCTAAATGTCGTTATCAATCTTTAAGGATGTAAAATTAACACATAGATTTATATACAAGTCCTTCAAAACAGATGATCATAAAGTCAAATCTAATAAATTTTCAAATCGGGATACAAGCAAAATACCAATCCTATATAATAAGAAAAAAACTTATAAAATATCTTTAGATTAGCTGATTTTCAATACTTTATATTCCAAGTCACCCTTTGGAGCCTTAACGATCACTGTATCTCCAACAGCTTGCTCAATAACAGCAGAACCAAGAGGCGATTCATTAGATATTTTACCACCAAACACATCTGTTTCCATGGAGCCAACAATTTCATATTTCTCTTTTTGACCTACAGTTAAATTCTCTAACTCAATATTAGAACCAATATTAACTACATTTTTAGAAGTAGATTTTTTAATTATTTCTGCGTTATCAATTTGATCTTTAATTTCAGCAATCGATAATTCGAGTTTAGCTTGCTCATTTCGAGCTTCTTCATATTCTGAGTTTTCACGTAAATCACCATAAGATTTTGCCTCAGCAATACGTGCTGCGACCTCACGACGAGCAACAGTTGTTAAATGCTCATATTCTTTTTTCAGCTTAGCTAAACCTTCTTTAGAAATTAATACAGTTTTATTAGACATAATATAAATTAGTTATTTTAATAAGGATTGATAGTTTTCGCCATTGGATGATCTTTAATTTTTGCTAGGACCTTATATTCAATCTGACGAATTCTTTCTCGAGTTACATTAAAGTGTGAACCTACCTCTTCCAAAGTATGATTAACACCATCTTTTAAACCAAAACGCATAATGATAATATTACGTTCTCTATCAGTTAAAAATTTTAAAATCTGACGAATAGACTCTTTCTGCATATTAGAATTAGTCTGCTCTTGTGGAGAAAGAGAATCGTCATCCTGAATAAAGTCTCCAAGCTTTGAATCTTCTTCAGATCCTACAGGCGCCTCTAATGAAACTATTTCTTGAGAAATCTTCTTAATATGACGAACCTTCTTAACCTCCATATTCATTTCAACTGCCAACTCTTCTAACAATGGTTCTCGACCAAGCTCCTGCACCAAACGACGCTGAGTGTGAGTAAGTTTATTTATAGTTTCAACCATATGAACTGGTATCCGAATAGTTCGAGCCTGATCAGCAATTGCACGCGTTATAGCCTGACGGATCCACCAAGTTGCATAAGTTGAAAACTTAAAACCACGATCTGGATCAAATTTTTCTACTGCGCGGAAAAGCCCCCAGTTACCTTCTTGTATCAGATCTAAGAAGGGTAAACCACGCCCAATATATTTTTTTGCAATACTAACGACCAAACGTAAATTTGCTTCAGCTAACTGGCTTTTAGCCAATTGATCATCCTTACGAATTCTACGAGCCAAATCAATTTCTTCTTTAGCGCTCAGAAGGGGAACCTTACCAATTTCACACAAATACATACGAATAGAATCATCAGCAATTTCAGACATATCTACCGTAGGCTTAGCCTCTTTTGCAACCTCTTCTAACTCATCCTCATCTGGCTCTTCGTCTGCATAAGCAGCAGTTTTAGAAGCCTTATCAGTCGCCTTCTTGACCTTTGCATCTGCCTTAACCTTTAGTCTTTTGGCTTTTTTATCAGCCTTCTTTTTTTCCCTTAATGTTTCTTCAGACAAATCAAACATCTTCACATCTTTTTCATCTTTAATCTCCACACCTAAATCATAAAAAAGCTCATAGATCTCATCTATCAACTCAATATTTGTTTCAATATTTGGCATACAAGAAAAAATCTCTTGCTGTGTTACAAATTTTTGAGCCCAACCTTTTTTGATCAAATTACGTACGGCCTTAGGATAATTGGCAAATTTCTCATCAGAAAATTGAGCAATAAACTTTTTAATTTTAGCCATGAAAACTTATTAAGGAATGTAAAACTCAGACAACATTTCATCACAAGATCATCATATTAGCAGCAAAGCCGCTTCATTATACCTTGTAAGGCCAAAATTGTAAAGCAATTATTTGAAATTTATCAAGTTTTGCATAGCCTGCATCAACTGTAAAGCTTCAGTTTGACTTGCTGTTTTTAAATCATTTTTTATCCTAGTAATCCCTTGCTTTTTATATTGAGACTTCAGAGCTGTCAACAAGTCTTGCATCTCCTGGATTAAAGCTGCTTCAGGCCTTGCTTGCAAGGCCTCCAATTCTAGAATTTTAACTTTTAAATCTTGAGGTAAATCCAATTCAGACATAGCGCTACCTTTAAAAACAAGCTTTACTTTTTCAAAATTAGCAAATTCTTCAAAAACCTGAGAGGCTTTAAACACTGGTTCAGAAATCGTGGCAAAAGCTCTGGGGAACATAAATGCCAAAGACCAAAAACGTAACTCCAAATCAACATTTTTAGTTTTAACAGTTTGAGACGCAACTGACTGAGTTTTTTTGCCTTTTTTCTTAGATTGAAATTTACGAAAATTATTCAGTAACAAATCGTACTCAATTTCATAACTTGCAGCAAACAACTTCAAAAACTCACGCATTTGTAACTGAGACTTACAATTGGTTATAATTTCAAAAAATTCCTTTAAAACCAAGTTAATATTTTCAGCATCAAGAGCTGGAAAAGTTTTTTTAAAAAAACCTAGTAAATCTAAAGAATCATCTAAAATACCTTGAAAATCAGCATCTTCAGTCAACAAATAATCGGCTACATCCTTATCATTGACCAAGTTCACAAAACGCAATTTCAAATCTTCCTCCAACAAAAGTTTAACACTCCGTAAAGTTGCTGTTTGCCCGGCCTCATCTGAATCCAACGCCAAATAAACCGTACTAGCTTGACGCTTTAACAAACGAACCTGATTAGCAGTTAAAGCTGTACCAGAAATGGCTACCACATTTTCAAAACCAGCTTGGTGCAAAGCCATAACATCAAAATATCCCTCTACTAAAATTACAGCGGACTTGGACAACATTGCAGCCTTAGCAAAATTATACCCGTACAACAAAGCATTCTTTTTATAAATTGGAGTTTCTTTGGAATTTAAATATTTAGGATTCTGCGATGCATCTAATACTCGGCCACCAAAAGCCACACATTCGTTTTGTTCATTAAAAATCGGAACCATTAAACGATGTGAAAAACGATCTTTTAAATTTTTACCTTGTAGGTCTTCCCCCATACACAAACCAGCCTCTAGCATTTCTTCAGGCTTAAACCCCTGGTTCAATAATTTCCCAACTAATCCATTTTTAGACTGCAAAGCTAAACCCAAACCGAACTTTGATATAGTATTGGGAGAAATTTTGCGATCTGCTAAATATTGCATAACTGACTTACCAGTTGTCGATTTCAAATTAACCTTATATTCTTGCATAGCAAACAAATGCATTGCTTTTAAACTCGACTTTAAATTAGCTTGTAACTGAGCTTTTTCTGGTGAAAAATCTTTTTTGGTAGCCTCCCAATCTGAACCCAAGCCAACTTTATAAGCCAAATCACGCAAAGCCTCAGGAAACTCAACTCCATTTAAAAGTTGATACATAGTAAAAACATCCCCTCCTTGGCTAGTTGCAAAACACCAAGCTATTTGCTTATCGACAGAAACATAAAAGGAGGGAGTTTTTTCATTTTTGAAAGGACTTAAACCTTTAAAATTTTTACCGGCTGACCTTAAAGTAAGATACTCAGCCATAAAATCCTCTATGGACAAACGATTTTTAATTTCGACGACTATATCCATTCCAATTGTAAATTAAACTTAAAAATATAACTAAGGCCAGAGACAAAACAACTAATGCAACTAATTTGGTAGTAGAAGTCCACAAATTCAAAGCCAAATAACCAAAACTGGCACTTATGGTTAAATATAATATCACAATTACAGAAAGTGGCATACCTAAAAATCTTAAAATATGATGTAAATGCTCACTGGTATAATCCCCCACCCAAGGCTTACGACCCTGCCAAATTCTACGAGCAATTACAAACAAAACATCAATCAAAGGGAGCAGCAAAACTAAAGATAAAATAGCCAACTTACCTCCAGCCATAATTGAAAATACTGCGAGTAGCAAACCCATTACGGTTGCTCCAGAGTCTCCTGGTAAAAATTTAGGTTTTTTTAAGGGAAACTCAAACACAAAACTTGCAACCCATAGAGGCAAAGTCAGAAGAGCCAAATCTAAAAATAAAGCCTGATCAATAACGTGAAAATTTGGAATTTGGGCTAAAATAATTAGAAAAACTAAAGCCGTACTACTAACCCCTGTGGTTAAAGATGGGATCCCATCTAAAAAATTCATAGCGTTGATTAAAAACACCATCCAAAAAACACTCAAAAGCAGGCCCAAATTAGGCAAATATAATACGGGCGAACCATCAGCTAAAAAATTACTAAAACTTTCTAAAGCAAAACCCATACTGACCAAAAAAACTGCCAACAAAATCTGCACCAACAAACGAAAAGCTGGTGACAATCCCCTTCTATCATCCACAAAACCTACCACACTTAAAGTCAAAACTGCAAAAACCAAACTCAAAACTTGTAAATTGGCCAGACCCATAACTCCAAGTACCGTCATAGCCCAAACAAGAGTTATAAAAAGACCAATGGAGTAAGGCACGGGCTTACGCTTAAACCCATAAGGAGTTGGATTATCTAAAATTCCAAACCTCCGATAAAGGTAAACACCAAGTAGTAAAATGGGAAGAAAAGCTAGGAACAAGATCCAGTTAAACAAAATTACGGATTAAAGAAACCTCATCGCCCACTCTTTCAACTACAGCTAAATATTGCTTTTCAAAACACAACAAATTCAAACCAGCAGTGAGATCCTCAGACAACACAGACAGTTTACCATATTTTAAATCATTTGCGACTTCTTTTGCAACTTCAATCACACTCGCATCAAGTACGGACCGCAAATCAATTTCGCGAAATTTTTCAGAAGCTAAAACAAACTTGCCGCAACGCACGCGAGTCAACTTACTCATAAGACCTACCGTAGCAAACTCAGATGCAATATCTTTTACAAGACTTCGTACGTAAAAACCTTTTCCTACTTGAATTTTTAACTTCAAAACCGGCCAATTGAAATCTAAAATTTCAAAATCTGAAAAACCAACTTTACACGGCGCAAGCTCAACGGCCTTGCCTTCGCGTGCTAACTTGAAACTACGAACTCCATTAACTTTCTTGGCCGAAAACACAGGTGGCACCTGATTATATTCTGGAATCAAACTCTGCAAAAAAGATTCTAACTGCTCCTTTGTAAAACACTGCTTATTTTCAACCAGCTTTTCCAATTCAGCGCTCAAATCGACCCCTTCTAGATCTAGAGTTTCAGAGGTAACTCCAAACACAAATTCAGCCTGATAAACCTTAGGCTCTAACTTCATATAAGGTATGAGTTTGGTAAACTTACCGACTGCTATTGGCAAAACTCCGTTGGCTAAAGGGTCTAAAGTTCCGACAAAGCCAACCTTAGTTTTTTTAGGTAAAAGCTTTTTAAATTCGGATAAAAGTTTATTTGAGCCCAAACCAAAAGGTTTGTTAGCAATCACAATAGCATTAGGCTTGGATATCTTGAAATTCACGTTTGGAAATTAATTCTTCTAAAATATTTTCTTCGTCGAAAGGTAATTTTTCACCGTTTACTATTGTAACTTTTTCACCCCCTTTACCAGCCACTAAAATCGTATCATCATCTTGCGCCATCTCTATCGCAAATTTTAAAGCCTGCCGACGATCGACAATTTTATGCAAATGCTCGACTGGAAAGTCAGTCATCCCCTTTTCGATTTGAGAAATTATTTCCCATGAATCTTCTTCATAAGGGTCATCATTAGTTAAAACCACTACATCCGCATACTTTGCAGCTACCTCTCCCATCATAGGACGTTTACGCTTATCACGACCGCCACCAACACAACCAAATACCAAAATAATGCGTCCATTGGTTAGAGGTTCAAACACCTGGCATAAATTTTCAAGCGCACTAGTTGCGTGCGCGTAATCTGAAACTACGGTATATTTTTGCCCGCAATCTATCAACTGCATACGGCCAGAAACAGCCTTTAATTTACATAAGGCCCCTTCTAGCTCAGCAGGTTTAGCACCCAAAGCCAGACCAACCGAAGCTGCAGCTAAAATATTGTAAACATTAAACTCCCCAATCAGTCCCGCACTAATTTGTAAATCAATATTTGGGGCTTTTAAATTAAATGCAACTTTCTTAGAATCTACAAAATTATCTACTGCTCGAACAATTGCTTTTTTCGAATTCAAGCCATAGGTATATTTCACATCACATGGCAGTTTATCAAACACTCCAAATAGGTCATCATCCGCATTTAAAACTAGAGTTTTTTGGACGTTAAATCTTCGACGCATACTATGTAATGATGCTAAAAAACTAGCCTTAGTCATATAATAAGCCTCTTTTGAACCATGGTACTCAATATGGTCTTCAGAAATATTAGTTAAAACTCCAACATCAAAATTAATTCCCCAAATTCTATTTTGCAAAACAGCATGCGAAGAAACTTCTAAAACCACTACTTCAACTTTAGCTTTACGCATTTTGCGTAATAACTTTTGCAAAGCAAAAGGGCTTGAGGTTGTCATCTTAGCAGTATTGGTAATCACTTGGTCACCAATACGAAAATTCACGGTAGATGCCATACCAACCTTATAACCTAAATGCGAAAGCATCTGTGCTATTAAATTAGAAGTAGTTGTTTTGCCATCGGTACCGGTAACCCCTATAACTAGCATTTTAGAGGATGGATTCAAATAAAAAATCCAAGCTAAAATCGCCTTAAATTTATGGTAGGCTAAACGTATAAACCCTGTTTCAGGAAGTAGTTTTCGTAAGATTTTTAACATATTTTAAAGCTAATTGTTTATCACACTCTAACTGTTTTTTTAAACTTTCTAAATTATCAAACTTTTTCATTGGTCTTAAAAAGTGCAAAGCGTGCACCTCAATTTTCACATAATACAGCTCATTTTGCAAAAATTTTGCATCCAAAAGATGTACCTCTAAAGTCAACTTTGAATCAATCGAGTCTCGAATACCATAAGTACCCACTGCAAAATAATGTTTAGAAAAAAGTAAAACCTCAAAAACATAAACTCCAAATTCGATGTTCAGGGGCTTATGCAAACGTAAGTTTAGAGTTGGGGTGCCAATTTGGCGCCCCAATTTATTTCCAATAATAGTGTGAGATTTATAGTACTCCATCGCTTGTTAATAATTCTATTAGACCGTAACCTGAATCGTTTGGCCTTTTATAGACAAAATTATACTGATTTGTTTGCTCATTTACAAATAAAAAAAATCCGTGTCCTAAAGCCTTCATAGTCGCAATAGCAGTTTGCTCTGACATAGGAATCAAATTCGAAAAAACTTTACGCTTAGTTATCTCAAATTCCACTGGCTCATCAACCTCTTCCACAGGCAACTCCATAGTATCAATCGTGACACTTTTAGTGTTGCTATGGCGAGTTTTGAAATGTTCAAACTGCTTTTTAAATTTAGACACAATCGCATCCATGCCTTCAAGCAGAGAATAACTGGCATTTTCTGCCCTAAAATCAGCTCTTGGAACCGAAATCACAGCCCGAATGATCATTTTATCCTTGTGGTCCAAGTGCTTTTCTCTCAGCAATGTCACCGTAGCACTAGCAGCTTCATCGTTGACTCTGTCGAAAAACTTTGCCAGCCCCAAAAGCTTACCTTCAACGTAAGTTCGGTCTTCGTTAGACAACTCAAAATTCTTGTATGTGATATTAATTTTCATACTTTTTGGGTTAAATGATATGTATATCTATAATACCACACCCTTAATAAAAGAAACTGAAAAATAACTTTACAAAGCACTTAAAAGTTCTTGCATTACCGCCACCGGATCCTCTGCCTTACACACCTTAGAAGCCACTAATACCCCATGGGCACCAAGTTCGTTTGAGGCTTTTAAATCAGAAGCTTTTTTAATTCCAGCACCAACTACAAAGGGTTTTTCAAAACCACCCACAGTGCGTTTTAAGACATCTAACTCTACATCTACCACACTTATGTCCCCTCCTATCAACTCTTTTGGCTCATAGGCTAAAATACAAGCTGCCTCTTGCTTTTGAAAAGCTAACAAAAAATCTAAATCCTCACTACACAACATAGTTTTTAAGCCAGCAGCCTTAGCTTTAGTACAAACTGCCAGTATCTGAGCTTGATCCAAAGGCCTTTCAGCATGGTTTACTAATACGCCCTCACACATTGAAGAATCTAACAACAACACTGAATTTCTACCAGTATGCGAGCCAAAATCCGACTCATCCAAATGCTGCACCCATAAAATCTTGGCATATTCTTTTAAATACCCCAGCATAACAGCGGGAACCACCAAACGAACCGGCAAACCCAACTCAACAATTTGCTGACAAAGTAGCTTTAAAGTAGCCGCATTATTAATAGCATAATTTTTAGTATTCACATATAACAACATAATTTTTTTATTAAACATCGGTATTATAACAAACTTCTTGCAGAATTGGCAGAAAAATGATACAATTAAGAGATTTAATTATATAAAAATGGTTTTTTCAGATAGATTTGAAGAAGTTAGACAACAAGAAATCACACAAGCCTTACCAAAGCAGACAGAATACCCAAACCTAACAGAAAAACTAGATTTAGATAATTTTCACGATATAATCGAAGGATTCAACATTGGATATCCTGAGGATATGCGAAGTATGATCTTGCAAGGTCAAATTTTAAATGGTGAAACTTTACTCAGAGCAACTGAAAACCTCCATATCAACATTGCCGACCTAGAGTCAATGCTCGACGACATGGAAGGCGATACTTTTAGCGCTGAAATGATCTTCAGATATATGAACAAAACAGCTTACCCTGGGCTGCAACCAGTCATGCAACACTTTTTATGTGCCAACAATAACGACTATGAAACAATTTCTGAAACTGTTGCCAAACACATCAATACTCCAAACCGCGATATTGACGACGAAATTGGCAGCGCATCTGTTTTTGCACCAGACACAGTAGCTGATTATAGCAGTTACCTACAAACCGAAAGCGTTAATATCTTTAATGAAGATTACTCATTAACAGACCTATCAGCCGGAGTTTTCAACACAACAGAGACTAGCGATACTCATGCAAAAGCCTTAAGATCAGATAGCTGTAAAAAAACTATGCAAAATTTGTTTCGAGATATTAATATGCTTATTACTTATCTAAAACAATTTAGCGGCAAAACAGAAGACGAACTAGAAGCAAAACCCGAAAAAGCTACTGCAAATAATCCAGAAAAGCGACCACTGATTAGTAGCGAGCCTCAAATCTTACACAATGATTACATTGAAGAAATCGAAATCAAACCACCAACAAGCAAAAACAACGAAGAACTCGCAGAGCTAATTGAAGAACACGATGAAGCAGATGATGAAAACTTGATTTTTGGAGCACTCTTTCAAGAATCCTGCTCAATGTTTGGAATGAATCACCATCAATATTTAAGTATGGAAGATGGAACCCCAACCTTAGACCTCAGTGAAGTAGAACTGAGTTCAGATCACGCTGATTTTTTAATAAAGATGTATAAACTATATGCTTATAACACATATGCAGACGAAGGTAAAAAAGAAGCTTTCTACTACGATATAGCTGGCGACAATATTACCGAAACCCTCCACAACATTCATAGCTACAAAATTGCAACCAAACAAGAAAACTGGAGAGACAGAGACCTACAAACTTACGAACAAATTCGCTTAGAAACAATACAAAAAACCGCACGTTCACAAGAAAAAATCAAAACAGATGTCACAAACAACATAAAAAGCTACATAGGAGAATATTCCGATGCAGCCACATGCTTAAAAGAGTTTAAAAAAACAAAGTTTGATAATACAGGTTATCTTAAAAAATTAAAAACCGATATTAATGCACACTCAGTATCATTAACGGGAGCTAATAGACCCAAAAAACAAAGACTCCTTAGCAATATTATCCGTGACATTAACGAATATCAAAATTACGAACAAAATAGAGTCTTGCAAGTTACATCAATGATTTTTACAAGCCACACCCACCAAAATATGGCAGAACGCAACGACTGGTGGGGGCCATTAAGTTTAATCACTAATGACCACGAAATGAGTATCACTCCCCTGGATCTACAAGGAGGAATACAAAGTGAAATTGAGCAGTCTAATCTGGTTCAAGCCGGAGCCAATGAAGGTCAATTTCACCAAAGGTTACTAGAAGAGTGTAAGGACAGAGAAACTGGTCAACTAAAATTAGCAAAACTTAAAACAACTCTTAAAAGATATGCCGATCAAGCGGCTCGATCAGTAGTAAACTTACCAGGTTTAGACCACACCCACCTTAAAGAAGATAAAATCACTGCATTAAAAACCAAAATCGACATTTTAAATTTTAATGACTTAAATACCAGCGAAATTCGTATTTTAAAACAAGGAGCCTTTGCAGATACCATGTATGAAAACCTAGCCCTTCAATTACAAGAATATCGCAACACACAAAAAATCGATTCGAACACCGACTCACTTGATGAGCAAAAAGCGATTGCAGAAATTGCTACAAAACTAGGATTAAAAAATACTGTAGTAAGACAAACACTACACGACATGTTCAAGGCTCAAACTATGCGACCACAGTTAATGCACCAAGGAATTGTAAACGCTATCAAGGCCAACCCAACCTTCGCAAACCAATTAAAAAACGCTGGATCTATCAATGTACCGATCTTTTACAACGATGGTCAATTTTCAGCAGGAGCACATGCCTCCGCTCAAGGAGCAGGACTTTATTTTAATGTAAATGTACAACTTGGAAACCTAGGGAAATCGAAAGTCGTCTTTAAATCTGTCAATGGATTTGGAGTTCAATACGACCAACTAAGCAGCGGCGATTTAACCGGAGCTTTTACCCACCTACTTGGTGCTGTCGAAGTTCAATTAGGCTTAGATACTGAAACGGTACGCCCTGTATTTAGAAACATTTTAGCTGGTGGTGGAGCAACTATGGGCTTTGTTCCATATGCACACATACAAGCCAACATCTTTGATACTCACGAATACGCACAATATTCACAATTTCAAACTGCTCTAGAAAATAGCAAAGTCCTAAAAGAAAATCAAGATTCAGATAATGTTGAAAAAGCTTATCGCCTACTTAAACACATTGCAGCTCAAGGTGGTGCCTCACCCGAAGACATCAAAACTCTTGAAAGCGATGAATTTGCCTTAAATTTAAAAGACAACGTTAAACAAGTCCTCAAACAATTTGCAACATATATCCAGGGGAACTTAACTCCGAAAGAAAAGGCACACATGAAAAATAAGCTTTATACCCAATTAGCTAATAAAATCTTGGATGTAGCAGAAAGTAACATTGTTGGAGCCAAATTAGATGCTCATTTATATATATTTCCAGGACTTATGATTCCATCGATTGCTCCAGGAGTCTCTTGGAACACAAGTTTAATAAAACAACAACACACAACCCAACAAGCCCTAGAACAAGTGAGAAAAAGAAAAAATATTGATCTATCTGAAGGTGACAGGGCAGGGCTAATGAGATTTCAAGGTATAGAAACTCGAGCTTTACTTAAAGGTGAAACAACCTTAGATAAAAACCCACAATTTCTAAAAATACTAACAGAAAATGGACTTCGCTACGAAACTCAAAATGGGAAACATTATTTAACTTTAGATCCTAATCAATATCCAAGTTCAAGAGTTGAACTTTCTCTAGGTAAAGGAGTAGCACTTAATAACCGCACAAACAAATCAGACCGTGTTCAATTTGATCCATCTAAACCACTTTATATAGACAAAATAAGTTTAACTAGTGGTAGCAGCAAAGGCATGATCGCCTTGAGTATTTCTACCGACAAAAATGAAGATGCAGCCACCTTACGCCGTAAAGCCACCGGTATGATAACTATCAAGTCTCGTAAAAGAAAAGATGGAACCTTCATTAGACAATCTCATTTCCAAAGTTTTACAGGCTCTCAAGAAGCAACTTCTCATCAAATTCCATCATCAATAAATATTACTCAACACGACACATCGGAGTTAATTACCGCAAGAAAAACCAACGTAGATGCAGCCAAAAGAAATGCAGCAATCAAAGATTCCACTAAACGCTTAGTTGAAAAATTTGCTCGCAATCCAAAAAGATTACAAGCTATAATTAAAGCCCGAATTACTAAAACTAACGGTGTAATAAACACAAAAAGCCTCCAAACTGCCATTATAGATTTTGCAAAATACGTTAATAATTATTGGGTAAGTAAAGGTAAAGAAAAAGTGTTTGATATAACTGATCTACAACAAGATTTACAACCTGGTAATTCAAATTTTGAATACTTAGTAGCTCATTTAAATCCAGCCAGCATAGAACAACTTGCCTCAAATATGAAGTCACAAGCCGAAGTTCACAAACACGCAAGCAATTGTGCACAATCTCTCAAACCAATCATAAAAGATCTTACCGGAATAGACATCAACCTTATGGATGGAATAACTCAAAACATGATGCCAGCAACACCAAGTAAGGCCCGTACATCGGCTGCAACTTTGAAAGGCTACACCATCTTAGCAACGCGTTTACCGCTAACAGGTGATAAGACTAAAAGAGACAAAACTCGAGGTGTACAACCCTTTGACATTCGATCAGAAGATGGAACAGAAGTCGAACTCCTGCAATTTAAAACTTCTGGAGCAGGTAAGCCTGTGACAGACGCAAGATTAAAAGCAGCTCACAAACTCTGGGATAAATCTGCTAATATTGGAACAAACGGATATAGTCGAACAGAATCTAAACTCATTAGCCTTCAATCAAAAGTCCACGGAGTAGAGCGCAGCCCATTAGCCGACCTCCTAGGCCAAAACACGATCCCAACAGGTAGTGACGAACTAACAAAGTGGAAAGGACTTATGAATCAAATTCACAACGCAGGACCAAATGCTAAAATCACTATCAAAGATAAGGCGGGTAACATCAAAGGTTATTTAAACGTTCAAAAAGCTGCACAAGTGGTGATGTTAGCCAACTGTGCAAACCCATCCTTAGCCTTTAAAATGGATTTAAATTATACTCCTGTAACACCGGTAGTTGGAAACTATCGCCGTGGATCACATCATGTTATGGGCGGACGTATTAAACGTGGTGCCAGCATCGAAATAGGCCTCCCCTATGCAGATAAAAACAAACCAAATAGCCCAGACAAAAGCCAAGATACTAGCCAAAACACTCCATCCGAAACAACAGCCAAACCTGTAACGACACAAAATACCGGCGGTGGAGCAACAATAGATTTATAAATAAATTAAAATTATGAAAAAAATCATCTTATTAATTAGCATCCTGATCTTACTTGGTCTAATATATCAACAAGTTCAAAACCAACCGGCTCAGATAGAAGTCGAATCTACGAACTTATACAAAGGTCCGAATCCTCAAAGTTATATAATTGAATAAACATGAATCTTAAAAAACTACTAAGTTTATCCATTGGTATAATTATTAGCATTTCCGTGCAAAGTAGTTTTGCAAATCCTAATATTTGTTCTGGAAATGAATTTACAAATGAATTAGAAGAAATTCAATTTGAAAGATGCCCAAATGGTTTTAAATTTGCAACTTTCAATCGTTATGCCAATGTAAATCTTTTTGGTGCAGCAGGCACTCAAAGCAATAAATTAGAATCAGAAAAAGATTACTTTCTAAGCATGCGTAAATATATTCCCGTTGCCGAAAGAGATCCAAAGAATCAGAATTTAAAATACGAAACTTTTCAAAACACTACCGATCCAAACCATGCCAATTTTAAACATTATTTAGAATTCCATACTCAAGAATTAGCGGAAGATGACATCGTAGAATTTCAAATCTTCTTACATAACAATGGTAACCCTCGCTGTAATACAAATAAAGACCTATGTAATAAATTTACATATGCCGTTGACCCAGTTTTAGAAATTTTTAGTAATTTTAACGAATCCGATAATACTTTTAACGCATTAGACTTAACTCTCTCATACGAGCGACCAAGAAGCGACGACAGTACCTCTAGCCAGTCTCATCAAAGAGCAGCAATCAACAACCTTTTAAAACCAAATCAAAAACTAAAATTACTTACAGGACAAGACCTCACAAATTCTCAAAACGATGTTTATGAAAATGGCAACAATGTACTAACAACTGGTATGGACATTTCTTTCTGTCAAGAATTTGAAAGCAATCAAATCGATTGTAAAACTTTTTCAAGAGCCAGAGAGTCACAAGCAATACTAACTGAATCACTAAAAAACCACATCAACATTAACCGTGCCGCAGACCTTGTAGAACATGACGAAAATATCTTCTTAGCTTCCTCAGGCTATGCTCTAAAATTCACCTTCTTCGCCAAAGTCATCGAAGAACCACCAGTTTGTGAAGGAGACATCGATGTAGAACTACTACAGATCAATACCGACGAAAACGGACCAGACTTTGAATTTAAAGAAGGTGAATCAGAAATATTTTTAGGCCAAGCCAAGTATAAAATCACAGCACCTGAAGATTTTAATGTACAAGCTCTACCCAATGAAAATAGCTCATTTTCAATCAGTAACCGAAACGGTACTCAACCACAAATACTTACTTATAAATGGCGTAACTTTGATGCTGTTTTACCTTTATTTGTTCCCAACTCGTCTGCCGAAAATGCCTGTAGTACTGCCTTAAAACTGCCTCAATGTGATGGACTAGACGTAGAACTGAATGAGAATAGCATCAACCTCGAAAAACAAACTGCTAATTTGATTTTCAAACAAAAAATCAAAATTGACGATGATCAAATAAAGCATTACGGACCAGACGAATCAACTGCTATTAGAAACATTGCTCAAAGCTTTAATAGCGCCCTGCGTTTTACCCACAAAAACAAATTAGGAGCAATCAAAAGCCAATTTGAAGGAACTAACAACCGTGATAACAACAGTCTAGAGTCGACCTACAACGTAATCATCGTACCAAAAGACACCAACTTTGAAGAAGATTTTGAAATCCAAGACGATGATTCCTTAGGAGAAAAAGTTGTTAAAGGACTCTTC
This sequence comes from Candidatus Peregrinibacteria bacterium, assembly GCA_014240275.1. Classification (GTDB taxonomy): domain Bacteria; phylum Patescibacteriota; class Gracilibacteria; order UBA1369; genus JAAZXH01. The sequence continues at coordinate 21,080 of JAAZXH010000017.1, forward strand.
AAGGCTTTAACAGCCAAAGGAGAAGATCAAGCCTTCTTTTGGAAAACCGACCTTGAAGCTTGTGACATAATTGAAGCCAACTGCTTACACTTTGAAGATGATTGTAAACAAAGAATCGAAATAACACCACCTACCTGTGGCCTTTCAAAATTAGAAAAAATTTCCAACGGTTTAGGTGACATTGTATTAGAACTTCAATTTCAACCAAATCTCAAAGTCTATCACGAGAACATTCGGTTTCAAACAGATGGAGATTTCACCTTCGACGAAAGCTTAGAAACTTCAGTCAACTTTGACGAAGACAACTTAACCACCACCATCAAATTAAAAAACGACTTCGACAATGATGACGAACTTACTTACAGTATCCCAGCAAGTGAAAAACTATGTAATCCATTTGCAGGAATTCAATTTGAAATACTTACTGGTATCAAACAGACTAGCGTAATTAACAGCGTCCTAAACCCAAATCAAAGATTTAACAACTTTGGATTGGATTTAAATCTAATGCGACAAAACTTAAACACCGGATTAAATCCAAACATCAATCTTGGTGGCAAACTGAATATTCCAGACTTAGGCACAAGCATCAATCCAAGCAAAATTGAAATTAAAGGCATAGACCCAAGCGCTTTTGAATTAAGCGAAAACCGAATCGAACATAACTCAATATTAGGCTGTAGAGGTGAAATCAAGGCCACAACTCAAAACCTTTCCTCAAGCTGCCAATTAACAACCAACGCTAGCAGTTATATTCCATTAACTCAAAGCGTATTAATAACTTACGACTTAGACGAAAGCTTCGAAGAGGAATTAGAAATTACAACTGAACCAGCAATCAGCGCTGACAAAATCAACATCAACACTACAAACAATAGCGTACAAATTGATGTGGCTGAACTAATAGAAGCAGGAACAGAACAAATCACAATTACCATGAATGTAGTTGGCGAAGATGACTGTAACCAAACATTTAGTATAGAATTCCCCCCTCAAGAAGAAAAAGTTTGTAGCTTAACAGCCTTCAGCCTAAACGAAACCGACAACAGTATTAGTTATGTTCTTGAAAACGAAGATGAATTTGAAGACAATTTAGTAGTTGAATACGCAGGTGCCTTCAGACTAGATACAATCTTAAACAAAATTTTCTTAGATGAAGTTATCACAGGAGCCACAATCAAACTTAAAGTTGAAAGCGAAGAAAACTGTGAAGCTGAAATCACCCTTCCAGAAAAACCGGAAGAAAATGTAAGCTGCGAAAATTTAGAAATATTAAGTCCAAACCCATCGGAAGAATTCGACTTTAGAGACATCACCAGCGTGCGGTTTGCAACCCAACCTAGAAACTTTAACGATGTCTTTAACCTAACCATCACCCGCGAAGATGGCAGCCGGATATTTGGAGAATCCAGCTCTAAACGTTTAAGCCGTGACTTTTTGCAAGCTCTCAACCAAAACCAAGCTTTAGACCCAAATGCAAAATTAGAAATAGTCAGCCAACGCTTTCCACGATCTTGTAGAGCCGAAATACAAGGTACCTTTGAAACACCAAGCTGCCAAAACCTGACCTTAACCGACTTAGATGGATCAGAAATCACAGAAATTCCACGTGCGGGTTCTAGCTTTATAAAATTTCAAACCACAAGCTCTGACGGCAGTGACTTTAGCTTCCCTATCACCTTTAGACCGGCAAGCTCAGAAGCAGTCGTACAAAGTGTAGGTAGCGATAGACTAGAAAGCCAAAACATCGCATTAATCACCCCGAACGGTGAAGATGATTTTCAGTTCTTCGCCGAAGGATTCGCAGAAAAATGTATGGTCACTCTTGCTACAGACCCAAATATAGAAAATGAAACCTTAGAAATTGCAAC
>JAAZXH010000018.1 GCA_014240275.1 Candidatus Peregrinibacteria bacterium
ATAGTACTTGGCTTTAGTATTTGTTTTGTCATTTTACAAAAATTAAATAATAAAAAAACCTCAAGCGATGAGGTCAAGTTTTCTGTTTTAAAGTGTACGCAAACTACCTCATCGAATTTGAGTTAAAGAAAAATCCAAAAAAGAAAAAGTTGTTTGTGTGAGTCATAAAACGAGATTACAAATTAATTACACTCCTGGTCTTGTAAATTGCAAGTTTTTAGCCACTAAACTCCCCGGCTTGGTTTTGCCAAAGTTTGTAGTACTCGCCTTTTCTTTTAAGTAGGTCTGCGTGGGTGCCATCTTCGACTATGCGGCCTGCTTTCATGACAATAATTCTGTCCATAATACTTAAAGTTGATAGGCGGTGAGCGATAGCTATGACGGTTTTGCCTTGAATAAGTTCTTGTAAGGCAGATTGGATGTGTTGTTCGGACTTAGAGTCGAGTGAAGCGGTGGCTTCATCTAAAAGTAGAATTGGGGCGTTTTCTAAAATGGCTCGGGCTATACCTATACGCTGGCGCTGCCCGCCTGACAGCTTAACCCCCCTTTCTCCAAGGACTGTATTGAGACCATTTTTTAAATTTTTAAGAACAGGTTTCAAATGGGCTTTTTCAATGGCATTGCTTAACTTTTTAGAACTCACAGCTTGGTAAAGGCTAATGTTTTGTTTAAAGCTTTCGTTGAAAATATAGGTGTCTTGCGGTACTAAAGACATGGTTTTACGAACCGAAGACTTAGAAAGAGTGGTAACATCATGACCTGCAAAATAGAGCTGTTTGGCATCGGGCACAATATTGGCCATAAGTAAATTGAATAAGGTGGTTTTACCGGCACCTGATTCGCCAACGATTCCAACTTTTTCACCTGGGTTGATAGTTAAATTTAAGTTTTTTAAAGCTAGCTTGCCATCGTAGTAATATTTTAAATTTTTAAATTCTATTTTAGGATGCTGGGTCTTAAGATCCAAAACTCCTGCTTGGTCTTTATCTTCTTGAGGTACAAAAATAGACTCAATGCCGTTTATTACTGAACCGGAGACCTTATAATACTCCCTTGCAAAACTAACTATGTAGTTGGTCACAATTTCTAGATGTAAGGTAAAAACAAGAAAAAAGGCAATATCACCAATCGTGATTATGTTGTTCAAGTATAAATAAATACTAAAGCTCAGTGTCAAACAGCGCATGGTTAAATCTGAAAAGTAAACAAACGTATTGATTTTGTAGGTGCCTAAGTCTTTTTTATGAATTAACCTTGCAAAGACTGCTTGGGATTTTAGGAGTTTTTTTATTTCTAATTTATGCAAATTAAAAGATCTGACTATGTGAAAATTGGCGATATAATCTGCTAACTGCCCAAAAAATTTAGACCGCGACCGGGCTTTTTTAGCCTCAAGTTTTAACCATTGATTTTTTAAGATATTTTGAACCTTATAATTTAAAAAGATAAAATAAATAATATATACAATACCTATGGTGGTGTTAATATAAAAAATTAGTGCAAACTGTAAGATAATTCTGAGTATTGGGGCGACGGCTTTTTCAAGAAAAAGATAAGTAATATGGGCTACGTCCCGCAGGCTGACAATATCATTAGAAAGCTTACCTGCGATTGCGTTATTAAAGTAATTTTGATTATGATCTTTGATATATTTAGTTGTGTAGTCCATTATAAGATACACAGAGCGATTATAGGTATAAATAGAAAAAACCTCATACAGTATCGATAACACAGGGTAAGTTAATAAAACGGCCGCTAGGATCCAAAAATTGGTCATAGCAACCTCAAGATTACCGCTTGTTAAGCCATCTAAAAACAATTTAAAAGAGTAACCTTTGAAACCTGCCACTAAGTTGGCTGCAATACCAATTGCAAACGCAGTAAAGTTCCATTTATTAATGGATTTAGTAATTCGGAAGAAAAATTTAAAGATATTAGTTTTTTGCATACAAAGTTTTAAATATAACCACCTTTTTGGTGATCCCAAAATTCCTTATAAAGATTATCATAGTTCAATAATTGATTGTGCGTGCCTGAGGCGACAATTTTACCCTTGTCTAAAACTACAATCCTATCCATTTCTTTTAAAGTTGAAAGTCTATGTGCCACGGCAATTAAGGTTTTATCCTTGACTAGACTTGCAATAGCTTTTTGAACTTTGGTTTCGCTGTGTGAGTCTAGGGCAGAGGTTGCTTCATCTAAAATGATCACTGGAGCATCTACCAACATTGCCCTAGCAATAGCTACTCGCTGCCTTTGGCCTCCTGAAAGCTTGACTCCCCTTTCACCAACCATAGTATCTAGACCTTTTGATAAAGTTTTATAAAACTTATATAGCTGAGCTTGCTTTAAAGCAAGAATGATTTGCTTGTCAGACTTTGCCCCACTTAAATCGATATTTTCTCTTAAGGTCCTGTTAAAGAGGCTGGTGTCTTGGGGAACTTCTGAAAAATAGCTTCTTAATGTTTGATTATCTAGAGGTGCGATGTCTTGATCATCAATGAATACCTGGTTTTTATCAATATGTAAGACCCCAGTTAGAATTTGTATCAAGGTGCTTTTACCAGAGCCCGAAAGCCCTATTAGACCAATTTTTTCGCCCTTTTGGATCTCTAAATCGAAATTTTTAAATACACACTGTGATCCATAACTAAAGGCGAGTTTTTGAATTTGAATATTAACACTTGCCAGGCTAGTTGGGTTTTGAAAATCTGCATCAAACAGGTCTTCCCGAGTTACTAAAGTCTGCTTTTGTGCAGTTTTAAGAGGTGCAAAACTGCGGTCGTATTCTATAAAAAAGTTAACCATAACCCATACCAAGTAGTCTAAGTATCCTAAAATAGCTTCATACACTAGCATGTCTCCAATGGTAATACTTCCTGCAAAGTACATAGGGATGGCAAAATACAAAAACAAAACAGCCATCAAGTTATGTGTTAACTTGGCACCGCCCTCGATGAGACCTCTTAAAGTCCATACCTCTTGAGCTTTTTTTTGGTAAGTTTGAATCCGCCTGTCAAAAACTTTTTGGTGAGCCTTGAGTTTATTAAAGATTCGTAAAACTGAAATATTGTTAATAAAATCAAATATTTTACTATCTAGCTGACTACGTTCAGCTTCATAAACTTCAGACTTGTGTTGCAGTTTTCTAAATGCGAAATACAAAACAATACCCGATACAATCGTCCAAACTGTGGCAAAGGTTCCAAGTATTGGGTTTAAGCCAATTAACACTCCAACTGTAATAACAATGTGTAATAAAATCTTTATCACATCCCTTATCAGGTTATTTAAGAAAAAAGATGCTTTGTCTAAAGCTATGACATCAGAAGTAATAGCACCAGCTGAATGTTTGGTAAAAAACTTATGATCATGTCCACTGATGTAGTTAATAATAAACTTATAATAATTTAAAAAGTTTTTGTAAAACACAGTATAATCCTGCTTAGAAAACCAAGCTAAAAAAAGATTGGCTAATACTTGTAATAAAACAAATCCTACTAGCGGTAAAACTATAACCTCAGTTTGTTTTAAAGATAATGCATCGATTACAAACTTCAGGCTTAATGGGCGTAAACTCAGCAAGCTTGTACTAATTACTGCTAAGATAATTAATTTTCGAAAACCTTGCTTGTGAGGGCGAATAAACTGATAAGCAAATTTTATTAATTGCAGCATACTTTTCTCTATAATACAATTGTACCAAACAGTAGCCTTATTGTCAAAATATAGTAGGGTTAAAAAATTGCTAGTATGCTTGTTTTGTTATAAAATGATTTTATAATCAGATATATGGATAAAAGCCTTGTGTTCTTTCTACTATTTTTAGTCATAATTGGTATTATTACTTACGTTTGGGTGTCTTTAAAAAACACTCATACCACTGAGCTGGAACTATTTGGTGACCGTAAAAAACTCACAGTCCGAAGTGTCGTACTTGTAACTTTAAGTGATGGAATTTTAATTGGCTTATTGCTTGGCTTCTTGATTTTTCAAGTCAATGGAGCATAGTTGTCTACCAACCTTTAATTATCAAAGCTTTACGAGCTGCATCTTGCTCAGCTTTTTGCTTGGAACTTCCTGAACCAGTTGCTATTAATTGTTCGTTTAAGTACACTCCCATATGGAAATTTTTGCTGTGATCAGGCCCGGCTTCTTTTTCTAATTTATAAACTGGTGTGGTGTTTTCTTGGCTTTGGGCTTCTTCTTGAAAGCGAGTTTTAGCACTAATGTGAGATTTGGTCGACATAATCTTTTCTAGAGAAGGCGTAATGTAGTCTAAAATAAAGCGTCTAGCTTTTTCTAAACCTTTGTCTAAGAAAATTGCCCCAATTAAGGACTCCATTACATTTGCTAAAATATAATCTTTAAATTCACCCTGTGAAGACTTTTCACCAGCTGAAAGTAAAATGCAATTATTAAGCTGAATCTTATTGGCAACTTCTGCGAGATGTGACCCTTTAACTAGGGCTGAACGTAGGCTTGTAAGCTCACCTTCATCCTTATATACTTTTTCGTATAAATGCTCGGTAACTACCAATTCCAAAACAGCATCACCCAAAAACTCTAAACGTTGATTAGACTCAAGACTAGGTAGATTTTTTTCGTGAGTATAAGAGGCATGTCGAAAAGCGATCTCATACAAGCTCATATCATTTGCTTGGATCTTAATACTTTTTAAAAAGTCTGCTATGTTATTGGGCATTAGCTTTGGGTTTAGAAAGTGATTGGGCACCTAACTTGGCTTCAGCAACTTTAGATAAAACGGCGTTAATAAACTTAGAAGAATTTTCAGTTCCAAACTCTTTGGCAAGTTCAATAGCCTCATTGATGGCTACTAAGGCTGGAGCTTGTTGAAAGTATAAAATTTCAGTTAAACCTAGGCATAAAATTAGTTTATCAGCAACAGCTATCTTGTCTAAAGGCCATTCTGGAGCATATTCCTGTATCAGTTCCTCACTTTCTAGCATAGAATCATTAACAGCTTTATGTAGGTCTTTGGCGAACTTAACATCTGGTAAATTGATTCCAAAATTATCAATCATATATTGAAGGAAACCTGATTGTTCATCAGGTTGATAGTGTTCTGCAAATAAAGCTTGAAACACAAGTTGACGGGAAAGATGTCGAAAGCTAGGCATAAGTTTAAGCCTTAATAGTTGTAATATCTGATTTGGAAGCTGGGTCTAAGATTTGCTTACCATTGTACTTACCACATTCTGAACAAACGTGATGATTGCGGATTACCGCTGAACAATGTTTACAATTTACTAAACTGAGTTTTTGTAACTTAGCAACTTGTTTTTGAACGTAAGCCTTATGTCTTGTTTTAGTTACTCCCTTGGATGTTTTCTTTTTTGGAACTGCCATGGTATTTATTTAAAAGCTTTTTGATTTTACACAGCTTTTTGATAAATTGCAAGATTTTTTAAAAAAGGTCTTTTAGGTTCTTAAAGGGCTGATTACCAGAATTATCAATTTTATTTAATGGCTTAGAACCCGGTTTATAAAAAACAGACGGAATAGACAATAAAATGGCTTCGTTGAGAACCGGCTCTAGGTCTATCTCTCCAGACTTATGGTTGATCATCTGGTACTCCTCTAAATCTTCATGCTCAGGTACTTCAATATAAAAGTGGGTTTCGGTTGGGGTGGTTGTAATCTCAGTTGTAAAAGCTTCAAGAGTTCTACCACAAATAGCCTGCCCAGCTATCGTTTGCTCTGGAATTAAAACTGCCAAACCATGTGGAACTCGGTATATTTCAAATTCCATTTTTTGATTTTTATCTAAGGTAAAATCTTCAACTTTTTCTAAGGCTATATCAACTTCTTTCTGAAACTTAGTACCAGAATGGGAATTTAAAATTTCTCCAATTTTTATAAACATAAATTTTAGTTAGAATCCTCTTTTAATTTTTCGAAACATTTCTACAATAAAGTTAATTAGATACTTGTATGAAAGGATCTTATCGTGAGCTGGAATTAAAGCTCTATGTTCCCCGGAAAACCCCTTTTTAAAAGTTGTAATACCTTTAAATGGGTGCTTGCGACTATTAGGAGGTGCTATACCCCAAAAATTGTAGTACTTAAAGCCCTCCTCGTACGCGTCAGAAATAGCCTGAAATTGAAGTAGATAAGAAGCTGGAATCTTAGGGTGTTTCAAATTAGAAGCCCCATGTTTATACACAGCGTGGGTGCCATTAAAAAAATGCATACTAGCCGCCACCACTTCGGAATCATAATAAGCTTTGTAGATACGAACCCCACGCTTTTGAAAAGCTTGAAACTCTTGTAAGAGATACTGGTACGAAAAGGGCGTAAAATTGTGGCGTTTAGCAGTTTCATTTAATAAATCTGATAAAACTCTGACGTCTTTGACATCCTGGCTTTTGACGATAGTCACCCCCTGACGGTGCGCACGTTTAATCAAATTCCGATGGTTTTGGCGCATACCTTTTAATAGTAATTCAGGTGGTTGGTCTAGCTTTAAAAACCAACAATCTTCGGCTATCATATGCATTGGTGCTTTGATTAAACCTGCTTTTTTAAACCACTTATAAATTGAGTCTTGTTTGGTGTAAAAAGGAGAAATCCGAATAAAATTGACTGCATATTTGTTTTTAAGTTGAGATAATGAGTCTAAGAAAAGTTTAAAGTCTGCGTACTTAGCCTGCTTTGATACTAAAGGCCCGTAAGGCAGATAAATAAAGTTGCCCCGTTTGGCAATGACAATAAAAGTCACTGCACCCAATACGATTTTGCCCTTTTGTTGGACTGTAACTATTTGAAAATCATCTCCAGTGTTTTTGTAAAAATCACCATAGGCTTTGGTTTGAACATAAATTTGATGTTCAAATTGATTTAGAAACTGCTGCCAGTCTCCGGCTTTGGTATTAAGATTAACTTTACTGTTCATGAAACTTGTTAATTAACTGCGCAATTTTCTTTGCATCTTTAATTCTCGTTTGTAAGTTTACGGGCAGACCCACCAGTTGTAAAGCAAGTTGCCTGGCTTCTTCACATTTTTGGCTATAAGCGTCTAATGTAGCATTTTGAAATTTAGGCACGAAATTTGTAAAACTCCAACTTAAATTTATATAAATTCCATGCTGTTTTAGATACTGAGCTAATTTTTTTGGATCCTTTGTTTTCACAGGAAAGAATAAACCTTGAGGTGTTGCATGACTTAAGACCTGTAAATTTTTATTTATACTTTTTTTATATATATTAAATAGTTGCTTGCGATAATGATAATGTCTTGGGAATTGTTTTAAAGCTTGCAAGCAAGTTAAGATCTGAATCTTTGGTAATTTAAAATAATTAATACCTTTGATCTTAGAAGTTTTTTCCACTCTAGAGACTTGCTGAAGTGATCTTGGATTATACTTTAAAAACTTTGCCATAAGGGCTCCGATCCCACACCTATATAATCTCATAATTAAATAAACCATGAACATGCGTATGCAAGAAAACCAATTAATCAGCCAAGGTAGAGGCTTAAACTTTGTGACTATACGATATTTAGTTTTGTTAATTAATGCTCCCCCATAACTGCTGGCAAATAACTTATTAGAACCGAAACTTAATAGTACTAGATCTCCTTTTTCTCCAGTTTTAGGGTTGTAATAAGCGTGCGCTAAATCCTCAAATATGAATACCTTGTGATGTTTTAGCTTGCTTTCTATTTCTTCTATCTTTTGATATTCACCAAAGGTGTGTTGTAAAAAGAAAACTAAGGTACTGGCATTTATTTGCTCAGAAGCTAGACTTTGATTCATTTGTAAGCTATTTTTTTTAAGATCGACAAAGACTGGTTTTAAACCTGCCTTAAGCACTGCATTTACTACTACCTTACAGGTATAGGCTGGTATGATAACTTCATTTTTTTTAGGATACTCTTTCTTGAGACACAGCAAGCTAGCGTAAACCAAACTGCGAGCTCGCAAGGCATAGTGGACGCTTTGAATATTCGGGTAAAGTTCAAATAATTCCTGTTTAAAATCTTGCTCTAATTTTGACTGAGTAGTGAAAACTCTCAACCAGTTTAGAAAAGTTTGTAACTGAAGATTAGGATTCAATACTCCAAATACCTTATGCTGCATATTTTTCGATTAAATTTTGTGTACGCTGATACTGTCTTCCAGAAACGTAAACCAAGTCGTACTCTCTAAAATGTTTTGCTAAAAACTCTAGTTGTTTATTCAGATCAGCAATTGTGATAACATTGTCGGAATTAATAGATTTTTCTAAAGATTTAGTTAAGACTGTGTGTTGGCAAATTTTAGAGGAAAGCTCTAAAACCTTATCATGTTCTTTGCTTGTACTATCCCCTAATTCTATAAAACCTGAAAAAACAAATAATTTAGATGTATCCGGAAAATATTCCTGCATTAAACTTAGCATAGAAGAAACCCCAGCCGTAGTTGCGTTGTAGGTATCTAGAATTACTTGTGGGTTTGTACCAGAAATTTGCACAGCAAAAGCATTGGGGTCTAAATTGTCTAAACCATGTTGGATTTCTTGAGAACTTAATCCAAGGTTTAGGCCAGCCAGAATTGCTAAACTGAGGTTAGCCTGCAAATGTGGGGCAAAAACATTAGCCTGATATCTGTGGTCTCGAACTTGCACCTTTAGGTGAGGTAAGGCAGACAGTAAATTGTAATCTGAGTTGTCTTTAGCAAAAGTTTGGTAATTTTCTTGTTTAGGTAAATACTGAAAAAGCTTCTGAGGTACTGCATCTTGGTTTAGTAGGATCTTTCCGTTTTGACGCATGTTAGAAAAAATTTCTAACTTAGCATGCATTAATTTTTCTAAAGACCCAAACAAACTCAAATGCTGATTACTAACAGCTGTTAAAATTGCTAAGTCTAAAGGTGTAATTTGTAATACCTTCTTGATCTCACCTTGTTTATAGGTTCCAATTTCTAGCAATAAAACTTGATGTTTAGCTTTCAGTTTTTTAAGAATTAGTTTTGCAATTCCAATTTCAGTATTAATATTTCTGGGTGTGACTAATAATTCGTATTTGCTAGCCAAGATATGGTGCAAAAAGGATTTGGTAGAAGACTTACCAAAAGAGCCAGTAATACCTACTACTTTTAGGTCTGGAAACTTAGCTAATTTCCGCTTCGCTCTGAAAATATAAACTTCTTTCAAACCATAATTAAGTGGAATTAAGATACAAACCAAAAAACTGGCTAAAGGTGCACTGAAAGCTAAGTTAAAAAACGCCCCAAACTGATAGTTTAGAAAATGTAAACTAATTAGCAATGCACAAATCACAAGTACTTTAGCCGTGGGTTTTGGCCGGTATAACCCAATATACCTAAAAAGAAATAGATTAGCCAGCAAACAAAGAGAGCTGCCAAAAGAGTCTAGATGAAAAAGTACCATATAACACGAAATAAGAAAGAGCACTGGTGAGAGCGGGCTAAAAAATTTCTGCCAGCCGTTTTCATATCTAAATAGACAATAAATTCTATCTAAACGAAAATTCTTAACTTGCATAAAATGTAAAAAACGCAAATTTTGGATAACTAAAACTAAAAATAGTAAAGTTAGGTTAAGATTCAAGAAAGTAAGAGCGGGATAGGTCATATATTTTTTTCGGATAATGAATGTGCAAGCCATGATTGGCTCCTCTAATAATAGTCAAAAAAGCATTTATAAGCAAGTCACGCATACGATAGGCCATATACAAAGGGGTGTAGGTATCTTTATTTCCGAATACCAGGTGTATTGGTGTTTCTATCAGCTGTAAGTCTGAACTTAAATCTTCTGAAATCACTTTAGTAAACGTAGCTTTTAATTTAGGATCAGAAATCTGATTATAATCTTTGGAGCTGAGTATACGTTGGCCAATTTGACGCATGCCGGGCACGGCCTTAAGAAAACTCAGGAGCTGGCTGAGCATACGTTTGAAGCGTTCTAAGACAGTCAAACGATAAGGTAGGCCTGCAGCACCTAAGAAGACTGCTCTTTTGACACTACACTGTAGTTTAGAAATTAAGAGTGTGGCTATTTTACAGCCAAATGAGTGGGCTAAAATAAAGTCCGTTTTTAGATTATGTTTTTTGAGTACTTTTTGAATATATTGAGCATATTCTAAGGTGGAAGAGGTAGACTTAAGCGGAAAATCTAAGCCTGGCAAATACATAAAAACCCATTTGAATTGTTGATCTTTGCTACAAAGCTGGCAAAAATTACTCCAAGATTTTTCTGTATTAAATCCCCAACCGTGTAAAATTATGACGGTTTTAGGCCCATGGCCAAAGATTTTGTATGCAGCAGTTTTATTCATTGTTAAAACTAAAATTAATGTTATCAGATTGCTCAGGGAGCGTCGGCGCCCAGAACGGTTGTAAGGCTACACTTTGGACCGTGAGATTCTGTAAGGAACTCAGGTGGTCTTTAGCTTGATCTATTGTGAGGTTTTTTAGGTACTGCTTTTCTGGGTCTAGATTTTGACTCACCCACTTAGCTTTACTCACATCAAAAGTTTCTGTGGCGTATATGTTGAAAATGATTTGGTCAAAACTTTCTCCATTTTCAATTTTTGGTCTTTGCTTTTCTATGTTTATGTTATGCAAATCAATGCTTGAAAGCAAATAATTGGGGGTGGTTTGCTTATTAAGAAAAGATTTAATGTTTTTAAATAGTTTTTTTTGATCAATGAGTTGGATTTCTAAATCTGGTTTGAGAACCAGAAAAAACTCCCCATGGCTTGAGAGACGAGTATCATCAATTGCATAATCTAAGTCAACTAGCTCTAAAAACTGTGGGTTTTCTAATAATATAAATTCCTGACTGCTACTTTTTGCTAGATGTATCTTGGTGATTTTAAAGATATTCTGATTAAAATCGGCTTTGGCATAATCTAGTGCCGCCTGCTTTTGCTCCATATTTAATACAAAGTCCTTACGGGTTGTAAGGTTCGCAATGGCCTGCTCGGTTACAAGTTGTAATTCTGGAAACTGCTTAGTGGTCAATATAGAACCTTTTGACAAGGAAATTTTATCACCAATATAGGATTGCGAAACTGAATAAAGATCTGGTTTAATTAAAGCTGTAGCTTGTCCTGGATTAGTTGATGAACCTGGGGGTACAATGATCAGTTGTTGATTACGGTACAGCTTACCAGTTTTGGACTTAAAGGCGGTATACGGGTTAATAGAAACTGGATGATCTAGAGGGTTGGAAATTTGAGCTTGAAAGCTTGCTACCTCACCTACTTGAGCGGACTGATCGGCCTCAAACCGATAGGATTGTTGAATATCTTGAATCCGGGTTGGTATCAGCTGAATACCTTTTGAAGATTCATCGTTAAGATTGATTTTCATCACTCTTTCAATCCTATTAGAACGTGGCTCAAAAACAATGGTAGCTTTTGGAGAGGTAATGTAAACGGTTGAAAACACCACTAAGGCGATTACCAAACAGGCCCTGACAAGGTCTTTCCAGTTAAATTTAGTTAAAACTTGAGACTTTTTCCAAAAACAGAATAAGTTTTTAAGAGTTTCAAATTCCTGATTGGGAGTTAAAACTTCATCAAACTTTTGCATAACTTGAGGCGAAGACTTGATCTTAGCTATCTTCTTAATTTGAATACCATAGGCTTTTAAAGTCATAAAGGTCAGCTTTTGGACAACAATAATTTGAAAATTAGCTTTTAAGTCCTTGAGAACCTGGTCTAAAATACGGAGTTTTGAAATTTCAAACTCAGTAAGAACCTCCTTTTGCAAGTGCAACTCTAAGCGTGAATCTGGAAATCTACGTAAAATACTTTTGCATATAGATTTATACTGTAAGGGATTTAATTTTAAATCTAAAATTAAATTAAAAATATGTGACTGGGGATTCTGAAAGAGACTCATTTAAAAGTTCAGGTTATAGACTTTTAATAATCGGTTAATTTGCTCATTGACATTGTACCCCTTGTTACTCCGTTTGTTAAGATAGAAGCGCTCAAAACAATATAAATTGTTATAAATACTTAAGCTTGAGCCGAGTTCATCGGATAAGTGAAGAATTTTCAAATCAGGGTCAGCTTCGTAGAGTTTTCGGATCAATTCTGGTACAAAACTCCCACCACCGGTTAAATATAGGGTTTGTACATTTTCTAAATTTAACTTTTCAAATAATCCTCGCGCAAATTTACGAGCGGCTTGCTGACAAATTTCCAACTGCTTAGAATTTAAAGTTGCAGGATGTTTCAAATAATCTAATGCTAATTCAAAGGCTGGATCCGAACTAATTTTGGCATATTCTTGAATCATTTCTACAAATAAAGCAAAACCAACTTCGGCTTTTAGACGGGTTTCAATATTATGATTTACAATTTGCAAAAGATAAGTTTGATAATGGCCAACATCTAATAGGCTGACTTTTTTAGCATTTAAACACGAATAAGCAATTTCGGCTGGGTAGAACTCCACCTGCAGACCTTGAAAAACTCCTTTAATGGCATCCATCTCTGATTCTTTGGCATTAGTCTCATACAATGAAAGTTGTGCGTTGTCATGTGGCAAGTTGGCATAAAAAAACTTCCCCTGCAATTGCTGAAACTGCTTCTCCACCTCTAATATTAAACCTTTTGAAAGCTGCTTACTAGATAGGTCCAGAGTTTTGATTTGATAATAATCATCAGGTAGGAAAAACAAGACTCTGTTTATACCTTCGGCTTGAAATAGTTCTTTCAACACCTTTAGATCATCTAGCAAATCAACCAAATTTAATTCAAAGCACCGCAGTTCTTGAATGGGTTTTTTCAGGGCATATTTAATGAACTTGGAACCAAGATCTACAATGGCAAATTCAGACATATCTTTTTTTAGTAACTTAATTCTACTAGGGCTGGCCTTTATTTTGAATTGCCTAAAGTACCCAATTGTGATGCAATTTAGAATTACAGATGACAATTGTGGTAAGGCCGCTTATAATAATTTTGTTAATTAAATTTCCCAAATGAACAAATTTTATTTATTTTTAAACATTTTGATATTAGCCTTAGCCAGCGGCTACGCAGCCGTCAACCCTCCGGAAGGTGAAGTAAGCCCAAACTTTAGCGATGTTGGAGTTGAAGGAACTTTGGCAACTGATCAAATCGAAGCTAATAGCGGCAATTCGATCAACATTGCGGATGATGTTGATATCTCTGGAAATCTCAGCACTGAAGATGTTAGTATTCAGGGAGATTTAAAAGTAGATACTATCAAGTCAAGGGATACTGAGATGGCCGTTGTCATAGATGACGATCTACTTATCAATGATAGATTACAAGCCTCCTCCGTTACAGCTACTACCATAGGTAATTTTAAAACATTTCGTAGAGATGCTCATTCTGGTTATTTAAACTCTAGTTGTCCAGAAGGTACTTTCCTAGTAAGTTGTAGAGGATGGTCAAAATACCCAAGGACCTATACCGGAATGGGATCTTTAATGAATAGATCTGTCCTAAGTTCTAATGTAACCTGTTCCTCTAAAATACAAATAATCCCAGGCGAAGCTGCACTAGCAAATGGCCTTAAATATCACGCGCATACTTACACCTGTTTTGACCCGCGAGCACGTTTTGATACTGATTTTGAAAATATCACAAATTAACAACATTAGATAGAGTTCTTACAATCTTCTCTTAATTCATCATAGGATAATTTGTTACAAAACTTTGAGTCATTTTTAGATAATGCCAAATTGTAATATATTTCATCTTCACATTGCACTTTGAGATTTTCTTGCTTGATCTGATTACAGGCTTTAACACTCATTGATTCTGTAGCTTTAACATAAATACTCAATCCACGATTGATAGAATCCTGATAATCACCACTCTCTGACTTGGTTAATCCTTTTATTTCTGTCGTTTTCTTCGAACCGGCTTGGTTCCTGCTAATACTAGAATCACCTGAGCCCTCTAGCTGAGTACTATCACTTATATTAGATTTTTTTGTAAAAATACCACATCCACTTAAAATAAGTAGACTTAAAAAAGCAATAAACGTTCTATATTTCATATTATTTTAATTAAAGTCCAAATTTGTCGCGAAGCTTTTGTTGCGCTTCTAGTTCTTTTTTCTTGATTTCTTCTTGTTGGAAGTCGTGCTCTATAGACTCCCAGTCCAGAGCATGTTTTTTAGCTAGTTTTTCTAGTTCTGGCACATTCTTTTCTGGTAGTTTAGCAAACTCTACCTTCTCATCTTGAAAAATACGTATTAGCTCGTTGATTTGAAATAAAGATAAAGTTGGGAAGGATGTAACAATTCGCATTTTTTCAGCCTTTGAAAGAGAAATAGATTGGGCCAAAAGAGATAAAAACAAATTAGTATCTATATTTGGATGATTCGTGGTAATTTTAACTACCGTTTGAGACAAATCAATTAACTTGCCTAACTGAAAATTTGCAGGCTTAGGCGGTTCTGCAGCTTTTTGAGCCTGAGCTGCTCCTGGATTGGGATGCGGAGGATATGCACCACCTGGAACCGGAGGCCCTTGGCCTGCTGGCGCTCCTGCAGCCGGATTATACATTGGCTGTTGCTGAACAGGCGCTGGTGGAACTGGAGGCCCTTGGCCTGCTGGGGCTCCTGCTGGATTATACATTGGCTGTTGTTGAACAGGCGCTGGTGGAACCGGAGGCCCTTGGCCTGCTGGCGCTCCTGCTGCTGGATTATACATTGGCTGTTGTTGCTGACCATTAGCTGGTTGAACTCCTCCCATTGGGCCAAAACCAAATGGGTCAAATGGATCATAACTATTGAAACCATGATTGGTACCTTGAGGGTTTTGACCTTGGTTAGCTTGAGGATCTGGAGTTTGGTTCATACCTTAATAATATATTGATTTTACTTTACCATAGGCTATTTAAAATTGCAATCTGCTTTATGCGACCTTTTAATGGTTTTGTAAATTCAACCTTGGATATTTTTTTGTTAGAATTATCATGATTAATTCAAGAATCATGGAAGGAAAAATTGTAGTATTTACTGGACCAATGAGCTCAGGAAAAACCACAGCACTACTTAATACAATACAAAGATATCAAATACGCGAAATACCTACTTTAGTAATTAAGCCTAAAATCGATAATAGATATGCAACAGACCATGTCTTGACCCATGATAAAAAACATAAAGCTAGCTGTTTTAGTGCCACTAAGGCCAAAGAAATTTTAATAGCCTGCCAAGAATACTCAGTGGTAGGAATAGATGAAGCAATGATGTTTGATTCTGAATTAATTTATGTTTGTCAGTACTTAAGAGCTATCGGAAAAACAGTTTATTTATCTACCTTAGATATGGACTTTAGGATGGAGCCATTTAAATTTTCGGATGGAAAATCAAGTGTGGGAGACCTCTTAGCGATAGCAAATGAGGTTAAAAAATTTCAAGCTGTCTGCACCCAAAGGAACCACCAAGGAATAGTAAATGGGACCGATGCTCACTACACGAGTCGTATTTCAGATTCCAAAAACCTCTTAGAAGTTGGTGGCCTAGAGAGCTATAATCCAGTGAGTTTAAATTTTCACCCTCGAATCAACTTTTTTAAACAATTGTATACAAATTAAAATTAATAACCTTACACTTGACTAATTACCTATCTTTAACTATAGTTTATAAAAGATAATTAGGTCTATGTCTAAAAAATGTACAGTATGTACTGATCAATTTACAGAATCTTCGTGCCAAACCTGCCTGGCTGACCTCAGGTCGAATTTTAGTTTGAAGACAGATCGTTCTCCATCCGAATATCTTGATTCCTTGATCTACTTTGGAGAATATCACTGTATTGCTAAGCAATATATTCATAATTGTAAATTTTTAAAACAGCAAAAGGTTTACGATACAATTGCGAAATATATCTCATTAGAAATTGGGAGCTTACCTATTAAATCTCTAATAACTTATGTACCCAGCTCTTGGTTACGTTTTTGTATGAGAGGTTTCAACCCATCTAAAGTCTTAGCAAAAAACTTAGCAGAATATACCAAGTCGGATTCTACCAAAGTTTTTAAACGCATTCGCTCTCACAGGAGTTTAACAACTATGAATCGAAAGGAACGAATGGCCTATAATGCTCAAAGCTACACCTATTTAAAACCGGAAGCATTAAAAGACATTAATAATTTATACTTAGTCGACGATATTTTTACGACTGGTAGCACGCTCGACACCCTGGCAAAGCTTGCCAAAACGACTAACCCGCAACTTAAAATTACAGCGATCTGTTTTGTAAAAACCCCCTTAGAACGAATCAAACTATTAAATGCAATTTCACCGGAAGTCTATTTGAATTAAAGTAATTGAAATTAATCGCTATTCATATTAAGATAGGCAAGTAACAAATATTTATGAAAGTTGCTATCGTCCATGAATTTTTAATGACTATTGGAGGGGCCGAAAAAGTCTTAGACAGTCTACTAAAACTTTACCCTGACGCTAAAGTTTTTACTCTAATGTATAAACAAGACGTGGTGGATGAAATGCAAATCAAAGCAATCGAAGCTAGCCCTTTGCAAAAACTACCTAACTTCTTTAAAAAACGTAGTAAATTCTTACTTCCTCTTTTTCCAATGATGGTAGAAAATTTTAACTTTAATGAATATGACTTAGTAATTAGCAGTTCTAATTCTTTTGCTCATGGTGTCATTACTCGACCAGACTGTCTGCATGTCTGCTACTACCATTCTCCAATGCGCTATGTATGGGATAGTTTTTTTAGTTACTTTGAGGAGCAAAAGTTTAATTTTTTGATGGGCTATGTAGTAAAAAAAATCTTACATAAGCTTCGTCAATGGGATCTGATAGCAAGCTTCCGACCAGATGTACGTATAGCGAACTCCCAAACTGTCGCTGATCGAATTCTTAAATTTTATCGGCAAGACACTGATGCTGTGATTTTTCCTCCAGTTACTATGCCAGCTAAATCTGATCTAACTAAAACAGAAGAATATGCCTTGGTTGTTTCGCGACTCTCACCGTATAAAAAAATTGATCAAGCTATACTAGCCTGTAAAAAACTTGGCCTCAAATTAAAAATTGCTGGAACCGGACAAGATAGAGATCGCCTAGAAGCTATGGCTGATAAGAACGTGGAATTTCTTGGGAAGATTACCGAGGCCAAAAAATGGGAACTGATGCACGGTGCATCGGCCTTTTTATTTCCTGGAATTGATGACTTTGGTATAACTCCAGTCGAAGCTATGGCTTCCCAAACTCCTGTGGTAGCCTTTGCCCAAGGTGGTGCAACAGAGACAGTAATAGACCAAGTCACGGGCACATTATATGCAGAACAAACTACGGACTCCCTCGCACAGGCTTTGCAAACCACTATTGAGAAACAAGAACAATTTCAGTCTAAAAAGCTTCGACAACACGCCGAAAAATTTACAAGCTCTCACTTTGAATCAAAATTTAAAAAATTAATTAATGACTCTATATCGAAAATATCGACCTAAAAGTTTTTCAGAAATGGTCGGGCAAGAAGCTATTGTAAAAACTCTTACACAAGCCGCCATTTCTAACAATCTGTCACACGCCTACCTCTTTGCAGGCCCACGTGGAACCGGTAAAACTAGCACTGCTCGGATTATTGCAAAAATACTCAATTGTACAGATCTAAAATCTGCCGAACCATGCCTGAAATGTGAAAACTGCCTAGGAATTGAATCTGGCCAAATGACTGATATTTTAGAAATAGATGCTGCCTCCAACCGCGGTATTGATGAAGTTAGACAACTAAAAAATAGCCTACAGTTTGCTCCAAGTTATGCAAAAAAAAAGGTCATCATTATTGATGAAGTCCATATGTTAACCTTTGAAGCCTTTAATGCTCTTTTAAAAACATTAGAAGAACCACCGCCCTACGTACACTTTGTACTTGCCACCACGGAACTACATAAAGTTCCAGCTACTATTAAGTCACGATGCCAGATTTTTAATTTCAGTGAAGTTAGCCTAACACAGTTAGTTAAACACTTAGAGAACATTTGTAAAAAAGAACAATTAAAATATGAAACAGCGGCCTTAGAGCTAATTGCAGAAATGGCAAATGGCGGGGTTCGAGACAGCCTGAGTATTTTACAAAAGGTGGCTAACTTAGAAGAAATTAAATTTCAAGAAACTCTTGAAATGCTCGGCGTAAACTTTATGCAGGATGCGAAAGATTTAAGCCAAGCTGTATTAGATATAGACACTCAACGATGTGCAGAAATTTGTGCACGTCAAAAAAATGCTGGTTGTGACCCTAAAGCTTTTGCCAAGCAGGTCGTGGACCAATGGCACCAACTTCTAAATCAGTCGGTTATAGATAAAAGCCCACAGCTATCTTTAATTGCGCAAACCTTAAATCAATTTTATGAACTGGAATCCAACTTAGCTCATTCTCACTATTACTGGAGCACTTTTGTTATTCTTACGAGTTTACTTGACCCTGCCTCAGCAGTACAAGCTATCTCCCCTCCAAAAGTTGTTGCCCAAGCAGTGTTGCAGCCTAAGCTTAGCTCAAAAGCTGGTCCAACTCCCTCACAGCAAATTACTCCAGTGACGCCTATTGCTGTAAAGAAAACAGAGGCTAAGGAGCAACGTTCAAAAATTCTTACAGCTAATCCAAAGCCTAAGGTGGTCACTGTACAAGCTGAACGCAAGCAGCAAGCTGTTGTAAACTCCAAGCCGGGAGATGTTGATAGATTTATTAATGGTTTTGCTGAGATAAGAAAATCTGTCGATAATCCTAAATTGAAGCGCCTGTTGGCTCAAGTAAAGCTAGTGAAAACTGCTACTGGCTTAGAACTACAAATGACTTCAGATTTTTTCTTATCACAATTAAAGGCGCCAGAACCACAAATGAGTTTGCAAAAGGTTTTTGCCCAACATGGTTTAGAAGGTCGTATTTCTTACGGACTCACCTCGAATGCTGCACAAAGCACATCAGAAACTATTCAACAAGTTGAAGAGGTAGCAGAATTTTTTGGAGGAGAAATTACTGATGACTAAGATGGCAGCCAATTAATAAATTCTTGTTCAGATACCGTTTTTACTCCAAGCTTATTAGCTTTCTCAAGTTTGGATCCAGCTTTTTCACCATAGACTAAATAGTCAGTCTTTTGACTCAAACTCGATGGCGTCTTACCTCCTAGTAAGCGAACTTTTTCTTGAGCTTGATCGCGCGTTAACTGTTTGAGACTTCCGGTAAATACAAAACTCAACTTACTAAATTTGGAACTTTGATTAGTGCTTGGTGGCGACAGAAAACTAATGCCATATTGCGAAAAATCTTGTAAAAGCTCCTGGTTGAGTTCTTCTTGAAACCAGGCATAGACACTGGCTGCGATCACGGCCCCTATTCCTTCGATTCCCAATAAAGATTCCTGGTCTAATTTAGATAATAACTCGGATAGCTCAGCTGGGTTGTGAATATTTTGTTGAGCATATAAAAATTGACTTAAGTCTAAGGCTGCCTTTTCACCTAAATGTCGAATATTTAGTGCAAACAGAAACTTCGGTAGAGGCACCTGTTTACTCTTTTGGATTTCAGATATTAGGTTTTCGATTTTTTTCTCGGCAAAACTAGGTAGGCCTGCTAGATCAACAGATTGAAGTTTATAAAGATCGGCTGGGCTACTTAATAGTTTTTCTTGCAGTAAAAGCTCTAGGCTTTTGACAGCTAGTCCTTCGATATTAAGCCCTTTCTTGGAAACGAAGTGCTTGAGTCCAGCTAAAACCTGAGCACTACAATTCGGATTCTTGCAACGTAGGGCCGCCTGACCAGGATCTCGCTGAACCGTACTCCCGCAGGCTGGACAAATAGTCGGTAGAGTATAGGGCTGAGCATTTTTAGGACGCATATCCTGCAAGACCTCCACAACTTCTGGAATAATATCGCCAGCTTTTTGAATAACTACCGTATCTCCTATGCGAACATCTTTTTTATCGATTTCATCCTGGTTGTGTAAAGTGGCCCGTGAAACTACTGATCCATCTATCAAAGTTGGTTCTAAATAAGCTACTGGGGTTAATACTCCAGTTCTGCCAACTTGAACCTGAATATCTAAAACTTGAGTGAGTTTTTGGCTAGCGGGAAACTTATAAGCCGCTGCAAAGCGTGGACATTTGACTGTATGACCAAGTTTGGCATGTAACGCTAAGTCGTTAATTTTGACAGCTAATCCGTCTATTTCGTAAGGGAAACTGTCTTTTTGTTCTTGCAAGAGCTGAATTTGTTCGCCAAGAGACTTGGCATCTTGGACTAAAATATTTTTAGACTGAACCATAAAGCCTAATTTCTTTAAGTCATTTAATAATTTGGATTGAGTTTGGGCCGGTTTTAAATTGTTAGAAACTCCTATTTGGTAAGCAAAAAACTGTAATTTTCGTTCCGCTGCAACTCTTGCATCAATTTGACGAATTGAACCAGACGCTAAATTTCTGGGATTCATATACTTTAATTCTTGTTCTGAATTCAGTTTTTCAAAATCAGCCCTTAAAATACATACCTCTCCCGTTACCTCACAATCAATGTTTTGGTTGAGTTTGCTTGGTACGCTGGTAATAGTTGAAACCGTATGGGTTACATCTTCACCAATTTTACCGTTGCCCCTGGTTAAAGCCTTGTAAAATTCACCGTTTTTATACCAAACCGTAATGTTCAAACCATCAATTTTAGGTTCGATACTAAGAGGCAAAAAAGACTCTGAGGAATTTAACTTACGGATAGCTTTTGCAAAAAATGCTAGTAGCTCTTCTATGTTAAAGCAATCCTGAAGAGAGTATTTTTTGGATTGATGAGGGTGTTTTGTGAATTTTTCTGACAAACCGGAACCGATATTTTGACTTGGCGAATCAGGACTGATAAAACTCGGATGAGCCGCTTCGAGCTCTAGCAACTCTTTTTTTAATTGATCCCGTAGACTTTCTGGAAACAGGAGTTTGTCTTCTAAAAAATAGGCTTGATTCCATTTGATTAACTGCTCTTTAACTTGCTGATAACGAGTTTGATTCATGTGTAAATTTATATACTTAATATAGCAGATTTTTTCAATGTTTAAAATTGTAAATTTAAGAATTTTGTGATAAAATTAAAGAGTATAATATTGGAATATGGAAACAAATCATCCAGTTGGTAATCAAAAAAATGACACTCAAATTGAAGCTACTTCAGACGATTTAAATAAAATGATGGCTACTCCCCCTTCGGCAGATTCTGAATTTACAGAAGATGAGCATGATTTTATTCAGCTAATTTTTAGCCTAATCGAAAAAGGCAACATTAACTTACACCAACCAAGTACCTTAATTAATCAGGAGTTTTACAATAAAGCAAATGAAATGGCTCAGGGTAAGGCAGATATGACTGCGGTCAATTTTCTAGCTAAAATTCGAGAACTCAACGACTTAAGAGAACTTTCTGGAGCAGAACAAAACTATATTAAACCAACTTACCAAGCTAAATATTTAGTTTCTATGCTAAAATACAATAAAGAACAATATGAAGCTGCTCATGGAGACATGTATATAATTTAATAATACCAATGAATACTCAGCAAGATCCTCAAGCTAAGGACCCAAACAAAGATGATGCAAATCAAGAATTTGACATTCCCGATGTTGTAAAAGAGCAACATCCTGAATTAGTTGATATGATTTTAAAAACTGAATCGATGGATGCAGATGAAAAACAATACTGGTTCCACATTTTACCTATTATGAAGGAAGATCAAATCAAGCAATTGAATACAATACTAATAACAGAAAAAGACAAACTAGCTGAGATCGAAAAGAAGTACGCCAATGATGGCCAAGGAGCAGGTGGTCAAGATGTTGCGGCAGCTCGATCTAATTTTTCTGAAGAAGACTTCAAGAAAGAAAAAGAAGCTCTAGAACAAGCTGAAACTGCAGCTGAAACTGCAGAAAATGATGAGGAAGCTCAACTGCTTAAAGAAATTGAAAACTTCTAAACTGGTTTTGCAACTACAATCAACCTTTTTAAATTTGTACCAATTGGAGTACAGGTTATTAGAGTTAAACGATTATCTCCGCTGTCTCCAAGTACTGAAATTTGATCGGGAGTGATAGTAAATGACTCCTCTACTTTGTAGCGGTACTTTTGCATATCGTGGTAAACTAAAATTTCATCTCCGACTACAACATTATGTAATACGGCAAAGACGTCTTTAAAACGCCCTGGATCCCAAGGGAAATAAGAAGAGTGCCCAGTTAATACAAAATTACCGGACTGATTAGGTTGAGGAGTACCTGGATAATGCACTACCCCATTACGCAGCGCGCCTTGAATATCATTTTCTAGGCCGGTCCAATCTCGAAGTAAGAGTTTTTCCTCAGCTACTCCAACTATTGGTACGTTTTTTCCGAGCCGGGGTAAAATAATGCGATTACCTGGTGGAATAATTTCAATATCCAAAGGTGGAATCTTTAAAGTTGGGGCAGATACAATACTTGGATTTAAGTTTTGACTGGCAAGTTCCTCCAAAGGATTTTCAGTTTCTAAATTTAAAAACTGCTGAACCCTAAACTCCCAGATCTGATAAAAGGCATCAAAATTTAAAGCTATTATAGTTACCAAAAAAATCAAACTAGCTTTAGATAAAGTCCAAAGATGAGTTTTCCAAGAAGCTTTGGCATTAATTTTGGATAGTAAGTCAGAGTGTGAACTTTTTTCTGTTTGGTTTGGGGTTTTAAGCTTACTAGTTTTTTTATTTTTATGATTTTTCGGGTTTCTTAAATCTAAAATATAGCTTTCTTGAGATTGCGCTGGGGCTGGGGCCTCTTGTTTTTTACTAGGCTTTGGTTCCGGCGTTTTGCTTGTTTTTTTTGGAGGTGCATCAGATTTTTCAAGTTTGTTAGACTTGAAGTGTTTATGAAAATCCGAGTTTTGATTAAAGATTGACGACATAGGAATTATTACGGTCTAATAATATCAAAATTATCTTGTAAATAAAATGATTTTTTTATAGAATGAAACTGTTAAATCCCCGTATGTTATCAGCTTCTATTTTTTTATCGCTGTTTACCCTACTATTTATTTCAATGGGGGTCTATTATTTAGCGAAATACATTAAAATTCCATATACTGTACTGTTAGTACTGGTTGGGGTATTGTTAATTCCTGTATCTCAAGTTTCGTGGTTGAGCTTCTTGTCTGAATTTAAACTCACTGCGGATTTATTGTTTTTTATCTTCTTACCGACTTTAATTTTTGAATCGGCTTATAACCTTAATGTTAAGTCTTTAAGTCGTAACCGTGTCTCGATTGGCTTGTTGAGTGTACTGGGCTTGCTGGTCTCTACTTTTTTAATAGCAGGCTTTGGTAGTTTATTGCTAGAGGCATTTGGTATTTCTATTCCTTTTGTTGTATTGCTTTTATTCGGCTCTATAGTGTCTGCAACTGATCCGGTGGCAGTGTTGGCTATCTTTAAAGACTTTGGAGCACCAAGACGTTTGGCACTTATTTTTGAAGGAGAAAGCCTATTTAATGACGCTACCGCCTTTGCCTTATTTACAATTATCTTAGAAGTCATGAGGACTGGCTTTCATGGTTTTACAACTATTTCACAAGGAGTGTTTACCTTTTTAATTATGATTATAGGGGGAGCTATAGTTGGTCTATTATTTGGTTTTACATTTTCAAAACTAATTGAATATATTAAAAATAATGAAAAAGTAGAAATCACCTTAACAATGATAGTGGCCCATCTAACTTTTATTTTTACTGAGCTAATCAGCCAAAATGTCGAACTACTAGGTAGACCTCTGCACTTGTCCGCAATTATTGCTACTGTAACTTCTTCTTTAGTGGTTGGTAACTTTGGTCGTTATAAAATATCTCCGCAAATAGAAGAATATATGGATAAATTTTGGGAGTACTTTGCCTTTGTGGCAAACTCTATGGTTTTTATTATGATGGGTATTTTGTTTGCAAGTTTATTTAACGATAAAATGCTGTACATTAAACCGATGTTTTTAATGTTGGTAGTGGTAACAGTAGTTCGGATTATGACTATTTATCCTATTTGTTTCCTAAATAATAAACTCTCCAAATTGAAGCTCCCTGCTACTTGGCAACACCTTTTAGCCTTAGGCGACCTTAAGGGGGCGCTAGCCGTAATAATGGTTCTATTAATCCCAGATAATTTAACCGTGGTTGGTTTGCCAGATGGTTATGTATTAAAAGAACTCCTCACTATAATGACAGTTGGAATTATATTTTTTACCTTGTTTTTCAAAGCCACCAGCCTTGGGTATATTATTAAAAAGTTAAAAATCAATAAATTTTCAAAAATTGAAAAAATTGAATACCTAGAGTCTAAGTCTTTGATTTTTGCAAAAGTTTTGAGTCGCTTACATAAGTTAAAAACTAAAGGCTACATCAATAACAAACTTTATAGTAGTTTAAAGAAAACTTACGAAAATAAATTTGAAAAAGCCTATAAAAAATGTGGTAAGCTTGCCTGCAAGTCAGAAAAAACTTTTTTAAGACTTTTGCGAACATATGCAATTGGTATGGAGAAACATTCCTTAAAGCGCTTATTTACACGCTCTGAATTAAATGAAAAAACATATCGTGCATTGCTAGATAAACTTAGTTATCAATTAGATTTAATTGAAGAAAATAAAGAAAATATTTATACCACCATGGCACCCAGCCGGGATGGTTACTGGGAAAAACTACTATATAAAGTCTTTTACGGAAAAGGCGTAAAAGATGACCCAGCAAGCATGTATATGTATTATCGAGCTTTGCGAGTTGCCTCTCGCAAGGTGGTAGAAGAATTATCTAGTATTATGAAACAAAGTCATTTAGACGAATATGACCACAAACACTACTTGGAAGATATTATTGCAACCTACGAAAAATTCTTTAGGTCTGCAAGCTATAAGATGAATGCAGTCTTAGAACAACATAAAGCTAGTTTAGAAAAATTAAACTTATCTTTTGCTAAATCTGCCATTTTTAGTACTGAAGAAAAACTCCTTAAGGAACTTTCAGCGCGTGAAATGATTACACCAAAAATCAACCTCAAGCTCAATGATGAGATTAAGGTTGAAAATTCGATCTAATTAATCAGTGACTCTTAGTTAGTAGAAATAGCTTGTCCAGCTGTTACCTTATATAAACCTGATTTATATGAATTAAGCATATTTGTGTTTTTAAAATTCATACCCTCTACAACTAGGCCCTTTAGATTCATTTGAGTAAACTCCGACTGGACATCAGTTTTATTAATTTGACTTGCCTTTAATGCCCTGGCTAAGTTATTTAAAGCATCGGCTGTGGTTGCTACCATAAAGTTATTTAAGGCTTGAAACTCTACCTTGGTGCCACTTTTCATAGCTTGGATTTTCGAGTCATCTACTTCAGGTGTTGCAACAATGATCATTCCTTCAGTTAAACTTTGAACGTTAGCTCTGGAATCATCACTTAAATATGGTACATGAGAAATTAACTTGATATCTTTTAGATCTTGTTCAAATTCAGCTAATTGCAAAATTAATTTTTTAGCATTGTCCCCGGCTTTTGGATTTAAAATCAAAACCTCAGGTTGCTCTTTAATTACAGTGCTTATCATATTACGAAAATCTGACTGAGTAGATGGATATTCGTTTAAGACCAACTGTTTATCGGAATTGGTTTGAACTAATCCATTGTGGATGTCTATGTTAATATCAGATTGCTCAGAAATAATTGCAATTTTTTGTGAGCCTTGAATTTGTTTATTAATTCCATTGACTGTAAGTTGTGAACCGTAGACAAGCGAGTATAAGTGAGAACTTAAACCTTCAATTTGTTCACTTCCACTGGTTGCAGAAACCGCCAAAAGCTTATATTGTTCGGTTAAAGGCCCAATTGCAAGTGACTCAGGTGAGCAAACTCCGCCAATAATTGCATCTACTTGTTCGACATCTGCTAATTTATAAAAAGCAGTTGTAGCATCTACGCCGTTGCATTTTCCGTCTTCGATGACAAATTCTATTTGCAGATTATCTGTGGCCAATTTAGATGCTTCATATTGCAAGATACTTACAAGTTCAGTACCAAATGCTGCTGCAGGTCCAGACATAGGTGCAATTACTCCAATTTTGTGTTGATTAATTCTAGAATTAGATGGGATGCTACAGCCAGCTAATAAACCTAAAATTATGACACTAATAATTTTTTTCATAATGTAATATTAAATACAGCCTTAATGTAACCCGGGATCGCTTAGCTGTAAAGCAAACATGGCTTTTTGGAGGCTTATTATCAGTTGATTTACATTAGTTTTTGTTTATGCTATAATAAAACTGTCTTTATTTGTCGAAAACTTCTACATGAATCAAAAACTTATCAAAATTTTAACAGATATTGGTTTAAACGAAAAACAAGCAAGAGTCTATTTAGCAATATTGCAATTAAATGATCCGAAAGTAGCTGAAATTGCAAAATCCTCAAAAGTACATCGGGTGACAGTTTACGATATCTTAAAAAATTTGCAGAACATGGGTTTGGTTTCTGTTTTGAAAAAAAACAAAGAAAACATCTATAGAGCTTTAGATCCCAAAGAATTAGTACTTAAGCAAGAGCAGAAACTGCTTGGTTTAAGGTCCAACTTAGTTGAGCTGCAAACTTTACAGTATTCTGTACCGTCTGACATGGTGCGGTACTTTGAGGGGAAAGAAAATCTAACACTGATATTAAATGATATTCTGACCTCGAAATCTGATATCTTGTGTTTTTTACAAGCTGACGAGCTGATTAATAGTTTTTTTGAAGAAAGTATTAATTTTATGCGTAAAAGACAAAAACAAAAATTAGGTCTTAAGATACTCTGTCAAACTCAAAAAGCTTATACTCATTTGCAAAAGCTACCTTACCCAGAATCGAGAAAAGTGAAATTAGTAAAAGCTGATGCATTTGCTAGCTCTTTATATATTTATGATAATAAAATTGCAATGATCGATTATAGTAGCCTTAGGTATGGAATTATCATAGAAAATCCCCATATGACTCAAACTCAGCGTAGTGTGTTTGAGTTAATTTGGAAATCTGCGTGATTTATGGTATAATGAAATGAATCGAACCTAAATTTATGGACTTTTTATTACTACTGAAACAACTTGCTTATAGTTTTTTGATGGGAGGCCTACTAGGGCTTGAAAGAGAACGTAAAAGTCAAACTGAAAAGACTCCTAAAATTGCGGGTGTACGAACCTTTACCTTAATTGCAATTTGTGGTTGTGTTTCGCAATATGTATTAGAAATGTCATATGGATTCGGAGTAGCCTTTGTGGCGGTATTTTTAAGTATGCTAGCTTTGAGTTATGTGTTTGCAATTTTTAAAGAGGGTGTAAATTCTGCTACCAGTGAAGTGGCTTTGTTTTTGACTTTTTTAATAGGTTTTTTAAATGCCAATAATGAATTTGTTTTAGCGGCTTTGATCACGACTGCAATTATTTTACTTTTGATTTCAAAAGAGGCTTTGCATTTGTTAGCTAAAAAAATTACTAAGTCTGAATTGAATTCAATTATTAAATTGATTTTAATTTCTTTTATTATATTGCCTATCCTACCTAATTTGGACATGGGTTATTTAGACTTTTTTAATCCTTATAAAACATGGCTCATGGTGGTTTTGATTTCTGTAATAACCATGGTCAGTTACGTTGCTATTAAGGTGATTGGTAATAAAAAAGGCCTGACTATTTCTGGGTTTTTAGGAGGAATGGTATCTTCAACTGCGATTACTTTGAGCTTTACCAACTTAAGCCGTAAAATTAATTCCTATCAAATTTTGGCAATGGGAATTATTATTGCTAACTCTGCCATGTTCGTCAGAGTTCTAATTGAAGTTCTGCTTGTAAACCAAGCGTTAGCTTTCAAGTTGATAGCTCCACTAGTTGGGGCTGCAGCGGTTGGTGTATTTTCTACCTACTACCTTTATACCAGCAAAACGGATGAAAAAAATGCGGTCTTTAATTTAAAAAAACCACTGGATCTTTCTAACGCTATGAAATTTGGTGTTTTCTTTGCGCTTATTTCCTTTTTGGTGAGTTTTCTGAATGCAAAATATGGTGATTTAGGAGTGTATTTTTCAAGCTTCATTTCTGGTTTAGTCGATACCGACGCCATAGCTTTATCGCTGGCAAATTTAGCTCATCAGAGTTTAAGCCAGACAACTGCCAGTTTTGGGATAATCTTAGCGATCATTGCTAATAGTTTAAGTAAAATAGGATTTGGTTACTACTTTGGTTCTCGCAAATTAGCTAACCTTTTAAGCTTGATTATCGGCTTACAAATTGTTGCTATCTTACTTGCTTCCGCTGTTAGTTTAATGTATTTTTAAAGAAAGTTAAACGCATAGCATGCACCTTTCTGCCATTAAAACTCGTCTGATGAAACCTAGCGAAAATCTCAAGGATTTTCTTTTAGAGCACACCCAAATTCAAGAGGGTGATGTGATTGCTATTTCTACCAAACTCTTTAGCTATGCTGAAAATCGAATATTAGCAGTTGCAGATAAGGCTCAAGTGGCGCATTTAATTGAGCAAGAGGCTCAAGAAAGATACCCTGGAAAATACTTTGATATGTGCTTAAAATACGGTTTGTGGGTTGCAAATGCGGGTATAGATGACTCTAACTCACCTGCCGAAACTGTTATTTTGTGGCCCAAAGATCCCCAAGCATCAATTGACCAATTGCACAGAGACCTCAAACTTCAAAGTGGAGTTCAAAATTTTGGCTTGATTATGGTAGATACCATCTGTAGCCCCTTACGCAAAGGTGTCACGGGAGCGGGCTTGTGTGTGGCAGGTTTTAAAAATATTATCTCAAAAATTGGTAAACCCGATTTATACGGCCGGCCTCTGGCTTATACTACTATTGGAGTAGCTGATAGTTTAGCGGCTTCTGCAAACCTTTTAATGGGTGAGGCGGATGAAAAAACTGGAATTGTAAAAATCACAAATTGCGATTTGATTGAGTTTACATCCAAATATTACGATTCAATAAAATCAGCCTCAATGGACAAAAATGACTGTGTATTTAAACCGATTTTTAAATTTTAATTCCGGTTTTCACGAATTTCTTGAGAGGTATTTACCTTTAAGTAGGAGTTAGCTGACAAGTCTTGTTTAAGGACTGTATTTGGACCAAGTACTGAATTGGCTCCAATTTTTACTCCTGGGCATAAAACGGTGTGGCATCCAATTTGCACATTGTTACCTAAAATGGCACCTAGTTTTGCTTGCCCATCGATGGTTTTTCCATCTAGGCGATAATTGGCAGTAGTTACTCCGTAACCTAGTAAACAATGATTTCCGATGTAGGAGTCCCCCACAAAGTTGGCGTGTAGCTTGTTGTCATCCCCAAGGTAAGAGCGAGTAATTTCACAGCGTGACCCTACCAAACAATTGGCTCCAATGTGAGAATCGCGGATCATGGTATATGAACCTACATAGGTATTATCACCAATAAAGGTTTGGCCTTTGATGATGGCGTATGCATCTATCACTACATTGTCTCCAAAAGTCACTGAGTCTTCAACAATAGCGGTTGGATGAATTTGTACATTAGACTGGCTTTTGACGTAGCCTTTGGCAATGAGGTGTTTTTGCATATCTAAAAGGTTCCAGGGTTTTTTAACCGCTTGCCATTGGCCTTTGTATGGAATCACTAGCACAGGTATTTGCTTTGAGAGAGCTCTTAAGGCTTGTTCGTAACTATCATCTTCGAGTGGGCCTAGGTTTTTTAAGATTTTTTGAAAGGCACCAAGATCTTCAAAATAATGGTAAACTAAATTCACTAAATCGGATGGTTCTTGCCCAACGGGAGGTTTTTCGACAATGTCAGTCAAATGATTGTTGGCATCTACCGACAAGTAGCCACCCGGGAAATACGATTCGACTTGCTTGCCTAAAATCGCAGCTTTAGGTTTTTGGTCTTGAATGGTAGCAATCAGTTGCGCTAAAAACTGGGGCTCTAACATATCGTTGGCAGAAATGACCAGGGCGTTTGGTAAGTTTTGCAAACTTAAGATAGCTCCAGCCATACCATTGGCAGCGGCCTGAGGGAAAAGATTGATTTTTTGGTCAGCTCCAAAGCGATTTTCAAAGTATGTTCGCTGGGATTCTTGAAAGATGATATTGATAGATTCTACGTTCGCCAAACTTTGAATTTCGTGAATATTGTAATCTAAGAGATCTTTACCAGCAATATTGAGAGTGTTTTTGTTTGGAAGTGGCTGCATGCGGCGTGAAACTCCTCCAGCTAACAAGATAATATGCATATTTGTAATTTTATGGTGCAATTCTACTAAAAATCTGCAAAAAAAGCAAATCCTCTTGCGATTTTCATACCTTTCCAGTTATCATACAGGTACTAAAAAAGACTTATGAAAGCACTATTTATCGATGTTGCTACCCAAAAAACCTATATCGAAAACTTTGGAGCAAACGCTATTGTAAACGCCCCTGAAATTCGCGAAAACCTAATGATGATCACCCATATGGCTATTACTAAGCAAGTGCCAGTTTTGTCTTTGCTGCATATGGTTTCGGATGATCCAGAATTACTGGAAAAAGTCATGGACACCGAAATAGATGATGCCACTGACATTAACGAAGGCATTGGACAGTACAATAACTTAGAATTTGCAAGTTTAGAGCAAATAGATTACATGCTAATAAAAGAGTTTATAAACTTTCATCAGGCGGATACCATTTTTGTGTATGGAGTTCCTTTAGAAATGACCCAGAAAATTGCCTTAAAGCTGCATGATTTTTGCGAAAAAGTATGGCTAGTAGCTGATGCTGTCAAAAGTAATGAGGGTTTTGAAAAAGACGCCTGCAAAGCTTTAAAACCTCACGGAATTAAGTCTTTAAGCACCCTGAGTCTGCAATCTTATTTAAACCTATAATATGTTTAGTTTTCCAGAAAAATTTAAGGCCAAAATCACTGATATTGTTGATTTAAACTCTAGTACCTCAAGCTATATGTTTGAAGTGGTAGAGGGTAACTGCAGCTATAAAGCTGGTCAATTTGTGATG
The DNA here is from genome assembly GCA_014240275.1 of Candidatus Peregrinibacteria bacterium. Taxonomy (GTDB): domain Bacteria; phylum Patescibacteriota; class Gracilibacteria; order UBA1369; genus JAAZXH01. The sequence goes on from JAAZXH010000018.1 coordinate 31,032, forward strand.
TTGGATTTTGAGTCCCCTTTTGAAAAAAGCGAAAGAGTGCAAAGAGCCTACTCGGTTGCCAGCCGACCCAATGGCAAGGTCTTTGAACTTTGTATAGAAAGAATAAAAGGAGGCCAAGCTGGAACTTTTTTAAGCAGTGTTCAAAAAGATGATGTTTTAGACTTTAAAGGTCCGTTTGGGCACTGCACTTTAAAAGACAAAGAATCAAAGCAACTCATTTTTGCAGCCACTGGCACTGGTATTGCTCCTATTAAAGCGATTTTAGAAGATTTGGTGCAAATGCAGGCTGAAAACTCAATTAAAGTCTACTTTGGCATGCGCTACTTAAAAGACCTTTATTATCTGACAGAACTTAAAAACTTAATATCCAATTTAAAAAATGCCAAATTAGATATTTGTATTTCTAAGCCAGAAAATGCTGACCACTCTTACCATACAGGCCGGATCCAAACCCAATTTGATATAGAAAGCTGGGATGAAAACACGGTTGTTTACGCCTGTGGTAACGGGAACATGGTAAGAGATGTCAGAAGCAAAGCCCTGGTAGCCGGTGTTGATAAGAAGCAAATTTTAGTTGAAATTTTTGATTCTTAGATTTTTGTGTGTAATAAAATCTAGTCTTTTGAAGTTACAACTGACTGCTTTACTTGAGCTACAATTTTTAGCATAAAAAGCAAACGACCACTATGTATTTTGTTATACAAGTTGGTCCTTTACTTACTTTAGTTAATTTTCTATGCAGACTTTTAATGGGTATAAGTTTTATCTGTGAATCATTTAGATGATAGAGCTTCTATTTTAGCGGTTTAACATTTGATCAATAAACTTAGCCTTGCTACTGGTATATAATTTACGCTGATTTGGATACTTTGCAGCAAGATCCAGTTTTAATTGGTTATATTGCTTGGCTAGGTGTGGGTTTGAGTTTAAAGTATCTCTGAATTTAAGCATCTTAAGCCATTGTGGGCCTTTGTATACTGCTAAGTGGAGGTAGTGGGTCCGGCAATTAGCCGGACCTTTGGCAAAAAATTTTCGATCAAAAAAATCATGTCTAAAAGTGTAACCTAGCTGCTTTAAGTTGTTTTGAATTGGAAGATAATTTTGATAAGTTTGGGTGTCAACTCCAAGGCAAATATCTATAATGGGTTTTGAGCAAACTAAGGGCATAGCAGTTGAACCCACGTGCTGAATGTCTACAATACTTTCTAAAAAAACTTTTTGTAGATTTATACTTTCGTTTTTGAAAAGCATTGGATAGTTTTTAGAATATGGGGTGAGTGTGACTTTAGTTCGGTTTAATCCTAAGTTCATATGAGATTTTATTGAAATAATGATATTATGAAATTGTAAAATTAACTTAACATATGTTAGAACTATACGCGAATGCAGGTTGCCCATATTGTATGAAGGTGCTGCATAAACTCAATGATTTACAATTAGACTTTATCTGGAGGTCTCACGACTTTATGGCGGGTGAAAAGTCTTGGGGTTTTAAAATTGGTGGTAAAACTCAAGTTCCTCTTTTAGTAGACCAGCAAAAAGGCGTGACTATGTATGAATCTGGGGATATTATTAAGTATTTGGAAGAAAATTATGCTTAATTAGCTTTTTTTGATACTATAAATCGCCATTTGAATTTGGAATGAAATGTTTTGGCAAATTTCCTTATAAACATATTCGTCTTTTAGCTTATCTGGAAAATTTTGGCGTACAAAGTCTTGTAATCCTTTCAATTTAAATGTGTTGCCACCTAATTCATTGAGTCTTTTAGATAAGTCAAAAGTGTGGGTAAACTTATAAGGCTCAACCGGGTTTTGGAAACCAGCAGCTTGTAAGTTGGAGCGGGTTTCGGTATCTGTTGGAAAATAGCGATTTTCAACTTGGTGTTTAAAGCCACCTAAATCATCCTTTTTACGAACTATGGCTTGAAAGATTTCTTGAAAATTATTATCATCCAGAAAAATATGCCATAATACTAATTTACCATCTGGTTTTAAAACACGAAATAGTTCTTTAAATAAAGTAACCTGCTGTTGTTTTTGAAGTTCGTGTACTCCCATTTTGACAACTACTGTATCAAATTCAGCATTATCAAATTTCATTTCGCAGGCGTCTCCCGCAACGAAGTTTTCATCAGGTAAATTTAAGTTGGCTTTTGCCTTTGCTACTGCATCTGCAACTCTATCTTGTACAAAAAGTACGGCTTCTGGCTGATGCTTGAGTGTTTTTTCGGCCGCTTGACCTTGGCCACCCATACAATCTAATATTTTTTCTCCAGGTTGAGCATCTACAATATTAACAAAGGCTCCCCAGTGTCCTTCTTCAACATTGTGTAATTTTGTAAAGTCTACGCCTGCATTTCTAGCGTTTGAGTTGTCGATTGCCATAATAAATAATGTTATAAGATCTGAATATACATCAATTGTTTGGGTTTGTCAAAAAAAACACCAAGTTTTGGTGTTTTGTGGTGCCGAGGGGCGGAATTGAACCACCGACACAAGGCTTTTCAGGCCTCTGCTCTACCACTGAGCTACCCCGGCTAGGCTTACTATTTATAGCAAAGAAATTTTAAAAAGGCAAATTATTTTTTAAGTTTGTAGCTTTGAAAGCGCAGGCGATATTTTTTTTGGTCTTGCCGGTTAAGGCATATGGTCTCTTGTTCAGTTTCTAGGCGAAAATCTGAATGAAAATCATGTAAAAAAGTATCACAGCTAAAATGACCCTCTACGTGGGTTAGTAAGACTTGGTCAATTAAATCTCGATCTAAAAACTGATTGTAAATATTTGCCCCTCCGATACAAAAAATTTGACCACCATTATTGATCCTCTCTGCAAGTTCAATAGCTGCATTGATAGATTTTACAAAGTGTAGATTATCAGCCATTGGAAAGTCAGAAGCTTGTTTTGTGCGGGAAATTACAATATTGATACGGTTTTTAAGTGGACGGTGAGCTTTCGGGATACTTTCATATGTTTTGCGTCCCATTATTAAAATATTAATTTTCCCTTGTAATTCTTGAGTTGTTTGATTGTGAAAAAACTGCATATCCTCTTTAAAATCCCATGGGAGAGTGTTGTTTTTTCCAATACCGAGTTCTGAGTCGGCTGCAGCAATTAATGTGTACATTTTAAACGGCTATAGGAAATTTAATAAAAGCGTCGTGCTCATAATTTTCGAGAGAGAAATCTTCAAATTCAAGGTCCCAAAATCCTTTATCTGCAATTTTCAAGTTTGGTAGCTTCTGAGGCGTGCGTTGTAACTGCTTCTTTAAACCTTCGACGTGGTCTGTATAAATATGGGCATCCCCTATGGTATGTACAAATTCTCCTGGATTTAAATTGCATTCTTTGGCTACCATCATGAGTAAGGTGGCATAACTTGCAATGTTAAAAGGGACTCCTAAGGCTAAATCGGCACTACGTTGGTATAATTGTAGGTCTAAGCGGTCGCCTGCTACGTAAAACTGGAAAAAACTATGACAAGGTGGCAATGCCATATCTTCAATATCTGCTACATTCCAGGCACTGACAATAATTCGGCGCGATTGTGGATTAGTCTTAATAGTATCAATGGCTTTTTGGATCTGATTGATGGCTTCTTGTTTATAAGAACCATCAGCTTGTTTTATGAATTTTGGCCACTTGATCCATTGGTAACCATAAATTGGGCCTAGCTCCCCTTTTTCGTCGGCCCAGGCATTCCAAATTGGAGTATGTTGCGTCAGATTTTCATTAATATTGGTTGAACCTTTTAAAAACCACAGAAGTTCCCTAAGAACTGCAGCATACAAGGTTTTCTTAGTGGTGACTAAAGGAAACCCGCCTGCTAAATTGTAGCGAGTTTGTGTTCCAAAAACAGAAATGGTTCCGGTTCCTGTACGGTCTGTGCGTTTTTGGCCATTTTCTAAGACAAAACGCACCAAGTCTAAATACTGTTTCATTGGCTTTTATTAAATCTTAATTTATGATATAATAGAAAGATATAATCTACAACAACTTGCACTTTACCAAAGTAAAATTTATTGCAACTTTAAACTTGTTAGGGCTAATGCTAGTTAGTTTAGCACTATTTCAAAACTACGAAAGCGGTGGGTTAATATACATGCTGGCCAACAACGAGACCGAGCAATTTCAGCAGTACTTAGCCACTTACAAAACTTTTGAAATGTATTTAGTGGTACTTGGATTGGTCCTGGTAGAAGTTATTGTTGGTATAGTACCTGCAGTAATACTGTACTCATTTGCAGGTTTTTTACTTGGAAATTACACAGCAATTATTATTATTTTCCTGGGTAACTTCATAGGAAATTTAATTAATTATTACCAAGGAAAAATTATTGCGAGTGCTTTTTTAAGTAAAACACGGCATAAAAGACACCTTGATAAGCTCTCTAACGAAGGAGCAAAAGCCTTGTTTTTACTGCGTTTGAATCCCCTGACATCGATTGACTCCTTATCTTATCTTGCAGGGGCTATAAATATGAATGTAAAAAGCTTTTTATTGGCTACCAATCTAGGTGTGGCACCTTTGATTGTTTTGGGAACTTTATTTGGCTCTTCAGCCTTAAACGGTTACCGGTTTGGGTATGAGTTGTTTATTATTATAACTTTTGTTTATTTAGGTTATGTAATTCGAAAAAATCATCTCATTCGTAAAATCAAGACTGCTCATAAGAAACGAAAAATGAGGCGCTCTCGATCAAATACTGAGGAATAAGGCGCTCAACATCGTAGCGTGTAGCGTTGCGTGGTAGGTTTAATTTTGTATCTAAAGCATAAAGTAAAAAGCGGTAGGTATGTTTTTTGTTTGGTGGGCATGGTCCACCATAGCCAATTTGACCAAAGTCATTTACTCCAACAATGGCGTTGATTGGTTCGCTATTTTCTGGGATTTCAGTAATAGCTGGGTCCATATTCCATAAGAACCAATGTAACCAATTTTTATCAGCTGAGTTTAAGTCATCAAAAATCAAAACTAAGCTTTTACACTCCTCTGGTATTTCTAAAAATTCTAAATCTGGGTTAATATTGGTTCCATTACAAGTATATTGCTTTGGAATATCTCCCAAATTAACTAAAGACTTGGAGGTGATTTTTAGCATAGTTCTAATTGGTTAAATGTTTTTGAGTAATATTTGGAATATCTAGGTCGTCGGTGGTAGATTTTTGGTCACGTAAGTTTTTGAATTTACGCATTTGCGGTAGCACTGATCGCTCATAAGAGCCTTGAATTTTATTAAAGGCATTATTGGCAGACTGCAAGCCCTTACCAACGTGTTGAATGTGCGAGACAAAAGTTTTGATTCGGTCTATTAAAGTTGCGCCCTCCTTATAATGGGCCTGAATTTGTTCGGAGAGTTTTTGGTCCTGCCAGGACTTCTCAATTAATAAAAGCATAGCCAATAGTGTAGAGGGAGTTGCTATGACGACATTTTTGCTCATGGCAAAGTCTAAAAGATCAGAACTATGGTCTAAAGCCACACTAAATAAGTTGTCGTTTGGGACAAACATGATTACAAAAGGGGCCGAATGCTGAAACTCCTTTTGGTATTGTTTTTTCTCTAAGTCTTGGATGTGTTTTTTAAAATCAGAAATAAAAGTCTTAATGAATCTAGCTTTTAATTGCTCCTGCTGGGTCTCTATACTTTTGAGGTAATTACTTAATGGGGCCTTAGAGTCAATAATTACAACTCTTTGGTTAGGTAGGTTTAAAATCAAATCTGGCCTTAGGCTACTACCGTTTTCTGCCGTAATGGTAGCCTGGGTTTGGTAGTCTACATACTTTTTAAGACCGGCTAATTCTAAAATTCGACTTAGCTGGATCTCTCCCCAGCTACCCACGGCTTGATTAGATCGCAAAGCAGTTTCTAGGCTTTTGGTAGTTTTGGTTAATTCCTTTTCGGACTGCATAAGAGATTGTAAGTTGGAGGAAAGTTTGGATAATTGGTCTAAATTTTGCTTTTCCACCTGATGTACAAATTTTTGATGATGGTGGAGGTTTTTTTCAATATTATCAATTAGACTTTGAATTTGAGTTTTTTGATTTTTTAAATCTTGGTTGGCAAGATTCTGTAAAGAATTGAATTGATTGCCAGCTAACTTTAAAAACTCCTGATTGTTTTCTAACAAACTTTGGCGACTTAACGAACTTAACTCAGCCTTAAGCTGAGATGATAACTTGTTAGATTTGAACTTATCTGCAACCAGGTAGCCTAACAAGCAGCCGATAATAAAGATTAAAATGTGCATAACTTAACTTACTTAAACTCTTTAAAACTTTTCAGGGGTTGTAAATCCAAAACGTTTTCTGGATGGCATTTGAAATATAATGGATTGATAAAAACTGGAGTATGGATAGCTTGAGGATCATCTGTAAAGCGAAACATCATATCGTCTAGTGGTACTATAAAAGTCCGAGATTCAGTTTGAATTTCTGAAGCTAGATTGTCAAATCCATAACTAGTTAAAAGATTGGCAGCCATTCTGCCTGTTTCTTGAAATAAATCTGGATAATCATCAAGCAATTCAGGGTAAAAGCCTTTAATGACTTTTTGCATGTCAGATGGAATCGGGTTATATGCCTCCAGAGTTATAGTAACTTGACCAACATCTACAATGATCACGTGTAGGGGTTCACTGTGAACTGTGGGTAATATAAATCCGGTTTGCCCACGTTTGAGATAAATCATTTCTGATTTATTTTTACTTTTGCTACCACCTTGGGTGGTATCCGCCTCTTGTTCAGAATGTATTATTTTAGACTTCGAACTTATACTTGGAACATAAATTTCAGTTTTTGGTATGATTTCTTCAAGTTCTAAATAAGGAGGAGTTGGCTTGTTGAAAAAACCCTTAAGATCAAAACTAAGGTTATTTAATTTTTCAGGAAAATTAGCAGCATTTAACATCATAAACTCTAGTGTGGTCACTTCTACATCCTTCATCTTGCGGGTACACTCAACTTCTGGATAGGTTCTGACTTTGACTTCTGGGCGGGTTGGATACCTTTTTTCCTGCTGTTGGTCTAGCTGCGGATTGTATTGCGCGGACACAAAAGAAACTTGCGGGTCTACTATATCGGTATGAGCATGATACATAGAACAAATATCGTTAAATTGCCAAGCAGTAGTAGTTAATAGTTGCAGTCCGTTGGGATTATATAAATACATGCGTGCTAGCAAATCGTTTGTCAGAATACGGGCTAGTGCATTTGGCTGAACGTAACGCGGCCAATGCGGACACATTTGAGCAATGGTGAAAAAACTATCTTTAGAAACTAATAATTCTTGAACTTGTTCTAGCGGGATAAAGTTGTTTCTTTGGATGTAAAATAGTATTTCATCTCTCAAGGTTTGACGTTCCGGAACGTGCTGATCGATTGGGAATTGTACGTGCTGGTATCTTTCAAGGGTATAGCGAATTTGACTCAATGTTTCTTGGCGCGGTGTTCGTGTCATTTCTGGAGTTGATGACTGTGGAAACTCTGAGGGTTTTGGGCTTGTAAGTTTTTTAAATAATTTATCAAACATAATAGGGTGAGGAATTAATCCAATTTAATTATATCGTTCTGCCTTCTTCCTGTACAAATCATTTAGATTGCTTGATCTAGACTTTGTTTTGTAGGTACTTGGCAATCACAAAAAACTCAATTAATATAAACATATAATCCCAAGCAATATGAATAGTTTGAGTGAAACTTACACTTTTACTACTCAGGCTCTTATGGAAGCTGAAAACCTATCGGAAGTTGATATCATAGAAAATAGAATTCAAAATCAAGTTATTACAATTGATCCAGTGGGAGCAAAGGATTTGGATGATGGAATTTTTGTATCTCTGCATACCGGCTGCATCGTTTTAGACATTGCAATAACTGATGTAAGTAGTTTTATTAGTCCGGGTAGTGCCTTAGACCAAATAGCGATTGCTCGCAAGCATTCAATTTATGACAACTTTATGCCAGCACCAATGCTGCCACCGATTCTGAGTGAAAGCAAGTTTAGCCTCCTACAGAATACTGAAAGACCGACAATCACGCACCGGTCTTTTTTTGATTTTAACTTTCATTTAAGAGACTACGAAATTCTACAAACTGCAACTTCGGTTTTAGCCAATTTTTCTTATGACGATATTGACAATCTTTTGAGTGATAAAGCTAAGGCGAATAGTTTTAACTTGAGCCTGGCTTCTAAATTAGCTTTAAACCTCAAAGCGACTCGTTTGCAAAAAGCAGTTGTTTCTGACTTTTGCTGTTCCCACACAATGGTTGAAGAATTTATGATCCATGCCAATAACACGATTTCACAAATTGCTCGATCAGAAAACCTTGCATTTATTTTTCGTAATTTTGATGAAAAAATTGATACTCGCGCATTTTATGGCGCTAGATCTTTTGGACACTCCCAGCTACTGGTTAAAGATTATGGGCATTTTACATCCCCTATTCGCAGAGCACCTGACTTGATTTCTCATAGAGCCATTAATGCTTGCTTGCTTTCTTTACCACAGGAATACAATCAAAATGATCTAGATGGACTTTGTAAGCATTTCAACCAAAGGTTTGAGGAAATTCAACAACGTCAAGAAGAGCATATAGACTCAAGCTATAATCCATTCCATATTAATAATTTGGTAGAGCACCCAGAGCTTATAAAACACGCCGAACCTGAAATGTTAGAAATTTTATATAGGGAAATTCATATGGACCAGCTAGCATTAAAGTCGGTGTGTAAACTGGCCTTTTACGAAAGCTACTCCGCTTTTGAATTTATTAACAATATCCGTAATTTAATTTTAGCTAAAGCCCAAGAGAGCTCTAAGCTAGCGCAAAACCTTTTACTAGAGGCTGTAAACCAACATTACAATGGGATCCAAGATTTGCATTTTTTAATTACAAGTAATCATTCGGATCAATTCATTATTAAAATTGCATTTGAAAAAGATGGAAAATATTGGTGTGCAGAACAAACGGCCATAGGACCGAATATGATAGACACCAAAAGGCAAGCCTGCTTGATTGCACTACAAGCCTATTTCACCAAGACCCTAAATGAGCATCCTCCTTATATGTTGTAAGTGGAGCGGGTAAGGAGAATCGAACTCCTGTCTTTGCCATGGCAAGGCAACGTAATAGCCACTATACCATACCCGCGCGTGTTTCTATTTTAGTAGATGCAAAATAAATTTCAAGCCTTTTTCTAATTGTTAAACTTGAATAACATTACATCGCCGTCAGATACTACGTAATCCTTTCCTTCTAGGCGTAACTTACCGGCATCTTTTACCCCGGACCATCCATTGAATTCTACAAACTCATTAAATGAAACCACATCGGCTTTTATAAATCCTTTTTCAAAATCAGTATGGATAACTCCGGCAGCCTGAGGTGCCAGACTCCCCTTTTTAATAGTCCAGGCGCGGACCTCTTTTTCACCAGCGGTAAAGTAGGTTTGCAAACCAAGAACTGAATAGGCCGTGCGAATTAAGGAGTTTAAGGTCGGTTCTTTCAAACCCATTTCGTCTAAAAACATGTTAGCCTCTTCCTCATCTAGAGCCATAAGTTCAGCTTCAATTTGGGCAGAAACAGCTACGATGAAATCGTGTTCTGTTAATTTGAGCTCTTGTTTATATTGAGCAAGATCTAAACTGGATAATTGGTCCTCTTTAGCATTTACTACATAAATAAAAGGTTTGTTAGTTAAAAGATGTAGGTCTTTCAGTAATTCTAAACTTTCGGCATTATCAGTAAAATCAATGGCCTTCTGACCATTTTCGAGGTGTTGATTTAGCCCGGTAATTAATTCTAAATATTTCTTTTTGTCAGGCTTACCAGATTTAGCTTCGGCTTGAGCTTTTGAAAGACGTTTTTGCACAGTTTGCAGATCGGCAATAATGAGTTCGGTTTCAATTACCTCTTTGTCAGACAATGGGTCAATTTTGCCATGAACGTGGTGAATATCTTCGTCTTCAAAAATTCGAATTACGTGAGCAATGGCATCAACTTGGCGAATATGACTTAAAAATTGGTTACCTAAACCCTCCCCCTGAGAAGCTCCTTTTACTAGACCGGCAATATCGACAAATTCAATGGCAGCTGGCAGAACTTTTTCTGGCGAAACAATTTTGGCCAAAGCATCTAGACGTGGGTCTGGTACTTCTACTATCCCGACATTTGGATCAATTGTACAGAAAGGGTAATTGGCAGACTCCGCAGAGTGCGACTTAGTAAGGGCGTTAAAGAGGGTTGATTTACCTACATTTGGTAAACCTACGATTCCAATTTGTAAACTCATAGCAAAAATTTATAAGCTAAGTATAATAAGAATACACGTAATTTTGCAAGCATGAATTTTATTGTTAAAGCCTATACCGATGGTAGTTGTCTAGGAAACCCCGGTGTTGGAGGTTATGGAATCTATTTAGAAAAATATGACCAAAGCAGAAAACTCCTTAAACAAGCTGATTTATCAGGAGCTGCGCTGAATACTACCAACAACCGTATGGAAATGCTGGCGATTATTAAAGCCTTAGAGTTTTTACACCTTAAGCAAATTTTTCACTCTGAAATCGAAATCATTACAGACTCTAATTTAATTGTTAGCACTATCAACAAGGGTTGGAAGAAAAAGGCCAACCAAGATCTGTGGAGGCAAATGGACGGACTACTTAGTGAAACCAGAATGCACGGTAACGATTATAAGGTGACTTGGATCAAAGGTCATGCTGGCCACCCAGGCAACGAAAGAGCTGACCAGTTGGCCAACTCTGCCGCGACACGTTTAAGAGATTCACGCTAACTCTTCGATTTTTTGAAGAAGAGCGTCTTTGGATTGAAAACCAGTTACAGTCTCTTTAGCTTCACCACCTTTAAAAAACACTAAAGTTGGAATAGATGAAACACTAAACTCTTGAGCTAGGTCTTGAGAGGCATCAACATCAACTTTTACAATTTTGACTTTTTCGCCAAGTTCTTTTTGGATATCTTCTAAAATTGGAACTAACATTTGGCAAGGTCCACACCAGTCAGCAAAAAAATCTACAATTACTACTCCGTCAGACTTTACATGCTCTTGGAAGGTGTTTTTATCTACAATTTCCATAATTTTTATTAAATAATAGTACCCTAATTTTATCATTGCTTTGAAAATTATGCAAAGCTTTGCTAGAATTTTTATAGTTAATATCACTATATGAAATATATAAGAATTGCTGTTATCAGCATGTTTTGTTTGGCACTTAACATCAGCTTGGCAAAAGCCGATTTTGTGCAAAAAGTTAATTTAAATCAAAAGTCTAACGCGGTCATACTCGAAGTGCCGGCAGACTTGGACCATCCGGAGTTATCAGTCCAAGCTGGTGATCAAGATGAGGTACATATTAGTTTTGAAAAAATTGGGACTAAGTACACTACTATTTTCAATTACAACCCTACCGACCAATTAAGGTATCATGCCAATTTTGATTTAAAATTACTGTGGCGAGAATACATTACCTATAAACCTGAGCTGCTAGCTGGACCATACACCCTACCGGGTGGAAAAATTATAAGCCGATCTGAATGGGGTGCAGACGAAAGCCTCACTTATCGCAGCCAAAAATATGCAGGCCACTCTCTTAAGTTTTATGCTGATAGTGTGAACCATCCAGAAATTGACCGAGTAGATATGTATGATGGAGACAGGATCTTAACTTGGCCTAAAGAATATGCAAAATATATTCGGGGAGTTGTTTTGCATCATACTGCTACAACTCGAGAACTAGATAATCCAACCCAAGCTGTTCGTAACATTTACAATTACCACAGTAAACATTTAAAATGGGGTGATGTAGGTTACCACTTTTTAATTGCTCCTAATGGTCAAATTTTTGAAGGCCGCAAGGGTGGCAAAGCAGTAATTGGAGGCCACACTCCAGCTTTAAATAAAACTACAATTGGAATTGCGGTGCTTGGAAACTATCAAGATGAACCGCCAAGCCAGGAGGCTTTGCATAGCGTAGAGTTTTTGATTTCGGCTTTAAGTCACGAATATGGTTTAGATCCTAAGTCTAAATTTATATACAAACAAAAAGCATACCCGGTAGTTTCAGGACACCGAGACAGCGACCATACTTTGTGCCCTGGAGAGTTTTTTTACGATCTTATACCTGGGATACTCAACAACGTTGTAAATCTAAAAGGTGGGAATTTTGCCACCCTCCCTCCTCAGCTGGCAGCTTTTGAATCGTATAAGCCTAACTACAAATATAAAATCTTACTAAGAAATTCGGGTAAAGAAACCTGGCAAGCCGACAAGACTTACCTATTAAGAGAGTCAGATCAGAAGAAATATTTTATTCCAAAAGATATTAGACGTTTTAAAACAACTAGTTTTGAACTCGAAGCCTTAAACCTTGAGCCTGGCTTTAATAACCAAGCTTTTAGCTTTTACATTAACGGGAAAATAGAATCCAAAAAAATTAATCAAGCTGTCATTTATCGAATGCCACCAATTAAGTTAAACGTTAAAATTGCATCAGATAATTTAAAAATTACAAACTTATCAGATCGAACAATAGCAAGTACAGACTTAATGGTGATCGACCAAGACGGATACAAGATCAAGGGTCGTTTTTCAAACACACAGATCAATCCATCTCAAACAGTTGATTTTAAATTTACGAAAACTACAGACATCAAATCTATGCAAGTGATAACTGCTAAGCGCTATAAACTCTTGGCTAACACTGTTTACCCTGCCCCGTTGAAAAAAGCTAATATCAAGCATTCTAATGGGTATGAGTTTGATCTAAAATCGCAAAGCCAGACAATTTATTTAGAATTGCAAAACCCATTAACAACTCAATTTAATACTCGAGACTTAAAGGTGTTTACCCTAAAAAAGAAAGCCATATCTGTACAACCTATGCTTAAAAGTCAGTTAATTCGCCCCGGAAAAAGCTTTAAATTAGCACTCAAAGTAACATTACCAGAATTAAAAAATGAAAACTTAAAACTTAAATTGTATTATAAAGGTAAATCCTTATTTGATAACTTTATAAAGATTCAGTTACAAGCTGGGCCCTCAAACCTATCAACCGCAAGCGAACCTGCTAAAACGCATTCACATGCCCATGCTATGCAACCTGAGATTAAAATTTTAATTTCTAAAGCACCTAAAGATAAACTGGTGCTCAGTAATTCTAAAAATCTAAATATTCCAGAATTAAAAACTAATATCCCAGCAAATCAAAAAATGAGCATTGATCCAAGTTCTAAAGGTGTAAAACTAAGCTTTGGAAATCAAAATTTTAAGTTAGATAAGTTGGATTTAGATGGCGAAGGTATTTGGACTGTACATAACTATGAAAATCGACCCGGCTGGAATAAAGATTTAAACGACAATCGTTTTTTAGGAAGCTTGATAGTCCTTAATAATAACTTACAACTGGAGTTAATTAATCACCTGCCAATTGAAGACTATTTATATGGCCTGGGAGAAGTTTCAAATAGTGCAGAAGTTGAAAAAATGAAAACTATCATTGTGGCTGCTAGGTCTTATGCATACTTTTATACTCAACATCAGCGGAAATTTGGACACACTCGCTTTGATCTAGATGACAGCCCAGAAAGATCACAAAAATACCTTGGCTATGGAATGCAGTTACGGTCTCCGCAAGTTGTGGCGGCAGTTAAAGCCACTCAAGGAGAAATGGTCAGCTTTAACGCAAAAGTTGTAAAAGTCCCTTACTTTAACCAAAGTGCGGGTCGTACTAAATCTGCGGAAAGTGTCTGGGGCTGGAAAAACACCCCATACCTAGTGTCAAGACCGGACCCTTACTGCAAAGAAACAGTATTCAAAGGGCATGGAGTCGGCATTTCTGGTTGTGGCGCAAGTGGTATGGCTCGCGCAAACTTTGACTATAAGGCAATTATCCAATACTATTTACCTGGAGTAAAGCTGGCTAAAATTTACTAGATTATGATTTTATTTATAAATTCCGTTATAGAACCTTATACTATAGGTATCCTGGATGCAGAGTATAAAGTGCTTACGAAAGCTCAAGTAGAAGAAAATGCTAAAAGCTTTCGCAGTATAGCTGTGGAATTTTTGCACCGGCAACGCGAGCAAATAGCTGCATGCCAAACAGTTATTTACGTAAATGGCCCAGGTAAATTTAATGATGTGAGAGCGGGCTACCTCTTAGCACAAAGTGTGAGTGCGGCTTTTCCATCCATGCAATTGCTTTGTGTGCGAAGCTTAGATTTACTCAAGCAAGTCAACCCCCATAACTGCTTTATAAAAGCATCAAAATCAGAATTATACACCTTAATAGATGGCAAGATCACAACTATAGATAAACCGGATAATTTTCAGGCGACAAAATTTAACTTAGCTCGGACTGGCACGCAACTATCTAAAATAGACTGCAGCTTCAATGCTGAGCAACTGATCTATGGGAAGGAACCAAATATCCAAGCTCCTAAAAGTGTAAAAGCTTATGTAATGCTTACCATGACCTTAGTTTTAATTATGGTAAGCGTACCATTAGCACTGATGCTGTCGAATTTAAATACTCAAAGCAAGCGCTTGATTTCTGCCAGCATGGATCTAGAAAATGCCACACTAATAGGCACTCCTAAATTAAAACAAGAAGCCTCCCTATTGCAAAAAGATGGAACCACTCAAAATGTAAATATTGATGTTATTGAAATTGATGACAGGTATAAATTAACAGTTCAGCACATTGAGGTGAATGACATACCGCAAATACCAACTCGACGAGCAGATGAGCAGAACCAAGAGAATGAGGCTCCAAGTTTTGACGAAGCAAAAACCGGTACGCCTATAGATTTTGCAAACCCTGATTTTGAGCGTAACGAAGGTGACAATCTTATTTATACTATGCCCGCCCATGGCTCAGGCAATACATTAGATACCTGTAAGCCAATGCATTATTATCCTATGGAGCATGATTGTAACTATTGGAACCTTACATCGGATGAAAGTTTAGTCATGCCAATATATGGCAACCCATTTCCGTTAGAGCTTAATATCAAAGCCGACTTACTTGGAAATAATTTACCATTTGAGCTAATGATATTGAATGAGAATGGTGATACTGCGATATTGGAGCCTGAGGATAATGTGAATACTCATAAATTCAGGCTTCTTCAGCAAAATCTGTTGTCAGACGGTATAAACAGTTTTTTGATAGTTCGTTTTAATGAGAAATATCCGAAACTATCAGACAACAAACGTACCAACCAGCTTAAAATCCAGTTAAGAAGCCATAATCCAATGACTTACATCAGAAACTTTACATTTGGTCAAATATACGATATTAGATTATCCAAGTCTTTTAATATAAGTCAAATAGTCCATCCGGCCATATTTGATGGAGATTTAGGGATTTTACATCAAAACTAACTTGCTATATATAAAGTTATGTCCTATAACTACTATGTAGTCTAACTTATTTCACATGTTTGAATTATTTAAAACAAGTGAAAAGCTAATGTTTCCCCAAACTATGCCAGTTGTTAAAAGTATAAGAAATCTTTTAAATTCGGCTTTGCTTTTCACTTGCGTACATTTTACATCGCCCTCTGGGGTGAATGCACAAGAATCTGAAGACCCTGTACTCCCAGATGTGATGCAGGTCTATGCTGACATGCTTGAAACGCAATGTCAATACGATTTTATTGGAAACTTAAATTCCAATATTACAAATACCGGGTTAGGCACTATAGATTTCGAAGATTATGCAAGGCCAGCACTTTTACCGAATTTAGGAGGTGGTTTTCGTTTTATAAGCGAAGATGGAGACTGCTACAGTACAGAATCACTTACTGAGGATACTGAGGTAAGCTTTATTTCCAATCAAGCCTGTGCTCCAGCTTTAGCAGACACTTATTTTCAAAGAGGTGAAGCCTATTTTGATTTATTACTTTCAAATGGGATGAATCCACCCTTGCCTGGTCAAAATTTTATCAGAGGAGAATTTGATGCCCGCTTTTGGGATCACCGATCCGACCAGTTAGAGACTACCTTACGCCCATTGGCTAGAACCTGGAGGTATGACCTGCAAGTAAGCTTGCCAACTCGAGAGCTACTACTTTTTGCATGGGCCTCCAGAACCGAACTTGAAAGTACAGATGAGCTACATGTAGCTGAATATACTGCAGCTATCCCTTTTGAAGATCTAGATAATTTTTTGCAAAATCAAGAGCTAGTACAATCTCCAATTGCGATCACTTTTGATTTTCCTCGTTTTAGCCAAAATGATAGAGTTATAGCGTTTCGTTTAATTTCTCCTTCAATCGCTATCACAATTAATACTCATCTAGATTCTCACCTCTTTGTAAGACACCCAGATCGACACGAATGGATACTCGCTGATATAATTGCTCGAAACACCAACATGTTTGACACCTTAGTTTACGATCATGAAAATAATGCAGCTCATATCCCAAAGTCTGATGCTTCTTTTTCAGAATATAAAGTTATTTTCAACCCAGAAACAGATCAATATGAGGTTTCGCAACTTTCTTGTACTAGCACACTTGATGGTTCTAACCGAGCAGTAGCTTATACTATGCCTGAAAACTTAACAGATCCGTTTATAATTGAAGAACCTAATCAAGAAGTAGATGCAAGTATTGACGAAATAGATTCTTTTGTAGATGAACCAGATTTTTCAGTAGATGCAGAAATTGATATTGATCCACAACAAGGCGGGTCTGAAAATGCCGGTGAAATGGCTGGCGATAACTCTATGGGTGGTATGCAAGATGCCGGTGAAATGGCTGGCGATAACTCTATGGGTGGTATGCAAGACGCCGGTGAAATGGCTGGCGATAACTCTATGGGTGGTATGCAAGACGCCGGTGAAATGGCTGGCGATAACTCTATGGGTGGTATGC
>JAAZXH010000019.1 GCA_014240275.1 Candidatus Peregrinibacteria bacterium
ACATTAGTATTTGTCACAACTTAAAGAGGTTGCCCGAATTCCCACCCGGCTTGGAAAGTTTGGAGATCAAATGGTGTGACAACTTAAAGAGGTTGCCCGAGTTCCCACCCGGCTTGGAGTATTTGAAAATCAGTGGTTGTCGCAACTTAAAGAGGTTGCCCGAGTTCCCACCCGGCTTGAAGGATTTGTATATTTGGGATTGTCCCAACATAGAAACCTTACCCGAGTTCCTATCAAGTTTGGAGAGGTTGCGGATTGAATCTTGTCCCAAGTTAGAGAACGTACCCGAGTTCCCAGAAAGGTTGAAGGGTTTATATATCGAAGATTGTCCCAACTTAACCCAAGAGACTCGAGATAGAATAAAAGAATTTCAAGGATAAATACGTTGATCAGCACAGCTAATCGTAGTAGTTGATGGCAAGTGAATCAACTCAATTCAAGAATATATAATCAAAAATTAAAATAAAGTATAATCTATGTGTTATAAGTTTTAAGCATCTTTTGCATATAAGGAGTTTTGCTGACTTGGTCGGGTGTACCATGAGATATTATTTGGCCATCATCAAAAATATAAACGTAGTCAAATAAGTGTAAAAGGTTTAGCTTGTGAAGTACCGATACCACACATTTTTTACGAAATTCTTTGAAAATATTATTATAAATTTCGATTTCATTTTGCACATCTAAACTCGAGGTAGGCTCATCCAAAAGTAATATCTGACTTGCAGAGGCAGCCAGCAAACCACGAGCCACCGCCAGCCTTTGCTTTTGTCCACCAGACAAATTAACTCCCTTTTCGTTAATATGTGTATTTAATCCATTAGGAAGCTTTTCTATTACTTCTTTAAAATTAGCTTGGGAAATAGCTTTTGCAATGTCTTTATCTGAATATTTTAAACCAAAGGTTAAATTATACAAGATAGTACTTTCAAATATTTCAGGCTCTTGCGGAATCAAACTTGTCACTTCAGATAAACAATGAATATGCTTAAAAGTTTTACCATCAGCGTTTACAGCAACGCTCTGGGGTTCATCCAGACCTCGTAAGATTTTTAGCAAAGTAGATTTGCCGCTGCCACTTGGACCCACAAAGGCAATTTTGCTACCTTTTTTAAACTCTAGCTGTATATCTTTCAAGGTATGAGCCTTAAGCTTTTCATCCTCGTATTTGAATTGTAAGTCATCAATTTTAATATTCTTAAAATCACTTTTAACTCTACCACGTACTTTTTTAAGATTTAATTTATAATATTCTTGAAATATAGGTTCTACAGCCTTCATATCTGTGGCTTGAGTTAGTATGCCAAAATATTGCCATCCAAAGTTATACATCGCATCTTCAAAAGTCCTGACATATTGAAACAAGGCTACAAATGTACCAATCATTAAAGTTGAATTTTTGATATTTATCAAAGCATAAATAAAGATCGCAACTAGTGAGATACAATTTAAAATAGTGGTAAAAACCAACCATTTTAACTCATTGATAGTAGATTCTTTTTTGTAGGGCTTTTCAATATCAGAAAGTAATTGAGCTACATTCTTTTGAGCAAGTTTCCCAAGACGCAAAGTTATAACAGTTCCAATATTACCAATGAAATCATAAAACTTAGAGCTTGCTGTATGTCTTTTTTCGTTAGTGAGGTGTAGGAGTTTGATGATAACTTTATCGAATTTATTGACTATTACATAAGTTGAAAAAGTAGCGATTATTAAAAAAGCAGTCAGGCCTGGAGACAAGACAAACAAAGTCACAAGACTAAAAACAAAAAATACGATCATTTCCAGTTTTTGAAAAGTAGAATCACAAAAGTTATACAAGGCATTCGAAGCAGTTTCAACACGACTCATTAAAGCCCCAGAATGATGATTTTTATGCCACTTTAAAGGAAGTAAGCGCAAAATGTAAAATAAATGCAGTTGGTAGTTTTTTTGAATTTGATAAGCACAATTACGTTCTAAGACCCTAGCGGGAAAATGAAACAACCAAAAAATCGGTATTAACGCAAACAAAATTAAAAAATAGGGCACTAAATCCGAGATTACTAATTGCTGATTTTTCTGGATCTCATTCAAAATAAAAGCCAAAATTAAAGGGTCCAAAACATCAACTAAGCGCGAACATATAAGTAGTAATTGAGAAAGTAAAAACTTCTTTTGAAAATCTTTAGCATGTTTGAAAGCTTGCTGATATAAATAAAATAAGGGTGATTTAAAGCGCATAAAAGCAATTAACTGACCATATTTTATCACACCGGTGGTTTTTGTCAAATTAGAACTTTGGATTGAAAAACAATTAAAACCTGCTAAAATATTTTTACTTGGGTTAGTAGCTCAGTTGGTAGAGCAACGGCCTCTTAAGCCGCTGGTCCTGGGTTCAAGTCCCAGCTAACCCACCATTTATCACAGGTTTATGCAATTTAAGCTTATGGGCGTTTTAAACGTTACGCCTGACTCATTTTCCGACGGAGGTCAATTTTACGACCCAAAGCAAGCCTTAAACCATGCCTTACAATTAATCGAGGACGGGGCAGATATTATAGATATAGGAGGGGAGGCCTCAGGTCCTTCTAGCCAATATGTGAGCCTGCAAGAAGAAATACAGCGAGTAATTCCAGTTATTCAAGCAATCCGTAAACATTCCAAGGTTCCAATTTCGGTAGACACCTATAAATCCGAAGTGGCCAACCAGGCGCTGATTCATGGGGCTAATATTATTAATGACATTACAGCTTTTAGGGCAGATAATACAATGCTCGAGGTTATCAAGAAACATCAGGCTAAAATATGCATTATGTATTCCAAAGATGCTACAGCTCGTACCACCAAAACTGCTCAGACCTATCAAAACATCATGACGCACATCTACAGTTTTTTAAAAACCCGACTAATACTTTTAGAACAAGCTGGTATCCCAAAACAAAACATCATAATAGACCCAGGCATGGGAGCTTTTTTAAGTACAATTCCGCATTATTCTTACCAAGTGATAGCCCAGCTTGCAAAGCTTAAAAAACTTCATCCCCATATTTTAATTGGGATGTCACGCAAATCATTTTTACTGGGTGATACACCCTCCAGAGAAGCCAAAGCTCAGGCCTTATCAGTAATAGCTTTACAAAATGGAGCCAGTATTTTAAGAACCCACGATGTGAAGAATTTAAAAAGCTATCTAGAACAAGTCTTTCTATTGCCAGAAAGTTAGTTTTATATTATTATGCGGCAAAATATAAACCCTTTCATGCACACAGTATTTCTTGGATTATCAACCAACCTCGGAGACAAACTTCAGAATCTAAATTCTGCATTAACTAAACTTAGCGAGTTTGCTGAAATTATAGACCTTTCCAGTATCTATTTGACAGAGCCAGTTGGTTTTAAGGACCAAGATGACTTTTTAAACGCCGTAGTCAAAATCCAAACTAAAGTCTCGCATACTGATTTATTAGAGCGAATCAAGTTGATCGAAAAAGAAATGGGCCGGGTTAAAATTATCAAGGACGGTCCGCGTACCATTGATTTAGATATTTTATATTACCAAGATTTATTTTTTGATTCTAAAAATTTAACGATTCCACACCCCCGTTTGCACCTTAGAAATTTTGTCCTAACTCCGCTTAACGAAATTGCTAAAGAGCACATACACCCTTTGCTAAAACTTAGTAGTCAGCAAATGCTCCAAAACCTTGAAAATCCAGATAAAGTTGAATTTTATGCTACTTTTAATTGACAATTACGACTCATTTACCTACAACTTGGCCCAACTCATACAGGCTCAATATAGGGAGGTTAAGGTCGTGAAAAACGATCAAATTTCAATTGCGGAAATTCAAAGTTTAAATACCACATACATTGTAATTTCACCAGGTCCAGGCGCACCACATCAATCTGGGATATGCCAGGAACTCATTCGAATGTTTCATAAACAAATTCCAATCCTGGGAGTCTGTTTAGGCCACCAATGTTTGGCGGCAGTTTTTAATAGCCAGATCGGACCAGCCAATGAAATATTACACGGTAAAACCAGCCGAATTCAGCACAGTGCGCAAGGGCTATTTCAGGGTTTACCTCAAAACATTTCCGTTGCCCGTTATCATTCGCTTGCAATTGAGCAACTAAGCCCGCAGTTTGATATCACTGCGCAAGCTAACGACCAAACTATTATGGCTATCAAACACAAACAATATCCATTGTTTGGCGTACAGTTTCATCCGGAATCTTTTTTGTCAGAATACGGATCGCAAATTATCAGTAATTTCTTGCAATGTCACTCTTAAAAAAATTCCAAACCATTCAAGCCCCCAATCTTTGTTTTTTACACTCCGCCAAAGGTGGTTTATCGATCTTGGCTTACGATTGCGTAGATCAGTTTAACGGTCCGCTTGAACAGCTCGAACCCTTTGTTAAAAAACATAAAGACAAATTATTAATTGGGTACATCAGTTATGATGCAGCATTAAAGCAGCACAAAGTACAGTCTAAACATCCAATTGATCCGGACGTTCCCGGCGTTCAATTTTTAGCATTCGAAAATTGGCATGAAGAAAACTCACCAAGCGCGAAGCCTTCACAAACCCTTACTGGTGACAGTCTGAAACCTCAGATCACTCCGGAGCAATATAGTACCTCTTTTAAGAATATTCAACAGCACATACAACAAGGGGATGTATATCAGGTTAATTTAACACACCAGCTATATGGTTGCACAAACAAGCGCGCACAAGAACTCTTTGTAGATATTATCAAACAAAACCCAGCCAACTTTGCAGCCTATTTAGGTTTTAATAATTTTGAGCTACTTTCAGCCTCCCCAGAGCGTTTTATCAAAATTGAACAAGATCAAATCACAACCCAACCTATTAAAGGAACTATTGCCAAAACCAACTGCCCAGTTAGCAACAAGATCAATATTCAAACTTTAAAAGATTCTGAAAAGGAGCAGGCAGAACTCAACATGATCACAGACCTACTTCGAAACGACCTGAACCAAGTCTGCCAAACCAACTCAGTCAAAGTAGTTAAGCACCGAGCTATTTTAGAGTGCCCAAATATATATCACACTTACTCACATATTATAGGCCAATTAAAAGTTAGCCCAATTCAGGCTCTTATCTCCATGTTACATGCCGGATCCATCTCGGGCTGCCCCAAAAAGCGCAGTTTAGAAGTAATAGACCAGCAAGAGTACAGCCGGCGTGGAATTTATACAGGCGTAATAGGATACATTGATCCAAACGGGATTTTGGATTTTTCAATCGCTATCCGAACCTTGCTAAAAAAAGGCAGGCAGGTTAATCTAGGAGTAGGTGGGGGGATTGTACAAGACTCCGTACTCCAAAATGAATATCAAGAAACTCTGCAAAAAGCTAAGTCCTTTAGAAATATTTTATGAAAATTTATACAAATGGCAAGCCAACCCAGTTAACTCAAGCCAACGTGTCAATTTTTTCAGACGCACTACAACGAGGGTTTGGAATTTTTGAAACCTTAAAAGTTGAAAATCAAAAAGTCTACCGCTTAGAAGACCATCTACAAAGACTCTTCGAATCAGCCAAAAAAATTGATCTTAAAATCGAATTTACAACCAACCAAATCACCTCGCACATTAAAAACATAATAGCCGACTGTAAAAATCTCACGCTAGCAAAATTAAAAATATTCATCATTCCGCAAAAAGTAATCTTGACCCTAGAGCCTTACACCTCAGTGAATAAAAAGTCGGTTAAATTAAAAAGTTTGCATCTAACCCGGTCTTTACCAGAAATTAAAGCCATTAGTTACCTTCCAAGTTATTATGCTAATCGTAAAGCCAAAGCAGCCGGTTTTTACGACGCGTTGTTAATCAATGATCATAGTGAAATAACCGAGGGAGCTTACTGCAATATCTTCTGGGTCAAAAACGGTCAAATCTTTACTAGAGCCAAGCAAGTACTACCAGGTATTACGCGCAAAGCAATTTTAGAATTCAGTCCAATTCCAGTTCAATTTAAAAACGCAACACTACCAGAATTAATAGAGGCGGACGAAGTTTTTTTAACCCAAAGTCTAGGTGGAGTCATCCCTGTCACCCATATAGATCAACACCCAATAGGCCTGGCAGAAGCAGGAAGGGTAAGCCAGCTAATTCAGGTTGCTTACTTAAAAGACCGTAAATCTAAATCAAGATACTTATGATAATTAAATTAAATAATTTAAAACGCAAACCCTGTATTGCAAAAGTCGGAGCGGTCCAAGACCTAGAATCCTTTGAAGTAGTTTCTCATTTGCGATTACCAGAAAGCTTATAAAAGTTTTTTAAAAACTTTAACCCCCGAGGATATTTTTTTGGACAGGTCTTGGTTTTTCTAAAAAACACAAAGTAGCGCAAACCATTTTCAGTTTGAACTTGTTCTATTTTTTCTAATTTCGCACCGAACTGCTGTTCAATATCTTTATATTCAACCAAAGCCTCAACAACCGACGGCCCTTGGTAAGCAATAAATACTCCATCCGTTTTTACAAACGGTAAACACATTTCAAGATTAATGGGCCACTTAGCAAAGGCACGAGACAAAACTATATCAAATTTTTCACGATAATCTAAATGCATAGCTGCATCTTCACACCGGGAGTGCAGTGTGCTTAAGTTTTTTAAATTTAAACTTTCTGCCATTACTTGAATTGCCTTCAGCTTTTTGTGTACCGAATCTAAACCAGTAAATTCTGCAGTTTCAAACTCAATGGCCAAAGGAAGCAAAGGAAACCCACCGCCAGTTCCAACATCCAAAACTTTTAAACCTTTTAGATCCATAAATTTAGCAAGATGCATTGAATCTAAAACATTTTTTTGATACACCTCATCAAAAGTGTTATAGGCACTGAGGTTGATTTTGGCATTTACCTCCAAAAACAATTCGGTAAGTTGTTTGAATTTATCCACCTTATTTATCTAAATTTAGAGTTGTCAGTTTTTTATTTTCTGCAGACCAACCTATCCAGTTAGCAATGATTTGAATCACAGAGGCAACACCAGACACACTCAATACTAAGTATAAAAACCAAATACCAGGCACTCGTAAATAAAAGTAGGTAACAAATAAAGTCAGCCAAACAGAAACACACCATGGGCAAGAAATCAAATCAGTCAGCAAACGTCTAATGCCAGATTTAGGTTTATCTCTTTGGATATAAACTTCGCCATTTTTACTAACTTCTTTGCAGTCTAAAAACAGATCCCGAATATATTGCGAAACCGAGTCGTAAGTCACTAGTCTTATCATGCGAAACACGGTAAACATTAAAAGTAAAATTTCACTCAGATTGAAATCAGATATATCATTTACATAAGCATTAGCACTTAAGTCTAAACTAAACAACACAATCAGTACAAAAAATATTACAGTTAAACTAAAACTATAAGACCAGCTATAGGTTTTTAATTTTAAATTGTTCATAAATTTACTTTAAATTTCAAAATTATGATATCATGGATATAAGAATTTAAGAAGACTTTATCAATCTAAACAACACACGTGTTAATATTAAAAAAGTTCAGGCTATCGTTTTAGATTGGCATGGGGTTTTAGATCAAGTTTCACCTAAGAGCTTAAGATTCCAGCTGCTAAAATGGATACTACTTTCTATATTGAATTTGCGTTTCCAAATTGCCTGGCAATTACTACTTCTTGCCTTTGATAAATATTCTAAAAACCTAGAAGCCTACTCTTGCAATCGCATAACACCAAAAGTTTTTTGGTCTCATATGCAAAAGCAGTGTGGACCAAAGTTATCTCAGCAAATTCAAAAGCGCCTCATGCAGATTGAAATCAATCAAGATTTAATTGCTTTCCTCAAGTCACTCAAAAACCAATATGACCTCTATATTTTATCGGACTGTGGTCAAGACAAAGCCGTAATTATTTTAGATCAACTGCCAGCATTAAAATTCAAACAAATTGTATTCTCATGTGACTACCGGTGCAGTAAAAGAGACGGAAAGTTGTTTCAAAAATTCTTACAGTTAAATCAAATTCAAGCTCAAGAATGTTTATTTCTAGATGACTCAGCGACAAATATTAAAGTTGCACAAGGTTATGGATTTCAGACCCATCACTTTCTAGGCAGCTGTACAGATATTCAAGAAATTAAAAATAAATTATCTATATGAATATATTAGATCTCAATAAATTTCAAAAAAAGATCGAAACATTCATCGAAGATGGAAAAAGCAAAATCCATATCCTAACTGATTTTGATAAAACCTTAACCAAAGGTCGCTTGTCAAAAAACACCTCTGTGATTGCTAAAATTCGAGAATCAGACCATGTGCCAGAACTTATGAAAGAAGGTCTATATAAGAATTTTAACCGGTTTCATCCCTTCGAAAACGACCCGGACTTATCTAATGCAGCAAAGTCTAAATACATGGTAGAGTGGTACAAGGCTACCGACCAAGTATTTATGAGTCACAAACTATCTAAGCAAATGCTTGCCGATGTAGTTGAACATAGCGATTTAGATTTTCGAGACGATATTCAAGATTTATTTGCTATATGCAAAGAGCACAAGATTCCAATCGTTATTATATCAGCCGGGCTTGGAGACTTAATTCAGTTGTATTTAGAAAAATACAACATGTTAAGCCCAAATGTGCATATAGTATCCAATTTCTTTATATACAACGAACAAGGAGACGTGATAGACAGAACTCTGCCTGTCATTCATCCTATGAACAAATACGAGTCCTTAATTAACGAATCCAAGTTCTTTTCAAAGATCAAAGATAGAACCAACGTTATTCAAATGGGAGATCACGTCGG
>JAAZXH010000020.1 GCA_014240275.1 Candidatus Peregrinibacteria bacterium
AACTCAATATCAAGTGGACTTAATACGCCTAAGTTTTTTCTGATCTCGACTGCCGACTCATCCTCAAAACCATTTACAAACACTGTTAGTTTCACAGGGAAGTCACCAGCCTCTTTAAATCGAACCTTAACAATATCGGTTGTGTCAGAGTCTAAATTACCATCAAGGATTTCGAATTTACTTTCAGGTAAACCTTCAAAACTCCATTTATATCGTAGTTCATCTACCGGTCCATTTGGATTTTCTGAACCAGAGGCATCTAACACAAAAGTGTTAGGCTGAGCTTTCGAGGTAGTATTGGCAGCTAAACTTGCAGCCGGGGCATTTGGTAAAACTACAAATTCTAATTTAGCCGGTTCCGATGAGGTACCTTCGTTATTAGTTACTGTTAATTCTGCCGTGTACTTTCCAACTGGATTGTCTTGTTTACTTAAGTCAATTTCAAATTCTTCTGCTTCTTTTTGGGTGTCAGTTAGCTCTAGGCCTCCATCTCCAGTGATGGACCATTCGTATTTTAGTGTTCCAAGGTCTGAGCTCGAAAGGGATCCATCTAAACGCAGTTTGCCCGAAGCAGTAACCTGGCTACTTGAAGCTAAGATTCTAGCTACCGTATCTACAATTTTCACGTTAAAGATCTTACGGTCTACATTCCCGTCGTTATCCGTCACGGTCACTTCACCACGCACGATACCTCTTTTGCTAAATTTTTTCTTAAGAGTTTTTTGATCTAAACCTTGAATTATATTTTCTGAATCCTAAAACTTCCAGACTATATTTTGAATATTATCAAATGCAGTTCCAGCAGTGTCAAATGTAATTTCAGATGCCTGGTTTAAGGTGAACATCACTTCAGAATTTTCCTGCTTTAATAATCCATCTGTACTATTATATAGACTTATAATATCTGTTGTATTATCAGATGCGGTGGCTTTTAAGTTAATTTTAGTACTTGGCGCCATCACCTGAATAGTTTTATAGGCAATACCTGGCAAAATAGTGCCATCTGTACTACTTGATTTAACTTTCAAGGCAATTCGGTATGAACCTGGATTTGTAAAGGTACACTTTTGCGTGACTTGCACAGCCTCTTCCCCTTTGACTTCACAGCCCGTCGGTAAGGTCCATATGTAATTATCATCTGCAATGGTTTCATCAGCCGGATCATATGAGCCTGAACCATCAAAGGTTACCACCAAAGGGGCCGAACCCTTACTTACATTTGTAGTAATTACCGGGTAAGTAAACGTCACATTTTCCAAAAGCTGTGTTAACTCCGAAAGGATCCTCACTGTCTCAATCGCCTCAAACGGCAGAAGTGTCACTGCCTTAATTGATTCTCTACCAACGCTAGCTGTCGTGAAAATATCCTGATTATTATATGCAGCGAATATAGAGCCACCTCCAGTTACAGTTACACCTTTTTCCAGATTGAAATAGCCCTGAAGTGTAAAAGAACTATCCACTAACTTCTCAATTTGTACTCTAGGAAGAGAGTCTGATTCAAATAAGTCTCGAATTTCAGCTGTTTTCACAATCAGCTCAATAATTTGGTTTTTATAATCAGCTTTCAGTGCTTTAGTAAAGTCAGCTGTTAATTTGGCATTAATACCTGTCATAATATCTGATCCAAGTCCCCTAGATTTCTGTTTAGACCCCTCTCCACAATCTCTTACTGAGATATCAACAGGTCTTAAGTTAACTGGCAGGGAACAGATATAGTCATATTGAATTCCTGTGTCTTTATAAGAAAAGCCATTAACAAAGTCATCCCAGGCGTTTTGCCAAGAGTTTTGTAGAAGCCCCTTTTGATATTCTTCAAGCTCATCTACACTCAATTGTTCTACCAAAAGTATACCAGGTGAAATTACTTGGCTGTTAATCTGTCGAGCGGTGATCTCTGTTGCAGATCCTAAGCCGTAGGCTCTACCTATAGTGTTTAAGTTGTTTTTAATATCTTGTAAGTAAGCAATAAAGTTATCTCTACTTGTAGTTAGTTCTGTGGGTTTTTGACCCATAATTTGATTCACGCTTTGCATGCTACGTTGTACCAAGCTAATTGATTTTGCAAAGTCGTTTCGAATAATTTTTACTTGGTCTACTGCAGAGTTAAAGTTGGCCAGCTGAGCACGGTTGGTGGCTGTACCACGTACGCCAGTGTTTTCTAGGTCGTCAGGGTCAGTAGCGCTGAGAATGGTATTTACGAAGGCAAAAGATCCCATGATAATAAAGATCCCAATGACCGCATTTATAATATTGGTTTTGGCCTGTTCGGCTCCTTCTGCATCTACTGCAGTAAAGACGTATCTAAAACCTGAGTAAATCACTATCAAGATTGCAGAAATACCCAAAAAGCCTAAGGCAAAGTTAGTAATCCGCAAGGCGTAGGTTTTAACATCGGCAGCTTTAGTTAAACTAGGGTCAAGGCCATCAGCCGACGGTGCCTCTATCCCACCTTGAAATCGTGCAAAAGAGCTGATGTCTTCTTCACAGTCTAAAAATTCATTAAAGCCAGAGTTTAAGTCGGCACAAAAGTCTGCATTAACTGTAACCGGGCTAAACACCATTGCGTTACAAAACACAACAATTGCCAGTAAAATAGATTTTAATATGCGCATATATATAACTAAATCTTTTAATTATATCAGATTTTAGCGCAAATATCAAAGTAAAAGCTTGGTTTTAACGGTCAAAGCTGTCTTCTGTAAAGACTTCTGGAGTAATTTGGTTTTCTAACTTGATTACAGTATTCACAATCGCAAAGGCTCCGCTGGCTAAAAGTATCCCAATTATGGCACCGCTAACTGCGTTTTTGATCTTGCCAGTATTTTCTTCATCGACCGCTGAAAATACGTATAAATAGCCCGCATAAAACAATCCAAATAGGGAAGCCAGGACTATGAATCCAGAAATAAAGTTTGTAATAGAAATGATTAAACGCTTACCGGCTTCAGGGTCTATGCCTTGTTCTGGTCTAAATAAAATATCGGTTACAATGGTTTCCGACAAAATTACAAGAATAATACCAAGTGAACCATAAATAATTTGGTTTTTAACCTTGTCTAAGTTTTCTTCATCGTAGGATCTTGCAGCCATTTTAAAAGCTCCAAAAATAATCATAAACACGGCAATAATACCAATAACACTTTGAATAATCCTGTAGATCCCAAGTAATTCTGCAGAGATCCCAGTAGCTGCTTTTTGAGCCTGATCGGCACTATCTAGAAAGGAACCACCTTGAAAACTCAAGTAATTTAAAAAGACTGGTTCGGCCAAAAAGACTATCCCAACCGCAATTAAAATATATTTTAGATAAGTCTTAGTTTTCTCAAAAGATTCCTCATTATCTGAACCTGCAATTAACTGCAGTAGCGCGATTGTTAACATAAGTGCTAGTAAGCCCGAAACGGCATATTTTAATATTTGAATAACGGTTTGCAGGCTAGAGGCCACGTTGGATAAACCAATCACATTCCCTGTGTATTGGTCCTGCACCAAGCCTCCACCCGGCAGGCTCAAGGCCTCACGAAAATTATCGAGAGTTTCTGCGGTATCTTTATCTAGAAAACGATTTACATCACCTTCTTCTTCAATGGTAACGGCTGCAAAAGCGGTACCAACTAGGCTGAAAATTAAGACAATACTAAGTAGGAGTTTTTTCATAAATATAAAATTTAACTAATCTGGCCTGAAATCACAGTAGAGACTATAGCAAAGGCTCCATAAATTAAAATGATCGCAAATAAAGACAGCTTCACCATTTTATTAGCTCGCTCTCTTAACTCTTCATTGGCGGCCGAAAGGGAATACATAACTCCTGCAGCTACCAAAGAAAGCATGGCTATTGGACCCACAAAGCTCACAATTAAGTTGATCATACCTACTGCTTCGGCCACTCCTTGACCAAGATCAATACTCGGATTATCAAAGGGATTTTCCATCTTATAAAGAACTTTAGTCACTAAGGTGTTACTAAATATCAAAAGAACTAGAGCTACGCTTGTATAAAGAATAGTGTTTTTGTCTTCAGAAATTTCGTCTTCGCTAGCTCCAGCCAGCACCATGTGAGCACCTGACTTAGCTATAAATAAAACAGCTACCGCACCAATAATATATTTTAAGAAAGTAATAATAATGCCTACGTTGGTATCGAATATACCAAACCGTTTGGCTAGTTCAGTTTTAGATCCCATTAGGCCACCACCGCTTAAACTTAAGATGTTACTCAGTTCTCCAGCCAAGGCAATAATTGCAAAACCAATTAAAGAGTAGTTTAAAGATTGTTTGAATCCTTCGTAAGCTGCTTCTTCTTCACCTCGGGAGGCTACAAGTTTTAAGGCCGCCACCATCAAATAGATCACCGCTACAAATCCAATTAAAAAGCGCACCGGAGTTAAGACAATGTTCACAGTAGAATCAATTTTTTCGTAGGCGTTGTCACCCTTGGCTTGAATAAATGTTTTTTCAAAAGACTCTTCCGGTAAGTTAAAAAAAGGTTTTTGTCGGCTTAAATCAGACTCTACATCAGAAGCCAAAGCAACCTGGCCAAACAAGAGGCTTAACATACTTATACAAATCACAATTTTTTTAAAGAAGTTTTTCATAATTTTATTCTATCATACTATTTTACCAAAAAAACTTGCATTTTTAAAGAGTTCATTTACAATAACCCTGTTTAAGATTATATATGTCCTATTTAAAAGATAGTTTTGAAGAACTAAAGAAAGTTTCTTGGCCTAGTAAAAAGCACGCAATCAATATTACGATTTTTACAATCGTATTTACTTTTGTTGCTACAATTATTATAACTTTTGTAGACAAAGGTTTAAATATGGGTTTTCGCTACCTATTAGAGCTAAGTCCAAAAGCCCAGCCGCAAATTGAAAACGCTTTTGATCCATCCCAAATCCAAATTACTGGAGAAGATGGTCAACCAATCGAAGGTCTCACAATTGAAGGGGCAGAGACTTCAACCGAAGAAAACTAATAACTGATTTAATTTTATGGCTAAACAAGTCCAAAATACAGGTAAGCATTGGTACGTAATCCACACATATTCTGGATACGAAGATGCCGTGAAAGACGGCCTGTCTCAAAGAATCGACACTATGAATATGCAGGATTACATTTTTAAAGTGGTGGTTCCAAAAGAAAAGCAAATAGTAATGAAAAAAGGAGAGCCAGTTGAAGTTGAAAAATGTCTTTTCCCAGGTTACGTTTTAGTTGAAATGATAGTAACCGATGACTCTTGGTTTGTAGTTCGAAACACACCCAATGTAACAGGTTTCGTAGGGTCTGGTACAATTCCTGTTCCAGTTTCTCCAGAAGAATGGTCTGTAGTTGAAAAGCACATGGGTAAAAAAGATCCGAAATTCAAAATTTCTGTGGAAGTTGGCGACCAAATCATGGTGCTCGAAGGTCCTTTTGCCAATTACGAGGGTCAAATCGACAACATCGACAAAGAAAAAGGCAAAGTAAGAGTTTTGATTTCTATGTTCGGACGTGAAACACCAGTAGAACTCGCTTTTGATCAAGTTAAGAAAAAATAGAAAAACCTATACAATTTTTAAAAGTGGCTGTATAATTCTTACAGCTAGTTTTTTTTATGAATAAAATTACAATCATCATTTTGTTTCTTGCCTTTAGTAGCACTGTGATTTTTACCGAATTAGCTTTTCAAGACTATTTAGGCAAGCTTTACCCCTCTTATGAAAAAGAATTATCCGCCAAAGCCAGCTCTTCGTACAAAAGCCTAGAGGAATTGTTTAAATCTCAGTCTGAATCTTCCAAGGACACCTCTACACCAAAAACAGAAGCACCTCAAACCACTAGTGCCTTGAGTGGAGCCTTGCAAATTGCAACCAACGCTAGTGATACAAAAGAGGAGTCAGCTTCAAAACAAGAAGCTCCAGAAGTGGCGGATGCAGACTTGATACTGCAGAAAGACTTCTTAAGTTCTTTGTTAAACGTTAAGCTGGTAGAGCGGGAATTCAATCAGCAGTTGTTTTCCTTAATCAATATTGATTCGGCCGATTACCTGTATGCCAAAGAATTTGCCTATCAAAACGATGACAAAGACTATATAGTACTCAATGAGATACAGTTGCAAGACTATAAAAACCCTAGTAATTATTTTGCTGAGCTTAAGGCTATAGCCGAATCACTTCCAGAAGTTGAAACTAATCAAACCGATGCTTTTTTTGACCAGTCTTTTTACCTTAATAATAAGACTAAAACTCAACAGGTGTATTTGATTGGTATAAAAGACAGCAAGATCATTACTATGTATTATTACAAAAATTTTCACCAAAGATTCAAGGTTCAATTCGGCAATTAAAAATGTCTTGACTATTAGCTACAAGCCAATTATACTGAGGCGGCATTAAATAATTGTTATGTCGAAAGTAGTAAAAGCATATATCAAATTACAAATTCCTGCCGGGAAAGCTAACCCTGCACCGCCAGTTGGTCCTGCCCTTGGACAGCACGGTGTTCCAATTCAAGATTTCTGTACTGCCTTTAATAACGAAACACGTGATAAAGGTAACACTATTATTCCAGTAGTAATTACTGTTTATGACGATAGAAGTTTTGATTTCATTTGTAAAACTCCACCAGCAGCGATTTTAATTAAAGAAAAAATCAAACTTAAAAAAGGTTCTGGAAAACCTAACACTGAAAAAGTTGGTGAGGTTTCATGGGACATTTTAAAAGAAGTAGCTGAAATTAAATTACCAGACCTAAATACAGACAGTATCGAAGCCGGTGCACGTATGATGGAAGGTACTGCTAAAAGAATGGGTCTTAAAGTAACTGATAAACCAGCTGCCTAATACTTAGATATATACAAAATACAAGCTCCAATCTGGAGCTTTTTTTGCATCTTAAAATAGCTTGCAAAACCCAAAGAATGCGGTATACTGGCTAAGTATTTGTGGGACTAGGTTGCAAAAACTTAGGCTCGTACCACTTAACCCAAAACAATATGGCTAAAAAAGTCTCAAAAAATTATAAAGCTGCCAAAGCTTTATTAGAAAAAGAATCATACTCTTTAGAAGAAGCAGTAAAACTTTTACCTGAAACTTCTAAGGTTAAATTCGACGCTTCTATTGAAGTACACGTAAATACTGGTCTTGACCCACGTCACGCTGATCAAATTTTACGTTTTACCACTAAGCTACCTAACGGAACTGGTAAAAAATACAAAATTATTGCTTTTGTACCAGACGAAATGACTGAAGAAGCTAAAAAAGCTGGAGCTATCAAAGCTGGTCTCGAAGACCTTGTAGGAGAAGTTTCCAAAGGTTTTATGGATTTCGACTTTGCAGTAGCTCATCCAACTGTAATGCGTAACTTAGCCAAAATTGCTAAGCAACTTGGTCAAGCTCGTAAAATGCCTACTCCTAAAAACGGAACTGTGAACGCAGACATTTCTGCAGCAATCTCAGATCTATCATCTGGTCAAATCGAAGTTCGTACTGATAAAAACGGATCAACCCACAACTTGGTTGGAAAACTTTCATTTGGTGAAGAAAAAATCTTCCAAAATGTAAAAAACATGCTTGACGGTGTTAAAAATAACAAACCAGAAGGCTGTAAAGGAACATATATTCGTAGTATTTATCTTACTACAAGTATGGGACCAAGTTTAAATATAGATCTTGGATCAATCAACTAAATTTCTAACTAAAAGCTACCAATTTGGTAGCTTTTTTTTGATGCTCTGTTATAATTTTCTTATAAAAATTTATATGTCTCGAAAATTTGATTTTGCAGTTGGTGGTCAGGCCCTAGTAGAAGGTGTGATGATGCGCTCTAAAAACTACGTAGCCTGGGCCTGCCGAGACCCTAAAGGGGAAATACAAATAAAAACTTTTTTCTACAACACTTGGATCCAAAAATTTCCATTTTTAAATCTGCCAATCGTGCGTGGTTTTTTAAATATGATTCAAATGATCAATTTAGGTTCCAAAGCTCTGAATTACAGTATTGACATTGCTTTCCCAGAAGAAAAACCTACCGAGGCAAGCAACGGCTTTTTGAGTTCCTTATTTGCAATTTTGAATATTATACTCTCAATTGCCTTAGCTATTTTCTTGTTTAAATTCCTACCTCTTTTGATTACTACGTTTTTAGAAAATTATTTTCCAAGCCTGAAGGCTAATTATCTGTTATTTAATACTACAGATTCTATATTTAAAATCCTGATTTTCTTGACTTACTTATTCCTAATTAGCCAAATCAAGCAAATCAAGCGCTTATTTATGTACCATGGAGCAGAACATATGGCAGTTTTCAACTATGAAGCCAAAGAAAAACTCAGTGTGGACAACACTATGAAGCAACCGCGACTGCACCCAAGATGCGGAACTAGTTTTGTACTCTTTGTGTTTGTTGCAAGCATATTCGTATACATGTTTATTCCAAAAAATCCAAATTTCTGGTCAAACTTAATTTATCGAATTACGTTTTTACCAATTATTGCCGGTCTTTCATTTGAAATCTTAAAATTAGCAGGGAAGTATAGTAGTAATCCGATTTTAAAGCTGATTTCTATGCCCGGCTTAGCTCTACAAAAAATTACAACTAAACAACCCACACCTGACCAAGCCGCAGTAGCCATTGTAGCCCTACAAGCTACTTTAGACCTAGAAACTAAACACCAAGTATGCAAATAGACGTAAAATTCAAACGTATCGACCAAAGCTTACCAGTGCCAACTTACCAAACAGAAGGTTCGGTAGCCTTCGACTTATATTCTCGTGAAGATCTAGAAATTCCAGCCGGTCAAATTAAGTTGATTCCAAGTAATGTTTGTATGCAAATTCCAGCTGGATTCGCACTTTTAGTTTGTTCACGTAGTTCCGCGCCTCGCAAAAAAGGCCTATCTAAACCCCATGGAATAGGTGTTATCGATCAGGATTATTGCGGAGACCAAGATGAAATTATGATCCAGATGTATAATTTTACCTCTCAAGTAGTCCAAATTACAAAAGGGGAGCGTATTGCCCAAGGTTTAATAGTCCCTGTTGTCAAAGCGGTACTACACGAAGTTTCTGAAATGTCAAACCCAGATAGGGGAGGCTTTGGCTCAACCGATGAAAATATAGAATTAACTATCTAATTATGCTTCTAACAGTTTACGGCATAAACAACATAGGAAAAACCACCCAGTGTAAAATGCTCACTGAGGCACTACAAGAAAAAGGGTTCAAAGCCTATCATTTGAAATACCCAAATTATGAAATCCAGCCAAGCGGACCTTACTTATATGACGTAATGCGCAATCATTCGCAAACCATTACGGAGGACGAATTACAAATGTGGATGACTATTAATCGCTTTCAATTTGAACCAGAGCTTCGTAAAATCATCTCCGAAAATGATATCGTAATTGCTGAAGACTACACCGAAACAGCCATCGCCTGGGGTAGTGCAAAGGGACTCAAATCAGAATGGGTAGAAACAATTAACCAACCATTAATCAAAGAAGATCATACCATTTTAATAGATGGACAGCGATCCACAACCAGTATAGAAGAAGGTCATATTCACGAGAACCAAGATGATCTAATTCAAAAAGTACGTTCCTTTTATCAAGAGAGAGCTAATATAAAAAAATGGGAGGTCATCAAAAGGCAAGAAAAACTAGAAGACACTCATCAACTTATCTTAAATCATGTTTTAAATTTACTCAATGGATAACCTACTGCTTGCCAAACCAGTTTTAAAAGAAATCTATGCTCAAATAGAGGACTATATGCAGTCTTTAGAGCCAGAAACTCCTCGTCCTCGCCTTGATGTTATAATGGTAGGGGAGAATCAAGCCTCAACTTCTTACGTAAATCGTAAGCTAGAACTCTGCAAAAAATTTGGCATACAATCCAAATTGCATCATTTTGAGGAGTTAAGCCACACCCATTTGCTGCAGTTAATTCGAGAATTAAACAACGATCACTTTGTAAGTGGCATCCTAGTCCAATTACCACTGCCAGCAAATATTTTTGTACCCGAAGTAATCAAAGCCATTGATCCGCGCAAAGACGTAGATGGTTTTCACGCCTACAATTTAGGGAAATTACTGACAGATAAGGAATTTGAAACACTTAGTCCATGCACCCCAAAAGCTGTCATTAAACTAATGGAGCACTATCAGGTTCCAATTAGGGGGCAAAATATAGTTGTAGTTGGGCATTCCAACATAGTCGGAAAGCCATTAGCAGTAATGCTTATTAATCGAGACGCCACTGTGACAGTCTGTAATAAAGAAACCAAAGATCTAAGTTTCCACACCCTAAAGGCCGACATTTTAATATCAGCCACCGGTGTTGCAAACCTTATTCAACCGGCTATGATCAAGCCTAAAGCAATACTAATTGACGTTGGCTTCACTAAAATTGATAGTAAAATACTAGGGGATATAGACCCAAGCTGTCTAGATAAAGCAGCAGCCCTTTCACCTGTGCCAGGGGGAGTAGGGCCCTTAACAGTTGCATATGTAGCCTTAAACACCATACGGGCGCATCAATGGCACATCGAAAATTCATAAAAATTTTCATTATGTTAAAAAAGATATTTGCTATATTGGTATTTCTTGTCTTGCTGGGGGGAGGGTTTTATCTATACCAAAGTAGTCCGTCTAACGTATATTATGCCCAAAACTTAATTAGTTTAAATCCAAGTCAGTTAAGTGACTATAATAACACGCGTTTGATTCACGTATTTGAGTCACTTGTCAAGTATGATAAGAATTTACGGATCCAGTCTTCCCTAGCTCGTTCTTATGGCAAGCTCTCACCGACCATTTGGGAGTTTACCTTAAAAGATAATATATACACTCACGATGGAACCTTTGTAGATGCTGTCTTTTTAGTGAAGCAACTTGATCGTTTAAGATCCTTGCCAAGTCTTAAAATGCACTTTAAGACAATCCAGCAAATTAAACACAGCTCAGACTTTACTATTCAGTTAAGCTTGACGCAACCTGACCCATTGATTCTAGCGAAACTAGCGCAGGTTCCGATTATAGATTTAGATCAACCTTTGTCTGGAACTGGGCCTTACCAAATTTTAGGCATGAAGGGCCAAAGCCTCAAGCTGCAAAGATTTGATCTGTACCATGGAAACTTAGCAAGCCTAGATAAGCTAAACTTAATTTATGAGCCCGATACTCAGAAAAGACTTAAAAAATTAAACAGTAAAGGCACCTTAAGTGTACTAAATATTCTACCTGAGCAAATTCAACGTTTACCTCAAGATTTTAATTATGATAGTTTTTCAGACCTCTCAAGCCACTTTTTTATCTTCAACTACAAAACACAACTTGGAGCCCAAAAAGATTTTCAAGCAACTATCTTTAGTCTTTTAAAAAATATAGATTTTGCAAAATTTACTTACAATCAAGTTGCCTCCACCGACCAATTTATTCCAAAGGGTGTGTTTGGATATGACCCTAAAACTACAAGTGAATTTGGAATCCAGTCAGAGTTTACAATACCAAAAGATTTACAAGGTCAAGAAATTCAAATTGCCATCAATTCAGATCTAGCTACTTTTGGGGAGTATTTAAAAAATTATTTTCAAAGTTCTGGCTTGAAAGTTAAAATTAAAACTTTAGAGTTGAGCCAGGCGCAAACCAATGATTTAGCGGATTGCCCTTTAGTTTTTATTGGCTTTAAATCTGACTACGCTGACTCCCAAAGTTTTTTTGAAACTCTTGCTAAAACTGGATCACGCTATAATTTTGGATTTTATCGCAATCTAAACATACAAGCCAACTTACAAAAAATTACTCAAGCCCAAACTCCTAAGGAGCGCTTAGCAATTTTACAAAAAATGAATCAAATTATCCTAAATTATCCTGCATTAGGAGTTCCTGTATATGAGAATAAAGTTTATTATGCCACAAAAATGGGGTATAATCTAAGCAAACGTTTAGACGGTGTTTTAGACTTTTATAACCTAATGCAAGATTAATGGCTAAGTTAAAAACTAAATTTTCTCTAGTCTTGGTATTAATTTCTACCTTGATTATTGCCAGTG
Source organism: Candidatus Peregrinibacteria bacterium (assembly GCA_014240275.1). Lineage (GTDB taxonomy): Bacteria > Patescibacteriota > Gracilibacteria > UBA1369 > JAAZXH01. Next base: position 12,040 of record JAAZXH010000020.1, read on the forward strand.
TAGCCTTTGTCTTGATAGCCTCTGAAAAACAACAAATACTTTCTGACATTATTGTAGAAACTTATAACTTTGGAGAACTATCAAAGTCTAAGTTTCAAGATGCAATTTCTGATTTCTTATTAACAGAGCAAAGCGTGAGTTTTGAAAGTAGTAAGAATTCCCTACTGTTAAAAAATACCAATATCGACCAAATGCAAGTTTACTCTTTTAAAGGGGAGCAAATCTTTACCGATTCGAGTGAACTCATTGCACCCGAATTAGACCGTATCAAAAGTGCAGCCAGTTCAGTAAAGTTACAAGATGGAAAGGTGGCCTATATTAACAACCAAACCGATACATTAAGTTTTCAAAATATCAATGGCCAAAGCATTAAGGCCCCAAAGCCAGAGCAAATAATCAATTGGGTAGTGCCACTACCTCCAGACTTTGCCTTAGTTTTTGATGTTAATTATCAATCTCTACAAGACCGTATTGCACAAGCTTTAGCCTCCTTGATTTTCTTATTTGCTATCATTGCTGGGATTTCTATTGTTTTGGCCTTCTTCTTTGCCGGTCGACTCACCCGCCCTATTCGCCTTTTAACCGATGCAGTACTCAAAATTGCCGAAGGAGATTTAAACCAAAAAGTTCGCTTTAAATCATCTGATGAAGTTGGACAACTATCCAGCTCAGTCAATAAAATGGCCAAAGACTTAAAAGCTGCAACCAAGGCTAAAATCTATCAAGCAAGAGTCTCCAAAGAGCTAGAGTTAGCTACTAAAATTCAAAATGACTTACTGCCAAAGACCTTGCCAGAATTTGATAATTTAGACATTCATGCCTCTATTACTCCTGCTTCTGAAGTCGGTGGCGACATTTTTGACGTCTTAAAAACAGAAACTGAAAATCTTATTTATCTAGGAGATGTGACGGGCCATGGAGTTCCAGCTAGTTTGATTTCTGCTATTTCAAGCGCTCTGATGCTTAACAACCTTGACCAAAAAGATATGCTAGAACTTTCTAGACGCATCAACCACGTCTTGCATCAAAAAACCCCAAGTAACATGTTCATCACTCTATTGATGATGCGCTTTAATAAAAACAAACTCCATTATTTGTCAGCCGGCCATGAACAAATTGTACGCTACCAATCTAAAGCCGATGCGGTAGACCTTTTACCAAGTGGGGGAATCGCTTTGGGACTTTTCCCAAGTCTGCCAGCTTCTATGGTAGTTCAGCAGTACACCTTACACACCAATGATGTAGTCATTACATATTCCGATGGAATTCCAGAAGCTTTTGACCACAAGGGGAAGCAGTATGGCATGCAACGCTTGCAAGATAGTTTAAAACGTTTAGCAAGCCAAACTGAAGCCAGCGCAAAAACCATTCATGATGGAATTTTAGAGGAGGTTAACAAGTTTAGAGGTGGATACGAACAAAAAGATGATATTAGCCTAATGGTAATAAAGAAGATTTAAA
>JAAZXH010000021.1 GCA_014240275.1 Candidatus Peregrinibacteria bacterium
AAACAAAACTTGCTAACTTGGACATCACTCCTTCCAATGAATGCCAAAAAGTTGCCTTTTACAGTCTAGAGCAAATAGCAAATTTAAACACGACCCAAAACGTGCAAGAAATGCGCAAGCAAATGATTAAAAATCAAATATTCTAATAATTCACAATCATAATTATTTTAAAAAAAGGGCCGCGATCTTGCGGCCCTTTTTGGTATGACTTTAGCTAAAATATGCTTCCAAGATAGGCACAATCTGTTTTTTACGCGAAACTATTGAACCAACATTTAAAATTTGTTCCGATACTTGGCTAGCCTCAAAGGCTTCTAGTACAGTTTGCGTTTCAAACTCTGAGCAAGTTATAGCCGTAGACTGCTCATGCAAAATATCTACCACGAAAAACAGAAGTCCATCCAAGTTATTTTCTGATTTAATTTTAACTTGGGCCTCAATTAGTTGCTGTTGCATATTTAATGCAAAGTCTGGGCTAGTAGTTTCCATGACTCCTATGCAAAACTTTTTACCATTAAAATCAAAAGGTTTATAATCCATAGTAATAATCTGTTCAGGAGTAAATTCTGAAAGATCACTCTTAGCATCAAACATTTGTAAGCTGAAAGTCTCCAAATCAGCAATTCCGGCGATTTTATTGAGTTTTTCAACTATCTCCCGGTCTTGCTCGGTACTAGTTGGAGAACGGAAATACAAGGTATCCGAAATAATTGCTGCAATTAGCATTCCGGCAGTTTGCTTGTCGATTTCAATCGAGTTTTCTACAAACATTTTATACAAAATACTGGCAGTGGAACCAATAATCTCGGCACGGATATTTAAAGGAGACGAAGTTTTCAAATTAAATTTATGGTGATCAATAATTGCAAAAATCTCTAATTCATTTAAATTATCTAAGCTTTGCGATATTTCATTATGATCTACCAGTACTACTTGAGAACCATCTGGCAAAGCCTCTTTTAGTTCTGGTATTGCAAAACCAAAGTACTCTTGTACAAACTGGGTTTCTTTATTTAGTTCACCCAAGCGAAGGGCTTGGCATTCATAGCCCAAGGCTTTATAAAGTCGGCTTGCTACCACGGCCGATACTATCGCATCCGTATCTGGATTTTTATGACCATAAATATACATCCAAAAAAGTTAAATTATCACCTTCAAAACTATCAAAAAACGCACATAAAGTCAAAATCTTTGTAGTAAGTTTTACAGCTCCAGCTCTATAACAGATGGTTTAGTTGATTCAAAAGTATGTGATAAAATTTCTTCTGGATCAAAGCAATGCAGCATTCGGTGGCGCATATCTAGTAAAATTTGTTGCATCTCTTTCAGAGCTTCCACTCCAAGCAGTTTTGGACTTTTCCTGTCTAATACTTGCATTATTAATTTTTGATTTTGAAACATATCTACAGCCCGTTGTATGTTTTCATAAAATCTTAAAACTAAAAGCTTCCATTCTGTAAAATTTTTAAACTGACCCTCAGCTATCAAATCAGCAAACTGTTGCATGATTTTACCAATCATTGTATGTTCTCTAATAATTTTAGTCTTAAATTCCGCAATACTAAAATCAGGGTGATTTTTTATGAAATCTTGAAGTTTAAAGACTAATGTAGAACTTCTTTCATCTATGGCATTTAAATAATCTTCAAAGCGAATTTCTTCCAAATGTTGAGTTAAAAATAACTGTTTCATCAATTCAAAGGCCTTAACTTTATCAGTCAGTTTATAGCCGCCAAGGTCACAAGCTGCGTGGATCAGTTCGTGCCGACATGTTTGGTCTGCATTTGTAGTATCGTAAAAGATTATTTGCCCAGGTTGGTATACAGCTTTCATATGTTTTCGCTCATGCACGGGCTTGCCAATTTGCAGCTGATCAATCAAATGTCTAAATCTTCCAGCTACACTTGCGCAGGTCTGGGCAAGCTCCTCATCAGCAGCTATTGGATCAGTTTGCAAGCTATTGGTATCAAAGCCTCCATCACAGGCAATACTAACTGGTTTTTGTACTTGTAAACTGCCACAACCAACTCCCAAACTTGCCAAACAAAACAAACTGTGTAAATATAAATTTTTCATAGCTTGATTATATCATCTTTTTATAAAAAGTCAAGTATTGACATGGTTGGAAGTTTAATATAAATTTAAATAAAGACGCCCGACCTTGGCTATCACCAGGGGAGTCGGTGGAAGAAATCGCAGCAACAAATGCTTAGAGAGTAGAACCACCCAAAGACAAAACTTTGTAAAACAATGCAATCAAGC
>JAAZXH010000022.1 GCA_014240275.1 Candidatus Peregrinibacteria bacterium
AAACTCACCTGCTTGTGCCTCTTGTTATTTTTAACGGGTTGCGGCTCGAGTCAGCCGGAGTTAGTAGCTCGCATTACTCCAAGCGAAAAATATTTTGATTTACATTCTCATATAAATTACCAAATTCATGTTCCAAAAGGGTTTACCACCAAAAGCAAGGGTGCTATAACAGTGTTTGAATTTGCCAATAAGGGTATTTTATTTACTCCAAACTTAACAGTGCAATCTTTAAAAATTAATGAGAAGGTTGACTTGCAAGACCTAGCTTTGCAAATGCAGGAACAGGCTAAGCAGAGGTTATTTGAGTTTAGCCTAGTCGATGAATCTGTACAAACCTTGGCGTCCGCTGATGGGAACCAATTGTTTATTACTCAAATGTTTAATGGTCGCGATAGCCTAGAGAGCCCAAAACTAGAACTAGTGCAGGCTTTAACCGTTGAGGGTTCCGACCTTTATGTGATAACTGCTGCTTATGATTTTGCCGATAACTTTAAATTGGCCGCAAACATGCTTGATTCTTTGAAAACTTTTTTTGTAAATTAACTTGAAACCCTAAGGTTTTTAATCTAAAATACTTTTGCTTGCCTGGATGGCGGAACTGGTAGACGCGCAAGACTTAAAATCTTGTTCCTTCGGGAGTCCGGGTTCGATTCCCGGTCCAGGTACCACGGTTGGCGGCGTGGCCAAGTGGTTAAGGCAGAGGTTTGCAAAACCTTTATCGTGAGTTCGATTCTCACCGCCGCCTCCAAACATCATTGACAAATAAAATATTTCACTATAGTAATTACTTACTTTAGTTTTTTTTATGTTTAAACCCGAAATTAATTCGTTAGATTACCAAGATTACTGTAAAGAGTTTACAAATAAGTATGCTTTCAACGACTGTTTTGCTTTAGGATCCTTGCGATCTTTAATATCTGATAGAGTGTTAAGTAAATTAGCATTATCTTTAACCAGAGCTGCTAAACCCTCTTCTGTTTTGGAACGACAACATTTAGGCTTTTTATCAGACCATAAACCACCGATTGATAGTATTGAGTTTCAAACTGAATTCAATACATTTTATCGAGATACTGTGGACTCTGGTAGAACTATCAACCAAAATACGGGCTCTGATTTAAATGACTGCCTGCAAATAGATTTTGAATCTGACCCACGGTTTTATGTTCCCCTTGGTTTTATGTTTGAATCAATCTTTGGTCTATTACTTAAGCTGCAAAACCCAAGTTCACAAGTCATTGCACAGCTTGCGCTTGATTACCAAATAGATCCTGAAAACCCATCTCGTAGGGTTGATTTTGCAGTTTATCAGCCGACTACAAGAGATATGCAGTTATACGAATTAAAATTTGGAGACCATCTACAATCTAGGAATGAGGCCTTGGTAAAATTTAACTCAAAAGTTTTAAGCCAGTTTAAAAGTAGATTTAAGTTGCGTGATGTTCGTTTTGATATAATTAATGGCAGCGACCAGGAATTGCCAGGCAAAAGCTTTCTTGAGTATTTTACTGAAGTAGAATTTAATGATGAATTTGCAAAACACACTCAACTACTTTTAGAAATTTATAACTTTGTTAGTTTGGTTTACAGGGCTAACAAGCAACTACAAGATATATCTGAGGCAGGTTATAGTTTAGCAAGCGCCGTGCTACTTTATAATGAGTTTCGTTACTTAGCAGAGTTTTTATATAATTTATATGAGGAATTTGAACCACAAAACCCTCAAAGTAATAATCAATTAATAATTTTGTTACAAACATTTGCTACTCGTTTACGCCTTAGAACTTTGTCTTGTGTTGATGTTGGAAAATTTCAATTACCAAAAAGGATGCATGAGAAGAATTTAGGCTGTGTGCGTTATACTAATTGTGGTTTGTTAAGATTATTTAAAACACTAGCCGCCGACGGAACTAACTCTGATAGCTTAATACATCTATACGAATTACTGACTGTAAGTCACAATACTGATAACAGCTTCCAGGTTGATACTCACGAACCACTTTTTTCATGCAACTACTCTTTAACATATGACCATAAAGACGTTACTGAGCGGATGATTACCTTAGCTAATAAACTGTCATTCAAATCGGGTGGTAGTATTACATATCATTTTTTAGTGAATAATGCGAGTTATGAAAGCTTACAATGCTTTCAAGACTCACAAACTATATATAATCTTCAAGAACATGATAGTCTTTCATGTGTTATCAAAAGCGAGTACAGAGAGCAAAGCGAACGTTTGTTTTTAGATCTTGTTCGCTCAACTCGGGCCAGTCAAATTACCCAAATCAGTGCGCAACTTTTGTTTAAGAGAATTGATCCTTATTTGTCTTTTAAGTTTGAGTTAGACCACATGGACCAGTTAGTGCTTGTGAGTTTTAATATATCTGAAAAGGTCCATCGGTTAAGACTTGCGAAACCCAAATTTACCTGCTAAGATTTGGTTACTTAGGGCTATGGTGTCAATGGTAGCACAGCGGTCTCCAAAACCGTTAGTAGGGGTTCAAATCCTCTTAGCCCTGCCAATTTGTTTATTTTGATATTTATTGAAAATTAGTTCTCGACTTAATTCAGGTTAGCATCAAGTTTGTCTATCTTGATTTTTATTATTATGTTGAAATGATAGCTTATTTATTTTTTAGTATTGTGGTTAACTCATTGAGTTCATTTATTACACGAGTCCAGAATTGAGGTAGAATAATTTGAAATTTGAATTTTATGTTCCAATATATTATTTGGAATTACTTTTTGTAGTCTGGTATGTTTTTTTCTTAAATTGTTTTACTGTGTGTTTGCTAGTATACTAGATATGTTTAAATTAGACGTATGCAGTTTTTAGAATTTTGGCAGAACTTACCAGCGATAATTCCTAGTGGGTTTGAGGTTTTTGGTTTTCCAATTCGCTTTTATGGTTTGATGTATCTATTAGCTTTTGTAACCGCTTATGTTTTGATCCGCTATCGACTATATAAAAAAGAGTTTGATTTTAGCGTATCGCTGGTAGAGGATTTTTTGTTTTTAATGCTAGCCTGCGTAATATTAGGCGGCAGAATTGGTTACGTACTTTTTTATAATTTGGATTATTTTTTATCTTACCCTTTGCAGATTATTTGGCCCTTTGTAAATGGGCAGTACGTTGGGATTGCTGGAATGTCGTTTCACGGTGGTTTATTTACTTGTTTGGCAGCTGGTGTTTGGTTTTTAAAAAGAAAAAAAATTGCAATTTTAGAATTTGCAGATCTAGTTATGCCGGCAGCAGCTCTGGGCTATACTTTTGGCCGGATAGGAAACTTTGTAAATGGTGAGCTGTATGGTCGTGCAACTGATTTTGTATTAGCTATGAATTTTCAAGGAGAGTTACGCCACCCTTCTCAGCTTTATGAAGCCTTTTTTGAAGGCTTAGTGTTGTTTGTAATCCTTTTTGGTTTGCGTAAAAAAAGCTGGCTTAAGAATCGCCAACTTTTTGCCTTTTTAGGTTTATATAGTTTCTTTCGCTTTATGATTGAATTTGTGCGTGAACCCGATGGCCATATTGGGCTAATTTACGGCCTCAGTATGGGGCAAGTTCTATCTATCATCACGGTTGTTCTAGCTATTGCCTTAGCTAGAGGTAAGAAATGAGTGGGCTTGGTTTAGATTCCAGTTTGCATTTGTCTGATATGAAGACTGGCTAGGTTTAACACCTATTTTATTTTGAATTGCTGGGTTGTTCCAGCATTCTTTGCGAACTGAGTTTTGTAGACTATTTAGGTTTTGATCGTTTGTTGCAATCTGCGGTGAACGACCACATATTATTTGACGAAGATAGTTGCTGAGTTTAGTTTTAAAGTCATCATTGTTTAATGTTGGGGGTAAGAATTGCATGTGTCTTGTTTCAACTAAAGCATTTTTTATAGCTTGAATGATATTATTGTTTTCTGCCTCTATAAGAGTGGTTTCAAATACTGTACTCAAAAAGCTTCGAATGTTTTGCCCTTTCTCTGACTTTCCGTCTAGAATATCGACAAAGTTTTCGCTATTTGGGTTAAATTGATCGGCCAGAACAGAACGAATGGCTGCCATAACTAGTAGTTGTTTGCTTTTTCTTTCAATAGCTGCTTTTAAAAGCGGGTTAGTTATTTTTGATGTATCGATAGGGTTGCTTGCTTCAAATTGCTTGATAACTTCTTCTATGGTCAGTAATGATGGGTTAGCTGTGAATTTTTTGAATCTAGTATTAAACTGGTCTGTGTAATTGATTTCTTGTTCGACTTTACCAGCTATCACCTTACGTGCATATGATACATGGTCTAGTTTTTTAAGGTTGGCTAAAAACTTAAGATTTAGTTCCGCTTCGTTGCAGGATTCAGATAAATCGTAAAGATAATCAAAATGCCGTACCATCTGCCCTTTAAAATACTCTAAGGCGTTTGTAGGTAGACCTTCCATGTAGGTGTTGAATTTTTGCGCTAATTCTGGCATTTGGTAATCGGTCAGGTTTTTCATAAAGTGCAGTAAAACTTGTGTTGGGTTTTTTGGCCGTTGGGATTGAACAATCCTACCATTAGCATGTAGATTGTTGTTTTGTTCCACTTTATCTGGAGACTTTATATTGCGTCCGTTGTAATAGACTTTGGTTTGACGTTCTAAGTCTGTCGCTGGTTGGCTTGCTATTTTTGGGGTTGTATTATTTGGAAAGGATCCAACGTTTCTTCTAATTAGATTCATGCTAATGACTTGATTAAATATTTGCAAAGAATAAAAATATACTATAAGTAAATTTGGAATGCAAGAGATTTTACTTTTATGATTTAAAATGTTAAATTTAATTCAAATATAAACTAAAGTATGCCAAAAAAACAATATACAAATAAAGAATTGATGTTTGAAAAACATTATATTTTAACTGGCAAGCTATTTTTAATAACCCTTGCTGTACTCGGTTTGCTCTTTATAATAGGTAAAACCCTTGATTCTGCCCTCGGATTTGATCTCTTGTTTAAAATTTCAGCACTTTTACTTGCATTTCCTTTGATCCAGATTATAATTTACATGAATTTTAAAAAACGCTCTTAATATGCAAGCTGTTAACGTAAAATCTCCTGTTCTATTTGAATTTTTCAACCTTAATATCACCTCTGGCTTACTAAGTTCATTTGTAGTTGCGGTGGCTCTAATTTTATTTTTACTACTTGCGAAACGACAATTTGCACTAGTACCTTCTAAGTTTCAAATTATCGCTGAATCAACTTTGTTGTTTTTCAAAAAAAATATCGACAGTGCTTTTGAAGACAAACAAATGGCCAAACGTTTTCTACCCATGATCTTTGTGATGTTTTGGTTTATTTTACTTGCGAATCAATTTACTATTTTACCTTTTATTGCTGATCTAACTAATAACGATGGGGTGAAGTTTTTTCAATCTCCAACCTCAGATATTAATTTACCATTAGCTTGGGCTTTGATGGTAGTTGGTCTTTCACATGTTATGGCCTTATCTATTGCTCCAATCAAACACATTGGTGGTTTCCTTAAGTTTGGAGAACTGCTTAAGGTTCGCTCGATTGGAGGTTTGTTTAATGCTCTCTTGGAAATTTTCTTAGGACTGTTAGACATTATAGGTGAAATTGCTAGGGTTGTGAGTCTGTCTGCTCGTTTGTTCGGTAATATTTTTGCAGGCGAACTTATGATTATGGTAATGGTATTTATCGTTCCTTATATCATTCCTATTCCTTTTATTTTCTTAAGTATATTTGGTGGGTTAATTCATGCGTTTATCTTCCCACTGTTATCTTTACAATATCTTGCACTGACTATTAATAACGCACAATCAAATTCCTAAATTATCATTTAACTTAAATATTTATGGAAATCGAAGCAGCAAAACTATTGGCCGCAGGCCTTGCAATCGGACTAGGAGCAATTGGACCTGGTATTGGTGAAGGTATTATCGCGGGTCGTACCTTAGAAGCTATGGGTCGTAACCCAGAAGTATCTGACGATCTATTCTCAAAAATGATCGTAGCTATGGCTATTTGTGAATCTACTGCTATATATGCACTTGTAGTAGCATTCTTAATTTTATTTGCATTCTAATTTTTTATTTTAATGGAAGGATTATCAACCATGGGGATTTCCCCACAAAGTATTTTAATTTATTTAGCCGGTTACGGTGTACTATTTGTTATACTGTTTAAATTGCTTTATAAACCCATAAATACTTACCTAGAAAAAAGACAATCTAATATCAAACTTACTCTTGAAGAAGTTGAACGTATTAAGTCAGAATTTCAGGCTAAGTTTGAAGCTATTAAGGATGAAAAAGATAGAATCCACGCTGAACTTTCTGAAAAACTTGCTAATACAGAGACACTTTTAGAACAAAAGCGCTTAGAACTTATCAATGATATGGAAGCTAAGCGAGCCGCATTATTAGATAAAACACAAAAGGAAATTCAAACTCAAAAAGATACTTTAATCTCGTCTGTAGAAGGAAGACTGAAAGATGTGATTGCGAAAATCATTATGGAAATTACGTATAATCAAGTACCTCAAGATGTAATTGGACGTAGTGTATCTCAATCATGGAATGAATATAAAAAATAAATCTAATGAGAGACAACACTTTTTTAAAAAAAATCGCATGTTCATTAAGCTCTTTTATTTTAGATCATAAAGGTAAACTCACCGAATCTCATATTAAAAATTCTGATTTACCTGGGTTTTTAAAAAAATATCTTAGTTCAAACCCCGACATTCAAAATGAATTGCTAGAGTTAGTTTTGCTATCGCAAGATAAGCCAAATCGATTTGCCAATACTCAGTTAGCTAAAGTAGTAGCTGATTTTTTGACTCATGCTATGCCTTACCTGTTAGTTAAACTGCCTTCAAATTTCATTTTATTGTCTGATAGTGATAAAGAATCAATTATTGAAGCTTTAGATTTAAAATCAAATCTTAAATCTTATCTTGCTGATTTATTTACACATAGAACTAAACAAATGGTATTAGCCGATGTTGCCTTTTTACTTAAAAAGATCGGAGCTGATTTTATACAAGTAAGAGTACAAATGGCATCTGAAGCTAACTCTGACCTAAAAACTGAAATTTATAAAACTTTACAAAAGCAATACCCAAATGCTCTTATTACTTTTCAAGTTGAGCGTAAGTTAATTGGAGGCATGAGAGTAATTGCTGATGGAAAGATGTATGATTTTTCTTGGACTCAAAAGATTAAAAATTTAGTTAAATTAATATAGATATGACGCAAAAAAATATGGATAAATTTATTACCGCGTTAGAAGATTCTTTAAAAAATCTCTCATCTACTTCAGAAGAAAATCTTAGTGAAGGTGTAGGTTATATTGAATCTTATAATGATGGTGTAATTAATATCAAAGGTCTTCACACTTTAAAAATGAGTGAAGTGGTAGAAATAGAAGGAACTGGTAGTTTAGCGCTAGTAATGAACCTCGATAAGGATGTTACTTCTGCCCTAGTCCTTCAAAAATCTTCGAAAATCACTGAAGGTTTACCTGTAAAATCAACTGGCGAGTTCCTTGGCTTAAATGTCTCGGAAGCCTTTCTTGGTAGAGTAGTAGATCCTTTAGGCAATCCCCTGGATGGAAAAGACGCTCCGAAAGGAGATAAGTTTATGAGACATGAAGATTCAGCACCAGATGTAATGTCACGTAAATCTGTACACGAACCAATGATGACTGGTATTCTTTCTATTGATTCTATGATCCCGATTGGTCGTGGACAAAGAGAATTAATTATTGGAGATCGACAAACTGGTAAAACTTCGATTGCATTAGATGCAATTATTAACCAAGCTGATCAAGATATGATTTGTGTTTACGTTTCAGTAGCACAAAGAGAAGGTAAAAATGCACAAGTTATTGAAACACTTAAAAAGGCTGGTGCTATGGACTACACGATCGTAGTATCTGCTCCTTCTTCGTCTTCTGCGGTAAATCAGTTTTTAGCCCCTTATGCGGGTGTTGCAATTTCTGAATACTTTATGCAAAAAGGTAAGCACGTACTAGTAATTTATGATGATCTTTCTAAGCACGCAGTTGCTTATCGTGAAATGTCACTGTTGTTACGTCGTCCACCAGGTCGTGAGGCTTACCCGGGTGATGTATTCTTTATTCACTCTAGATTACTAGAAAGAGCTGCAAAACTAAATGAAGACAATGGATCAGGAAGTATTACAGCACTACCTATTATTGAAACTCAAGCCAATGATGTATCGGCTTATATCCCAACTAATGTAATTTCTATTACAGATGGTCAAATTTACCTGCAATCTGATTTATTTAATGCTGGTATTCGTCCTGCTGTAGACCCAGGTATCTCAGTATCGAGAGTAGGTGGTTCAGCCCAAACTAAGATTATCAAGAAACTTTCTGGCTCTGTAAAACTTGACCTTGCTCAATATTATGAACTTAAGGCCTTTAGCCAATTTGCTTCTGATCTTGATGATGCAACTAAGGCACGTTTAATAAGAGGTGAAAGAGTAGTTGAATCATTAAAACAAAGAGAATCTAGACCTTACAAATTATGGCAACAAGCTATCGTTTTGTGGTCTGCTTCTAAGGGTTACCTTGATAAAGTTGAAAGAACTCAGGTTACAACTAAAATTGCAGAACTTTTAGCTTCTGTGGAGGCTAATGAATCAGCTTTAGTAAAATCAATTATGACTGAACAGGCTTTAACTGACGAGATTGCTCAAAAAATGGATGAAGTGATATCTAACTTTTTAAATTAATGTCAATTTTAGAAATTAAAAGGAAGATTGGAGGTGTAAAGAACACTAAAAAGATCACCAAGGCTATGCAGTTGGTAGCAGCTTCTAAAATGCAGCAATTTCAACGTAAAGCTCAGTCTACTAGGAGTTTTTCTATGGATTTAATAAAGTCGCTGTATAATCAATGTCCAGATCAAAAAAGCAAATATACAACCTTAAAAGACACTCCTAATACCTTATTTGTATTGTATACTTCTGATAAAGGTTTATGTGGTCCTTTAAATACTAAGTTGATCAATACTTTGTTTCGCTCAAATAAATGGAATGATCTTCCCCCTGAAAATCAATTTCTGATTACTATTGGTAAAAAGGCTACTGAATATGCTAGAACTCGTAAGATTGAAGCTGTTGCTACCTTCCCTCTCTTACCAGAACGGTTAGATAGTATTGACGCATTGGATGTAATCGACGTAATACTTGATGCTTACGAAACTAAAAATATTTCTAGAGTATATTTTATCTGCCCTCACTATCATAACTCTTTTACCAACTACCCAGTTGTAAAACAGTTTTTACCATTTTCAAAAGAAATGATAAGTTCTCATTTAGAGTCTAAATCAGAAGAGGAAGTTGCAAATTTAAAGTCTGCTGGTGTGATGTCTTATTACCCTCAATCCCCTTCGCTTGTCTTAGATCATATGTATAGACAAATTGTTTCAGCTTTGTTTATGCAAGCCTTTATGGAGTTGAAAGCTTCTGAGTATTCTAACCGTATGATTGCGATGAAAAATGCTACAGATTCTGCTGACAATATGATAAAAGATCTAACGCGAACTTATAATAAAGCTCGTCAAGGTGCCATTACTCAAGAAATTGCTGAATTGATTGGTGCTAGAGCTGCTATGGAATAATACTTAATTTATATTATGAATAAACAAGAAAGAATAGGTAAGATAAGTAAGATAATAGGTGTGGTTGTGGACGTTTACTTCCCAGACCATACACCTCAACAATTACATGCCTTACAAGTTAATAACGGATCTGAAGTTGTAGTTCTTGAAGTACAGTCTCACATTGGTAACGGTGTGGTTAGAACTGTAGCTATGAGTTCAACCGATGGTCTATCTATCGACCAAGAAGTGGTCGATACTGGAAAATGTATCACAGTACCCGTTGGTGAAGATGTATTAGGCCGCGTATTTAATGTAACTGGTGATGCGATCGATGGCGGAAAAGAAATTCCAAAATCTGTTGAAAGACGTGAAATCCACGCTCCAGCCCCATCTTTGGTAGATCAAAATCCTGATATTGAAACTATTGAAACTGGTATCAAGGTAGTTGATTTACTTTGTCCATTCTTAAAAGGTGGTAAAGTAGCATTATTTGGTGGTGCCGGTGTAGGTAAAACTGTAATTATTCAGGAATTGATTCACAATATTGCAATGGGACACGGCGGTTACTCTGTATTTGCAGGTGTGGGTGAAAGAACTCGTGAAGGTAATGACATAATTCATGAAATGAATGATTCTGGTGTAATGAACAAGTTAGCAATGGTGTTTGGTCAAATGAATGAACCTCCAGGAGCACGTATGAGAGTAGCCCTAACTGGTTTAACAATTGCCGAAAAATTTCGAGACCAAGGTAAAGATATTTTAATGTTCGTAGATAACATATTCCGGTTCACTCAAGCTGGTGCCGAAGTTTCTGCTCTACTTGGTCGTTTACCATCGGCAGTAGGTTATCAACCAACTCTAGCTACTGATATGGCTGGGTTGCAAGAAAGAATTACGTCTACTAAAACTGGTTCAATTACCTCTGTACAAGCTGTATATGTTCCCGCTGATGACCTGACTGACCCTGCGCCTGCAACTACCTTTGGTCACTTGGATGCTTCGGTAGTACTTTCTAGACAGTTGGCGTCTCTTGGTCTGTACCCAGCGGTCGATCCGTTGCAGTCTAGTTCACTAGCTCTAAAAGAAGAGTTGGTTGGTAAAGAACACTACGCTGTAGCTCAAGGTGTAATGCAAACTCTGCAACGTTATAAAGAACTACAAGATGTAATTGCAATTCTTGGTATGGATGAACTTTCTGACGAAGACAAATCTGCAGTAAATCGAGCTCGTAAGATTCAAAGGTTCTTAACGCAAAACTTCTTTGTAGCAGAACAGTTTACAGGTACTCCTGGTCAGTATATTAAACGTGCTGATACAGTAGTCGGGTTTAAAGAAATCCTAGAAGGTAAATACGATCATATTAATGAACAACACTTCTACTTAGCTGGTACTATTGACGAAGTTGTTGAGAGACATGAAAAAAATAAAAAATAATTATGAAAAACACTTTTCGCCTAGTTATTAAAACACCATTACAAGAAGTTTTTGATAAGCAAGTTGAGTCTGTAAGTTTTAGAGCCTTAGATGGTAATGCCCAGATATTTGCAAAACATACTGATTTAACCGCAGCAATTGCCTATTCTCATATTAATGTTCAGGCAAATGATTTCAATGATTACTTTGTAGTAACTAATGGAACTTTGAGTTTTGATAATAAAACTAATTCTTGCCATATTATGGCTCTACGTGCCGTAGACTCAAAACATGAGGACAAATTGTCAGCCAAACACTTAATTGAAAAAATTGAAGCCAAACTCCATGATGGAAACGACTTGTCACGCTTTAAGTTAGTTCAATTAGAAAACATGAAGTTTGCTTTGCAAGAAGAAGCTAATGATTAGTTTTCTGAAGTAAGGTCGTAAAGGCTACTGTCAAATTCAATTAGACTTTCTGTATCAACACCTGAAGAATCAGGTGTTTTTTCTTCTTCTGTGTTTACCTTGGCCTCGGCTGAGAAGTCATCAATTGAATCGTCTAATAGTGTATCGGTTTCATCGACTGTTGGTTCTTCTAATAGTGTATCGGCTTCATCGACTGTTGGTTCTTCTAATAAAGTGTCAGGTTCAGTTTCTAGTAGATCTTCTTCAACAATTTGCGTGGTATCTTCTGTTGATTCTTCGTCTATTTTAAATTCAACGTTAATACCTTCTTCTAGGTTTAGAAGCTCATCTAGGCTATCGTTGTCTTCAGTGCTTGGTATAGTTTCTGTTTCGGCGGTTTGCTCTGGTACTGATGGTGCATTCCCCGACATAAAGCTGTATCCGTAAAACCCAAGTAGTCCAATTAAAATTAATGTCATCACAATCTTAATACTTTTTGGTAAACCAGCGCTTTGAGGTTTAACATCATCTTGTTTTCCACTTTCAATATTGTTTAATAACTGCTCTGCAGCAGCCTGATTGCCGGATACTGGTTCTTCAACTGTTGGTTCTTCAGGTGTTGGTTCTTCGGCTACTGGTTCTTCAGGTGTTGGCTCTTCAGGTGTTGGTTCTTCAACTGTTGGCTCTTCGGATACTGGTTCTTCAACTGTTGGTTCTTCGGCTGTTGGCTCTTCAGGTGTTGGTTCTTCAGGTGTTGGTTCTTCGGCTGTTGGCTCTTCAGGTGTTGGTTCTTCGGCTGTTGGCTCTTCAGGTGTTGGCTCTAGGTTAGGATTTTGTTCTTCCAGGGCTTGTGTTAGGCTTGCTGGGGCGAGGTCTTCTGGTTCGAGTTCGGCTATAGCCTCGTCGATATCTGCTTCTTCAACAGAATTGCTCATTAGGTGAGTTTTTAGCTTTTGGATTTCATGACCTTGTTTCAGTCCGTCTTTCAACCATTCTATGATTTTTGCTTTTTCCATGCGATAATATTAGTTTATCCTTATATTATACCTTAAAAATGACTATTTTGCAAAGCGGTTTCGTGCGTTGGTTGTGATGAGGTTGAAATCTACATTGCCAATGTATTGTTTGAGGTTTTTGGCGTTACAGTACGACATATTGGACTTTAAGTAATGCTCTAAGTTTTCGACAAAACCAGCTAGTGTGTATAAGGCTTTGCGTTTTCTTACAACGCCTTCTGAGGTTTTAAGGACTTTCCTCCCCCATTTTTTTTGCACTTCTTTGGTACTCATGCCTCGGAAGTATTTTTCTAATTTAAAACCTTTTTTAAATAGATATTTAGCTAGTGGTTTAGACAATGGGATTCCCTTCCAGGTTGTTTGGCCTGCTGATTCTATGGCCTTGTTGAAAATAGACCCTAGCATGATATAATCGGCCCCAACTGCTAGACCTTTGATAATATCGGCATAGTCTTTGAAGCCTCCATCTGCTACAATTTTACATTTTAATTTCTGTTCTTTTTTTAGCTTACTTATTTCGTAAATCAAGGATGCCATTGGATAACCAAGAGCCGCATTTTGAGTTGTTAGGCAGCCAGCTCCATTACCAATACCTACCCTGATATAATCGGCACCTGCTAGGGCTAGTTTTACAAAAGTTTCAGGGTGTGCAATATTACCAGCCATAATAATGGTTTTAGGATGGTCGGTTTTGATCTTTTTAATTGCGCCAGCCAAAGCTTGCATGTGTCCGTTCGCAATGTCTATTAACATGGCTTTTGGTAATTTGTCGGATTTTTGAATAGCTTCTGCTTCATTAAGGCTAATGCTTGTAAATAAAAGCGCTTTAGAGTCGATTGGGTTGCTAACTTTCACACCTCGAGGTAAGCAAACGTTAATCCCAAGTTTTAAATATAAATTAGCGTTTTCTTCATCGAGGACGGTGTCCATTGGTGCGGCAAAAATTGGCATTGCTTGGTTGTGGTCCGTACAGTCGATAGTTGAACGTGACCGAATTTGACTAATAACGGCAGGTTGAATAAGCATGTCGTCAAAATCAAACTTGTACTGGTTTGAAAGTAGCATGGGTGAAGTTTAAAAAAACACCTTTATTATACACGAACTCTAATTTACTGGGTATTTTTTTGTTCCTCAAAATATTGCTCGCATAACTTGACAGCTAACCCAGTATACTTTTGAGGGTTGAGCTCCTGTAATTCTTGCTTGACTGCATCTGGAATATCTAGTGTGAGAATGAATTGATTTAGGTCGGATTTAGAAGTTTGAGCTCCTCTTGAAAAATCTTTTAATTGTTCGTAAGCATTTGTGACCTGATGTTTACGTAGCACCATTTGGATTAATTCGGTTAGTACTTCTGGATGTGATGTCAGTTCTGATTCGGCCAATTGTTTATTAAATTGAATTTTATTTAAACCCTTGATAAGTGACTGAATGGCCAGAGTACTGTAACCATAAAATATTCCTAGGTTGCGTAAGCTTGTTTTGTCTGACATGTCTCGTTGAAAACGGCTTATAGGTAATTTGCTGTTAAAAAATTCGAATAGTTTATTGGCTAGTAATAAATTCCCTTCTGCATTTTCAAAATTAATTGGATTGATTTTATGCGGCATAGTAGAAGAACCCACTTCGTTGTCTACTTTTAATTGGGTGATTATCCCCCTTTGGATATAACCCCAAATATCACGACTAAAATCTACTAAGATCAAATTGATTGCGTTAGTGTGGAAGAGTTGGGTTAGCCAATTTTCTTTTGGTATGATTTGGGTATTATAATGTTCGGTTGCAAGATTTAGTTGCGAGAACATATTTTCCACGATGCTAGGCCAGTCTAGCTCAGGATAAGTATGGTGCAATGCTTGATAATTACCAGTACTACAAGCTATTTTAGTGCTCAGTTTGTGGTTTCGAAGTGCTTGGGTTTGAACTTGGATCCGCTTAAGGAAGTTTACGACTTCCTTGCCAAAAGTACTTGGCGTCGCTGCTTGGCCATGTGTTAATGATAAAATAGCTTGCTTGCTATTTTTTTTGGCGAGTTCGGTAAGTTTTTTTGTTAATTGTTGAACTTGTTCTAAAAAAGTTTCTTTGCCTTCTTTTAGAGCCAGCGCGTAGGCGCTTGTGTCTGTGTCTTCTGAGGTTAATCCGAAATGAATGTATGGACTAAATTTTTGTAGCTGCATATCTTCGAGTTGTTGAGCTATAAAATACTCGATTGCCTTGATGTCATGTTTGGTTTGGTTTTCAATTTCAAGAATGCTTGCATAGTCTTCACGGGAAAACTCAATAAATATTGATTTCATTTTTTGAATTTCTTCTGATTTTACTTCTATTTTGGTATTTGTCAAAAACTCAATAAGCCATAAGATTTCAACTTGTAAACGAAATTTTATTAGGGCAAAATTCGAAAATATTTTACGTACCTCTTCTGTTTCTTTCCTATATCTTTCGTCCAATGGAGATATGTTATCTTGGAATTTGGCTCGCATAAAGTAATGTTATTTCATGCTTTAGCTTAGCATAGTCAGAGTGAGTTTGCTATAATGTTTTCGTAGATTAATTTTGAAGTATGGTTTTTGCAGATTTAAATGCCCAAAGCATCGCGATTTTAGGTTGTCAATGGGGTGATGAAGGTAAGGGGAAATTAGTGGATATTATTGCCGAAGACGCAGATTATGTTGTCAGGGCAACTGGTGGGGCTAATGCTGGCCATACTATTTATACTAATGGTCAAAAATTTGTCTTTCACTTAATGCCTTCTGGTATTTTACACCAGCATACGCATTGTGTGATTGGCAATGGGTGTGTAGTTCACATTGAGACTCTTTTAAAAGAGTTGGAAAACCTTAATGCTGCTAATATTGATTATAAAGGACGCCTATTTATTTCTGACCAAGCTTCTGTCTTGTTTGACTTTCATAAACATTTGGATGGCCAAAGTGAACAAAATTTAAAAACTAAAAAGATCGGTACAACTAAAAGAGGAATTGGTCCAGCTTATACTGATAAGATTTCACGTTTTGGTTTAAAGTTTCACGATTTAAAAGATATGAACTTAGTTCGGTCTAAGCTAGAATACTTGTTTGTTAAATACGATTTAAATACCGAATATAACCTAGATGAAGTTTTGTCTGAACTTGAACAACACTACGGTTTGATTCAGGAGTATATTGTGGATTCTGTAGATTTGATTCAAACCGCTTATAAGCAAGGTAAAAAAGTTATTTTTGAAGGTGCTAATGGTGCTTTATTAGATATTGATCACGGTACATTCCCTTATGTAACTTCATCGAATTCTACCTTAGGTGGCTTAGCTACTGGAACTGGATTTCCTGTTAATAAAATGGGACACGTGTGTGGAATAGTTAAAGCTTATACAACCCGAGTTGGTGGAGGCCCTTTTCCGGCAGAGCTTGAAGATGAAGTTGGTCAACAGCTGCGTGATCAAGGTCACGAGTATGGTTCAACTACAGGACGCCCTAGACGTTGTGGATGGTTAGATTTGGCAATTCTCAAACGGGTTATGTTTATTAATGGAGTTGACTCAATTAACCTGACAAAACTAGATGTCTTGATGGGGATTCCAAAACTACAAGTTATCACCAAATATCTTTTAGATGGAAAAGAAATACACCGAGTACCAGAGTTACAAAGTGAGCGTGATCGCGTTGAGTTCCAAACTGAGGAATTTGAGGGTTTTACAGAAGATATTAGTCGGTGCCAGTCTTACTCTGAATTACCTCTTGCTGCCCAAAAATACATCGAATTCATCGAAGAATTCTTGCAAGTGCCAGTCAAGTTCATTGGTGTAGGAAAGGATAGAACCCAATTAATCTTCAGATAGGAAATCGTATAAATATTCTTGCATAAGTTGAAAATGTTTTGGATCTGAAAACCTATGGTCAGCATTAGGAATGATATCGAGTTCGATTTTAGGCTGGAGTTGCTTAGCTCTTATAACCTGGGTGATTGGGACTGTGGTGTCTGCGTCTCCATGTACAATAGTGGTTGGGATTTGCATATTATCCAGAAATTGCAAGGGTTCATTTTGCGATAAGTCTTGGTAAAAGTTGTATGGTAGGTTGAGAACTTCTCCGTTATACCTTGGGTATTCGTGCTTATTGCTAGACTCCCATTGTTTTAATCCGACTGGCCCTAGTTGTGAAGCAAATAACTCTGCACCAGAAATCAACGGGCACTTGAGGGCTATTTTTTGTATTTTTTCTGGTAATTGATTCGCAAGACACAGGGCTACTTGACCTGAAAAGCTGGAGCCAACAAGTTTAAATTTTTCAATACCTTGGGCTTCTAAAAACTCTATTACGCTTTTTAGGTCGCTAACTTGATTAGAAACGCAGGTTTCTGATAGAGATCCTTGTGAATTTCCGTGCCCTTTAAAGCTAAACCGCAAATAATTCTGTTGATCTTTGGCAAATTTTTCAGCGAGACTAGTTACAGAGCGTGAATGCATAGAGCTGTCAAAACCATGCATTATGATACAGCAGCTTTGAGTGGTGTTAAATATTTCAAACTCAGCTTCTAGCTTGTCGTTTATCAGGGATTTCATTTGGCTTTTTTAAGTATATTAATTACTTCAGTGAAGTCCGCTTCGTGTTCGTAAATAATGTCAAAGTTGTCCATAAACTGCTGCTTAACTTTAGGACAATCTATATGTAAGTAAGCTATGCTCAGTAAGGTTTTGTAATCGAATCCGCTTACCATTTGGTAGTCACCGACGTGATCTCCCATTTGAATAACGTTGGTTCTATCTTTGA
This sequence comes from Candidatus Peregrinibacteria bacterium, assembly GCA_014240275.1. Classification (GTDB taxonomy): domain Bacteria; phylum Patescibacteriota; class Gracilibacteria; order UBA1369; genus JAAZXH01. The sequence goes on from JAAZXH010000022.1 coordinate 17,230, forward strand.
TCTTTGAAAAGAACTTGGATTCGTTAATTAAGGACTCGTATTTGTTCATAGGATGAATGACAGGCAGAGTTCTGTCTATCACGTCTCCTTGTTCGTTG
>JAAZXH010000023.1 GCA_014240275.1 Candidatus Peregrinibacteria bacterium
CCTCGAGCCCGAAGAAGCTTTAGCTGAGGAAGAAACTCCAATGGCCGAGGAAGCCCCAGCAATGGACCTCGAGCCCGAAGAGGCTTTAGCTGAGGAAGAAACTCCAATGGCCGAGGAAGCCCCAGCAATGGACCTCGAGCCCGAAGAAGCTTTAGTTGAGGAAGAAACTCCAATGGCTGAGGAAGCGCCAGCGTCATTTGAACCAGCAGAGTTAGCACCAAGTGCGGTTGGTTTGAATCCCCTACCTGATGAAAATCCCTTAGAGGAGGCCCCAGCAGTGGATCTCGAACCCGAAGAAGCTTTAGCTGAGGAAGAGAGTTCAATGGAAGAGGAGATCCCAGAAGTGCTAGAAGCTCAAGCAGTGGAGGAAACTTCAATGGCAGAAGAAGCACCGTCAGTACCGGAAGTACCAGATTCTGAATTAGCCGAAGAGTTTGATTCTCAAACCAAGCCAAATGAACCACATTTCGGCGATCATATTGATATGTCTCAAAACTTGGAAGCCCCAACAGTGGAAGAAGCTCCAATTGAAGACGGTTCCCCAGAAGTCCCAGAGGTGCCAGAAGTCCCAGAGGTGCCAGAAGTACCAGATGTGCCAGAAGTGCCAGAAACCCCAGAAGTGCCTGAAACCCCAGAAACCCCAGAAACCCCAGAAGTGCCAGAAGCTCCAGAGGTGCCAGAAATACCAGAGGTGCCAGAAGTGCCAGAAGTGCCAGAAGTGCCAGAAGTACCAGAAATAGCAGAAGGCCCAGAAGTACCGGAGGTCCCAGAAGTACCGGAGGTGCCAGAAGTCCCAGAAGTCCCAGAAGTCCCAGAGGTGCCAGAAGTACCAGATGTGCCAGAAGTGCCAGAAACCCCAGAAGTGCCTGAAACCCCAGAAACCCCAGAAACCCCAGAAACCCCAGAAACCCCAGAAGTGCCAGAAGCTCCAGAGGTGCCAGAAATACCAGAGGTGCCAGAAGTGCCAGAAGTACCAGAAGTACCGGAGGTCCCAGAAGTGCCAGTAGGTGATAGTGAGTTGCCAGACAATGTTGAGAAGATGGCGCGGGAATTTGCGTCGGGCCAAAAGCTAGACGATTTACCAGAGTTACCCGAACTTCCAGAAGTTCCAGAAGTTCCAGAGATTTCTCAGCCAAAGAAGGAAGAGGGCGATGAGAGTTTTGAATTACCAGACTTACCTCCTTTGAATTAAAGTATTTTCTTTAGCCATTTGGCTGTTAGTGAGACAGGGTGGGCGGCTATTTCCTCTGGAGTACCTTCAGTCATCAGTTGGCCACCTTCGTCACCACCGTTGAGGCCGATGTCGATAATGTGGTCGCAGGTTTTGATAACGTCTAGGTTGTGCTCGATAACTAATATGGTATTGCCTTTGTCTGCGAGTTTATTAAGAACTTCGAGGAGTTTGGCGACGTCGTCAAAGTGCAGGCCAGTGGTTGGTTCATCTAAGACAAATAGGGTTTTTCCGGTTGAGCGTTTTGAAAGCTCGGTAGCCAGTTTCACCCTTTGAGCTTCACCTCCTGAAAGGGTGCTGGCAGCTTGGCCGAGCTGAATATAGTCGAGTCCTACTTCGTGCAAGGTTTGTAATTTGTTTTTAATGTTTGGGATGGCTTTGAAAAAACTTAAGGCTTCTTCTACTGTCATTTGAAGTACATCTGAAATAGTTTTTCCACGGTAGCGGATGTCTAGGGTTTCGGAATTGTAGCGCTTACCGTCACAAGTTTCACATTTAACGTACACGTCTGGTAAAAAGTGCATTTCAATTTTTTTAACTCCGTCTCCTTGGCAGGCTTCACAGCGGCCACCTTTTACATTGAAGCTAAAGCGCCCAATTTTATAACCTCGTACTTTGGACTCTGGCATTTCGGCATATATCTTTCGGATGTCGTTAAACACCCCAGTGTATGTTGCCGGGTTTGAGCGTGGAGTTATACCGATCGCAGATTGATCAATGTTGATAACCTTATCGAGGTGCTCCATTCCGCGGATTTCTTTGTGTTTTCCAGGCACCTTTTTGCTTCTTGAATTTAGGTCTGAACAAACAGCATTCAGCAAGATATTGTTTACAAGGGTAGATTTACCAGAACCAGAAACCCCAGTAACTGCAATAAATTTACCAAGCGGGAATTTAACATCAATATTTTGCAAATTATTTTGAGCTGCTCCAATTACTTCCAGGTGAGTGCCGTGGCCTTTTCTGCGATTTGCAGTTGAGCCTATCTGTTTTTTACCAGCAAGGTACATACCGGTCGTAGAGTTTGGGTCAGCTAGAATTTCTTTTGGTGTACCTTGGAAAATAATTTCACCACCATGCTTTCCTGCACCCGGTCCAATGTCGATGATGTGGTCAGCAGCCAGCATAGTGTCGCTGTCATGTTCTACTACAATGACGGTGTTGCCTAGGTCTCGTAACTCTTTTAGGGTAGTAATTAATTTATCATTATCATTTTGATGTAAGCCGATCGACGGTTCGTCTAGCACGTACAAGACTCCTGATAACTTAGAACCAATTTGAGTGGCCAAGCGAATTCTTTGAGCTTCACCTCCAGACAATGTATTGGCAGCTCTGTTTAAAGTTAAGTAACTCAGACCCACATTTAATAAAAAATCGAGGCGGGCTACAATTTCGTTCAAGATCATTTTAGCAATTTTTTGCTGGGTTTTATCAAGTTTAAGGTTTTGATAAAATTCTAAACTTTGTTTAACTGAGTATTTTGAAACGTCAATAATCGATTTATCTTGGATCTTAATATGATTTACAATTGGCCTAAGGCGTGAACCTTTACATTCAGGGCAGATTTTTTCGACCATAAATTCTGAAATTTTTCTTCTAACAAAATCAGACTCTGTTTCAGCAAAACGTCTTTCCAGGTTTGGGATGATACCTTCGAATTTAGTAGTAAAACTGCGGCTCGAGAAGGCGCCATCGTTTGGTGGGGTAACATCATATTCAATGTCTTGAGTTCCGTACAGTAATATATTGATGATTTCAGGCTTGAGTTGGTTAAAAGGCACTTTCATTGAAAAATTATATTTCAAAGAAACTGCTTCTAATAAGGATTGGTACCAATTATGGCTATTACCAAAAGTGGACCATGGAATAATCGCACCTTGGGCTAAACTTAAATTCTTTTGAAAAATTTTACCAATATCTAACGACGCCTTTGTACCTAAACCATGACAACTTTGGCAGGCCCCATGCGGAGAGTTAAAAGAAAACATACGGGGTTCGAGCTCAGGCACGGATACTTCGGATTCAGTTGAACTATAGCGTTCTGAAAATCTAACTTCCTCTTTGGTATCATAGTCGACTACTACCATAGTTCCGTTCCCAAATTTCACTGCTGTTTGCACTGAGTCGGCTAGTCGAGAGCGTTCAGGGTTAACTTCTAAAGTTACGGCCCCGTCTGCTTGTTTGGTTTCAATTTCTTCGTAGGTTTTAATAACTATTCTATCTACCACAATTTCAATAGTATGTGATTTCTTTTCGTCTAGTTTTGGTAGATCATTGATAGTGTGCATTTCTCCGTCTATTCGAACTCTCACAAAACCTTCTTTACGAATATCTTCTAGGACTTTTAGGTGTTCACCTTTTCGATCATTCACCATTGGTGCAAGCAGCATAAGTCGCGTTCCTTCCTTAAAGGTGATGAGTTTATCTACCATTTGGCTAACTGTTTGGCGTGTTAAAGCCTCACCAGTTTTTGGGTCGTGCGGAACTCCAATTTTTGCAAATAATAAGCGCAAGTAATCATAAATTTCCGTAGTAGTCCCAACGGTTGACCGCGGGTTGCGCGGAGCAGTTTTTTGATCAATCGAAATGGCTGGGCTCAAGCCCTCAATAGAGTCCACATCGGGTTTTTCGGTTAAATTTAAAAATTGTCTAGCATAGGTCGATAGACTTTCAACATAACGTCTTTGACCCTCAGCATAAATCGTATCAAAAGCTAAACTGGACTTACCCGAGCCGGAAAGACCGGTAATGACCGTAAGAGTATTTTTTGGAATATCAATATCAATATTTTTTAGATTATGGAGCTTGGCCCCTTTAACTCTAATAAAATCTTGCACTTTTAAAAATTAATAACCTGGTTATTTTAACACCAAAATTTAAATTCCGCAAGTTTAATTCAGATATTTAATTTAGACTAAGGTTGACCAAGTCCAAAAATAATTGTACTTTTGTCTAGTATTTACTAACAAAATGCACATGTTGAAAAAAACAATAGCAGGATCTTTAGCTGCTCTAAGTCTTTTCTCTGCTGGCGCTCTAGCTGGTATGACTTTTGACGACGTAGCTTCAGATGCTTGGTACAAAGATGCCGTTGAGTTTGTATCTGAAAAGGGTTTAATGACTGGTCAATCCGAAACCCTATTTGCCCCAGAAGCGAATGTAAACCGCGCAGAGCTTGCAATTATCCTCAAGCGATTTCACGATATGCTAGAAAAAAATAGTGAAAAAGAACCAGAGCAAAAGGTGGTTGTACGTCCAAAAATTACAAATCACGACCTGGTAGAATCCGCTTTTCAAGCTTTAAAACAAAACGATATAAACTTGATTACTCCATATTTGATGGATGAACAAATGTTTTATCAAATAAAAGAGATACAAGATGAAATCCAAGTTCGAGGCCAAGATGTGCTAGCCAAAGAAATCACTGAGTACGTCGCATCATTTTCTAAAGAGATAAAAGAGGTCTTTCCTATGTTCCAAGATATTTTTCAAGAACTTGAGTTTGATCTAGAGCAAGCCGAACTCAAAAAGGTCTATATTAAAGAGAATACCCCTGATGAAATATCAACCCAGTACACTGAATTTTCAAAAGATGATCAAACTAGCCCTATAGATATAACTTTGTGCATTCATTCACAAGACAATATTACTGAACTCAAATTAAAAAACACTAACATTATTGATGGTAAAAGGTTTATGGGTGGCAAATATCATTTTAGCAGCTTTTTACCCAAGCAAGATGCATCACAAGATGTGGCTAATGTAGTGATGAAATACTCACTAAATTCTTACTTAGGTCCGTGTTATGCTGATTTAGCAGATAGCGATCCAGATCAAGCTAAAGAGCAAGAAGCTCTTTCTAAACTAGCAAGTTGTTTAGCAGAAAAAGATGTTAAATATTATGGAGCTTTTTGGTGCCCAGCTTGTCAAGAACAAAATAGCCTGTTTGGTAAGGCAGCCGAAAATTTACCTTACGTAGAATGTTCTACCGAAGACAAAATAGACCAACTCCAAGTGTGCAAAGACAAGAAGATTATGTCTTATCCAACTTGGGTTTTTGGCGAAGATGAAAGGCTAGAAGGGGTTAAAACTCCCCAAGAATTAGCAGATAAAACGGATTGTGATTATAAGTAATGCTTAAAAACCTTAGGTGATATGTACTTAGGGTTTTTTCATATATATGATATTATAAATTCGTCTAAACAAAATACGTGGAAAATATACTATTTGTCATTCGAGTTAACCAAAAATTAAACCCCATGGGTTTGGAACTTTTTTTGAGTTGGCAGCGTGAGTATGCGGTGCAATTGGACTATATAGTTGTTTCTAGCGAGCCTTTAAGTACTGACCTTGACCACCCACCTTTGGAGTTTATTCAAAGCGGTATTCACTCCAATTTATTTGAAAGTGTACATCGCAGTTTAAAAAATTATCTACACCCGTATGTCTTTTTTATGGATGATAGCTTTGAATTAAATATTAACTATTTACATGCTCTAAAGGCGATGCTTCTTTCATCTAAGCAGTTAGCTTCAGTAAGAGGTGTCGTTCAGACTATGTTGCAAAAAACAAGTCTGCAAGAAAATTTTGCAATTTTTGGTAAAGATTTATGTGAATTCTACGACATTAGTTTTAGTCGCACACAAAGATTCAACATGAAGGGGCCCAACTTTGTGTTAGCTAACTATCTGCTAGGTAGTTTATTTCGCTTAAACGCAATCACTAACCTACTTCAGGAAGGGTTTGAACCCCTGCCTCTCAAATACTTTGTAGGGGCTGACTTAGGCTTTATCTTACAAAATCGAGATTATAATCATTACGTGCTGCCAAATGTTCACATCAAGCGTAAGGTAAATAGTAAATATCAGTTATTCTTAGACAAAATAGCCAAACATTTACGTTTTCAGGATGAGGTCCTATTAAAATCGGTTTACGCTCAAAGCTGGAAGCAAAAAACCGCTCTGCATCTCTTTAAAATTCAATCTATATTTCAAAACCCAGACTTACATCTGGATCTACAACACAGCAAGAAAAACTTGCTAAATTTACAGAAATCTGTTAATTTCAGACACCAGTGCCTTAACTCTCTAGCCCAGATCAATTCCTTCGAGTTAGACCGGCATTGCCTACTACTAATTGAATAACGTATGAAAAATTTTATTTTAAAAGGTCAAACTAAGCTATCTGGATCAGTGGCAATTACTGGATCTAAAAATGCAGTTTTACCTATAATTGGAGCTAGCCTCCTTTATAAAGGTGTCACAAAGCTAACTAACGTACCTGAAATTTCTGATGTTTTCACCCTTTGCAGCCTTTTGAATCAAATGCAGGTGGCAACTAGTTTTCAAGATGGAGTATTAACCATCGACACTACTAATATCAGCCTGCAAGACTTAGATGCGTCTCTGTTTTGTAAGATGCGAGCCTCAATTTTATTAGTACCTGGAATGTTAGTACAGTTTGGTAAAGGAGAAATTGGCTACCCAGGAGGATGTGTACTTGGGAAACGCTCCATTTCTACTCACTTAGACGTGCTCCACAGTTTTGGGGCTACCACAGACGTCAAATCCGACACGATTGCTTTTCATGCCAAAGCCCTACAGGCTTACCAGGGCATTTTTGCGGAAGCTTCGGTTACCGCTTCGGAAAATGCAATTATGTTAGCAGTATCTAGCCCAGGCACTTCTATTTTACGTAATATGGCCTGCGAACCACACGTTGCAGACTTATGTAATTTTCTAGTGGCCTGTGGTGCACATATTGATGGAATTGGAACTCAAACTCTAGTGATCAATGGCGGAAAGCCCTTAGTTGCTCCCCAAAATTACGCAGTTTGTGGCGATTATCTACAAGCTGGAACATATTTATTAATGGGGGCCATCACCAATAGCCCAGTAGAAGTCACTGGAGTGAATCCTCACGATCTTGGTTTATTTTGCCATATGTTAGAAAAAACTGGGGTCAAACTGAAAATTCAAGACAATACCATCGCTGTGACAGATGCCAGTAATTTAAAGGCTATTGAAAACCTAAAAACAGCTGTACATCCTGGTTTTCCAACTGATCTTTTAGCTCCATTTACAGTGCTACTAACCCAGTGTGAAGGCCGCTCAACCATATTTGAAACTTTATTTGAGGGTCGTTTTTCTTTCCTTTATGAATTAGAAAAAATGGGTGCCCAAATTAGCATTTTAAATAACCATCAAGCTCACATTTTTGGTAAAAGTAAATTGAAAGGATCGATAGTGGCCAGTTGTGACATTCGGGCTGGTGCAGCCATGATACTCGCAGCTTTGGTAGCAGAAGGAGAGTCAGTAATTACTGATATCAAGTATATCGACCGAGGTTATGATAATATTGAAGGCACAATCACTAAACTGGGTGGCATTATTAGTCGTCAAGAAATTTAAAAATCTAAACTTCAGCTTGGGTATATTTAAATTATGCCAAGCTTTAGTAAACTCTTTTTATTGATAGTCTTTGTGAGCCTTAGTTTCTTAGGTAAATATATGCCTGTGGTCGCTTCAAACTCCCATAGTGTAACTTTTTTTGATGTTGGACAAGGAAGTTCTTTTTTAATACAAACCCCGCTAAATTGCCGAATTATGATCGATCTAGGACCTCCTCGTAAATTTGCCAAGGCCTATGCTGAAAGCTTTGGTTTTTTGAAGCCGAAAATTCATTTTCTGATCTTATCCCATAGTGATTTAGACCATATTGGTGATCTAGAATATGTACTACGAAGTTTCCCCATTGATAGGGTCTTATTTAATGGGACGGTGGGGGAGAATCCAGTTAGTAAGCATCTGCAAAATTGGCTTTTGTATAATTCTAAACAACACATTCGGCCATGGAGTGGTGCGCAGCTAAATTTATGTGGTATTCAAGTTCAGTTTTGGCATCCAAGTAATCAGCAAGAAATTTCAGCTTTGAATTCCAACGATTCCTCTTTAGGATTGCATATCTTACTACCAAAGAAGCAACTACAAATCGTAAGTGCTGGTGATCTAGGTCAAGAGCATTTATATAGTTCTGGGCTTGTGATGCACTCTGGCGTCCCTACTTTATTGGTGGCTAATCACCATGGTAGTCGGCATTCCTCAACAAGTGAGTTTTTGACCCAGGTCAAGCCAGACCTGGTTGTTATTCAAGCTGGAGTTAATAATCCGTATCGCCATCCGCATCCAAAAACTCTAGACCGACTTTGTAAGTGGACGGATCTAATTTTTGAAACGGCTAAATATGGAAGTTTTAGATTATATCTTCCTTACGATTTAGAGCAACCAGACCGATTGAACCTAGAAATAGCCAAGCTACACCAGCGGGCCCCACCCCAGGTATGCGAATTGGAGTAACACGTCCGGTGGTTTCGTTACCTTTTTCATCAATGGCGGTAACTTTTAGTAAGCCTTCCGCAGCTGATATATCACCCAGTTTCACTGTGGCTGATTCTGTGTTTTTATCAACACTGGTATTCAATTTGTAATCAGAGTTCGATCCTTTTAGATAAATATTATGGGCTTTTAAGTCCCCATCTGGATCGCTGGCTTTTTTATATTTTACGGAAGCTGAACTGGCTTCTAAGTCTGAAGCAGTTGCTGAAAGTTGAGAAACTTCACTTGGTGGGTTGTTGCCATCTGGGTCTGCTTCTGGCTCTGAAGTGGCAAAATTATCTTCATCTGTAGGTTTGGCATCGCTTGGGACTTCTTGATTGAAGTTAGTGTTAAAACTAAATACTGAGTCAGCCTCTGCAATTCCAATTTGAGTGTCAGAGGTTAGGTCAGTTATAATTAGAGAGTATGATTTTTGGTCGTCTAATTCCCCATTTAATACTAATAAGAATCGGTTTTTATCAATTTTATTGGCTTCAATTAGTTCAACATCTAAGATCACATCTGGGTTTTCTGTTTCAATGACTGCAATTTTGTCTTTTAAGTCCCCGGTAACTGTTACATCTAAATTCATTACAACTTCTAGCTGTTTAGGATTCAAGGTATTGATTCCATCAATTTTTAAGCCAGTTTCAACCGCACCCTCTAGTTCAGCAGAAGCTACAATTGTAATTGCTCTGTCTTTTTCAAGCATTACATTGCCTTCAAGATCAGCAAGTTCAGTCTTGATGTTAAGTAAGTATTCCACGCCGGCCTCAAGTTCTTCAGCCGTGAGGATCTTCAGGGTACTTGCATCAACACTTTCAATAGACTTAATTGTAAGGAGTTGATTATCAAAGATTTTTTGCAACGAAAGGCTAGTGCTTTTCAAATTAGTTAATTCAACTTCGGTAGAAAAACTTAGTAAGATCTCATTTTTAGCTGGGGTGCTAGAGTTCTTTACAAACGGAGTAGCTCCCACGTTAGCATCAGTATTTAGAGTGGTCACGGCAAGTTCATTGGCAAAATGGCTAGAAAAATTAAGTCCATCACTAGCAATAACAGTAATAAAATATTCTGTATTGGCATCTAGTTCGGTAATTTCAAAAGAATTTGTATCGCTTTTCAGGGGCCCAAATGCATATTTTTGGCTAGCTTCAATAACACTTTCAGTACCATAAAACACTAAGTATTCTGTAGCATCTGTTACTTCATCAAATTCAATATTTATGCTTTCCATCCCAATGTTTGCAGCTGTTAAATTGTCAACTCTATCTAAAGGTTTAGCTTCTGCTAAAGCAGAAACACTTGTAAGTAATAAAGTTAGCAAACAAACTCCAAGGGATCTTACTTTCTGTACCTGTAAAATATTCTGTACAAAATTCTTTAAAATTCTCATAACTAAAAGGTATTAATCATTTAATTATATCAAAATTTGACTATTTTTGCAACTATTTTACCTTACTAGCCTTGATTCTTTCGATGGCCTTGGTTTTAGAGTTTACCTCCAAAATTTCAAATTCAACTTCATCAATTTGCACTCGTTCATTCTTCTTAGCAAAACGCTTGATTGTTTCTAAAATAGCTTTTGAAACTGAAGTAACGTTTTCAAATTTTGGGATTTCAACACCCAGAGCTTTTTCGATGTCTCCAATTTCCGCTGAGGGAGTTAGTATTAGGGTATTTTTATCAATTTTTTTGACAGTTACTTCTTCGTCTTCATCAGACTCATCTGCTATATCACCCACGATTTCTTCTAAGATATCTTCCATCGTCACAAGGCCTTGCAGGCTTCCGCGTTCGTCTAAAACTAGGGCCATATGGCATTGGTTTTTCTGAAAGTCTAAAAACAAGGAATGGATCAAGCGGGTAGTTGGTGTTTTTACAAAGCTGTAGTGCTTGAGGTCTTTGAGTTTGATTTGTCTGTTATCTGGGTCTCTTAGGGCTTTGAGTATCATTTTAACTGTCACAAAACCGATTATGTTATCAGGATTTTCAGCATAGATTGGGATCCTAGAGTAACTTTCTTCTTCTAAGATTTTTAGAATTTCTTCAATTGTGGTATCCCCATCTACACTAAATATTTCAGACCTTGGTACCATAATGTCTTCTACCGCAATTTCATTAAATTCTAATACGTTTTCAATGAATTCTTTTTCGTGGGCTTCTAGTGAACCTTCTTCGGCACCCATCGAAACCATGGCCATTACCTCCTCTTCACTCACCGAGTAAATGTGGTCACCTGTAAGTCTGGAAAGGGCCTTTTCAAAAATATAAATTAATGGAAAAAATACAAATTCAATTAAAGCCAATGGGTAAATCACAAGTTGGCTAACTAGTGTAGCATGTTTACTAGCAAAACTTTTTGGTAAGATTTCACCAAAAATTAAAATCGCAAAAGTCATTACCCCTGTCGCCAAACCTATTCCGTAACTTCCAGATATTTGAGTAAAATAAACAGTTGCCAGTGAAGACGACCCAACGTTAACTAAATTATTACCTAATAATATAACCACCAACATCTTATTTGGGTTGGATTTTATTTTGGCTATTTTTTTAGCACCTCTGGCTTTAGAAGCCTCTAAAGCCTTAACTTTAGGAGGGCTCAGAGAGTAAAGTGCAGTTTCAGCTGCTGAGAACACAGCAGAAATTCCAAGTAGAACTATTAAACTGATAAGGTATATCGAACTGGGATCCATTTTTTTTATGTTTCTTACATACTAAGTATAACAAATGGCAACAAAAATTGCAATTTATTTAGTTTTAATTTGTATCAAATTCACGGTTATAATCGCCACGAAACAAATTAGGGCCATAGAAGGTATGGTCATAAAATCAAAGACCTTGATCCATATTTTAGAGCAATTAGCATTTTGCCCTACCACTGAACAGTCCGCATAGCCAGTTGCTACAAATTGTAAATAAAGTTGGCATAGGCTAATTAAAGCTCCACAGATTGCCAGCCACAAACTATAAATACCAGCTTTTGGATCTTTGATAATGCAACCAACAATAGCAACTAAGACTATTGGATACATAAAAATTCTTTGATACCAGCAGAGTTTACATGGAGCTAACATAAAATAGTCAGAGTAACTCAAGCTGCCTATTGTTGCCATTAATGCAAAGAGCAAGGTGAGTCCAAGATGGTTCTTTTTAATGTGCTTAATCATACAAGCAGCATAGCTACTGGAAGACTTCAATGCTAAGCTGACCAAAGTAATAAGCCAAGCAGCAATTGCAAGAACACCTAGAGTACCAATGAAGTGATTGAAAATTTCTAGCGTCATAGTGATTTAGATTAAAGGGCAGTTGGTTTTCTCAGCTAACTCCTCTGGGGTAAGGGTTTTATTGAGAACTTCATTATTAGCAAAAATCCAAGTTGGATAGCTTTTAATATCTTTATCTTTACATTCTTGGGTCTGTTGGTCACCACTTGGTGTAGAGCATTCAACGTAGGGGAGAAGTTTTTCAGATTTTCCAAATAATGTTTTTTGTTTTTGACAGGCTGGGCACCAAAAGGCCCCATAAAACTTAACCTCTTTTTCTTGTAAACAAGCTGCCAAATTGTCGTAGGCACCCGGTTTACTAACTTGTGTATAAATAAACCCTATTATTCCAATAAAAATAAGCGCCACTGCAGCCAAAATTATTGAGTTTCCTTTTTGCATGTTAATTATAATTAGTATGCAAATATTTTAACACTATCTATTCATGACGTAAAGCCTCAATTGGATTTTTCTTGGCAGCTGATATCGCAGGGTACAAACCAAATACAAGCCCAACTATGGAAGAAACCGCCAAGGATAAAAAGATAGCTTGGTAAGGCATTGAAAATACTATATCTAAGTTTTGGAATTTATTGATTAAAGCAATAATAGTAATAGAAAGCGTGACTCCTCCTATGATTCCGATCATTCCCCCAATTAAAGTCAGGGTAACTGCTTCTATCAAAAATTGGCGTTTTATGTCGTTTTCAGTCGCGCCCAGGGCTTTCCGTAAGCCAATTTCACGAGTTCGTTCTGTTACCGAAACTAGCATTACATTCATGATTCCAATTCCTCCCACAAGTAAAGAAATTGCAGCCACTGAGACTAACAAAATATTTAATACAGAGCTAATGTTAGAAACTCTATCAATTACGTCTTTTTGGGTCACAATATGAAAGTCATCGTCTTCTGGGTCTTGAATTTTATTGGTTTCTCTTAACGTCTTTTCAAGATCTGAAATAGTTTGCTCTAAACGCTTTTCATCTTTAACAATGCCAGCTAAAGAGTTGTAATGATTTTGAGTCTCAATAAATTTTTTAACGGTTGTGTAAGGTAAGAAAACTATGTTGTCGATATCCGCAAAGGCTACCTTGCCTTTTTCTGGATACAGACCAATTATCCGAATGTTTTTATCCCGAATTTTAATTTTTTTGTTGATTGGATCTTCATCACCAAATAGGTTTTTTGCAGTTTCAACTCCCATTACTCCGACAGCGGCAGCAGTTTTGATTTCGGTTGTATTAAACATACGACCCTGATCTATTTCGATATCCATAATTTCATTAATAAAGTCGGATGTTCCAATAATGGTTGGGCTATCAATTTCCCCTCTATAACTAGCTTTACTGGTAACCATAATATTTGGGGTAACCTTGTCTAAAAATGGCACGTTAATTTTATTGCGGATGGCATTCAGGTCTTTATCAGTTAGACTATCTGTAAACATTTGCGCAAAGTCAGAAGGACCACTTGGGTTTTTACCTGGCACAATTTCAAAAAACTTCGAACCAAAACCTTCTACCTCACTTAAAATTAATCCCGAGGCACCTTTAGTAATACTCATGATTAAAATGATAGAGCCTATCCCAATTACTATCCCAAGTATCGTTAAAAGACTTCTGGATTTATTGACCAAAAGGGCTGCAAACGATGTGTTAAAAATTTGGCGGATAGAAATCATTTGATAAAGGTTTTAGCGGCTACTTGAGTGTTGTTTTTTTTGTCACTGACAATTTTTCCGTCTCTGATACGGATAATACGTTTGGCGTGTTTAGAAGTATAATCTTCGTGGGTAATTAATAAAATTGTATGCCCGTGCTTTTCGTTCAAATCTTGCAGAATTTGCATGACATTTTGTCCAGATTTACTATCGAGGTTACCGGTTGGCTCATCTGCAAATAAAACAGCTGGATTATTTACAAGGGCTCTTGCAATTGCAACTCTTTGTTTTTCACCACCCGAAAGCATATTACACTTATGGTTTATACGGTGGCTCAGGCCAACCATGTCTATGCATTCGCGAGCGCGCGCCTCCCATTTGTCGTGTGTCATATCGGAATAATGTAAAGGTAGGATGACGTTTTCTAGAACAGTTTGCTTATTTAGTAAATTAAAAGACTGAAAGACAAATCCAAATACTGAATTACGTACTTCGGCCATTTGATTATCCGTATATTCTTGGTTATTCAAGCCATTTAAGATGTACTTACCAGAACTTTGCACATCCAGAAAACCTAAGATGTTTAAAAGGGTAGATTTTCCGGAACCACTTGGTCCCATGATGGCTAGGAAGTCGCCTTTTTTAACCTTAAAATCAACATCAAACAACACAGGAGTATCCACGCCGTTAGTCGTATAAGTTTTACACATGTTTTGAACGTTGATTAGAGTCATGACTTTATAATTAAACCATCTTTTAGGGTAATCACCCGATCTACAAACTTAATATACTCTGCCTCATGGCTAATCATAACTATGGTTTGGCCCATCTTATGAAGTTTAGTAAAAATTTGTAAAATATTTAAACCATTTTCAGTATCTAGGTTAGCGGTTGGTTCGTCTGCAAATAGAATTTTAGGATTAGTAACAATTGCTCGGCATATTGCCACTCTTTGTTGTTCACCTCCAGAGAGCTCCGAAGGGAGGTTGTCTTTGCGACCTTGGAGGTTAACTAGTTGTAGTTTTTCGTAGGCCTTTGCTAGAGCTATTTTATAGGATGTCCCTTGCATAATCAAAGGCAAGGCAATGTTTTCTGCGGCAGTTAAATCTGGCAGTAAGGCATAGTCTTGAAAGATATAACCAAGAGTATTTAAACGCATTTGAGAGCGTTGCTCAGGTGTTAAATTGGAGGTTTGTATTCCATCTATTATAACCTCCCCATGGCTTGGTTGGTCAATCAGGCCCATTTGGTATAGTAAAGTAGATTTCCCAGCTCCTGATTTTCCTGTAAGGCCTAAGAATTCACCTTTCTTAACTTTGAAACTTACATCTTTTACAGCATAAACTGGGATGTTACCAATGTGATATGTCTTTCCTAGATTCTTAATTTCTATCATGATTGGCGGTTTAAAATAGCATCCAAAGTATTTTGGCGGGTGATCAATTTAGCAGGGAGATAACCGGCAATTAAAGTTGCCGCAAACAAAATCAGAGTTTTAGAAATCAGGCCCGAGGCAGTTACATAAACTATCCCATCCGAAAAAGGGAAGTCGATAGGGTTGGCTGCAATAAAAGGGACTATCAAGTACATTAACAAGCTAAGACCTAACAGAATGCCAATCCCAGCATAAAACATAGCCTGGATAATATAGGCAATTTCTATACTAGTACGCTTAATTCCAATACCTTTTAAGATACCTATAAAACGTCGCCTAGCCACGGCGTTGATAAAAATCACTATAAATACGGTGATGGCTGCGACCATCAGACCAATAAATCCAATTACGGAAGAAAGAATACTAAAGGTTGATTTAATGTCTTCAAAAAAAGTTCCTTGGGCTTCAAGAAAAGTCTGAAACTGGGCTGAGTCTTTAAAAGGACCGCTTTTGAGGCTGGCCACTAAAGCTGTTGCCTTGTTTTCGTTCGAAAGGCGAATAGCAATTTCATTCGCACCATAGTCGCTACGGTTTAAGATTTGCCGTAGTTGGGTGTCTACCATGAAAATTCTTTGTGAAACATTTTGGTTTTTACTTTTTAAGACACCAGCTAATTCAAATTCGAAGCTGCTTGCACCAAATTTGATCCGGATCTTATCTCCAATTTGTACGTTTTCTAATGCCCCAAGACCTGCATCGTTCACCCGGCGATATTCAGCTAGCAGTTCAGAACCTATCATAACGTATCCAATATCACTTTTGTTTAGGTACCGGCCATCTATGACTCTTGATTCCAGCTTAGTAACGGCATCTTCTCCCGACGGGTTGATCCCAGCAATTTGGGTGAACACTGAATCATCTTTGTCGTATGGGCTGGTGTTAGTACGGTAATTAGCCTCCACTAAATTAGAGCTTAAAAAGCGACTTGAAACCGCCACCACCTCGGGTTGAGTTTTGAGCCATTTAGTGATTTTTTCGTTATTACGAATAAAGCTTTTACTTTCTAGGTTTTTAATTAGCACGTCTCCCGAGTATTGCCTTTGAAAGGCATCGGCAGAACCTTCAACTAGTCCCAGTAGCACTCCCGATACAAAGGTTAGGTTTAAAAAAGTGAGAGTCATCACAAAAATTATCAAAGCGGTAGTAGCAAAGCTCGAACGTTTAATTTGAGCTAAACTTAAAAACCACGCAGTTGATAGGGTTTTATTCATTTTCCTCTTCTATATATGTAATAATTGTGTCGCCTTCTTTC
This sequence comes from Candidatus Peregrinibacteria bacterium, assembly GCA_014240275.1. Classification (GTDB taxonomy): domain Bacteria; phylum Patescibacteriota; class Gracilibacteria; order UBA1369; genus JAAZXH01. The sequence goes on from JAAZXH010000023.1 coordinate 16,218, forward strand.
AGGCCACTTTTAACCTCGATGAAACCGTCGGTTCCAACTAAACCAGTTTCAACTTTAACTCTTGAGTATCCTTTTTCGTTTTCTTGATCTGGAACTTTTACATAGCCATTTTCTACAGCTCGTAGGGGAATAGCTAGTTTGTCGCTTGTTTTGTTAGTTAAAATGTCCAAATTGGCAGTCATTCCATATTTAATTAGGCTTGAAGCTTCCACAAAATTGAGAGTAACTTCGTAAACTGGCACGCCTTCGATTTCCTTTGCAGCTGGATTAATTTTAGTAACCTTGGCTTCAAAGGGAGTGTTGTCGTCGTAGGCATCTAAAGTAAGACTAGCTATTTGATCAAGTTTAATTTTGGCAATATCACTTTCTGGAACATTAGCCGTAATTTCGTATTTGGCTTCACTTATGATTTCTAAAACTTTCGATTGAGAGCTGACGATTTCACCGTTTTCAAAGAATTTTTCTGTAATTTTCCCATTAAATGGTGCTCGGATTTGTCTTTTGGCAATTTGCGCATTCGCATCTGCAACCAAAGCTTGCGCAGCCATAATTTGAGCCTGTTGAGTTTTGTAGTCACTTTCGTATCTGCGAACTGCTGCTTCTTGGGCAGCAATGGCTTCGGTAGTTGCTCCACTTTTGGTAAGTTCTAAATTACTTTCTGACTGCTTTATACTGTTTTGAGTAACAATTAAAGCATTCCTTTTAACATCGAGCGAGTTTTCGTAACCGTTTATCAGATTGTCTAAAGTAGATTTTTGAGTTACTAACTCGTTGCGGCTGAGTTCTAAGTCGGTAACTTGAGTTTGAATATTAGTTTGGATAGTTTCGGTAATACGGTTGCTCAAATCAATGTTATTGAAAGCCCTAATTGTGTAGCTGATAGAATTTAAAATTTTACCATAGGCATGTAAAGTAGCTTGTTTATCAAGGTCAAAATTAGCCAAGTCGGCTTTCAGGCCACCGTTTAAACTAGTCAGGCTGACTTTGTTGAGCTTGCCACCACCTGAGTCACCTAATAGGATTTCAACAACTGGGCGCTTATTGGATGCGAGTTTAATAGACTCCTGGCCTGATCAAAAGAATTTTTCATACTGGATATCAGTTAATTCAACTAAAGAATTATAATTTTTTGTAAAAGACTTACGAACTACCGATTCTAGTAGCTCAAAGTTAGTATCGATTTCTGCATTGAGTTTGTTTTGTAGATTCATAAGTTCACTCTGTGCAACTTCTAAATTACGTTTAGCATTATCGAGTTCAATTTCTTTGAGAGATACTTCTTGCAGTTTTGGACCTTTTTGCAGATCTAGTAATTTAGATTTTTCTGCATCAATTTGAGCTTGGATTTGTTCTAAACGAGCTTTCTCTGAGTTTAGCAAGGCAACTTTGTTCATCCGGCTAGCTGCTAGATCAGCTGCATTTAGACTGGCTAAATTTTGCCCAATTTTAACTTCATCATTCACATTTACGTTGATAGCTTGCAGTTTACCTGAAACTTCAAAAGCCAGTTCAGCCGATTGGGCTGCCTCTACCGTTCCAACTACAGAAACCTCCTGAGAGATGTCTTGCATACTTACTTCCAGAGTTTCAATTTCGGGTTTTGGCTGTGGTTTAAGGGCAATATAGCTGATAATTAAAATGACAATAATTAGTTTAACCTTGTGTTTTTTGGCAAATTCTAAAATTTTCATATTTAGCTTTTATTTAGTATCTATTTATTATATCATATTTGCGTTATCTTTTAAAGTAATAAACATGAGATTGCTTAGAAATTTCATCAACTTTCTCAAGGCTATCAAAAACGGTTTTAAAGACAGTGAATTCAGACTTTTGTTTGTCTTGAGTTTGTGTGCCTTATTGCTTGGAACAGTTTTTTACACTATTCACGAAGGATGGCATGTAATTGACTCTGTTTATTTCTGTATAAGTACGCTAACTACAGTAGGATACGGAGATTTTACTCCAACTACAACCCTTTCTAAAATCTTCACCATTTTTTATATTTTGATTGGACTAGGAATCTTCCTACTTTTCATTAATGTCTTATCAGTCCAAATCTTAGCTACCAACCTAGACAAAGGCCTGCCTAAAGAAAAACCAAAGACTCGTGCAACTAAAAAGAAATAGTATGCAAAGCTATAGGTATTTAAGTTTTTTTAGTATTATATTAGGGATTGTCATCTTGGCAGCAATATGGCTCAGTCACACCATTTAAGCGCACTGAAAACTGATTTTATCGCCCTCAATTGTACATTGGCCTCCAATTGGTATGCTAAAACGGGGAGTCACATGGGAGCAGTTGGCTTCTAAAATGATAGTTAAATCCTTAAAGCTTGGATGGCTTTCTAGAAAGCTTTGAAGGGCTTGAAGGTCACGCTTAGAAACTTTTTGAAACTTGCCAATAACAAGGCCTGTAACCTGCTTGAAAAAATCTTGTTGTGAAATACTGACCAAGGTGCGAATAAAAGTGTTGCTATTTTCTTCGCCGCCGGCCTCTTCTAAAAACAAAATTATCTCACCTTCAACTTCAGGCATAAATGGAGTACCTTGTAAAAGGCGAAAGGTGCTTATGTTTCCTCCCAAAACTGTACCAGAAACTTTAGCGGGGTTTAAAACTATGTGGCCTTGGTGGGGTAAAAACTCACGTTTATCTTGGTCTAAAAACCATAAATCATCTGACCATTGCAAAGGTGCTAAAACTTGGTCAGACCCTTTAAAGGCTAAGTTTTTAAAATGCTGCATGGTATATTCAAAGCCTTGTTGTTCGCCAAAACTTGAAAAGTGAGGGCCGTTTAAAGTAACTAGCTTTGCCTTTGCTAAAAGTGCGTTGTTTAAGGCTGTTATATCTGAGTAGCCAGAGAAAAACTTTGGGTTCTTGGCAATTAATTCAAAATCCAAAAAAGGTAGTAATTGGTTAGAATGAAACCCTCCAATAAAGGTAAAGATCCCTTGGATATCAGTTCTTGCAAAAGCCTTATGGATCTGTTCGATCCGGACAGCAATATTTGCAGTGCCATAAAACTCAGCTTCTTCACATGTAAGGTCTAGTTCTACCTGCAGACCTAATGCTTCGAGCCTTTTAATGGCGATTTCTCTGACCTTTTCATCAATCAGGCTAGAGGCAGTAGAAGGAGCAATAACAACGACTTTGTCACCGGATTTTAATTGGCAGTATTTCATATTTTAGCTATTATTTTTTGGAGTAGTTTTTTCAGCCCATGCTGGCGCAGGTAATACCGCAAAGTTTTGAGCCGACTAGTTTTAAGGCAGGCCAAATTCGCTTTAAAAGGTTGCTTAAGGTAGGCGGTAAGGTCTTGCATGTAGTTTGCGAGTTTTTGTGCTTTGTTAAAGGTCTTAAGGTTCTTTCGATATAATTTTACATCCGCTAAAGTTAAGGTTTTTAAAAACTCTTTAACTTTTGCTGTCTCAGAGTGCGTAAACCCAATACCTATCCCAAAAAGGCTTAGTTGAGAGGCAACTTCCGAGTAGTCGGTCGAAAGCACAGGAACACCGTTGGCAATTAAATCGGTGATCCTATTTCGGGCACCAAAGTGCGACTCTAAACAGTCCAGGTCGGTGTTTAGCCCGAGGTGAAATTGAGAAATAATATCCGCCACATATTTATTGTGCACCCAATTTAAAAGGCGACATTGGCCGAGTAATTTAGCTTTTTTAAGACTTTTATAAACTTTTTCGTATTTGCCATTTGGTAGGTCTGAATAGGCACCACCCGTGCAGACAAAATATAGGTTAGAGTTGTTTTTTAGGCTTGGAATCAATAGTTCAAGTAGTAAGTCTTCGTCAGCCCAGTTGTTAAATCCAGAGAGCCACCCCAACACAATTGCATTTTTTGGAAGTTTCAAATCGTAAGCTTGATTAATAAGTTTTGGTTGCACAAAGTTCATAAGCTTCCCAACCATTTTTTTATCAAAATTCTGATGCGTTAACTTACCGACCATCGCCAGCTCCCCGATGGTGGCTTTTTTTTGGTTTTCTGAGCAGGTAAGTAAAAAGTCTGCCGTACGCAGCACTTGTTTTTCGCGTGCAATCAGCTGCGGTAAAATATAATTACTTTGACTAGCCTGAGCTTGCGATTGGGCTTCACCCGGCAGCCAACCATTGAGGTCGGCAATAAAGTGAGCTCTAAACTTCAACTTGGATACCACGTAACTATTGGCATTATTGGCCGAGATAATGAAGTCTGGTTGAAACAGATCGATCTGTTTCTGCAAAAAATTCGCATATCGTCGGCCTTCAAGGCTAGTTTGCAGCACACTCAGGTTTTTAGATTTCGCAGGGTTTTTAGTTTGCAAAATAGTTTTTACAGTATATTTCTGACTAGTCAAAAACTGATAAAACATCTGAGTTCGAATAGAATAAGCGCTTTGATTCTCTTTGCTATTTGGGTTTAAAGGACCGTTACCAATCAGCAGGATTTTTTGCATACTTATTCTTAAAGTATTTGTATTTTACTGCAATAATCTAAAGCAGTCAAAAGTTTGCAAGCGCTACTTGCTATATGTTCGTTCAGATGGTATAATGAAATATGTTCAAGCGCTTTCTCAATAAAATAATCATTAAATATATGAAATCAAACACTTTTAAAATTTTAAAGATCGCAATCACAATTTTAATTATTGTCGGGTTGCTAGGTGCAGTAATTAAATATGGTATTGGTAAATACTCTAAAGCCTTGGAAAACGTATCTAATACAGCTACAGAGTTTATGCAATTAAATTCAGATGGTAAAATAAAAGATGCTTATGCAATGACCTCGATAGAATTTCAAGAACAGAATTCATTCGAGCAGTATGAGGATTTTATAAATTCAATGCCAGCACTATTTAAGGATTTTCAAAGTATCCAAATCCAATCTTCTGATTTTGAATCGCAGCTGGGTGGTAGCACCAATTCTAATATTTCCGGAAATACGATATATAATAACAATGATATCGGTACATTTGAATTTGCATTAATCAGTGAATCAAATTCATACAAAATATTAGAGTTTTCCTTACGAGCAGGGATTGATAGATACAATCTATATAAATAAAATTCTAAACTTTCTTAAGTTCGGTTTATTTATTACGCCCTACATTTTTCCTGAATAAAGTAGCAGTTATTTAAAGCGAGTCAAAGCTTTGTTAATATGTATTCACAAGAAGAAGTAAATATTTCAGAATCTATTTATATAAGTTTAATTATCTCGGTCATCTATTATTTGGTTAGTATTGCTTGCGACACCTAGTTTAATTTTACTTAAGATAAAAATCCCCCTATTCAAGTAAATTCTTGCGAGTTGAAGATAAAGGTATATTTTAAAAGTCACAGATTTAAACATAATAAAAATGAGGGTTTTTTAATTGAATAATTAACAAAAGCCTGTATCATTAAATTAACCAACGCATAACTATGGAAACAAAGTTTTTAATACTGAGCGTTTTACGTCGCCGCCTTCGGGCGTGATTTTGTTGTACGGTTAAAACCAATCTCTATACGCCCAATTCTGATTTTAAAGAATTGGGCTTTCAAATTAAAAAACTAATTTATATGAAATTCCAATATTTTCAAGTCACACTACGCCGTTGCTCACACCTTAGGTTTGAGAGCTTTTGAGGTTATTGAAAATATTTCATGATCAAGCTCTCAAAAAGAGTAGGGCTTTTTTATTATCTAATTTACTATTATGAATTCAAATCAAGTTTCTTTTATTCCAGCTCCGTATAGATTCGTTCCTTCAGACGAAATCGATAAACCATGGCTAGGTAAGCCATCTATTTCGTATGGAGTAGCTAGATTACTAGCGTTTCAAGAAAGACAAAAACAATCCTCACCATATTTAAGAGTTTTATTTGGAGAGGGCGGAAGACGAGGTGATCCATGGGGTGCCGCTCATTTAGAAGTAAACGGTAACATTTATCATTTTTATGCAGGTATGCAAAGATATCCCGACTTACATAACGGCCAGGGTGGTCTAACTCAAGATGGAAATAAAATGTTAGCAAATGGTCTTGAGGGGGTACTTTCATTCAATGAAACAGATTGGAGATGGATCCAAGCAGGGGCTGACTTAACACACTTATTTCAATCCGAAGAAATTAATCAGATTCACAATCAGTTTCACTTGTACTTGTACTCTATACGACCACCAGTATATCAGTCTAAAATCTGGGCACAAAAGTTAGAATGTCCAGTACGCAATAGCTATTTTAACTGTACTACCATTATTGCAACAGTTTTGTCAGAGCATTCCAAATTGAATATAAATCAGACCATGCCATTAGAACTATTTGAACATCTTCGATTAATATCTCACGCAAATAACTACAGGCCTACTGTGCTAGAAGTCCAACTTAATTCCTTACTATGGATGGAAGAAAATCAGTTACATAAATTATTACCAGCAAACAATAGTTGGAATATGATAGCTAAAGGTGTAGAACCGGTACCGGATAATATTAACTTTCATGAAACTTTTAATCAATATTTCAATGTTAGATAAGAAATAACTTCAGTTGTTTGCATAAACCCAAAGCCTTTTATGCAGTGTATCTGCGGTAAGTTATTGCAGTATATAGACAATTCGCTTATCACCTACACTTGCTTATTGAGCGCTCTCGATGTTAAACTTAAATAGATACCGTTGGTTGCCAACACAGATAACAAGAATTATTATGGAGGACTGCATTTTCTGCAAAATTGTTAAGGGCCAAGCCAAATCATGGAAGGTCTATGAAAACGATTATGTTTACGCTTTTTTTGATATTGGAATTTTCAACGAGTATCACACTTTGGTGATTCCTAAAAAACATTATAAGGACATCTTTGATATACCAGAAAGTGAACTTAAACAGGTCATTGCAGCTGTAAAAAAGGTAGCCAATCTTTACAAAGAAAAACTCGGCATTCAAAATGTACAAATCATCAACAGCTCAGGCTCACAAGCCCAACAAGATGTCTTTCATATTCATTTTCATATTATTCCAAGACACAAAGGTGATGGACAAGATATTCATTTAAAATCTCACCCCGAAATCAAAGAGAAATTTGATGAACTGCTCGAGCAACTTAAGTAAGTTGTCGCTTGCAAGAGACGCTTTTGCAATGCTAAAGTTAAAACATAGGGCCCACCGCGCCTATCCTACAAACCTTATGTACAATAATAAAACAGCAAGTCATCAATTTCTTAATCTTAATCCTAAAATTATGAAAAAAATACTCTTTCTTCTTCTAGTCATGACAATCATGACAGGCTGCAGTCAGCTACCGATAGAGACAGTCAGTGATACAAACACAAGTCAAGACACACAAGAAGCCGAAACTGTTATAAACACAGATTGGTTGATTAGAAAGCTGACAGAGAAGTTTGCAGAGCATAATTTTACCCTTCAAGAAATGAATTCTCAGGAAATAGGATACTCAGAAACCAAAGTTCTTGGATTTATTGATTCAGGAGTTAGTGTGATTGTTTTCGACAAAAATCACGAAGTATACGGAAATGCCAAAAATTTTGAAGAAGCGATAACACGTTACAGCACAGATGAATATTATGGTCAAATTATGCTCCAAGAGAAGCAGTTAAATTCTGATGTGTTGCTGCAATACACAAAATCTGAAGTAATGGCCAATCATGGAGCAATGAAAAAAGAGTATTTCTTTACTCTGCCAAACAATGAAATACTTAAAATCAAAGTCACGTTTTCAGCTGATCCAGAAATTGATGACAACGCTCAAAAAGAGTTTATTTACAATAAAGTAACTGAAATAGACGAAATGTTGCTGGGTGATTTATAGGTATTTAGATTGCGGCACACAACAAATAAATGGGGAGCATTTAGAGCAAAGTTTTTTAAACTTGGCCAGTCCCAGATGCTACTATTTGCCAACAGCCTTGTTTACTGTTATATTGGAGATGTTTTTTAAGATGTAATTTGAATTATTATGGTTACTCAGGTAAGTAAAGAGTTTGGTCCTGAACATGGAGTAGTAAATTTATCGAAATTAGGTTTTAGGTATTTTAGGATTTTTTTAAGGGTGAGTCCCGCAACTAAAAGAAAATTATCTCAAGAATTGCCGCTGCATCCAAACGTTGGCTGGTTGTTTTCCTGTGAAGGATGGTTTAATTTAGTTATGGGGATTTTCGCAAAAAATAACTCTGAAATAAATGATTTATCAACTATCATTAGAAAATTACTGACAGAAGAAGACACAATTATTTATCAATCTGAATTAACTTATTTAGCAAGTTTTGGAAATTTAGAGGATCAAAATTCTGAAATGGTAATAATTGATTCAAAAGATCAAGAATTCAACTCTAAACCGGTTGAAATTGATTTTTTAAAGTTATATACCATTGATTCAAGCATGAGTGCTAAAGAGTATGCCAAAATATTGGGGATTTCCGAAAAAGAATTTACTGAAATCCAAAAGAACTTAATAAATAATAATATCATATTGGGAACTCAAAAAAGATTAAATTATAAAGGTAAGTATTTTAAAGTCTTTGTTGATACTTCCGCAATTAATGAAAGGCAATTAGAAAAATTTATTAAATAACTACATATAGATAAAAATTGTTTATTTTACGAACGAGCAAACGGAAAATATGATCTAGGGTTCGAAATTGTGTTAAAAAACAAAGAGGTTTTAACCGAAAAATATTTAAAAATATTTAAGCGATATAAAGTTGCAATTTTAAAAGAAAATCTTTATACCAATTTATTCCCTCAATCCAAGGTTTCCAATATTAAAGAAATTAAGGATGTCTTTTTACAGCAAAAAGATTCTATGAATTATAATTTGACTAATTCTAAATTTTGGTACTTAAATTATTTAGGTACAAAAGCATACTTGTCGCTTTATTCTTCAGAAAAGTATAAAAGTAAGATGCACTCTCCAGAGACCTCTTTATTTCTCAAGGTAATTCAATCTTTCAAGACCAAACAAGAGAAATATAATATTATTGATTTAGGCAGTGGTGATGGGACCAAAGCAAAACAATTCATAGCAACTTTAGGCAAAGAAAGTGTTGCAGCTTATTATCCGGTGGATATTCAAACTATTGAAATTGCACAAGTATTAGAAGTTCATAAAGATAGTGATTATCCAATCCATCCAACGCTCTTAGATTTTGAAAAGTTAAATTCCCGCTTTCCATTAAGAAATAATCCAAATCAAAGAGATATTTATATGTTGCTGGGAGGAACTTATGGAAACTTTGCAAGAAAACAGATTAATCAACACCTAAAACCTTTAGTTGAGCATAATGCCTTACTGTTAGTCGCAATGCCTATCCGAGATTTCACAGCTAAAGAAGCCATGATAAATTCCTATTTAAGTAAACCAGTCGAAAATATGAGTTTTGGTCCTTTGCAGCAATTAGGCTTTCAAAAAGAAGATTTTAAACCAAATAATACCGATAAAGACCTTAAAGTTCAATTAGAATATGTCGAGAATACAGTACGTACTTATTATATTTCAGACAAAGCAATATACATTGGAGATAAATTGATTAAAAAGGGTACTCGATTTGATGTAGTTTCCTCATGGAAGCCAACTCTAGAAGAGTTTAAAAAGGCTTTAGAGGCTGATTTTAACATTGAAAAAGTCATTTCCAATCAAGCTTTTGCTTTTGTGCTGTGTTCTAAAAAATAGCTTGTTCTTACCAATGAGTTTTGTAAACAGCTTTCCAAACCACGAAACAGCCACAAGCACGGCTTGCTCTTTTAGCCTATTTGAGGTTAAATATATGCACACATTGGTCGACTTCTTCATATATCACCTGGCTGTTATGTGAAATACTTGTACGCCATTCTTAATTCCAAATATGACTAATCAATTATACGACATAATTTTTATAGCAGGAGCGCCGGGCGCCGGAAAGTCTTCGGTTGCAAAAGCTTTACAGGTCAAGTTAAACGGACCATGTTTTGAGTTTGGATGGATACCAGAATTTCGAAACACAGGCACTCAAGTCATACCTTACACAGAAGAAGAGGCCATAGCCTTTGAAAATTTAACCCTAGTTGTACAAAATTATATTCAACACGGTTTTAAAAATATTATCATCACCGACTTGGAAGACAAGCGAATTCAAGAGCTGCATAAGGTTTTTCAAACAGAAAAATATATTCTATTTACTTTAACTGTCGAGGACGACCAAGTTTTAAAAGCTAGAGTTTTAACAGAAAATCGTTGCAGTAAATATCGAGACCACGCCCAAGCAATCGAAATCAACAGCCAAATACTGGCACGTGATCTGTTAGCAAACGAAATCCGAATCGACACCACTCAGCAATCTATAGCAGATGTTGTAGAAGAGATAACAAGAAAAGTATAGCCATAGCATGGTTTATAAATTTTCCGAATTGTTGCTTAATTAGAATTCAAAGGATCATCTAAAAACTCAGTGGGCTCAGGTTGACGCAACCCATAGCGCTATGGTATAATATAATGAAGTTGTCAAAATTATATTAAAGTAGGAAAATGCAAAAACAAACCCAAATACAAAATCTGAAGTCGTCGATTCAAAAAAAAGAAAAGCAAATCCAGCTTCTTCAATTGATTGATAAAGCTATTTTAAAATTTAAGGAAAGAAAAAACACTCGCCACGAAAAAATGCAGATGGAAGATCTAGAAAAAGATATAATGAGCAGTTAACATTATTTGGTTATGCAAAATTCCCCAGAAAAAACAAGCGCTTTTGAAAAACAAATTGAAGGTTCAATTGAGCTTCAAATTAGTCAATTAGGTAAACTGGATACACAAAAATCAAAAGCACTCTCTGCTCTAAAAGCAAGCATTCTTGAGTCAATCAAGCAAGATCGCGAAGACAACGCTTCGACACCTGAGAAAGAGGAAAAATATTCTGCAGACTTACGACTGACAAAAGCTGAACTCAAACAAGTTTTTGAAGAGGTGAAAAAAGCCAATCAACAAATATTTTCCGAAAATGGGTTAGAAGATTTTTGGGAATTTATAAGCTTTATAGGACTCGATAATGATGAGGTATCTTTTGCAGATTCTTTACAGGAAGTTACTGTCTTTGGCAAGAAAATCGAACTGGCTTTGCCACTTGGAATAAACGATCTTATTGCAAGGAATTTTAAAGCAGCAATTCAGCAAATTGAGAGTCGGACTGACTTAGAGCCATTCATTAAAGCAGGCCTAAAACTGATTCCTCGAGGTGGAATGAGGCTGGAATTCACAGTTCAAAAAGATGGTCAAGAAGTTCAATATTCAGCCACACCAGAACAAGTTTTAAGAATAGACCAAGCACCTCCGCCTGAGCAAATAAAAGAATGGACGCAA
>JAAZXH010000024.1 GCA_014240275.1 Candidatus Peregrinibacteria bacterium
AGATGCAGGGCGGAGAAGCCGTAAACATGCAAGGTGGTGAGATGCAAGGCGGAGAAGGCGTAAACATGCAAGGTGGTGAGATGCAGGGCGGAGAAGCCGTAAACATGCAAGGTGGTGAGATGCAAGGCGGAGAAGGCGTAAACATGCAAGGTGGTGAGATGCAGGGCGGAGAAGAAGCAGGCATGGAAGGCGGAGAAGAAGCAGGCGAAGAGCCTGAAAGAGAACCAGATTTTCCTGATTTTGTACCGAAGCCTCTAGCAACTAGTTGCCTTGAAGAAATAGTAAATTATGATCTTTTATCTAATATTTTCGGAAGTAGAGTTTTTAATTTCCCAGGCTTTAATAGAGCAAACAGCTTTATTTCACATTGTGCAGATATTTGTCTTCCTGTACTAGACGAATGGCAAGAAGATATTGACGAAATAATACTTTCAGAACTTTCATATTTCATAAATGATACTTTTAATTCAAGTCATACCTTCACAATTGCTGGGACTGGTATTTCTGGGCAGGCCCAAAGCCTTGAGTTTACATCTGATTCATATAATGCAAATTTCCTTTTTAACGGTGATTTAGCCTTTTCAATAAGAGACGGTCAGTGTGTAAGAGTAATAGCTGAAACAAATGCTTCACAATCAGATCCAAGGTTTGAACCTTTAAATAAGTATGTAAGTTTATACCCTCAAAATATAAGTGCATTTTTTACAGATTATATAGTTTTTGACCAAATTACAGCAGGAAGAATTCATTCAGACACAATCTCAGAAGTACGAGTAGTAGCTCCTCAAGAACACGAGCATGTTAAAAGTATTATTATTAATACCTACCCAAGTTCAACTCTTTCACTCCAAGGTGGGCAGTTAAGGTGTACTTACTCTGGTCAAAACCAAATCGGACTGAGGGTTGATCTGTTTGATACAGTCACACAAACCGAAACCAGCCAATTTCTTGTAGCCTCTCAAAGTTCTGATTTACAAATAAGTTTAGACGCACTCACACCAGACATATCAAATTTAGGTGAATTAAGTATATATATAAGTATACCCTCAGACGAAGAATTAAGAGAGCAAGGTGTAAATTTACCTGGAGAAGGGACAGCTTTAAATTGTTCTATAAGTGGAATTAATGGGCCAATTTACACTGCACGTCGACTTTACCCAGACATTCAAAATGAATCACTTTTAAACCCTGATGGTAATAGTTTTGATATAGCTCCAATAACTTTTTCATTCGGGGATTTAGTATTAAGGGTTTACAATGAAACTCCAAATCAACACCCTGTTAATGGAGTTACTCGATATCAGATCTTCAGCGATATAACCAATCAAATTTTTAAATTTATCATTAGTGCAGACGATACACTATTTCAAATGAATCAAATTAACTTTTCTTTAAACTCAGATATACCCTTTGCTGTACCTGGTAATCTTATAATTAAAACGTACGCTATTAATATTGATGAATTAGCAATACCTTACGTATTACAACCAGGCTTGAACCAACTTTCCCCTTTACTACAAAGTTATTTAACAACCCAAACACAGGTTTCTTTTGTGCCTGACCAAATGCCAGAGGCCCCAAGGTTTGAACAACCTTATACTGTTGATTTAAGAATTGAGTCCATTGATGCAAACCCTATAAACAATGGAGTAGTACTAGAAGATCAACTAGAATCTCAGTATTATTTTTATGAAGGTTACGGTTTACAAGAACTGCACGATTTACCTACGCGTATTTTTACAAGTGAATTGTTTAAATCTTTCTTTTATGTATCAAGCAATTCTACTCAAATTCAACGACATAGCCTTGAAGATTTACCAGACGAAATTGAAATTTTAAACACGACATTGAGCCAAGAGGGGTATACAATGTCTTGTATTAAAGATTTACAATTTCTTACCAATAAAAAACCATATATTCAAGGTTATCAATTAGTCTTGCAAGTTGAATACAATTTTCAAGATGTGAGACATAACTATGAAGAATTCTTAATCGCACACGATGCAATTGCGAGTGCAGGATTTTCTCAAAGTATTGATACATGTGCAGAAGCCTTAGGTGATACAACTATTTCACTTAAGTTTGTGCTTTCTCCAAATGCACCCCAAGACGAAGAACAAGAAATTCAAGCAGGTGAAACTTTTAGAATCTACTTAAATTATATAGATCTTGCTACACGTAATAATTATAACTTTCAACAAACTTCCCTAGAAGTTTTTGCTGGTTTTGATTTTCTAGGTGAGTTAATAGATTTTTTTGGTAGATTACCAGAAGGACAGGATGCAAATGGGGTTATCACTGACCCAGCAAACCAAACTAGAGTAGTTCCAGGTAAGATTATTCGTTTTTAAGGCACGAATTCCCGGCAATATAGCCAGTAGCCCAGGAAGCCTGTAAGTTATAGCCTCCAGTGAAGCCGTCGATATCCAGCACTTCACCGGCAAAATACAGGCCTTCACAAATTTTAGATTGCATGGTTTTGTGATCTACTTCTTTTAAATTAATACCTCCAGCCGTTACAAATTCATCGCCTTTGCCTCGGCCAATAATTTTAATTTCGTAAGATTTTATTAAACTTACAAGTTTACGTAATTTTTTATGCGAAACTTCATTGGCATTTTGTTCTAGATTCAAATCTGACTTATCAGCTAAAACGTTTAATAATCTGCGAGGAATAATTCCGCCAAATAAATTACCTAGGTTCTTTTTAGGGTTTTGAGCTACTCTTTCAAAAATTTGAGTTTCTAGTTCCATTAATTTTATATTTGGTAATAAATCTAAGTACACATGGTGAGGCGCATCTTTGGTAAGCTTTTCAAAGGCCAACAAACTACTAACTGCAAAAACAGCCGGGCCACTGACTCCACGGTGGGTCCAGATAATAGGCCCTGCAAATTCAATTTTAGAACCATCTGAAAGTTTACTTTTAAAGTGAACATCAATGTGGCTTAAGCCTGAGAGTTCTTCTCCTAAATGTTGATCTATCACAAAACTTGAAAGACTAGGGCCAAGCTCTGTAATACTATGGCCTAGTTTAGCTGCCAGCATATAGCCGGTACCAGAGGAGCCGGTGTGTGCGTAAGCCTGCCCACCAGTTGTAATTATCACCTTATCAAATTCCATACTTTCACCTTTGTGATTAGTCAAAACAAATTGATCTTGGTTTTTAGCAATCTCTACCACATTGCTACCAAACATGATTTTCACGTTGGCTTTATTTTTTAAGTCTTCAAAGACACCAACAATTTCCGAGCCGTCGTTAGATACAGGGAAGACTCTTAAATCTTCTTCAGTTTTAAGTTTCACCCCAGCATCTTCAAAAAAATCATAAACTTTTTCAGGGGGGAATTCATGCATTGCAAAACGTAAAAATTTTGCACCTCGGGGGTAGTTTTTGAGGGTTTTTTTTAGGTCGTTATTGCCGGTTGTTACATTACATCTACCGCCACCTGAAATTAAAACTTTAGCACCAAGTTTTTGATTCTTTTCAAACAAATAAACTTCTAATTCTGAGTTTAGCGAAGCTTGCCAAGCAGCCATCATACCGGCGGCACCTCCACCTATAATTGCAATTTTCATAATTGAATTTCAAATTCTTCTCCCAAATTTGGAATAGCAATATCTAAGTCATTATGATTTTGCTTTAAGATTTCTCCAAAAGTTAAACCCTGATTTTGCTCACCATGTACCAAGAAGGTTTTTTTAAGACCATCAATATGACCTACAAAGTCGATTAAGTCAGAACGGTCAGCGTGACCTGAAAAGGCATCAATTACCTCAATATCAGCAAGTACTGGATATGTATCTCCAAAAATTTTCACACTTGGTTCTTTGTTCACAAGCTTTCTTCCTAAAGTATTTTCTGCCTGGTATCCAACAATTAAAACCATGTTGCGCGGGTCTGAAATATTATTTTTTAAGTGATGTAATATCCTCCCAAACTCACACATTCCAGAGGCAGAGATAATAATCATCGGTTCATCTTTATTATTCAACGATTTAGATTCTTCAACTGATTCTACGTATTTAAGCATCCCAAAACCAAACGGATTTTTAAAGTTTTCTATAAACTCCTGATTAATTTCTTTATCAAAACACTCTGGGTGCCTCGCAAACACATCGCATAAATTAACCGCTAGTGGAGAATCTACATAAATTGGCACATGCGGAATGTCTTTGTTTTTCATTAAATTATTCAAATGAAACACTACCTCCTGGGTTCGCTCCAATGCAAAGGCGGGAATTATAATTTTACCACCTCGTTTAATAACTTTGTTAATTAACTCCTTAAAGTGCTTATCGACATCTTTAATAAATTTATGAAAGCGATTACCATAAGTAGTTTCACA
This sequence comes from Candidatus Peregrinibacteria bacterium, assembly GCA_014240275.1. Classification (GTDB taxonomy): domain Bacteria; phylum Patescibacteriota; class Gracilibacteria; order UBA1369; genus JAAZXH01. The sequence goes on from JAAZXH010000024.1 coordinate 4,350, forward strand.
GATTAGGTAATCAGAGTAGGGGATGTATTCTGGATTTCTCAAAATTGGTAGGCCACGTCTTCCTAGATCACCAGTAAATGTAAGTACCACTGGGTGAGCCGCTCCCTTTTCCATAATTTGTAGGTGTACAATAGCTGAACCTAAAATATGTCCGGCATCGTAGTAAGTAAGTTTCACCCCTGGTACTATTTCTGTTTCGCGGTGATATCCAATCGTTACCATATTTTGCAGCACTGGAGGTATGTCATCTTCGGTATAAATTGGAGGTACAAAGGGTTTACCTTTTTTCATCATCCATTCTACTTCACGCATTTGAATAAAGGCAGAATCCATGAGCATGTAAGAACTCAAATCCCGGGTAGCGTCAGTGCAGTATATCGGGCCATTAAAGCCGTGCTTAACATAATAAGGAATTAGCCCAATATGATCCATATGGGCGTGGGAAATAATCATGGCATCTATTGTAGTCGGATCAACTAAAACCTGGCGATTCTTAACTTCGGCTTCTTTTCTGTGACCTTGAAAAAGACCACAATCTAACAAGATGCGTTTGCCATTGACGGTCAATAAGTGTTTTGAACCTGTAACCTCGCGAGCTGCACCCAAAAATTGTAATTTCATAATAGGATTTAATCACTATTATTATATCACAAAACAACTTGCTAATAAAGATCTAGAAAGGGTAAATTTTCGTAAGGATACAAACACATACCAGCTCCTAAATAAAACTCTCCTTTGTGTTTACATTCAAGTCCATTTTGACATTGTTTATATCCTAGGCCTTCGCAGAATTCTCCTCGGCCGACTTTATTATCAACTCGCGCAAAAACCTCAAAGCTGCGGCTCGGAGCTACCCGAAATCCATCTATCATCACTGCTAATTTGTATATGCCAGGAGCTAAGTTTTGAGTGTCGTATTCGAAGCGATAAGTTTGAAATTGCGATGGGCCCATAAAAAACCTTTCATAACCAATGTTATTACAAGGGAACTCTTGTTTGTTGCGCGGGAATTCTTGCCCACTTTTATTCCAAATGACGTACGTAGCTTGGCAAGGACCAGGAAAGTTAATAAACATAGTATTTGTAGAGCTATTGCGCAGTATGCCAGCAATTGCCAAAGTGTCACCTTGGTACAACGCAGTACTTGAGATAGTTGTGGCAGTTTTAAAACTTGCTTCAACCAAGGGTATAAAGCTTAATACAGCTACGCTAACACTCATTAATAGCAATACAGCATATGCAAACCAGTCCCGTTTTTTCATGAATACTTAATTAACAGGCTTAAGCTTACAATGTGATTTGAAATTACGCAAGTATCTTTTTTAATTTAATCCTGAGAACTGTTCATGATCTTGTCTGAGCTTTTGGTTGCTAACGTGAGTATAAATTTGAGTGGTAGAAATTGAGCTATGTCCAAGTAGCTCTTGGACTGATCGTAAATCAGCACCATTTTGCAAAAGGTTAGTCGCAAAGCAATGTCTTAAAATATGAGGGGTAACTTTTTTTGAAATTTTAGCTAAAATAGCCTGTTTACGAATCATTTCTTGTACTGAGTAAGCACTCAGACGTTGGTGATCTAGATGGCCACTTAAGTCAGCATTAAACTTTTTACTAGAAACAAACAGTGCTAAAAAAGGGTCGTCCCTACGTTGTAAGTAGTCTTGTAAATACTGCATAGCTCGAGCTGTAATAAAAACTGGACGTACCTTGCCACCCTTACCTCTAATTACTAGAGATTGCTCTTCATAATTTATATCTTTGCGATTAAGTTTAATCATTTCCGAAATTCGCAGGCCAGTTGCTACTAGAAATTCTGCAATTGCCTTATTCCGTTTTTCTACAATTGAAACCATAGCAAAAGACTCTAAATACTTGATCAGTTCTTTTTGAGTTAAAAACTCAATTTGCCTGACATGTGACTTAGCTAATTCAATTTTTTCTGGAGTTAAACAGGCTACATCATTTCTTTGTAAAAATTTCAATAAAGCTCGCAGGCTAATTAGGTGGTAATTGATAGTTTTAATACTTAAGTTTAGGCGTACTCCATTTTTAGTTAATCTTTTTAAAAAAAGCCTAAATTCTGTAATATCAGTCAAAGTAATTTCATGCATGGGTTTATCTCCCAAAAATTCTAGAAATCGGAGTAAGTAGTGTTGGTAATTTTCGATAGTTTTAGAGGATTGATTCTTAGTTACCTCACAATGTATCAAAAAATTTTTAATTGCCAGAGTAAGTTTCATATGCGATAATAAAGCCAATAATATTCTACATGAAAGCCTACGCAACATCTACTCAATCTAAATACGGCAAACAGCTTCCGCTAAAAAACTCTAGTCACAATACTCTGAGTGATTTTAAGTTAGATATTCATAAAATTTTATCGTCTAAGTCTTTTCGTAGGCTTAAAGGTAAAACGCAAGTAGTAATCGCCAATACTGGTGACCATTATCGAGACAGACTAACCCACACTATCCAGGTTGCAAATACCGCACAAATTTTAGCAGAGAGCCTTGGGTTAAACCAAGACCTGTGTAAGGCAATTGCTTTAGCCCATGACCTTGGTCATACCCCTTTTGGGCATTCTGGTGAAGATACCATGCATGCCATGATGCAGATGCACAACCAAAGTTTCGAACATAACTTGCAAAGTATCAAGGTAGTTTCAACCCTAGAAAAAATCAGCCCCGCTTTTAATGGTTTAAACCTACATCATGAAACTTTATTAGGTCTGCAGAAACACAATCAAAGTGTGCAGAATCCAAGCGGCGAGCAAGTCTACCATAGTCTGGAGTCGCAAGTCGTCAACGAGGCTGATGAAATCACTTACCTATATCATGACCTAGATGATGCCTTTCGCGGAGGCCTTATTACTTTGGAAGATCTAAAACAATTAAAAGTTTATCACTTAATAGACAATCCTTCTCAGCAATTTGAAGAACTGATTCAATCTTTTTATTTCTATTTCATTCATAATTTGGTTCAGAACACTACTGCGCAAATCCAAAGTCAGAACATTCAAACTTATTTGGATGTGATATCTCATAAGCAAAATCTAGTGATCTATTCTCAGGCAGCTTTTGAAGCGAAAGTAAACTTAAAACAATTCTTGTTAAAAAAATTTTGGACACATCCAAAGGTCACTAAGCAGAGAGCTCAGGGTGAAAAAATTATCCAGAAACTCTTTCATTTTTTTCTAAATGATCCTAAGAAATTGCCGGAAAAATACCAATTGCAAATTCAAAACGGTGAAAGTATAATTGAAGTGGTTAAAGATTACATTGCTGGTATGACCGATTTATATGCTAAAAATACTTATATAGAAAATGCTTTGTCCTAAATGTGCACACCAAGATACCAAGGTTATCGATTCTCGCCTAACAAATAGTCAAAGAGAGATACGTCGCAGGCGGGTATGTTTAAAGTGTGAACACCGCTTTACTACCTTCGAACGCAACGAAGGGGTGTCTTTCACAGTAGCTAAAAAAGATTCCAGTATAGTTAACTACGACAGACAAAAAATTGAAAGGGGAGTCTTTCGTGCTCTAGAAAAAAGAAATATTAGCCCAGAACATGTTGCTAATATGATAGATTGTCTAGAAGAAAAATGGAGTCGCCAAAAAAAACAGGTGACCTCAAACACAATAGGCGAAGATGTCATGCAAGCTCTATTGGGTCTGGATCAGGTGGCCTACATTCGCTTCGCCTCAGTTTACAAAGATTTCAAAGATATTCAAAGTTTCGAGCAAGAGCTTAGAAGTCTTAGTTCATAGCTTGTTTCACAGATTCTACTACCCCATCATCAAAAACTGATGGAATGATTTTTTCTGGTATTGGTTCAGAAATTAAGTTTGCTAGGTTATATGCAGCTTTTACGTACATATCTCGTGAAATTTTAGAGATATTGTTTTCTAAAGCGCCTGCAAATATACCAGGAAAGGCAACTACATTATTAACTTGATTAGGATAGTCTGCACGCCCAGTAGCTACCACCTTGGCTCCAGCTGCAATCGCATCCTCTGGCCAAATTTCTGGCTCAGGGTTGGCCAGTGCAAATATAATTGGATCTTTCGCCATCTTTTGTACATCTGATTTTTCTAAGACCTTGGCTACGGATAATCCCAAGAAAATATCGGCGTCTATAATTGCATCTTGTAAACCACCTTGGATATCTGAATTTATGTACTTTAAGGCTTCTTGCTTAATTGGATTTAAGTCACTGCGACCTTTGTGGATCACCCCCTTACTATCTAGCATATAAAGGTTTTGAAATCCAGCGGAGTGCAAAATTTCTAGGGTAGCAATACCTGCTGCCCCCGCCCCATTCATCACTATTTTTACCTCATTCTTACTTTTCCCAACCACTTTTAAGGCATTGATGAGTCCAGCTAATACAACTACTGCGGTACCATGCTGATCATCATGAAAAACTGGAATCTGTAATTTTTCTTCGAGTTCTCTTAAAACAAAGAAGCACTCGGGAGACTTAATATCTTCGAGATGAATACCAGCAAAACTCGGTTCTAATGCTAAACAGAAATTTACAATTTCTTGAACAGATTGAGACTTTATACACAATGGTACTGCATCTAGGTCGGTAAATTTTTTATAAACCGCAGCTTTACCTTCAAGAACCGGCAGGGCAGCTTCGGGCCCAATATTACCAAATCCTAATACAGCAGTTCCATCACAAACCATTGCTATTGATCTACCTTTACGTGTAGTTTCCATGGCTAAATTTTTGTTTTCAGAAATAGCCTTTGAAACATAAGCCATACCTGGAGTGTAAAACATTCCAAGGTCCTTAGCTGTGTCAAGCTCTGAACAGAGTTCAAGACGTATTTTCCCTTTATTTTTCAAATGAAAATCAAGGGATTCCTTTTGAATATCCATCTAGTTAAAAGTTACATTTACAGGAACTTTTATAGCAGGAATTTCATTATTAGGCAATTGGTTTGGTCCCATGGCATATGGCTTGATTTCTGGTTTGTTGTAAGACTCCGGATTTTCACATCCGGTTAAGCAAGCTAGCAACATGACAAGTGTCAAAAATCTAAAAATCTTGACCCCTACCTTGCTGTATGTCCATGATGACATCGAAAGATCTTTCATACTTAAAAGTATGGTTAGTGGCTTTATCGTAGTAGTAGTCGACAGGTCCAGTTCCTAGACCTACCGCATCGGTATAAAATAACTCCAGATCGGAAAACTTTTTAAGAGTTTCCGTTCCTTTATAAGATTTAAGGATATTTTGTCGTGCAATTTCTAATGTTCGATTCCGCGCTTGAGTTTCCGAAACTTTACCCACATCTACTGAATCTATTATGGCTTTTCTGATTTGGTTTAATTCATATTCGCGAGTCTTGAGGGTTGGTTTAAAACTAATTTCTAGAGTGTTGTAATCTCTAATATAAAAAGCTTTATAAATGCCCTGAGGGTTAGTACCCGTTAAAAGGTAAAAGTTGTCAGCTTGTTTTTCATAAAGTTCAGTCAGTTGTTTTTTGGATTTTAAATTTGCAGCATTAGTAATTAATTCCATTTTTTCGTGTTGATGCATTTGGGCTTCCATAAGAAATCCATATCCATCTAGTAGATTTAGTCCTGAAAAGGCAGTTGCTATTAAGCCTTCTGAATAATTTCTCACATAAAAGTATTCAGGTAGATAAAGTTTAAAACCAGAATCTAGGCGATATTCTTTAAAATCATTTTGATATTTATAACCACTGTCACTAGACTTAATTCGATATAAAAGTTCAGCTGTTTCAGAACGACTGATGGACTTTTCAAAAGTAGCCTGAGGTGAGGTAAATTCTAAACTTAAAAAATTTTTATCCAATGCAAAGTTGGCGTAGTCTTTATACCAGGCGTTTTCTGCCAAGCTTAAGGTGTTAGTAGAACTACCAATTTCAATCTTTTTTGCTTTCATAGCAATCTTTAGCATTTCTGCCACCTGTATAGGTTCAGCTGGGCGGAATGTATTATCCGGGAATCCTTTAATTAAGTCGTGACTTAAGGCAATATCTACGTATTCATAAAACCATTGGTTCTTTGGTACATCGGTAAAGGTTAGTTCATTTTGACGTTCAGAATTAACCTCTAAGTCTAAAGCTAAGCTTAAGATCTTAACTGCTTCAGCCCGAGTAACATTTTGATTAGGTTGAAAAGTCTTATCTTCAAATCCTTTTAAAATTCCAAGTGCAGCAAAATTAGAAACGCTTTTAAAGTATGGGGAGTATTCATCTAAATCAGAAAAACCTTGAGCCATAACATTCAAAGGAGCTAACGTTAATGTAGCTATCAGTCCCAGATAGCTAATTTTTTGGAACTTATTCAGCATCTGATTCAGGATTAGATTCTAAAACTATCCCTTCATTTTTAGCAATTTCTGTAATCAACAATTCTAAATCTTCCAGGTTTGGGGAGCCCTGAACGATATTTCGATTAATCAATAGTGTCGGAACGGCAGTGATACCTAAGCTATTAGCTTCTTGTAAGTGATTCCTCACGGTTTGTTTAGTAGTAGTATCCTCATTATAACAATTTACAAAGCTGGCACGATTAATACCAAGTTTTCTAGTATGATTTTGTAGACGCCTATCTAACTGCTTAGGACTATCTGCTAAAACACCTTCTATATCAGATGTAATCATATTAAATGCTTTAAGTGGGTCTACTTCTTGTTGCATGTAACAGTTGTAGGCAACTGCCAAGTTAAAATCTTTTTCTGAATTTGTATAGTGTTTTAAAACTACAGTTTGGCGATTAGGGTATTTCTCTATTAAGCTTGCAAGGTTGTTCACAGCATCTTTAGCAAAAGGGGAGGTGAAGTTGGCATATAGTACGATTTCAAGCGGACTTGCTAGAAACTTATTAGTAGTGAAAAAAATAGCATCGGACAACTTCGGATTCAATAAGGTTTTATACGATTGATCAGTACTTAAAATATATTTACCATTTTTAAAATCAAAAAACTTTTTAATTTTTTCAAAGTGTAAAGTTTGTTCAATAGTTTTATCAAAGACAAAAACAGGCAGAAGCTTTAAATCATAATCTTTAATTAGTTTCTTTGCGTATCTGTCTTGATAGTCATTACGAGAAATATTTATTAATGGTGTAATGTTAGATTTCACTTTATCTAAATGAGAGTCAAATAAGCATTCAGGACGCAAACAGCGCTGATCTTCAATTGCGTCTACCTTGATAAGCGGATGGTTATATACTACGTATGTTTTGCCACCACGTTCGTAAATTTGAGGTTCTTTACTATTATCGACTATTTTTGATTTAGGTACTATATTTAAAATAGTATCCACATTATTTTGAAATGTTGAATTATTTTGGTACAAATAATAGGCACTCAAAAACACAAGCAGAGCTAAAGTAATAAAAGCAGCTGTGATAGGCCTAAGTTTTATTTGGTATTTACGCCTGCGTACTGGGGTTTTGCGAGAAGGCTTTGAGGCTGACTTAGCCAAGTCACACAGTCTAATCAATTCTTCTTTAGTCTGCTCAGCAGAAGTTGAAATACCCTCAGCTTCTAATAGTTTACGCAATTTATCTTTTCTAAAATTGCTCCAATTACTTTGTGACATATAGCCAATTAGTATAGATTAAGACTAACATTTTTTTTGCAAAACCGCAAAAAAATTAGACTATTTCACCTGGAGAATACTTATCAAGCTGGTCTTCTCCTAGTAATTCAATGATTTTTTCAATAGCGTGCTCATACTTGACAGTCTGCTGAGTACCTCTGGTCATTTCCCTTATTATACAGGTTCCATCTCTAAATTCAGTCAGACCCATAAGTAACATAAAAGGAACTTTATTTTTTTCTGCCATAGCAATTTGTTCTTTCATACTACATTCTCCTATAGCACCAATTGCTTTAATGCCTTTATCATGCATCTGAGTCATCAGTTTTAAACACCTCTTTTTAGCTTGCACACTTAGCTGAGCTACAAAAATATGTAAGATGTCTTTAGAAGGTGCTTTAATTTTCTTGATTTTCATCTGAGTAACCATTCTTTCTAGTCCAGAAACGTAATTCACAGCCGGTGCAGATTTACCAGATAGCCTTTCAATCAAATTGTCGTAGCGGCCACCACCACCAACAGCTTTGGATCGACCTCGGTTTTTTTCCCAGAACTCAAAAATAATTCCACTATAGTAAGGTAGTTTTCGAAACATTCTATGGTCTACTTCGTAGGGAACTTCTAGTTCATCTAAAAATTCACATAAGGTATCTAAGTATTCTTTAGCGTCTTTGTCATAAAAGTCCTCAATATTAGGCGCCATCTCGTTGATGATTTCTAGATCTTCATCTTTAATTAAAAACAACTGTAAAGGGTCTCGATCAACCAATTCTTTATAATCAAAAGGAATAGAGCGTTCCTTTGATTTATAAAACTCTTTTAATTCCTCAATGTATTTTTCCTTAATTCCTTGATTTCCATAGCTGTTAATTTTGAAGCTTAGTCTATCGTCAATTTTTAGATCTTGATGCACCTTATGAGCCAAATAAATGATCTGTGCGTCTAAGGCTGGATCAGACCGACCAATTACCTCCATTCCAAACTGAGTGAAGTTGCGGTAATAACCTGGTTTTAATTTAGTGTATCTAGCATGTTGTTCGACATAATATAAAGAAATCGGTTGGGGCATATTATCAAACTCGTGTTCTACGTAAGCTCTGGCTACTCCTATTGTACTGCCGGATCTTACTGTTAAGTCTTCACCATCAGGGTCACGCAAACTATACATTCTTCTGTCAATTCGATCAGATTCTTCCGATAGAGCCATTTTTAAAACATCAGTTCTTTCAAACAGAGGAGTGGAGATGCGTCTTAAACCCGCTTGTCTACAGCGATGACGAATTACTTTTTTGATGTAGGTAAAATACTCGTGATCTTTAGGTAAAACATCTGACATTCCCTTAGGTGCATGAACTTTTGATTCCTGACTCATAAAATAAAAACAATTAAATATATAGACAAATTCTATCAAACCTTTTTGAAAAAGGCAAATTTATTCCTAAACCTGAACCATATCACCAGCAGACAATTGATGCTTAGGAGCTAGTAATTCAGCTACGACACCTATCATTGCGGCATTGTCTGTACAAAAAGAAAATTCCTGAGGTGTCAAGACCTCAATTGGAGTACAAGCCAACTGCATTTTTTTGCGCAAATCCAGGTTGGCAGATACTCCTCCAACCAAATGCACCTGTTGAGCTTGGTGTGCTTGAACGGCCTTCAAGGTTTTTTTGACTAAATTGGTATTAATACAGTGTTGGAAACTAGCTGCAATATCTGAAACCTGCGGTGGATTCAGAGGCTTAGAAAGTTCTTGGATTTTATATTTCACATTAGTTTTTAAGCCAGAAAAGCTAAAGTTGAATTTTTGGTGCGGTAAAGGGCATGGAAATGAAAATGCTTTTGGGTTACCTTCTAAGGCTACTCTAGAAATTTCTGGACCACCTGGGTAATTCAGCCCTAGCATCTTGGCAACTTTGTCGTAAGCTTCGCCAGCGGCATCATCTAGGGTTGAGCCAAGCATTGTATGCTTACCAACCGCTTCTACTAAATATAATTCATTATGCCCACCACTTACCGAAAGAGCTATAAATGGAAATTTGATTTCTTGCCGTTCTCGTTCTAAAAAACAACTATATACGTGTCCAAGCTTATGGTTAACTTCATAAATTGGCAAGTTTAAAAGGGCCGCGAGAGCCGAGGCAAAAGTACTACCAACTAGTAAGCAACCAGTCATCCCGGGTTGGTTGGCACAAGCAATGGCTGTGATGTCGGAGAGTTTCAACTTCGCATCTTTTAAGCAGGTTTCAAGTACGGTTTTAATGTTTTTAGCATGTTCTCGGGCCGCCACTTCGGGAACAACTCCTTGTGTTTTTCGATGCACAAGAATTTGAGAGCCAATCGCATTGGCCAAAACCCGACCATTCTTGACTATAGCAACGCAAGTATCATCACAGGAACTTTCAAATGCTAAAATCATGATGAAAATATTATAAAATTTTGTTATAATTATAGTATGAAAGTAAGCTCTATACAAATCGTTTCTAACTTACAGGCCAAAGGTTTCAATGCCCTTTGGGCAGGTGGCTGTGTACGCGACATATTGTTGGGCAAGGTCCCCAAAGATTTCGATATAGTAACCGATGCCACGCCAGACCAAGTAGAAGCAATGTTTGATAAAACAGTAGCGGTTGGTAAAGCTTTTGGGGTCATCGTCGTACATCAAGACGGTCACGAGTTTGAAATTGCTACTTTTCGTAAAGAATCTGATTATCTAGACGGAAGAAGGCCTTCAAACGTGGAGTTTACTGATGACTATGACGATGCCCACCGGCGAGACTTTACAATCAATGGCTTGTTTTTTGACCCTTTAAAAGATCAAATCATAGATCATATATCAGGTCAAAAAGATTTAGACCTAGGCCTAGTTCGCTTTATTGGAGATCCTCAGCAAAGAATTTTAGAAGATCATCTGCGCATCCTCCGAGCAGTACGTTTTAAAAACAGTTTAGATTTTCAGTATCATCCAGACACCTACCAGGCTCTCAAAAAGCACGCTAGCTTGATCAGTAAGATCTCTAAAGAGCGGACTGCATCTGAAATTAACAAAATTTTACTATGTAAAAATCGCGTAAACGCCTTAAATGATTTAGAAGACCTAGGTTTATTAGAGTTGATTCTGCCCGAGGTGCAAGCTATGAAGGGGGTGGCCCAGCCTAGCCAGTACCACAAAGAAGGGAGCGTTTATGAACACACAATGTTAGCACTTTCTAAAATGCCAGAAGGCCTACCGCTTTCTTATTATTGGGGTATTTTGTATCATGATTCTGGCAAACCCGAAACTTTTGGTATGAACGCAGACAGAATAACTTTAAATGGTCATGCTGAACGCTCTGGTGAATTAGCAGTTTTGCGTTTAAAAAATTTAAATTATCCTAAAAACTTTATTAAACACGTGGAATTCCTTTGCGTATACCATATGAGTCTCTTTCAAATTTTAGACATGACTTACAAAAATCAGGTTAAATGGTTCCTAAAACCTTGGTTTTTAGACCTCTTGGAAATTCACAAGTATGATACTCTTGGAACCGAGCCAAGTGACACTTCGATGTATGACAAATTGAAAGATCTTTACCATGAGGTGGTATCTAATTTACCAGAAAGACTTCCAAAACTAGTTTCTGGCCAAGATGTAATGCGGATTTTTGAAATCCAGGCAGGACCCAGAGTCGCAGAGATCTTAGAGTTAGCTTATGATGCACAAATCGAAGGACACATTAAAACAGAGCAGGAAGCATTAGACTTTCTACATACTTTAAAACAAGCAGATCAATAATGGTAAGATTTATTATTAATTATACTAAAAGCGCGGTAAAGTTGCTCTAGTAAAATGATTTGAGCCATTTCGTGTGTAAAAGTCATTTTAGAGAGACCAATTTTTTCGTTAAAAATACTTTTATCTTCTTCTTGAAATCCAAACGTGGGCCCAATGATAAAGGCAGTTTTTTGCCCGGCAAAACTGGCTTCTTCTAAGGAATTTGCAAAGTTCTGACTAGTCATATTTTTTCCTCTTTCATCCAGCAAGATAGCTTTATAGTTTTTATCCAAATTTTTACTGAGGATTTTAAAATCTTCAGTCTGTTTTTTAGGCACATCTTTGATTTTCGATTCTTTTAATTCAATCATATCTACATTCCAAGCTGAAAGAAGAATTAGGTATTTTTGCTTTAGTTCTTTTAATGATTGGTTTTTTAGTTTACCAAAGTAGTAAATTTTGATATACAATAGATACAATTTATATTCTTAAAATAACATGAAACTCAAAAAGGGGCAAAAATTAATAGCAAACATTTCTAATTTAAATATCAAAGGTTTTGGTATTGCTAAGTTATATCAAGGTTCAAAAACGTATAACATAGCAGTTGATGGGGCTTTCCCTGGAGATTTAGTGGAGTGCCAAGTTTATAAATCAAAAAAACTATACGCCGAAGCTAGGGTATTGCATTTTTTAAAGTATTCTAGAGATAGAGTAGAGCCAAACAATGATTACGCAGGAATTTCAGGGGCAACGCCATTAGAAACTTTAGCTTATCCGAAGCAGCTAGTCTATAAGCAAGCTGAAGTAATAAGAATTTTAAACAACTTAAATTTAAAATCTGTCATAAATCCGATTATTGGTATGGAGGACCCATGGTTTTATAGAAATAAAATGCAATATTCCTTTGGGATAGAAGCTGATACTTTTGAGTTCACTCTTGGGTTACATCATAAAATGTACCGTAGTAAAATTGTATCAGTCCAAAATTGTAACTTATGTGATCCTCTTTGTAATAAGTTGATATCCTTTACCAAAGCTTACTTTCAGAAAACCAACCTGGTGCCCTATAATTTTTTTGATAATTCTGGCCTACTTCGTAATTTAACTTTGCGTTTTTCTAAAAATACTACCGATAAAATGTTAATTTTAGAGCTGTCTAATTACTCCAATGACCCTGTAGTAGACCAGTATTTTCAAGCACTTCAAGCTACTTTTCCAGAAATTACCAGTGCATACCTTTTAAACATAATTGTCAAAAAGGGGACGAAGACTCAAAATGTACTAACTCATAAATTTGGCCAAACTACCTTACAGGAAAATTTACATTTAAAAACACAAAACCTTGAATTTCAGGTCTTGCCTTTAGCTTTTTTTCAGCCCAATACCAAGCAGGCTCAAACAATTTATCAGACTGTACTCGACTTAGTTGAGCCAGGTAAGTTAGCCTTAGACTTGTTTTGTGGAACTGGTACTATTGGCTTGTTTTTAAGTTCTTTGTTCTCAAAAGTAGTTGGGATAGAGCTTGAGCCCCAAGCTGTAGAGGTTGCTAAAAGTAACGCTTTGAATAATCAGCTTCAAAACATTGAGTTTTACTGTGGTGATGTTTATAAAATCTTAAATTCTAAACAATTTCAACAGCCTGATTTGGTAGTAGTGGACCCTCCAAGGTCGGGGCTCACACCAAAAGCTCTAGACTTAATTGTTAATCTTGCACCTAAGCAGCTAGTTTATGTGAGTTGTAACCTAAAGAGTTTTGCAAACAACGCTGTTGAACTTACTGAAAAAGGTTACAAGCTAGAACTTGTAACCCCTGTCGATCAATTTCCACACACCCGTCACTTAGAAGTGATAGCTAAGTTTACTCGTCCAAAGTAAATTCACCATTTTTATAAATTACTACTTTACGGCCATCTTTTAGTGTAGCGGTTACTGTTCTATCTTTTGTTGAAACTATATCGATATGAATAATAGATTGATTAAAACCAAGCTCTAATTTTTGCTCTTCGCTCATAGGTCCATCCAGGGTGCAACTATCTGTATAGGCAGACCCAATTGCAATATGTGTATTTCCAAATTCACCACCTACGTTTTCATCGTATAGAGTTTGGGCCATGAATTTTTGAATTCGACTAAATTTTTTGTCGGTCAAAGAAAACTCTCCAACTTTATCTGCATTTTCTACAGCAAAGATCTCTGTCAGAATTTCTTGACCTTTGTCAGCTTTAAAGTTTGAAACTTTTCCATCCACAAACTCCAACTCAATACCAGTTAGAATTGAACCTTGATACAAAAGAGGTTCTGTAAAGGCGATTTTACCATTTAATGTTCTCCAGTCTGGTGATATAAATACTTCAAAAGAAGGTATGTTTCTACCAGATCCCCCGAGCCATTGACGATTTTCACCGAGGCCAACTGTTAAATCAATGTCTTCCGCCTGAATATGCATGTAATCTATATCTAAGGAATTTAGCCATTTTTTAACGTTTGCAATTTGGCTAAAGATGTCTTCAAAACAAGCCTTTGGGTCATCTTCATTCAAAAAACAGGCTTCTATAATTTGCTCCCAATACTCATCTAGACTCAAACCTGCAAGGTCTGCCATACCTTGAGTTCCAAACATGCCAAGCGTCCAAAAGTTCGGAGTGATATCCATTTTATTTTTGTAGGCTTGGCTATAAAAACCCGAAGCCTTTCTACGCAGCGCTAACTTTTTAGGATCCACATCAGATAATTCTGTTGGGTCAGAATCAGCAATAATTGAAATTAAATAGTCTGTTTCTTCTAAACGAGAAAGCATGGTTTTTTCTGGAAAAAATTCCAGCTGTTTATCATTAGCAATTGCAAAAAATTTATTACTTAATCCCTCAGGTCGGAAGTTCACAATAGGGTGTGCACCAGCCTTTAAAACGCTTTCATATAAAAATGGAAGCAGATCAGAAGCAGATTCTGGTACATTCAGTAATACGCTTTTATTTGGCTGTACATCCAGCGCGAAATTCACAAACACATCGGCGTATTTTTGCAAGTGAATGTCAGTGTAAGGTTTTTTCATAGTTAAGGTTATATGCTATATTAATAATATCTAGAATGACTTTATGATTCAATTTGATTCTATTTTTTATTCCACCAAAGAACAATCTATTTTAGAAGATTTTAACTTGACGATCAAAGGCAAGGAGTTTGTAGTAGTTAATGGAGCCTCGGGAGTAGGGAAGTCCACGCTTTTGCAGTTATTGGTTGGTGCAATCAAACCCGATTCTGGCAATATCTACGTCGATGGAGTAGATATCCACGAGCTCACACCAGAACAACTCCAGGTTTATCGCCGCTCACTAGGTATGATTTGGCAAGATTTTAGGCTATTCCCTGAAAAGACAGTATTTGAAAATGTAGCGATGACACTTGAAATTTTAGGTCACGAACCACTGCAAATCTACCATGATGTCCCTGATATTCTAGACCGTCTAGGCCTGGGTAAAAAGCTTGATCATAAAGCCTCGAGACTATCTGGAGGAGAAAAACAAAGAGTCGCTATTGCCCGCGCTTTGGTTCACAAGCCGAGCTTGATCATCGCCGACGAACCAACTGGCAATTTAGACCCAAATTCTACTTCTGACATTTTAAAGATCTTAACCGAAATTAACGCCGTGCCATCTACCATCATCATGGTTACGCATGAGCAAAACCTTAAGCAACTCCCTGGTCATCATAGAATTATCAATATACAGCATTAAGTTCTCTTTAGGATTAGTTTTTTTATAAATATAAAATGCACTGCAGTTATTCTAAAACTGTATAATAAATTTTATGGAATATATAGAAAAAGACAGTAAGTACGCGCGTTGGTTTAGTCTAACAAAACCTGAAGTTCAAAAATGTTACTTTCAAGGAAATATTAAGTACCTATCCCAGAGCTACAAGCGGATTTGCATAGTAGGGTCTCGTAAAATGACCAATTATGGCAGGCAGGTCTTAGAGTATTTAATTCCTTATATCTTATCTCAAAACATGTTGGTAGTTTCAGGTGGAGCTTTTGGAGTAGATATATACGCTCATCAATTAGTAAGGCAGTTTCAATCTCCTGGAGTAGTAGTTCTACCCTCTTCTTTGGAGCATGTGTATCCAAAGCAAAATCAATCGACGATCCAATATTTTGCCTCTCAAGGATTAATCTTATCTGAAAACCAAAAAGTACGACCAAATAAATATGATTTTATAGCACGCAATCGTATTATGGCAGCTATTTCAGACCTTGTAGTAATAATTGAAGCAGCTAAACAGTCGGGTTCATTACATACAGCTAATTTTGCCTTAGAAAACGGAATCAATGTAGCGGCAATACCAGGAGAGATTTTTTCTCCTCAAAGTAAAGGCTGTAACCAGCTGATTAGTAATGGGGCTCATTTGATTTTGGAGCCTAAAGACATTTTAAATCTTATTTAGTCACCCGGTATACCTCACTTAAAGAAGTAGCTCCAGCTAGAACTTTCAAAATTCCATCTTGTTCCATAGTTAGGAAGCCTTTTTGCTTGAGATATTCAAGTAGAGTTTTATTGGTCGATTTTTTGATGATCAGTTCCGCAAAATCTGGATCCACCATAATCATTTCGGCAATGACCAGTCGGCCTTTGTATCCTGTACCATTACACTCTGTACATCCTTTGGGCTCTTTGATTGCTTCAGGTAAAACATAATTTTTCTGTTGCGTTTCGTTGATTTCTGCTAGTTTATCTCGTAAGTCATCTTTCATAGAGCCTTCAAGCTTTAATTCGGTAGCACAGTTTGGGCAGATCTTACGTACTAATCTTTGCGCAATAATACAGTTTAAGGAAGGACCAATTAAAAATGGTTCAATGCCCATGTTGTAGAGTCTTTGAATAGTTTCAACCGCATTGTTGGTATGCAGTGTCGAAAGTACCACGTGACCAGTTAAAGAAGCTTGCAAAGCGGTATTGGCAGTAGAGTATTCTCGAATTTCCCCAACCATCACAACGTCAGGATCCTGACGTAAAACAGATTCCAATGCACTTTTGAAGGTGTAACCTTCTTCTTCTAAAATTTGACTCTGCACTATGTTTTCTAAGTGATATTCAATTGGATCTTCTAGTGTAATAATTTTACGACTTTCAGTATTGTAGCGCGTTAAAAGTGAGTAGAGTGAAGTTGTTTTACCACTACCAGTAGGTCCAGTTACCAAAATTAAACCTTGAGACAGGTCGCTAATGTTTTCAAAATTATTTAAGTGTTGTTTGTTAAAACCCAAATCAGCTAAGTTTAGAAATTGTTTATTGGTATCAAGCAGACGCAGCACTACAGTTTCACCAAATTCTGTAGGGATCAAAGATACCCTGATGTCTACTTTCTGATTATTCACAGTGATAAACATTCTACCATCTTGAGGTATGTTCCGAACATTTAACTTCAAGTGGCTATCATATTTAATTTGGGTCAAAATGCTTTCATAAATAGCACTTTTTATATCCACAATATTACGCAGCATTCCATCGACCCGAAAACGTAACAAAGAAGATTGCTCTTGCGGCTGAATGTGGATATCCGAAGCCCTCATAGAAATTGCTTTAAAGATGATACCGTTTAAACCCTCCCGAATGGTAGATGGAGTTATTTTTTCGATACTATCACGTAAGTCCGCAATATATTCAGCTAATTGAGTAGAGGAGTCACTATAGTCTAATTTATTTTCAATTTTTTGAGTCAGGTTTTGGGTTTGAAAAGTTTGAATTTGATTGTGAATCAATTGCATATCTTCAAAAATACAAAGTCCTGGAGATATTTCAAAACCTTGCTGCTCAAGTTTACCAGTTAAAGCCTGAAACTGATTTGATTTCGAATCTTCAGTTACAACTTGTAATTTCTTACCATGTTTTAAGGTGATCACAGCTTTTGCTTCGAGTAGAATTTGATAGGGAATCAGGCGAAACAAATCTGGATTCACTGTAGTATTTCGTAAATCAACATATCTTACTCCTTCGCTAGCTGCCAAAGTTTTTAGTTTTTGTCTTTTTTGTTCAAGTACAATATCTTGAGTAAAACTCCCTTCGTGGGTTTGCTTTTTATGAGTTTTCCCAGTATTGAAATCTTTAAAGTCTTGCATAAATAAAAAGCTATCTATTTATTATACCACAAATAGATAGCATATGAAACATTATTTGTGGCTTTTTTTACAGGTTATTCACTTTTTCATGAATTTCTAATGCTGCGTCTTCATCTATCCCGTCAATTGTTTGTAAATCTGATACAGATAGGCCCTGTAATTGTATCGCTAGAGTAAGGTTTGCCTCTGTTAAGGCTTCTACGATATGTGACGATAAACCAGCTTCAGAAACAGTAATTTCACTTGGCTCCTTCTTACCAGCCGCTTCTTCTGTAGCTTCCTCACTTGGTGCTGCAGCCTTTTTAGTAACTTCTGCTTGAATATCTTCAGGCAACTCACTTGAATTCATAATGTCAATTTCACATTCTGTGAGTTTAGAAGCAAGCCTTACATTTTGTCCCTTTTTCCCGATTGCAAGCGAACGTTGGTCTTCTTGCACAAATACTTGGGCGCTATTTTGCTCTTCATTTAAAATTATGTGATCAATAGTTGCAGGAGCCAAAGCACTTTTAATCATAGCCTCTTTATTATCTGTGTATAGTAAAATATCAATTCTTTCACCATTTAATTCATCCATAACACTTTGGATACGAACCCCTTTTTGTCCTACACAAGAACCAATTGGGTCAATTTTTTCACTTTCTGCATTAGAGCTCACTGCAATCTTAGTTCGAAGTCCAGCATCACGTGCTATAGCTTTTACCACTACAGTGCCTTCAGATACTTCTGGAATTTCAATTTCTAATAGTTTAGCAACTAAATTTTTATGAGTTCGAGAAATTAAGAGCTTTGGACCTTTTGTGGTTTTAACAACCTTATCAAGATAAAGCTTTATTCTTTGACCTGCATAGTATTTTTCGCCAGGAATTTGATATTCTTTTGGCAACTCAATAATTATCTTACCTAAGTCTACAAAAACGTGATGGTGTTGAACTCTATGTACTTGGGCGTTAATTAATTCGTTTTCACGATCTTTGAAATTTTCGTACATAATAGATCTTTCAGCCTCTTGGATTTTTTGAATAATTACTTGTTTCGCTGATTGGGCTGCAATCCGACCATATTCAATTGGAGTAACATCTTTACGAATTGATTCTCCAACCTTAACTTTTTTATTAAACTTTTTCGCTTCATCCAGGGTGGTTTGAGTGTGAACATTTTCAACAGTTTCAACTACTTCCAACACCTCAAAAATCGTTGCACTTTCACCACTTTCAGTTAGTTCCACCTCAATGTTTTGTTCTTTGTGTCCATAATCCTTTTTATAGGCTGCTTTAAAAGAATCTTCGATAATAGTTAATACCAGATCTTTTGGTAGGCCTTTTTCGGTCGCTAACTGATTAATAGCTGCTTGAAACTGTGATTGCATAGGTGATTTTAAATTTTCAAATTTGGCAAGCGGTTAGCTTACTTAACTCAATTATAGAGTTTTTATTTGTTTTTTGCAAGTTTTTCTAAGGCTTTTTTGATCTGCCCAACATCAAAACCTCTCCGATATAAAACCTGTCTTGCATAAATATCGTCTTGGAGTCCTTTTTTTTCAGCACAAAGTAAACATAAGCGAGCAAAATCTATATTACTAGCTGTAATGGTATCACTAATCATCTGTGGTTCAAAGCCTTTGGAGTAGAGGTGTTGATGGATCCTGTTAGGACCATATAATTTTTTGGTTTGGTTAATCACATACATTTCGCAGGCTCTTTGTTCCGATAAGTATTTCTTATGTACTAAATGATCCAAGACATCTATAATGTCTTGTTTACTAACTTGCTCTTTGAACTTTTTAGTAAGCTTGGTACTTAGCTCTTTATAACCATGTTCACGGCGTGCCAAATATTGGCACGCACTATTATAGATCTCTTTATTTAGCATTTTGAGGATTGGCCAACCTTAAGATAGTTTTTTCAATCTCAGCGGCTATTTTAGGATTTGCTTCTAAATATTTCTTTGCATTTTCTCTACCTTGACCAATGTTTTCATCTTTATATGAATAGTAAGCCCCGCTCTTACGAGTCACGTTGTAGGCTTCAGAGAGATTTAAGATATCTCCCTCTCTTGATATGCCTTTGTTGTACATAATGTCAAATTCTGCAATTTTGAAAGGAGGAGCAATTTTATTTTTCACAACCTTAATTTTAGCTTTACTACCTACTAATGTTTTACCCATTTCTGTGTTAGCTTCAATTTTTCCTGCACTTCGAATTTCCATCCTAACTGATGAGTAGAATTTCAAAGCATTTCCACCAGTTGTAGTTTCTGGGTTACCAAACATTACGCCAATTTTCATACGAATCTGGTTGATGAAGATAATTGACACGTTAGATCTAGAAACAGCACCCGTTAGCTTTCTTAATGCTTGACTCATCAAACGAGCTTGGAGCCCCATGTGTGCATCTCCCATATCTCCGTCAATTTCTGCTTTTGGTGTAAGAGCTGCTACTGAATCAATCACTATTATGTCTACAGCGTTTGATCGAACTAATGTTTCTACGATTTCTAAGGCTTGTTCACCACTATCTGGTTGCGATAGCAAGAGATTGTCTATATCTACGCCAATTTTTTTAGCATATTCAGGATCTAAAGCATGTTCAGCATCAATAAACGCAGCCTGACCACCCTTCTTTTGAGCTTCAGCGATCATGTGTAGTGTAACGGTTGTTTTCCCTGAACTTTCTGGGCCATATATTTCAATGATTCTACCTTTCGGGATACCTCCACCTAAAGCTAAATCTAAGCTTAATGAACCAGTTGGGGTAGTTTCAATTTGAGCATTTTTGTCAGCGCCAAGCTTCATAATGGATCCTTTTCCAAAATTCTTTTCAATATGTGCAAGAGCCATATCTAGTGATTTTTGTTTTTCAGTATTAACATCTTTCTTCGTCATGTTTAATAAGTTATAAGTCTACTCAATAGTAGGTGAGTGATAGCTCACCGTCAATCCTTTTTGTAGAAATTTTACTTGCTTAAAGTTTTAATAAATTTTCTAATTTAGTTTGTCTGAAATCACCACTTTGGCAGCCATTAAAGACTTATATATCAAATATAATTCTAAAAAAAATGCAATCAATGCTATCCAATACCAGCCACCAATTTGCAGGCTATTAGAGTTGGCATATTCTGGATGGGAGAGAATTGTGAAAATCAAAATTAAATTATACATTTTTAAAAACAATACAGGTAAAAGTAGTTCATGACGTACCTTCTTTAGCCACAATGCTACAAAGCATACCTGGGCAATAATGCATATAAAAACCAAGATGCTTAAAGGAGAGTTTAAAAGTTGCACTACTGTAGTTTGAGTTAAAATATTCTCGCTATAAGACATTAGAATTAAGCTCGAAATTGATAAGCCAAATAATAAAGTTTGGATAATATGGTTTTGATAAGTTTTTAATATTTCACGAATGCGCATAAGTTTGCAAAAATTGCTATAAAATTGTATCTTTAAAATAAAATTAAACTAGATGCATGTCAAACCTAAAGCTCTATATTGACGCCCGCAGTCTTTGTAATAATATTCAAGACGGAAAAAACATTTATGCTAGGGAGCTGATAAGATCGTTAAAAAATACAAAACCGCATGGCGTAGAGCTCGTACTAATTGGAGATTGCAAGAATCCTAAAATAGATTTTAGCTTTAATCGTCTGTGGCATTTTAAAGTAGCTAAAATAGTCAATAATGATCACGATGCAATGTTTTTTAGTCCAACGAGCTTTTTGACAGCTTGTTTGATTCAAAGACCCAGTCTTGTTACGGTTCATGACCTAATCGCATTCATGCACCCAAGTCAGGTTGGTTTTAAAGCCGCTTTCATTGAAAATATATGTTTAAGACTATTGAATTATAGATCTAATGTTCAATATTTAACTGTATCAGATTCAACCAAGTGTGCCCTAAAAAGTTTTTTTACTCTACCTAAGAAGAAAATTCATAGTTCTTCTATTGGAACCCTTATTCAAGGCATTAAAACTCCTAAGAAGAATTATTTTTTGTGTCTACAGGCAATGATACCACGTAAGAATCAACTATTCTTATTAAAGGCATTTGCAGAAATTGCAGATCAAGTTAGCAATAATTTAATCTTGGCAGGTTATGGAGACCCAAAATACATTAAGCAACTGCATAAATTTTGTAAGGCAAATGGGTTAGAGCAAAGGGTGAAAATATTAGGAGCTGTAAGTGAAAAACAAAAAGTGGAGTTATATTCGCAAGCCCAATGTTGCATTTTTCCTAATTTATATGAAGGTTTTGGGATGCCCTTAATTGAGTCGTTAAAGTGCCATACTCCTATTTTGACAGCACAGATTCCACCCTTTATAGAAGTAAATCCAAACTCGGAGGCTCAATTTGAACTCAAAAGTCCAAAACAATTGAGTCATATTATGCTGCATTTTTTAAAACACCCGAAGGCTTTGGAGGATCTTTATGCCAAGCAAAAAACAGTCTTAGATCATTATGACTGGACTAAGATTGCTCAAAGTTTTTGGAAGATTTTAAAATAGCTTGTCGCCATATATTGGTATCCGAAACTGCGATAGTGTTTTTCTAAATTATTTTTTACTTTATTGTAAATTTCCACCTCACTAAAGACTTCAGCAATACTGTTAGTCAGATTATTTTTAATTATAAAGGTAGAGTCCTTATGCTTGAGATAGTCTTTTATACCTACTTTCGAGCTAATCAGGCTTGGAATTTCTCGGCTCATAGCTTCTAGTACAGTTAGGCCAAAAGGATCTTTTTTGCTAGATGGTAAAAGCAGCAAGTCAACTTTTTTTAAATATTCTAAAATTTTTCTATGAGACATTTTTTGGTACAACTTGAATCCAGCATGTTTAATTTGTTTAGCAAGTGGACCGTTTCCGATAAAAACAAATTGGTACTGCTGCAGGTCTAACGCAGAGCGCACTATTTGATCTACGCCTTTATCAGGAGTAAGTCTACCGATATATAAGATTTTTTTAGGATTATTTCTGGGCTTAGAACTGATGAATTTTTGGTTAATAGCGTTCGCAATTACAACCGGTTTAAACTCCTTCAAGTCAGCTGCCATTAAATGTGAAACAGTAATAAGTTTTGCTCTTTTATAGGCTAAGTTGCGCTTGTAGAAAGACAAAAGAGGGTTTTTATAAAGCCAGTTTCCAATCGTGGCATGTTCCACAAAAATATAGGGGATATTAAAAAAGCGCAGGCAGGGAGCCATAAAAATTTTTTCAAGCAAACTATGCATATAAACTAAGGTATTTTGTTTAGACAAACGCCAGGCTTTCCAAAAAAAACGCAACATAATATATGGACTAGCTAAAATTGCAATAATTAAGCTAAGTTTACTAACAGGTGAGCGTGGCATCCAAATAGTTTTACCCTTCAAGAGTTTCGCCATACATTTACAGGAGCCATAAAATTCAAAGTCTAAATTTTTATTTTTTTTTAAATAGTTAAAAAGATCATGGCTATGCCATTCTTCACCACCCAGTTGACTAACAAAAGGGAATCGGGTTATGATTACTTTAGTAATTTTATTTTTTTTCATGAATCAGTTAACGTTTGGGCTTGTTAGCAATCGGAATGCTGCGGAAAATCAAAAAGTGATATGCCAATTGTACCGCTACTTACAAGAAAAGTCTATTAATATTCATTTAGATAGACATACTGCTCCAATTTTGAATGCTGCAGAATCCAGCCTGCCAGAGCTTTTAAAATGTGATTTTATTTGTACCTTAGGCGGGGATGGAACTATTTTACGTATTGCAAGAAGTCTAGGTGGTTCCAATCCAAAAATTATTGGGGTGAACTTAGGCAAACTCGGATTTTTGACAGAGGTCAGGCCAGACCATTTATTTGCAGCAATCGATCAAGTTTTAGCTGGAGATTATTCTTTAGATCAAAGAAATTTAATTTCAGTTAAAATTAAGCGTGATAATCGTCTAATCGAAGAATATAAAGCGTTAAATGAAGTTGCTATTAATCAGGGTTTAAAAGCTAGGATTTTACGCCTAGAATTAAAAACTGGTCAAAAACTGATTCACAACTTTGAGGTAGATGGTCTCATAGTCTCTACCCCAACTGGGTCGACCGGCCACAGTCTTTCAGCCGGCGGATCTATAGTTTCTCCAGATTTAGATGCCTTTTTAATTACACCAATTTGCCCTTTATCATTAGCGAACCGACCTTTGATAATTGCCGACCATCATAAATTAAAAATTAAAGTTAAAACTAAGCGTGACCCAGAAAGTCCAGTTGGTTTAACGATTGATGGTCAAGTCAGCTTCTGCCTTCAGCAAGAAGATAGTATCCACATTCGCAAATCTGCGCAGACCCTAAAATTAGTTCGCGTTGAAAATTACAATTTTTTTAAAAACCTAAGGTCTAAATTAAAATGGGGGAACTAGTCCCCACAATTTTATTGTAATATAGCTTTAATCCTACGTACGCCTTTGCCACAGCTTTGTTCTTTTTTGATTTTAAAGTGTCCAAGTTCTTTAGTAGATTGCACATGGGGTCCACCACAAATTTCCATGGAGAAATTACCAATTTTGTAGACATTAATTTTTTCAGCGTATTTATCTTCAAATAAACCTATTGCACCTTGGCTTTTAGCCTCGTCAACAGACATCACGTCACAAGATATTTGTAAGTCACGTTCAATTTGGGCGTTCACTATTTCTTCCACCTGGGCAATTTGTTCTTTAGTCATAGCCTCTGAATGATTGAAATCAAACCGTAGGCGTTCTGGAGTAATGTTGGAGCCTTTTTGTCCAACGTGATCTCCTAATACATCTCTTAAGGCTTGGTGTAGTAGGTGAGTGGCAGTATGTAGTTTGGTAGATTCTTCTGAGTCATCAGCCAAACCTCCTTTAAACCTTCCAGCTGCTGCTGTACGTGATAAATCTTGATGGGCTTTATATGCTTTTTCAAAACCCTCAGAATCCACACTTAAATTGTTTTCAGTAGCCAGTTCCTCTGTCATTTCTAGTGGGAACCCGTAAGTATCATAAAGTTTAAAAGCTAGCTCACCAGGTATAATTTGAATCGCTTTTTGGTCTAATTCATTTTTAATTTTCATAAACTCTTTACAACCTTTGTCTAAAGTTAGGCTAAATTGTTCTATTTCTTGTTTCAACTCAGTTAAAATCAGATCTTTCTTGCCGACAAGTTCGGTGTAGTGGTCACTATACATTCCAATAAAGATGTCGGCTATTGCCACAGCCTCCATATAATCAACCCCAATTTTGTGTAGATGTCTGGCAGCTCGGCGAATGAGTTTACGTAGCACGTAACCCTGGTCTGTATTAGAAGGAGTTACTCCAAATTGATCACCCATAATAAACACACTAGCTCTTAAGTGATCAGAAATGATACGAATTGAATTTTCAATCTCAGTTTTGCTGGAAAGTTCTCTTAGTCTATCTAGTACAGGTTTAAATAACGGAGTTTGGTAAGCGTTGTTCACACCATTTACAAAAGATAAAATACGCTCAAATCCCATCCCGGTATCGATGTTTTTGTTTGTTAATTCAGTTAAACTGCCGTCACTTTCTCGATTGTACATCATGAAAACATTGTTCCATATTTCGACATAAACATCAGTTTCGTCATTTGGAGCATATTTATTATTTTTAAATTTTGGATCCTCTAAGTCTCCATTGTAATAAAAGATTTCCGTATCTGGTCCGCAAGGTCCAGTTTCCGCTAGCTTCCACCAGTTATGTTCAGCAGGATAAGGATAAATACGATTTAAATCTCCAGGCTTAGCCTCCGAATTTAAAATAAACCCTAGCTCTTGCCAAAGTTGGATAGCTTTGTTGTCTCTTTCTACCGTTTCATCTCCTTCGTATACTGTTACACAGATTCTGCGTGGATCAAGTTCCAAGCACCCATCTTCACGTTTGCCAACTAGAAATTCATAACTCCATTTAATCGCTTCTTCTTTAAAGTAGTCACCTAAAGACCAGTTTCCAAGCATTTCAAAAAAAGTATGATGGGTATCGTCTCCAACTTCATCTAAATCATCAGTTCTTAAACATTTTTGGCTATTAACCAAGCGAGTTCCACAAGGGTGGGCCGCCCCTAAAAGATAGGGAACTAAAGGTTGCATACCAGCTGTATTGAACAAGCAGGTCGGGTCGTTTTCTGGTAAAAGTGGGCTGCTGCCAATTTCGGTATGTTTACATTTTTTAATAAAAAAATCAAGATATAGTCTACGTAATTGTGAAACTTCCATAGGTTTACTTAAATGCTCATAAATCCTAACCTCATTTTAAAGTTTTTTCAAGTTAAAGCAGTTTGAATGCCAAGCAATATTTGTTAAAATAGATCTGTAATATATATTATGTCGAAATTTTTTAGAATCGGATTAGTTGTGATCTTTCTGGTAGTTGCCTGCCTAAGCTTCATGAAGTTTTATGAACAAAAGTATAGTTATCGACCAAGCCTATACAATCAAGATATTAACAACCTGGCTTTTGGAGTTAGTTTTTTCCCGCATGAAATTTACACCAAGCTTAACGAACCAAACCTCAAGCCGCAGATTTTAAATTTAGTCAGTCAGCTCACAGACCAGCTATTATTTTATTATGAGAATCAAATTCAAAACATCCATCAGGTGACTTACTTATTATACAATGTCGATGGAGCCCTTTATCCAAAGTTAATTTTAGAGGGCCAGCTGCAAGGTGTCAAAATGGCAGATGGGAATATTTCACAAAGTAATCAAATTGTTATAAGTTCTGTACCTCCCAAAAATGCCAATGTTGCAGTGCGGGTGCTAAAAAATCGCTTGCAGGATTCTATCAACCATTTACCAAATTCCAAACTTGCGCATGCATTTATGAACCCAAAACACTTTGATATTGCCAGCCAAGATAATTTTTTACTAGCCAGTCTCAAGTATACAAATCAAGCCTTTTATTTAAATACCTATACGCCAATTAATTATCCAAATTTACCTCACTTTCCCAAGCTTACTCCAAATAAAATTTGCCAAGCCTTTTACAGCACTATTTGCGTCCAAGGGAGTTCCTTAGCCAAAAGATTGCAGACTATTGATCCTAATATTCAAACACTCCTTAAAAATAGCTTTGCCTTTTTAGATAGCCAAGATATTCAACAGATTTTAACTTTGTTAGACCAGCCTTATGAGTTTGCATATCATTCCAGTGGCAGTTTTGATTTGAATCTAAGCCACTTAACCTTACCGGAGGCTGTCCCTTTATTTAAAAAAATCTTGGCGGGTTTTCGTTTAGAGGTGCAATCTCAAGTTTTAGAGGATGGTAGTCGGGTTCAAAGAGCTAGCCATACTTTGAAAGATCCAGAATTCAAAAATCAAAATTTAGCGATATTTAATTTGTCTAACAACTTAGGTACTCTCAGTTTAAAGTCCGAGTCTGCCAAAAAATTAAACGTAAGTTTTAAAAAGAAAAATCCTGATAATACCAAAAACAAATTCCCACTGAGGGCTGAAAAGCAGTTCTACAATTTAGCAGATGAAATTATCTTAATTAATCCAAACGCTATTTGGCCAGATTTCTTTCGGATCTATCAATTAAACATACCATTTAGTCTGAGTTTGGTGAGTAATTTATTTGATGATGGTTTACAGACAATAATTAAAATTGCATGGTAGAATATTTTAAAAACTTAATCCAAAATTATAAGCGAATGCGCTATATAAAAACTGAAATTCACATTTTTGAAATAGTTTTATTGATCATTGTAGTTTTAAACTTTAGTATTTATCAATTCTTCCAATTTCAAGACGTTGCAGGCCGACTACAATCCATTAAGCAGCAAATTATCAGTACAGATAAAATGTCTTTAGCTAATCAAGAAGTTTTACAAGGTTTACTTTCCGATAGTTTTACAGTTTATACCCAGCTTAAACCACTATTACCTAGCAGTTTAGAGTTCCAACGTTTAAAAAATAATTTAGAACTAAGCCACCAAAGCCTACAAAACCTACTACCAAAACTGACATCTTTAAAGGCTAGCGATTTTGTTGACATGGTTGCATTTAAAGATTTACATTTAACTTTATCTGCGGTTAATGAATTAGATTTTCAGTTAAAAAACCTTAATCAAAGTTTTCAAGACATACCTAAATCTCAGGTACCAGGTTTGGCTCGGGATCAGTTCTTAGATTTACAAACCCAGTTTGCGCAACTGACAACTAAGGTTAATTTTATGATTGCAAATTTAAATATGTTAGCTGATTTCAGTGGGTTAAAATCAACACATCGTTATTTAATTGCCATTCAAAATAACGCAGAAATTCGTCCTCTTGGTGGTTTTTCAGGCTTATTTGCCCTAGTTAACGTATCGGCTGGTCGCATTCAAGACATTGATGTAATAGATGTTTACCAGTTAGACGGACAGTATTTACCTCATATTAGTCCACCACCTAATCTGGCAGGATTGAATTCGAAAGTTTTTATTCGAGATCTAAATTACACATCAGATCCCAAAGTATATTTACAACTTTTGAAAAAAGAATTAGAAACGCTAAAGTTCCCAAGCTTTGATACTGCCATTATTGTGAACCAGTCAGTTTTTCAAGATATACTAGAAATTCTTGGTGATCAAAAAATACCAGGTCGTAATTTTACCTTAACCCCGCAAAACTACTTCTATGCTTTAACCTTAATGATAGAATCCGAAAAAGCCTATATGTCTGATGATAAAATTGTGATTAAAAAAACCCTGGCTAACATTGTACCTGCCTTGCAGAACGTAGATAATTTAAACAGATTTATTAAGTTGGGTTTAAGAGAAATCCAGTCTAGTGACTTGCATATCATAACAAGTAATTCAGATCATCAATCGATTCTACAAGAAATTAATGTAGCCTCTGATTTCAACTTTTATTCTAAAAAAAATCAGGAATCCTTTTTAGTTAGTTTAACTTCTGTGGGTGGCAATAAAACTGATCTAGACATGCAAACTGACATTTCACATAGTACCACATTAGCTAAAAATCAAACTCCTGCACACCATCTTAAGTTAACGCGGACACATGGGTATAGTCTAAACCAAGAAGTTATAATCGACTCGATCGCAAGAAGAGTAGGTCTCTACCCGGTTTCAAATTCAGTTAAACATATTTTAATTAAAGGGGATAATAAAGTAGTTGCTAAAGTTCACCTTCCACTTGGGTCTAGTATTGAAAAAGTCTTAGTAGACTCAAGTCCCGTTAAGTTTGAAGCCGAAATTGAAGCAGAAACAAAATCAAAAGTTATTTACGTACCAATGACAACTAAGCCTTATCAAACCAATACTTTAGAGATCAAATATAAATCTGGCTATAAGTTAAAAGGGTCAAAGGTTTTTGATTACAAGTTTCAGCACATCAAGACTCCAGGGCTTTTAAATGCCAATTATCAGAAGTCATTTCAATTTGATGGACTTAGCAAAGAACGTTTATTTGTAGACGATCAAAGCTATTTTCAAAACATAGAAAATATAAGTCATGACGGCAATACAGAGTTTAATTTGATCTTAAGTCACTAGCTCTCCTAGCAGTCGCCATTCTTGGCTCTCGGCTATTTTTACTGGCACAATTTGGCCAATTAAAGTTTCTGGGCCTTCTAAAATTACCTCTTTGCCGTATTCGGTGCGTCCTTTCAGAATACCTGCTTTGCGCGATTTTCTTTCAAACAGGACTTGGACTGTTTTGCCTTCAAAATATTTATTTTTAATTAGACTTGTTTCACGTAGTAGATCATTTAAACGGTGCCATCTTTGCTTTTTTACCTCAGCTGGTACGTCGTCTTTTTTCAATAAACCAGCTACCGTACCTTTACGAGTAGAGTATTGGCTAATAAAGGCCAGGTCAAAGCAAACCTCCTTAAAAAGATCGTAAGTTTCTTGAAAATGTTCTTCGGTTTCTCCACAAAACCCTACAATTATATCTGTTGATATAGCGCAGTTAGGCATACGGCTACGTATATAATGCACTATTTCCATAAATTTTTTGCTATCATAATTCCGGTTCATCTTTTTTAGTATATAGTCTGATCCTGATTGCAAAGGTAGGTGGATATAAGGCATTAAAGATTCTAAATCTGCAATTGCATCAACCACCTTATTGCACATATCTTGCGGATGGGGAGATGTGAATCTTAAGCGTTTGAGACCTTCTATAGTATCAAGTTTCTTAAGTAGTTGTACAAAAGGGGGGGAGTCATAAGTGAATTTGTCAGACTTTTTATCGGCCCAACTTAAGCCGTAGCTATTTACATTTTGACCTAATAGTGTGATTTCTAAACCTCCATTGTCTACAATTTTTAAGGCTTCTTGGTAAATTTCATCAATTGGTCGGGATGTTTCACGGCCTCTAGAATAAGGTACTATGCAGTAAGTACAAAATTTGTCGCAACCCGTCATAATAGGCAGGTAGGCTTGAAATGGAGTTTTATATTTAGGTGCGATTTTAAAATAATTCCCTAAATCAGCTTCTTCTTGTTCTAAATCTGCAAAATCTGGATCTATATCCTTTAATAAACTTCCAATTTTAGGCAAGTCTTTAATAGGGAAGCAAATATCTAAATCAGGAATCTGTTTAAATAACTCATCTTTAGTTCGGCTCTTAGCAGAGCTTGTGATTCTTGTCATACAGCCTGTAATGCCGAGTTTAACCTTCGAGTTTCTAGCCTTCATCTTTGTAACTTTTTTCATATGCCCTAGAACTTTGTCTTCTGCCTTTTGTTTAATAGAGCATGTATTAAAAATTACCAATTCGGCCTCCTCTAAAGTATCTGTGTTTTGAAAACCATAATTTTCAAGTGCACTGGCTAATCTTTCTGAGTCACTGTGGTTCATTTGACAACCAAATGTTAAGACATGGTATTTACCTTTAGTTCTAGACATTAAATAGCTTTAAAATACTGTAGAAACTCTAACATATATAACTTCAGATATCAAGCTTAATCGCAGTTAGTCGTCAATTTAAGGTTGTGGCAAGAAGTAGTGTTTGTATAAAGTAAAATAAGGGTGTATAGTAATATGAAGATCAAAGATAAAGAAAGTTCATTAACATAACATTTGTAAGAAACTTATTTTTCAAACAAAGCCAAAGGATTGGCAGAAAAGTGATCAGGTGCTAAGGCCTACCTTAAATGGCCCCCTCTAAGGCTAAAGCCAAAGAGCCGAGGGAAAAATGAAATAGTGTTTTCCCTTCCTCTTTTGCTTTATGATGAAGCTAAGCCTAACTAACTTAGTTTCGAAACCCAAATTGTCAATATTTAGTTCGCGCTAAATGACACAGCTTGGTGTACCACTTCTATTGACCACCATATCATAGCAGATGATGCACATTTTATCAAGCGGTCCGAGGTAAGACTAAAAACTCACCAAAGTACAGCAAAAGATAGGTAAGTAGTTACTACCCTCGACAGTCTTTCTAAGATAACTTATTCACGGAAAATCATACTTCCGTCGAATGATCTCAGAAAGATTGTCTTTTTTATTTACATTTTTATTTTATTATGTTATAATTTATAAATATAAAAGAAACTATGTCAGGTTTAAACCGAGAAAAAAAACGAATTATTGTGGCAATTGCGCTTGTTTTATGTTTGTCTTCAGCAAGTTTGATTGTCTTCCAAAACCAAGCATCTAGTGTAACTAAGGCCTCTTCTATTCACGCCCCGATTATCCCTTAACAACAAAACTTACAATTTTTCCTGGTACAAAGATAGTTTTTACTACTTCTTTGCCTTCTAGGTATTTTGCAATTTCAGGTCTTTGGCTCACATTAGCTATAATAGACTCTTTTTCGGCGGCAGTATCAAATTCTAAACTGGCACGCATTTTACCATTCACCTGAATAGCGTATACACAAGTATTAGAAACTAAGGCCGATTTGTCGACTTCTTGGAATTGACTCAAAAAGATAGATTCGGTTTTACCTAGTAGTTCATGCCATGCATGTTCTGCTAGGTGAGGGGCTAGGGGAGCCAAGATTTGGATTAAACTTTCTAGTCCGTTTTGCTCAGCGCCATGCTTTGCGATAAAGTTATAAAACTCCATACAAGCCGCCATTACAGTATTAAATTGAAAGTTCTCATAGTCTTTTATAGACTTTTCAAGCAAACTATTGAGCTCTCGCTTATAATCTGATTCTTTTGTAGCATCTAGCTCTTTTGGGTTTTCGTAAAACCGCAGTAGTTTGTCTCTAAATCTTAAGACTCCAATGATACCTTCATCTGAAAAGTCTCCACCTTCTGTAAAAGGGCCTTGGAACATCATATACATTCTAAAAACATCAGCTCCAAATTTATTCACATAATCATCGGGGTTTACCACGTTACCTTTAGATTTACTCATTTTAGCACCATCTTTGGTAATTATACCTTGGTGAATTAAACGTTTTACTGGTTCATTGCATGTAAATAAGCCTTGGTCACGTAAAAATTTATGAATAAAACGCACATATAAAAGGTGCATACAGGCGTGCTCTGCACCCCCCATATAAAGATCAACTGGAATTAATTTTTGCATTTGTTCTTCAGTTGCAAGCTGTGAAGGATCCGCATGGTTTGCATATCGGTTAAGGTAAAAGCTAGAACACACAAATGCATCAAGCGTATCGAATTCTGCTCTATAGCCGGGTCCAAAAATCTTTTCTACATTAGCTTGCAGTTGTTTTGAGCTTCCAAGTGGAGGAACTCCAGTTGGCTTGTAGTCAACATCAGTCGGTAGTTCCCAAGGAAGATGTTCTTCTGGAATTGGAACCACTTGGCCTTCCGGATCATACACTATCGGAATCGGGCAGCCCCAGTATCTTTGGCGACCCACACTCCAGTCTCGCAAACGATAGGTAGTTTGTAGCTCACCTTTATTCATAGCTTTCAGATCTGCAGAAATTGCAGTTATGGCCTCACTAGTATTCAAACCATTATATTTGTCGGAATTAATTAGAGTTCCATGTTCTAATACTGGCAAATCTGAGTCAGACTGAATAACTTGAGAAATTGCTAATTTATATTTATTCGCAAAAATAAAATCTCTTGCGTCGTGAGCGGGTACTCCCATTACCGCACCAGTTCCATAGGTATAGATTACGTAGTCGGCTGTCCATACTGGAACTTTTTTGCCATTTAAGGGATTGGTCACATAGGCACCTGTAAATAAACCAGTTTTTTCTAATTCAGTGCTAGATCTATCAATTTCTGATTTTAAGGCCGTTTGATTTTGGTATTCACTGACTTGATCCATATGACTTTCAGGCACGATAGTTTTTAAAAGCGGATGTTCAGGGGCTAGTACAACGTATTCCACACCAAAAACAGTATCTATGCGAGTTGTAAAACATTCAATTTCAAAGTTTTCACCTGCAAAGTTTATAACAGTACCCTGGCTTTTGCCGATCCAGTTTTTTTGCATAGTAATAGTTTTGGCAGGCCAGTTCAATTCTGAAAAATCTAATAAGTCTTCAGCGTAGTCAGTGATTTTGAAAAACCATTGTTTCATCATTTTCTTTTCTACCATTGCTCCTGAGCGTTCCGCGGTACCATCAGGTAAAATTTGCTCATTCGCAATTACAGTTTGGTCAACTGGATCCCAGTTTACCAAAGCTTCTTTTTGAAAGGCTAAACCAGCTTTATGCAATTTTAAAAATAGCCACTGTGTCCATTTATAGTATTCTGGGCTAGAAGTGATCATCCGATATTTATCTTCAAACATACCACCAATACCATCAATTTGTTCATTCATGATTTTAATGTTTTTGGCAGTACTATCTTGCGGTGCTATATTAGTTTTAATTGCAAAATTTTCAGCAGGTAAGCCAAAACTATCGTAACCTAAGGGTTGAAAAACATTGAACCCCTGCATTTTTTTAAACCTACCAAATATATCAATTCCTGAGTAATTAAACCAGTGCCCAATGTGCAATCGACTCCCAGAAGGGTAAGGGAACATTACCAAATTGTAAAAAGCATTATCTAAGTTTTGAGGATCAAAAGCCAGTTTTGGGTTTGATCGCCAGGCAGCTTGCCACTTAGACTCAATACCCTGAAAATCATAAGATTGCATACGAAAGATTTAAAACGCAATCATATTAGCATGTTTCGCATCTAAATATCAAATACATGGTAAATTTCCACCGGAATGCGTGAAGCCTGACCCTGAAAAGGAATCACAAACTTATTCTTTGGTTCTACAAAAAATTTTATATGCACAAAAGGAGCTTGTTGCACCTCAGCTGTTAACTGGTTTGGTGCTAGATCCAAAGATTGGTGAGGTCCAAATTCCACCTCAAAGTCTGATATATTTAAATTTAAAGAAGAAATAGGCACAGCCCCTTTATATAATTCCGAAGTATTATTAGCAACAAAAGAATTATTCGTTAAAACCTTGCCTGCTCCACAATTAAAGGACTTCGCACACTTGTAGTTCGTATAAGGGTTAGGTATATCTAGTTCTACTTCGGGGTTTGGATTCAAAATCGCTAAACTTAATAATTTTTGGTCATCAAAGTCTTTAATTCCAAAAATAAATTTATTTCCACTGGCATCTTTTAAAAATAGTTTATTCATGGTATTACCTCCCGGCTGACACGCTCTATTAGAAATAGGGGAGTTAGCCTCGCCTTTTAAATGGGCTTCAGTATATTTATCATCTGCACAAATAGAGCTCAATACTGGGTTCTCTCCTTTAGGGCTATCCTCGCTACCAGCAAAAATTACATTGCATCGTTCGGTTGGCATTTCATAATATTCACCGTCGTTATCAATACATCCATTGCCAAGATTATCAGGTGTTCCGTCTGGTTTGGTTCCAAAATCTAAAAATTGCAAAGCATATAGTCCGTCTTTTTCTCCGTATTCAATATCATTATGTGGGACAAGGCCATCTAAAACTGGGCAATTAGTTTTAGTTACACATTGTTCAAAATACTCTGAGTAATCTATTTGCATGGTTGCTAGTTTTTCACTGATAAAGTTACGTAAAAAGCGAGCTTCGTTCAAAAAAACATTGAATTGTTTTGTTTGCTCAGACTGCTTGATATTATTAATGTAAATGTTTAGCGAGACAACCGAAACCACAGAAAAAATTGCAATACTCACCATTACCTCTACCAAAGAAAGTGCTTTTTTCATGATTCTGGATTAAATAAGAATTCTTTTGTTAGTAATTTTTCGGAACCGTCTTCTAAAAATTTAACTTCAACTAGTGCTTTTACAGAGTTGTCAGTTTTAGTAAGTGATGAGCGAACTTTTAAACCATCAATTTCTTGAAAATTATCTGCGTTACCTACTATATTAATGCCATCTTCTGGAGCAGTACATTCAGCTTCATTTGGGTAATTTTCTTGTAGAAAGCAATTTAAAAATTGGCGTTTTCCATAACGTATCAAATTAGTTTTGAGTTTGTAGTACAGTTTAATAGACTCTACTTGTAAAGCTTGATTTGCTATGAATCTATCTTTATTACTTGATGTTGTAGACAATGATAAATCTGTAATATTGAGACTCAGTGTGAACAAAAATCCAATTAAGCTAATGGCGATCACCACTTCTATCATCGACATGGCATTACTGAGCTGCATTTTGTCCGGCATCGGTACTTGGGGTTAGTAAATCTATTTTACAGGCTAGGGAATTGAGCCAAATTTCTGCACCAGCAACTGAAAAGCTAGCCAACATAATTTCATCATTTCCTTTTTTTAGTACGCAGTCTTTTTGACTGCCAGATCTAAAGGCAAAACTTAATTTTTCGGTTTGGTTCAATAGCACTTTCTCACCATTATCATTTACCCAAAAGCGTTGTATGTCTTGGCCGCAAAAATAGCTACGGTTTAAATTTTGAGTTAAATCAGTTGTTTGATTCTCTTCTGGGCAAACTGCTGGCAAATTCTCTTGGTTAAGAGGTCTAACACTAGAGCCGATACCATTATTTGCTAAAGTAAGGGTTGTAAAATTGACTTGCTGCTCAGTAGCAGCAATTGCGTTGAGTTGTAGATTAAACTGCAGACTTCGAAAGTCTTTTTCAATTATTGTTGAGTCGGTATTTTGAAAACTTATAAAATCAGTTTGCAACATTGCAACTGACAAGACTCCAACAATTACTATTACCACAATTAGTTCTAGTAATGTAAAAGCCTTATTCATATTTATAGTTTTTAGGTGCCAAAACCATAACAAATTCACCTTTGGGTTTGGATGCTTCAAATTTTTCTATCGCCATAGATATTGTACCGGTAAATACTTCTTCATGCAATTTTGAAATCTCTCGAGATATTGAAATATATCTTTCGCCGAGTAGTTCTTGAAACTGATTTAAGGTTTTAAGAACTCGATAAGGTGACTCATAAATAACCACGGAGTAGGTAGTATCTGCAAAGGATTTAATTAAAGTCTGTCGACCTTTTTTTTGGGGCATAAAGCCAAGATACAAAAACTTATCACTTGGCAACCCAGAAGCTGTCACCGCTGCAATTGCAGCACAAGGGCCAGGTAAAACACTAACTTGAATATTATTTTGGGTAGCTAATTTTACTATTTTATATCCAGGATCTGAAATACAAGGAGATCCAGCATCAGTTATCAGTGCAACTTTTTTACCTTCTTGCAAATATTTTAAAATCTCTTCCAATCTTTGCGGTTTACTATGACTGTGAAAACTCAAAAGAGGTTTTTTTATTTCGTATGTGTTTAAGAGTTTCAGGCTATGTCGGGTATCTTCGCATAATATCAAATCAACTTCTTTCAAAGTTTCAATGGCTCGCAAAGTTATATCTTTTAAATTCCCAATTGGGGTTGCAACTAAATAAAGCATTTATAATTTTTTTAGACGCCAATAACATACACCTGCTAGAATAATGAAAATCCAAAAAGTCAAAACTGGCACAAAATACAAGATCAGTGCCAGTAATATTAAGTTGATCGCTAGAAGTTCTAATAAGGTTTTAAAGCTTTCTTTTTGCATGAAGTATTTTATACCACTATAAAATACCTAATTTCCTTATTTTTTCCAAGTAAATTTTCTTCGTACAGTAGCTCCCATCAAACCTAGTAGTACGAAAGCCGGAGGCAATGATTGATTTGAAGATTGGTTACATCCATTATCATTTGTGTTTTTATCAAGAGTTGAGCCACTTGGATCCGACTTTGGATTGTCGCTATCATCAATCACAACTGCATGTTGATCGTTATAATGTTGACTCATCATATCTGCACTATCAGATGGATCTTGCATTTCACCGGCATCTTGCATACCAGCCATAGAGTTATCACCAGCCATTTCACCGGCATCTTCTACGCCACCCGTAGAGTTATCGCCAGCCATTTCACCGGCGTCTTGCATACCACCCGTAGAGTTATCGCCAGCCATTTCACCGGCGCCTTGCATACCACCCGTATAGTTATCACCAGCCATTTCACCGGCATCTTCTACGCCACCCATAGAGTTATCGCCAGCCATTTCACCGGCGTCTTGCATACCACCCAT
>JAAZXH010000025.1 GCA_014240275.1 Candidatus Peregrinibacteria bacterium
AGGTGTATAAGAACAAAAAGATGATATTAGCCTAATGTTAATAAAGAAGATTTAAATGTTATAGTCAAGAAAAACTAAAAGGATAGAAAGCTTTTTTGGGCTGATTAAGTTATAATTAAAACAACTTTAAATATCACTATGAATCATATTATTGACCAAGACCCAAAAATTTTTAAATTAATTGAAGGGGAAAAAAAAAGAGAGCAAGAAGTTATACGCCTCATTCCCTCCGAAAACTACGCTTCTAAAGCTGTAATGGAAGCAAGCGGCAGCGTGTTTACCAATAAATATTCCGAAGGGTATCCAGGTAAACGTTATTACGAAGGCCAAGAATTTATTGATGAAGTTGAAACTACAGCCTGCCAACGGGCCTGCCAATTATTTCATATGGATCACGCTAATGTCCAACCTTACTCTGGGTCCCCTGCTAATCAAGCTGCTTTTTTAGCATTACTTGAGCCGAACGATAAAATTCTAGGTTTAAAACTATCCGAAGGAGGTCATTTAACCCATGGTTACAAATTAAATTTTTCAGCTAAATTCTTTAATTCAGAATCTTACACAGTTGACCCTAAAACCCACCAAATTGATTACGATAAAATTTTAGATCAAGCCTTAAAATTCCAACCAAAATTAATTATTGCAGGATATACCGCTTACCCGCGCACTATTGACTTTGCCAAATTTCGAGAAATTTGCGATAGGGTAGGTGCCTACCTTTTGGCAGACATTTCTCATATCAACGCTCTTTGTATTAGTGGTGACCACCCACATCCTGCCCCTTATGCCGATATTATTACAACCACTACCCACAAGGCATTAAGAGGGCCTCGTGGTGGCCTAATTTTATGTAAAAAAGAGCATGCCAGCAAAGTAGACAAAGCTATTATGCCAGGCCTTCAAGGCGGCCCCCACAACCATATTACAGCAGCGAAAGCCGTTGCCTTTAAAGAAGCTTTGTCAGGAGAGTTTCAAACTTACGCTCATCAAATTTACTTAAATGCCCAGGCTCTTGCTAAAGCCCTTTTAGGTAGAGGGTTTAATTTAGTCTCGGGTGGAACCGATACTCATTTAATTATTATTAATGCTATAGCAAGTTTTAAAATTAATGGTAAGGATTATGCCAAAGCCTTATATCGAGCTGGGCTTGAAACCAACTACAATACTGTCCCTTTTGACCCAAACCCACCAATGAATCCATCAGGTGTACGTATCGGAACACCAGCAGTTACTACCCTAGGGATGAAAGAATCAGACATGGAATTTATAGCAGCCAAAATGTTACAAGTTGCCCAAAACATCAACGATGAAGGAGTCTTAAACCATATCCGCCAAGAGGTCCAAGAGTATATGAAACAGTACGACTTTAGCCGCTTTATCTAACTTGAAAAAATCTATAAATTATGTTATATTAACTTAATGTAGTTTAGTTCCATTCCATGATTTACAAAAAAAGTAATCCTTCAGTTTCATCAGATTCTTTAGGACCAAATGAAAATACAGGCGAAATTAATGAAAATTACAAACTACTGACCAGGCTAGAGGAACAACGGGAGGAGATCGAAAGTATATCAAGGGTTTTTACTGAACAAATAGAACAACTTACATCGCCAGACCTTAGTAATCTAGATAGTTTTTTTCAGAATGTACAAGGTATTGATCAGGAAAAATGGAAAGGTTTTGCAGATTTAGCTAAAGGCCTTTTGGAAAAATATGATACGTGGACAACGCAGTACATAGATTTTGAAAACCGAATCGGTTTATTAGAAGCAGTCAATGAGGATAGGGTTCATGAATTATTTGCATCCAATCAGACTATAAAATTTCCTACAGTTCCAAATTTAGCAATCCTTATCAAGGCAGCCAAAGCTGATCTAGCAGGTTTTCAAGAGTTAATTCAAGTACAGCGTATGGATAGTTTGGAAACTCAAGCTCATTACTTTAGTCGAGAAATTATTAGTCAGCAACTTGTTGGCAAATATCCGCATTTATTTGATCCTATGCAAGCAGGTCAGGCAGAGCGTGAAGTGGTGAATATCGCAGCGCATATTTATAATTTAAATCATGAGGATTTTTCCAGGCAACTTGCAGAGTTTAACTTTCTGAATACTCCAAACGATCTATATAACTCTATTCAAAATGTGGTTGTAGCTATTTTACTTCAAGGTCAAACGCCAGTATTTGAATTTAGTTTCAGACAAGCTCAAGATCCATATAATGATTTTGAATACCTGCGAATACCCAGCTTACGAATTTCAGATTCTACCAACAAAAAGCTATTATCTCTAGATTTTTCTGATTATTTTGTACCTAGGTTGTTTGATAGCGAGCGCTATGAATTTGAGAACGCTACTATTTTTGATGCTTACGATAAAAAGTCATCTGAAGCCAAGCAGCATGCTAAAATTCTTGCATATAATAAATTAAAACAAAAACAAAAAGAATTTTATGAATCCAAATTTGTAAAGCCAATGTTAGAGCAGTGTTTTTATAATTTTCATAGCACATTATATAGAAATATCGAAAGTGCTATTGGAGATTATCCAGTTGAACAACGTAAGTCATTAATGAAAAAAATCCTTCGACATATTGTGTCTCTCAACCCTTCCCAAACAAAATTTAGCGCTTGGGCTTTAGAAAATAAAGAACCACAATCCATGTCTAAAGAAGAATTAAAATCTACCATAGGCATTTTAAGTGATATGCATTTTGGATTAGGTAAAAAAGAACAAAAGCAACCTGATGCCAAGCAAGATGGTTATCATCGCACTTATGATGAACTAAATCAAAAAAAATATGCTATCACCCAGTTGTTGGTTGACAGTCTTAATCTAATGGACTAAGAGCTAAGATCCACCTCAAATAATTTTACTTGGAATTTCAATCTCTGCTTGTTTCTCAAAACTGTCAGCTCTAAACTTTCACCCACGGTATATTGTTGAATTAATTGAGAAAGAGTTTGGTTTTCATCAATACTTTTTCCATCTACCTCTAAGATGATATCGTTAGCTTTAATTCCAGCTTTAAAAGCAGGCGAATCTGTTACTATGGCAGGAATTTGTTTCACAGGATCATCAGAGAGTAAAGCACCGTTTTCAACAGGCAGATTTAAAGTTTTAGCGAGTTTTGGTGTTATTTCCACATAACGCACTCCAAGCGCTGGGCGAATGATACGACCGTGTTCCAAAACAGAATCAACAACGGTTTTAGCTTCATTAATAGGAATAGCAAACCCAATGCCATCCGCACTTTGAGCTACCGCGGTATTAATACCAACCACTTGACCAGATAAGTTAACTAAAGGACCACCTGAATTACCTGGGTTTATAGAGGCATCAGTTTGTAAGAGGTCTGAAAGTTTGGAGGATTGTCCTCGTCCATCCGAAGCTTGTATGGTTCTTCCTAGGCCAGAAATAATTCCAAAGGTAGTGGTGTTTGAAAATTCACTAAGGGCATTACCAATTGCAATTACCCGGCTACCAACTTTTAAGGCTTTCGAATCACCAAGTTTTGCAATTTGCAGGTCACTTGGTTTTTCGTTACGTTCTTCGTTAAGGTAGAGCTGGATCACAGCTAAGTCAGATACAGGATCTAAAGATACAACCGTTGCATAAAGTTTAGTACCATCCGCTAAAATCACAGTATACTCTGCGTTGCTATCTACAACCACATGCTTGTTAGTTAACACTAGGCCATCTTCTTTAATAATAAACCCAGTTCCACCACCAATTTTTCGTTTAACCGGGTCTGGACTCACTGGTGCTTGCTGAAAAGGTCCAAAGAAGTCAAAGAACCCAAAAGGAGACTGCATTTGCTGAAACTCTTTTGAAGCAACTATGCTTACAACAGCCGGTGTGACTAGTTCTATGGCATCAATTAAATTTGATGATTCATAAACAATAGTTTCAGTTTTAGTTATTTGTGCATTGTCGATCTGTTGGATTTGAAAGTTCCAGAATGTGAAACTCACTATCAAAGAAACAGCTATAGAAACTCCTAAGGTACTTAAAATCAATTTTAATTCTTTTGACATATTCTATAAATTAAATCTATAAACATTTTGATTGGTAACCAGAATATCTACCTTTTGATCGTGCGGCTCGGCCTCAAAGTTGATATTGTATTGATATTCATAGGCGACTCCAACTTTTAAACCTGTAATGTTTGCTAGTAGTTTGTCGTAAAAACCTCTACCAAAACCCACTCTATCACCATGGATTGTAAAAGCTAAACCTGGTACTAAAATAACATCAAATTCAGTTTGGTCAGTTACATGAAAGTGCGGTTTAGGTTCAAAAACCTGGAGTTGATTTTGTTCTACATCTTCTAGGTCTCGGATTTCACAAATATCCAATCTGTCTCCATTAATTCTTGGCAAGAAAAGGCGCGCACCTCTTATCAAACACTCTTTCATGTAGTTCTGAATTTGAGGTTCAGAAGCAGTTGGGTAAAAAGCAAGTACAGACTTCCCTTTGTGCATACGAGCCACCTCAAAAAAGTTTTCTGCAATTTTTTCATCCCAAACAGTTTTTTCTATTTTCGATACTTTTGTACGTTGTTTGATGATCTGACGACGGATTTCTACTTTATTCATAAATTCAAATTATATCTTTCCATATTATATTTTCTTTTTTTAGAAATGCCAAGTGGTTTAAAATAATTTTAACAGTTCTAAAATCTACAGTCTGGTTTGTGATCAAGCCTGAACTAACATAGTTCGCACTATGCACAAACCCCAGGTAGGTATAGTTATATAATACTAAAAATTTATTCCCAGAGGGAATTAACAGCATTTTATTTGGCCAAGATGGTAAGCTGCCCTCCCATTGTAAAGGTAATGTAGTTGCCTTAAACAAATCTTCAAATTCCTGGCCAAAACTCATATCGGAACCTTTGTTATTAGTAAAGATTCCAGTTACTGTTTGTTCTACGGGATGTTCAGGAGCTGGAGAATCTAGTGGATGAGACACTGAAAATTTTTGTACTTTATGGTGCGCATATTTGGGCTTGAGTTTTTTGACTGCTTCAATTTCTCTGAGCTTAGCCTCCAGCTCAGAATTACAAACTTCATATACAATCTCTGACACTGTACTGTAGATTTGCTTTTTATCAGACCTGTTGGCTTTGTAAAAAATTTGCTTTACTCTATTGTGTAGATTTTTACTTCTACCTACTATCAAACATTTCTGGTTGATAAAAAACTTATAAACACCAGTTTTACGGGGTGCTTTCTTAATTTGTTCTACAACCTTTGTATGTAATTTGTTTTGCTTGAATCTATTCACAAATTTATTAATGTCGGTGTCTGCAAATTGATTTTCAAATTCAGTCCATAGCTTAAAAATTACTTCGCAGTCTCCCAAGGCTCTGTGTCGCCTGTCATTATCAATCGCTATATTAAGGTTGTTGATAACTGCATCTAAATTGTGTTTTGTTGCATTTGGAAAAAGCTGCTTAGATACTTGAATTGAGCAAAGTTTATCTGTGTTGAGATTAAATCCATGTACTCCTAAGTGGTGCTTTAAAAAATTATAGTCAAAACCAACATTATGGGCTACAAAAGTAGCGTCTTTAATTAAGTCATATATTGTACGAGCTTGCATTTTAAAACGTGGTTGTTGACTTAGCATTGACGGCTTTATACCAGTTAGGTTCTGAATGAAGTTTGGTATTGCTTTAAAAGGTTTAAAGAGCTGGTTGTAAGTTTCTTTGAGTTTTCCATCTTGGTAAATTAGGATCCCAACTTCAATAATTTCATCATTGGAGTAACTAGAACCGTTAGTTTCGATATCAACAAATGCAATTTTATTCATGAATTGAGTTTAGTACATCTTGAGCAAAACTATTAACCTTAATCTTATCAAAGATTTTAATGATTTTACCACTTTCATCTATTAAATATGCGATTCGCTTCGTTCTAAGAAGGTCTACTGCATTATACTTTTTATGTAGTTCTAATTCAGAATCAACAACTAAAGGAAAATTTAACTGGTATTTCTCAATAAAATTCAGGTGACTTTTAGCACTATTTTTAGAAACACCTAATACAGAGATATTGGCACTCCTTAAATCTGACATCGTATCTCTCAAGCTGCATGCTTGTTTGGTACAACCGGGAGTATTGTCTCTGGGGTAAAAATACAAAAGTAGTTTTTTCCGGTTATAATCGCTAAGCTTTACGGAATCGCCATTTTCTATTTTAGTTTCAAAGTCTGGAGCTAGTTGATTAAGCATAATTGCAAGTCTTTAAACACAGAAATCCTATCATTTTTTTTAAAAAAAAGCAATCGCAGTACAGTTGAGATCAACTTCCTGTCAAAAGAAAAATCTTGCCCAAAACTCAAGAACTTTGAATAATTGAAACGAATTTAAAATACTTTATGCCAAAAGATCCAAACTGGAACAGTGCAGAGTTACTTACAATATTAAGAGACACTCCAGACCCAGTAAAAATTCATCAAGGGTTGGTTGATCAAATAAAGTCCAGCACTGAGGAAGCTTTAAATAATCCAGAGGTTTCAAAAATCAACTTGCAAATTAATAAACTAGCAATAGCAGAGGAGTCAAAAGATTACCTTAAAGGCAACCCTGATGTATTTAACAGCCCACAATATGCAGAACTAATTATCAAACTACTAGAATCATTTCAAAGCCTAGAGTACGTTATGAGTTTACATAACAAAAGTAAGGGCGATTTGAATATTTTATCTTCATTAGTGAGGTTGTCTAATCTTTCAAAAAAGCAAGATCGTCATATGTTACCACAGTTAATTTCTGAAATTTTAAGGCTATATTCAACTAGGCTATCTAATATTCAAGATTACGAGGCCTTTCTTGCTAAAAACTTAGAGGCAGTTTGTATCTATGAAAATTTTGAATTGATTCAGACTTTAGTATTTAAATTCAAAAGAGATATAGAGCATATTGCAAACTTATTTATGAATCACGAGGTGAATTATATTAAGGCCAGGGTACTAGAAGAGCAATTACAAATTACTCCCTTTGGATTTAGGCCAGAAGTAATTTTTGAGCAAAGCTCTTATGAAATATATTTAAGTACAAACCGCCTGTCA
This sequence comes from Candidatus Peregrinibacteria bacterium, assembly GCA_014240275.1. Classification (GTDB taxonomy): domain Bacteria; phylum Patescibacteriota; class Gracilibacteria; order UBA1369; genus JAAZXH01. Next base: position 7,074 of record JAAZXH010000025.1, read on the forward strand.
GACACCTTACTTGCACGATGCAGTTTTATAGGTTTCTGTGTCGATCAACTAATAAAATAGATTGGTGCACCAGAGAGGACTTGAACCTCCACCTTCTAACGAAGACTAGCCCCTCAAGCTAGCGCGTCTACCAATTCCGCCACTGGTGCAAAATGCAAAATTATAGTAGACTTATATTAGTTAAAATGCAAATCCAATTTTATGGGCATTCAAAGCAATCCAAATTTATCTGATTTTCTTGATAGCTTAGCAGCTAACCTCAAAAATCCAAATCAAATTAGCCAGCTAGAAAAAACTTTTATCCACCGGCCAGCTAGCTTTCGAGTTAACACCTTAAAAGCTAAAGAGCAAGGGGTGATTAACAGTTTAGCAAAACAAAAAATTAAAGCCCACAAATGGAGGTTTCCAAATTCCTACTATATTGATTATAAACTTACTAAAACTCTGCAAAAGACCAAAGAGTTCAAACAGGGGCTGCTTTATATGCAAAGTTTCGCATCTATGCTACCGGTTATTATTTTAGATCCAAGAGCTGGTGAAAACATCTTAGATGTAACCGCGGCCCCAGGCTCTAAAACCTCACAAATTGCGAGCCTTACTCAAAACCAAGGCAGTCTTGATGCTGTAGAGTTAGATTTTAAAAGGCATCAGCGTTTATTAAAAAACCTAAAGTTACTAAACGTAGACTTAGAGAATTACTGCCAAACCTATCAACAAAACGCTTTACACTTTTTAGAAAACAATCCACAGAAAACCTACGACAAAATCCTACTTGATGCACCCTGTAGCTCAAGTGCCAAAATTATATTAAACGATTCCAGTAGCTTTCAACACATTACTCCAAATTTTGTAAGTAAGTTGGCTCGATTGCAAAGCCAGCTTCTTCAGGCGGCCTTCAAGCAACTCAAACCTAAGGGGTCCTTAGTTTACTCTACCTGTAGCTTAGACCCCCTAGAAAATCATTTACTTATTAGTGATTTTCTAGCCAACGAACCAAGCGCTAAATTACAACAAGTAGCAATGCCTGCAGTTGAAGGCTTAGAATATCAACTTGAGGTACCACAGAGGGTTATAGACCAAACCTTACAGGTGATGCCGAATAAATTTATTGAAAGTTTTTACGTCGCTCATTTAACTAAAATTCATGCTTGAGATCCTTTGTTTATTAGGAGTTTTTATTTGCCTACTCTTTATGCCATTACCACCTTTATTGTTATTTCTGGTAGCTGTTTGTACGTTACCCGCAATTTATATGGCAGCTCAAAACGCACCATTTTTACCTTTTCCAAGAAAAAATCTGCAAGCTATTTTTTGCTATTTACAAGAAAATCATAAGTTAAAAGATAAGCACTTCGTAGACCTAGGTTGTGGCGATGGGAGAGTACTGCAATTAGCAAGTCAGGCCCAGCTGAAAGCCAGCGGATACGAGATTTCCTTTCTAACTTATTTGTTAGCAAAATTCGTAACTCGGAAAGATCCAAATATTAGTATATTTTTACAAGATTTTTGGAAGGTAGATTTTCAGCAGTGCGACATTATTTATACCTTTGCTCAAAAAAAACCAATGCTTAAATTTGCCAAAGAGGTTTGGCCAAACTTAAAAAGTCAGACGGTAGTAATCAGTGCGGCATTTCGTATGCACGGAGTTAAGCCTGACCATATTGGCGATGGGTATTTTGTGTATATTAAACCTTAAGCTCATTCAACTTAGGACGTAAGCGGCTCTTGTATACCGCCAAACAGTCTTGTTTGTCTTTTCCTGTTCTGCGGAGCTCACGTTGTTTCTCAATTGGTAGGCTGGTTATTTCATGGCATTTTTTTGTACAGCAATTATTGAATTTTTCTTTGCATGTTTGGCATTGAATAAAAAGTAGGTGGCAGTCATCGTTAGCACAGTTGGTATGTTGATCACATGGCTGGTCACATTGATGGCATTGTGAAATTACATCACTGGTGATTTTTTCACCAAGACGTTCATCAAAAACAAAGTTTTTACCTTTAAATTTGATTTCTAACCCCTCTTTTTCACATTGGTGCTTATAATCAATAATTCCACCATGTAATTGGTTAACGTCATTAAAGCCTTTGTGCTTAAAGTAAGCAGAGGCTTTTTCACAACGTATTCCACCCGTACAATAAAGAAGTATTTTTTCACCCTTTTTATTTTCAACCATTTTTAATGCTGCGGGTAAAACTTCCCGAAAGGTATCTCCGTCTATAGTTAAGGCAGAATCAAACAGACCCACTTCAGTTTCATAGTGGTTACGCATATCTATCACTATTGCACCTTCATCGATGGCTTTGTTGAATTCAGCTGCGCTTAAATGATTACCAACGTTTTGGGTGTCAAAACTTGCATCTTCTAACCCATCTGCAACAACTTTATCTCGAATTTTAATCGTAAGTTTGTAAAAGGATTTTCCATCATCTTCTACAGCTATTTTAAAAGGAATATTCTTTAAATTATCGTTTTGCTGCAAAAAGGTGTGTAAGTCTTTAACACTCTCAGATGGAACAGAGATTTGGGCGTTAATTCCTTCGTAAGCCACGTATGTCCTACCAAGTACCTTTAAGTCTGCAAAACCTTGCATTAACCAATCTTTAAAAGCTTGTAGATCTGTAATGTTAAAATATTTATAAAAAGAAATAGTAGTCCGTTTATCCGTACTAGCTTGCATTTGAGACTTTAAAACTTCACGTGGAATAAACTTCATACATAGGCTTAATTTACCTAGAATCTAACATGTTTTACGCAAGTTTGCAACTATAGTTTCGAAAGTGTATCTTTAATATTATTTATTAAATTATTGTCTTTTAGTTTGCGAGCAATTTTTAACATTCTTTTATAGGTTGCCTTATGTCGTTTAGCATCTGATATAGTTTTAACATTTTTTAATTCTACCACAAGTTTATTATACATTTGGGTGTAAATATGCTTGGTTTGGCCAGAGTTATGAGCGATGTTTGCATAGTACAGTGATTTTTTAAACTTGTTTTTCTGCAGGTATAAATCTGATATTTGTCTAATAAACTCAAGTCGGACATTTTTATCGATAATTTTTTCGATAAAAAATAAAGCGTTTTTAGGAGCAGATTTATGAATATAAAATAGAGACATTTTTTTATAAGCTGTTTGCATATTGTCCTCAATTACTGGGTTTTGTGAAATACGTTTTGCAAAACTCATCATTTTATAAAAGGCTTTCGGTGAAATCGGAGTAGTATGATAGTTTAAATCTGAAACATCCAGTAGGTTAACAGCTAATAACTCTGTTATTGGAAAGGTTTTAGTAGTTTCATTATCAATCAAAAACTCACCATTGGTAGCTTCAATATCAAGACCTTTAAAATGTAGGCAAACGTGATCTTTAGGCAACTTAATACGCAAATCATTTGCATCATATTCCAAACAATATAAATGTAAGTATAAAGTACATATTTGATTACAATCATACGTCTTTATAGCGTCTTCAGGTTGTAATAATTGGCCAAAAGCTACTCCAGCTTCGTACACAAGTTTCGAACCTGGTTTTAAAAATAAAGAGATTTTTTTAAGGAACATTAAACGGTTAATTTCATCTTGGTTAAAACGAATACCAAATTTTGCTAAAATATCGTTAGCATTTAGTTGGGTTGATTTAGAAAACTCTAAAAAACAGGATTCGATTTCAGCTAAATTCCTATGCATTATCAAGCGGTTACCGCGAGTGTAATTTGAATAACCATGATAGTATTTTTCAATCAGCAGAGCTAGTTTTGCTGTATTAATATTTAGTAATTCTAAGGATTGCCTACGTATTTTAGAGTTTGTTGTAAAGAACCTTCCAGAAAAGAAAAACTTTTTACACCGTAGTTCAAACTTGTCAGTCAGTCCAAGAATGTAAAGGTAAAATTTATAAATTTTATTTAGCATATATTACGTAACTAAGTCCAGCAAGAGTGAGCGAACATTGAATCTCACCCTCACTAATTATATCATGTAATTCTGCTTTAGTAAACCATTGAAAGGTCTTGATATGCTCATCGGCTTGAAGCCTTAAATCAAACTTACTAGCATCTAATTTAATATGTACTAGGTGCATACTGCTCACATCAATAGCTGTGTTTGGTATGAGGTTTTGTAAATAATGGGTAGATACAATTGCTGTTTCTTTCAGGTTAATTTCTTCCTTGCATTCACGCACGGCTGCTGCAATCAAGTCGACATCTGTTTTTTCAATACCACCGCGAACTAGTTCCCAGTAATAAGAGCCAAGATCTGCCATATCAGGAAACACAGGGAAGATATTCGGTACATCTTTTTGCAATGGGGCGTGTCTCCATATTCGAATAAGTCCAAATTCACCCTTTTGATTTTCCAACAAGGTGATCACACCGGGAGTCCAGAAAACTAGAGGTTGTTTATATTGTTTGTCCGACTGAATTACGCCTTCATAGACTTGAATTACGGTATTTTTCTTTTGAAAGGGGGCTCCAAGCTTGCTTACAAAGGAACGGTTCTCTAATTTATTGGCTTTATGAACCCTTTGTAGTTTGAATTTTGCTAGTTTTGAAGGGTAATTCCCATTATTTAAAAAGTTTCTAAACTGAAATTTAAATTTAAAGGCTTTAAGTAGCATAGCTAACTTATCACTAAATTTTTTAGACTGTTTACGTTTTTGGACTTCCACTTTGAAATTCCCAAAATAAATTACTTTAAATCCAGCCTCCCAAGTCAGAGCGGCAGCTTTTACATCAGCTCCAGCTTGACTAAAATCAAGATTCAAAGATTGGTAGTACTCAGCTGGCATAAATAGTAAATCTGAAGTTAGCCAGTCTACCTCTTGTCGTTTCTTGACATCTAGATCCCATAATAAATAGCGACGCATTCTTTGGGAGAAGCGTGTTCTAAGAAAGCTAAAGTTTTTCACTATTAGGTCTAATAGGGCTGGGAAATTACGAAAATTATCAAGGGTCTTTCCTTTGTGGGTAATCCGAACCGAAGCAATTTTGATCTGAGGGTCAGCCTCCATAGCACTCAGAAGTTGAGCTTGCACTTCATCAAGTTTACACTTTAATGTATTGATGACTACAAATTTTTGTTCTTTGTGTTCTAGAAATTTTAACATTCTTATTCTGGTAACTCTAATAATTCAATGGTAGGTAAGCTCCCTCCAATAATACCTTGCATATCTCCATAAAGTCCAGCGGTGTTATCTATAACTTTTTCAATTTCTTTCTCACGCTTATTCCAAATTCTTTGCATCGCACGTTTTTCAGTATCGAGTCCTTCTTTCAGAGATTTAAAGGCATATACAATGTTCTCGATACGATTTTTGAATTGTGGGCCAGACAAGTACTTATACAAAAACTGAATTTTCTCATCTCGATTTTCAAGTGAATTTGATAAGCGATAAATATTTTCAAGATGAAAACGTAATGCTGAAACCAAAGGTTTTAAATGTTGAAAACTCACTACAAACACTCCCTCAATTACAGTAAAGTGTTCTACTTCTTTTGGTAAAGATTTTGAAACTAAGATTGCAATATCTGCTTTAACTAAACCTTGATCATGCTTGAGTTTACCTATCCAGGCCGAGGACCATTCTTTGGTATTTTTTGACTCAAACACAATCTTACCCGATTCCATTCCCTCAGAATATACGGTTTGGATCAAGTCAGCTCCTTTGATCCCAGTTGGAACATCGGTAATAGTATCTGATGGGAACCAGTCGCCTAGCCAGGCCTTAATAGTGTTTTCAGAAGCATCTCCCTGCAGCTGCATAGAACCCTGCTCTAGCTTTCTTTTTAAACTTAATATATCACTTTCCATTTGTTTGGTTTTTTGCTGCTCTAGTCTAGTTTTTTCCCGCTCCTGCTCAATTTGGTTACTAAACTGATTCTTAATTTGCAGCTCCATGAGATCGCGCTCTTGTTTTAAGTTTTCAGTGAGTTTTTTTTGCATGGCGGCTTTTTCTTCTTCTAGCTCTTTACGGGCCTCAAACTGAAGCTTTAACATTTTTTGTTCTTGTTTTTGCAGTTTGTCTTGCAAGCTTTTTTCACTATCTAATTGAGCTTGAAATTGTTTCTTTAAATTTAAATTTGTTTGATTCATTTCGGTGAATTTTTTTTGATTAGCTTCTTGAGCTTTTTCTAAGGCCATTTTCCAGGCAACGAGTTTTTGTTCTTGAAGCTTTTTGTCAAATTGAGCAGTTAGGTCTTGCTCTAGTTTAGAAGATTTTTCTTGAAAGTTCTTTTCTAATTTATTGTAAAGTATTTTCGAAATTTCAATCATCTGACTACAGTGAGGACAAGCAATTTTTTCTAACATAAATGAATTTAAGTAATTACATCATAGCATACATATAAAAAAAATCACCCTATGCGGATGAAAGTGGTGGGCGCAGAGGGATTCGAACCCCCGACCTCCTCGGTGTAAACGAGATGCTCTAGCCAACTGAGCTATGCGCCCTAACAAAAAAGCTTTATCATTATAGCGAAAAAAAAATATGAATCAAGACTTTTTTAAATCAAAGGAGTTTTTTCCGATTCTTTCAAACAAATCTTTGTTTTTAAGGTTAAGTAAAATAGTAATCCGTTTCACTTGTCTTTTTTCTAGTACCTTTGCTACGATTTCATTTCTAGTCAGTGCTCCGTGCTCTTTTAATACTTCGGTAATTACATCTGCTACTGTACCTGTTTTATAGCCCCATTCTTTCAGAGCGTAAATACCACGGCCAATCAAAACAAAATCTTTAAAGCGAATTAATTCATTATGTACAGCTTGAGTATTTACTGTTTTACTATCAAATTTGTGCATACTGATTCTATCCGCAATCTCAATATAGTGCATTGGTTTATTGAATTCTCTAAGTACGTAAAATATTTTATCTCTCAAGGTTTTTGGATTGATATTTCTCCAGCTAGCTAAGCCTAGAGTTCCGTCATCTAAAACCTTTAGTCTTCTATCTAGGTCAAAGCAAGAAATTGCAAAGGCTTGAGTTACTTTTACCGATAAATCTTTAATTAATTTAGAGGCAAGTGTATTAGTCTTTGTAATTTCACCAGACCCGCTAAGAGCTTTGTAGGCAGCTTGAGCAACTAGTTTTACATTTGGGCCTTTTACGTGACTCAGTTTCCAGTAAGGTCGAAACTGAATAGTGTTATGGACGTGAGCAATTTCTTTAGTAAGGTCGATAGTAAGTTTTAAGGCATTGATATGAAAATCTGTACTGAGTTTTGACTTCTTAGCAATTAAAGTAATTACACGTCCTTCTTCACCAATTCCACCTAGCTCTTGTAAAACTTCAATGGCCAAATCCGTAATTTCAGAAAGTTCAGTGTTATTGACATTTCTTTCTAATTTTTTGAGCGCATTTTTTTCAATTTGACGAATTCTTTCACGTGTAACATTGAAGGTTTGACCGATTTTTTCTAAAGTGATTTTGTTTTCAGAAGTTAGGCTAAAGCGGTTTTCGATAATATACTTCTCTTTATCAGATAAGACAATCATTAAGCCACTGATCAGTTCTTGAACTTTGGCTAGAGTTTCTTGATGGTTCATTTATGTTTTAATCTTAAAGGACAATATGATTATAAAAGTTTAAAATCATATTAAAAAGTTGAAATTTGATTTTAAAACCCTACACATAAAATCTGAAAACTGTAAACAGATTTTTTTGGCTTGCTTATTTAATTATTAATGTTTTGTAGGAAATATTTAATAATGGACGCTGTATCACTTATATGTTCTGGCTTTTTATTTAGAAAATCTTTTATTGTTTTGTCCCTATAACCAAGTTCACTTAAAGCGTAAATAACGTCTTGATTTTCAGTTGAGCCACTTGACTTTTGAAAGAGAATATCTTCTAGGGCACCATTGCCAAATTCCAAAATAAGACGTTCCGCATTCTTTTTGCCAAGACCTTTTGCTTTTTGCAAAAATTTGACGTCATTATTTGCAAAAGCTTGTAAGATATCTTGCATTCCAAGCGCTAGAATATTCAAGGCAGTTTTTGGACCAATCTTAGATAAACTAATTAGTTTCAAAAATAAAGCCTTCTCTGATAGAGATTGAAAGCCAAACAACGTTTGAGTATCGGAACCGAAGTGGTGGTAAATATAAATCTCTATTTCTTGGTTTACGTGCCAGCTAGCTCTAGTAAATATTTCGTAACCAACACATTTGTTGATCAGGAGATTAATAGAGTTTTCGTGGACTTCTATAATATTACCTTTTAGGTAAGTTATCATAAATTATCAGGCTTAAAATCAGCCCATCTATTATAGAATTCTTTTCGAAATTCTACAAATTTATTTTCTAAAATACTTTCACGAATTTGTTTCATAAAGTCGAATAAGAACCATAAGTTATGCATGGATAAGATCCGCATCCCTAGCACTTCCTTCTCTTTCAATAGGTGCCTCACATATGCTTTAGAGTAGGTGTTTAGACCAAAGTGAGGACATTCTGAGATAGGAGACATATCTCTTTCATATTTTTTATTTAAGATATTTTTACGTCCAGTTTCATCATAAAAGCATCCATGTCTGGCTAGTCTGGTTGGTAGTACACAGTCGAACATATCGACTCCTCTGTATACATTTTCTATAAAGTCTTCTGGAGTTCCCACCCCCATTAAATACCTTGGTTTATTTTTATCGATTTCTGGCATTATGTGATCTACCATTTCGTACATCACAGGTTTAGCTTCTCCTACTGACAAACCTCCGATAGCCACACCAAAACTCCCTAAAGAGTTAATGAAGGCCGCCGATTGTTTACGTAGTTTTGGAAAGGTAACACCCTGAATAATTGGAAACAGGGTTTGCAAATTAGCATTACATTGTTTTTGATGTTCTCTCATGCATTCGTAGGCCCAGTTGTGAGTTAAATTCATAGCTTTGGTAGCAGCAAAAACGTCTGAGTCTGAAGGGGCACATACATCAATTGCCATCATGATATCCGAACCCAAGTTTTTTTGAATACGCACAACCTCGGCAGGCGAAAAAAAATGGCGGCTTCCATCTAAGTATGAGCGAAACTCTATTCCATTATCTTTGATTTTTAAAGTATTCGACTTATTGTTTCCAAAACTCATGTTTTTTAAAGAGAAGGCCTGATAACCACCACTATCTGTTAAAATTGGTTTATTCCATTGCATAAAGTTATGCAGCCCTTGGTGTTCAGCAATCAGCTCAGAGGATGGACGCAAATGTAAGTGATAAGTATTTCCTAGTAAAATTTGACACCCAAGTGTTTCTAGTTCGTGAGAGTTTAAGCCTTTTACAGAGGCTTTAGTTCCACACGGCATGAAAACTGGAGTTAGCACTTTTCCGTGCGGTAATGTCAAAACTCCAGCACGAGCACTGGAGTTTTGACTTGTATTTTTAACTTTAAAATCAAACATGAACTAAGCGTCTTTATTTCTAGAAGCTGCAGCTGCTTGAACTTTGTTAAAGCGGTCCGCTCTACCTTCGGTATCGATGATACGTCTTTTACCAGTGTAAACTGGGTGCGTATCAGCTGTTACTTCCATACGGAATGCTTGATAAGTAACACCATCGATATCCATTGTTTCTTTAGAGGTTTGAGTACCTTTAGTGAAGTATTGTTTTCCTGATGAGGAATCAATATAAACTACATCATGTTTTTTTGGTTGATCTTTTTTCATACTTTCTTATTTAATCATATATCTTTTAACAAATTTTCGACCTTAATGCAAGCTTTTATTCAGAACTAGCAATTAAAGTTTGGGCTTGCGCCACTTCTTCCGATTCGGCTTGTTTGGTCTCAGTGCAGGGGATGAAACTTAGAGTTACAACTTTGTCATCATCAGATAAACGCATTAAGTATACACCTTGAGTCGAGCGACCTTGGTTTGGTACAGAGTCTACGCTAAGTCTAAGTGTTACTCCATTTAAACTCATCATGAGAATATCTCCTTTTTGTCCACTTAGAGCAACCAGTCCCACTACCATACCAGTTTTAGGGGTCACATTGGCAGCTTTAATACCAGATCCACCTCTTTTTTGTATCCGGTAGCCGGTGATTGGAGTGGATTTACCAAGACCATTTTCCATTAGTACAAGGACTTTGTCTGACTTTTTATTAGACGCTATCATTCCAACTACTTCATCATCTTTTTTAAGTTTAATTCCAGTGACACCGGAGGCTACTCTTCCTTGGCAACGTACATCAGATTCCATAAATCGGATAGATTTTCCGTGTTTACTTGCAATCATAATTGAATATTCATCCCCAATTACATCAACCCATTCTAATCTATCTCCATCACGCAGTTTTATAGCAATCATGCCGGTTCTTCTAACTTTTTCAAATGCTTGGATGTCAACTTTCTTTACATAGCCATTACGAGTTGCCATCATGAGATATTTGGAATCTTCGTCATTGTGTTTTATTACTAGTACTGAAGTTACATTTTCACCTTTTGGTAGGTCCAATATATTAACGATTGCCTGACCTTTTGCATTTCTTGAACCTTGAGGTATTTCATAAACTCGTAGGTTGAATACTCGACCACGATCTGTGAAAAATAAAACTCTATCATGATTATTTGCAAATTCAATCAGCTTAACAAAATCATCTTCCTTAGTACTCATGCCAATTTTACCTTTACCTCCTCGGTTTTGTACTTTAAAAGTATCCGGTTCCATACGTTTAATATAGTTGGAGTTGGTGAGCGTTACTACCATAGGTGCATTTGGAACGGTATCCATAGTAGTGATTTTCCCTATACCATGTGGTACTACTTCAGTTCGGCGTTCGTCACCATATTTGTCTTTTAAGAAGGTTAATTCCTCTAAAATAAGGTCAGTAATTCTTTGCGGGTTAGCTAAAATATTTTGTAAGTCTAAAATTAACTCTAGCAGTTTCTTATATTCATCTTCAATTTTTTGTCGTTCTAAACCTGCTAAAGTTTGCAGACGCATATCTAGAATAGCTTTAGCTTGAATTTCAGTAAGTTCAAATTTGTTCATTAATTTGGTACAAGCATCTTTTCTATCTGATGAAGCTTTAATAGTTTCAATTACAGAATCAATATTGCTTAGTGCGATTCTTAATCCCTCTAAAACATGAGCGCGTTCTTGGGCTTTTTTCAAATCAAATTCTGTTCTACGTCGAATGACTACTTTCCTGTGAGTCAAAAAGTGGGCTAGAACTTGCTTTAAATTCAAAAGTCGTGGTTGTAGACCATCTACTAAGGCAATCATATTCATATTAAAAGAAGACTGCAATTGAGTCATTTTAAACAACTGTTGTAAAACTTTGTTGGGGTATGAATCTTTTTTTAGTTCTATGACAACACGGATTCCATCTTTATTGGATTCATCACCAAGGTAAGAGATTTCTGTAATTTTTTTATCTCTTACTAGTTCAGCTATTTTTTGAACTAAATTAGCTTTATTAACTTGATAAGGAACCTCGGTAACTATAATTGCAGATTTTCCTTTTGGTAGTTCAACTATTTCCGTTTTAGCCCTCACTGTAATACCACCTCTTCCTGTTATATACATTTGGCGAATAGCTTCTGTGTCATAAATAATACCACCTGTCGGGAAGTCAGGGCCTTGAATATGTTCAAGTAGATCTTCGATAGTCGACTCAGGGTTTTTACATAATGTAATTAGAGAATCACATAATTCTGTTAAATTATGAGGTGGAATAGAGGTGGCCATTGCTACCGCGATCCCAAGTGTTCCATTTAAAAGTAGAGTAGGTACAATTGTAGGCATCACAGTTGGCTCCATTTCTTCTCCATCGTAATTTGGTTTAAAATCAACAGTATCTTTGTCGATATCAGTTAGAATATGTTCAGTAATAGGCATCATTTTGGCTTCTGTATAACGCATAGCTGCGGCGCTATCTCCGTCGATAGAACCAAAGTTACCTTGCCCTTTTACCAGCATATACCTTAATGAGAAGTCTTGAGCCATACGTACCATAGAGTCGTACACTGCAGTATCTCCATGTGGATGGTACTTACCAAGCACCTCACCAACTACTTTCGCTGACTTAGAATATCTAGAACTATGCTTGAGGCCTAGCTCGTTCATTGCGTATAAAATACGGCGGTGTACCGGCTTTAAACCATCTCTCACATCTGGTAGTGCCCGAGTTACAATTACACTCATGGCATAGGTCAAATATTTGTCTTCCATTTCTTGGCTAATATTCTTTAGCTCTTCTCTAGTATTATCTTCTGGATCGAATAATTGATTCTCTGTATTCATAAAAAAATTTAAGGCAGAAACAATTTATCATAAATCTCATTAAAACACCAATAAATTCATTGAAAAAAATCAAAAAATTTGGTACAATATATAGATAATTAAAGATAAATTATGGCCATGTTTTCATTTCTGGATAAAATTTTTGATAAAACTATTGGTGCCTTGCGAAACAAACAGTTAGACAAAGGGTCTAAAAATAAGGCTGGAAAGGCTGTTTCTAAAGAACAGGTAAAAGAAGTTGTGATACAAAAAGCCGAGGATTTAACTAGTAAAGGACACGATTTTTTAGACAAAATTTCAGAAGAAAGTAAGAAGGTTGGTAAAAAAATGGAGCCGCAACTTTCTAAAGTAAAAGAAGTTATTGAGCAAAAAGCCAAAGACGTCAAGTTAAAAAAAGCTGAAAAAGATGCAAAGCTGAAAGCTGAAAAGGAGAATCAAGCAGCTTATAAACAGGCAGAAAAAGAATATCAAAAAGGGCTGGTGGCTCTGCGCGACCTCTTGGCGCCTTCTGATATGCAGGTGACATTCGGAGACTACAAGCTTAGTGGGGTTTCTTCCAAATCATTACTAGTTACTTCTTATCCAAGATTTCTACATAGCAACTGGATGTCTCCAATAGTTAACTTTGATTCAACCCTGAATGTGTCGCAATTCATTTATCCGTTCAATTCTGAACAAATCCTAGGGGTTTTGAAAAAGAAGGTAACTCAAATGCACGCTACCATGCGTATGAACCAAGAAAAAGGTTTAGTGCGTGATCCAGCTCTAGAAACTGCCTTGCAAGATGCCGAAGAGTTACGGACCAAGATTCAGCGTGGTCAAGAAAAATTCTTCCACCTAGGTTTTTACATGTCAGTTTTAGACGAAGATCCAAAAAAACTTGAACGTAATACCAAGCAGCTGGAGTCGGTTTTAGGTGGTCAGCTAATTACCACGCGTCGTACCAACTTACGAGCGGAACAAGCTTACCATACCACCATGCCACTTTGTCAGGATGAGATCGATTCAACAGTAAATATGAATACCTCGCCACTTTCTTCTAGTTTTCCGTTTACTTCTGCCACTCTAACTAGTGACGAAGGAATTTTATATGGACTTAATCGTCACAATGATAGTTTGGTGATTTTCGATCGTTTCAGCCTAGAAAATGCCAATAGTGTAGTATTCGCTAAGTCGGGTGCTGGTAAGTCTTATGCCGTAAAGCTAGAGATACTAAGATCCCTGATGATTGGAGCCGATGTAATTGTAATTGATCCGGAAAATGAATACGAAGACCTCGCTCACACAGTAGGTGGGACCTATATCAAAGTGTCTTTAAATGCAGACCGCAGAATTAATCCGTTCGATTTACCAAAACCTTTAAAAGATCAAGACCTAAAACCTGGTGACCTACTAAGAAGTAATATTATTTCCTTGCACGGATTATTAAAACTCATGTTGGTCAACATAACTCCAACCGAAGAAAGCTTGCTAGATAAAGCCTTGATCGACGTATATGCACTGAAGGGGATTACTATGGATCTAATCGATCCATCGGACCTAGAACCACCAACCTTACCAGATTTACAAAATGTGTTAGAAGGTATGAAGGGTACCGATGATTTAGTTAAGAAGGTTGAAAAATACACAAAAGGGACCTTCTCAGGTATTTTTAATATGCCAACCAATATTAATTTGCAAAATGGTTTGGTAGTCTTTTCTATTCGTGATCTAGAAGATGACCTAAGACCAATTGCGATGTATATAGTCTTGAATTATATTTGGAATAGAGTACGCAGCTCACTACGTAAAAGAATTCTAGTGGTAGATGAAGCCTGGAACCTAATGCAGCACGAAGATAGTGCCAAGTTCTTATATGGACTTGTGAAAAGGGCTCGTAAGTATTATCTAGGTATTACTACTATTACTCAGGATGTAGAAGATTTCTTGAAGTCAAATTATGGGAAACCTATTATTACCAACTCCTCAATGCAGTTATTGCTTAAGCAAGCACCAACAGCGGTTGAGGTTCTAAAGAGCACCTTTAATCTAACAGAAGGTGAAAAATACCTATTGCTAAACAGCGGTATTGGACAAGGCTTGTTCTTTGCAGGGAACCAACACGTAGCTATTCAGGTTATCGCTTCATATACTGAAGACAAAATTGTTACAACCAATCCAGAAGATAAGTTAAAGGCCGAGTAATTGGAGCGCTTTATTTAGGGTCGGATCATTCCCATTCTGTAAATCGATCAAAGAGGTACTTACCGGAAAGTCAGGGAGTAGTCCAATGCCTTCAACTTGGGTTTTGTCTGAACTGGTCCAGTTTCCAATGGTTATTTTTAGAGCAGAAGAATTTTTAAAATACTTCAATTCTTGAAAAGTCCCTTTGCCAAAGGATTTTTCACCAACTAGTTTTGCTCCAAAGTGATTTCGTAATGCGGCAGCTAATATCTCTGAAGCCGAGGCAGTACCCCGATTTATAAGTATATACATAGGTTTTTGAGGGAGGGAGTCAGCGTTCAGAGTGATTTTGTCTTGTTGTAAAGAGCGGTAATTTAACTTCAAAACAGATTTATTCGCAGGTAAAAATAAGTCGGCTATATCTACTGCTGATTCAACGTATCCACCTGGGTTAGATCTTAGGTCTAAGATATAACCACTTAAATTATTAGTATTCACTTGATCTAAAATAGATTGCATTTGGGAACCTATATTAGGAGTAAATTTATTCAGACTTAGGTATAATACTTTTTGTTCTATGAGTTTAGACTCTAAAGCGGGGACATTAATTGTGTCTCTGCGTAGGTTGAAATTAAGTAGCTTGTCTCCACGTTTTACCTCTAGGTTTAGGTAAGATCCTTTTGGTCCTTTGATCAAGTTAACTACTTGGTTACTATTTAAGTTTAAAACTGTTTGTTTATCTGCTCGCATAATTTCATCACCCTCTAAAAGTCCAGCTTTTTTAGCAGGTGAGTTTGGAATTACCGACATTATTATATAGCCGCCACCTTTAATGCGCATAAAACTAATCCCAATACCTTCGAGTTGATTTTGCGTACTATTTACAAATTGGGTGAATTCATCCGGAGTCTGATATTCACTATAAGGATCTTCTAAGGCATTAACCATTCCTTTAATGGCTCCTTCTAAGATCTTTTGTTTGTTAATATCAGCAGGTTTATAGTATGACTTTTGGATAGTTTGATAAACATCGTCTAGTACTGCAAAATTAGGTATTTGATTCACAGCAAAACTGGATGCATTTGAAGTTTTTTGGGGTAAGCCAGAGTTTTTATAAGTTTGATCTTTAATATCATTAAACCAGGTTTGAAATGTTTTAGAGTCAACAGGTGCAAAAGCAGAAGTATTGGTAGTGGTTAAGCCTAATTCAAATGCACGAGCCATGATTTTGGCATAATAAGCCTTAGGTGCAATACCCATGTTTTGGATCTGCTCAGCAGTAAATCTATCTAAATTTGGTGGTATATTAACACCAAAGTTTTTAAATAGAATTTTTAAGGCTAAATAATTGCTTACTTTCTTATTTTTACCAAAGTATGGATTGTATTTATTAAATGAAATCACACCAAGATCATAGAATTTCTCAGCTAATTGATTTTGTTGCGTATCTAAATCTTTAAATTCTACATTATTAACAGTCTCATATAGTGGGAGTTCAGATTCCTGCCAAAGATATAAATTTTGTAAGAGTTCAATCTTAGAAAGAGGGGCGGCTAGACTTGTAGAACAAAAAATTAAAATAAACGGGGTAACGATTAGTTTTTTCCAACTTAACATATCTTTTTTTTAGAAAATTTGTTATAATAATAAGATAAATAACATATATGGTAAAGCTTAGTTTAAAAAAATTAAAACTTCTTAAATTTATAATACTTATATTGAGTTTAGTTTTTGTATTTAGTTTAGAAACTATTCAGACCTTAGATTTTCAAGCCAATGCAAATCAAATTTGGGTAGAAAAGCAAGCTGGGCAATTACAAATTAATGGAAAAGTACAAAGTGGGTTTTTGAATTTAAGTCAAGCCAAAACCATTATACGAGCCAGTCAAGACAGCGTATTGCGAGTTCATGATCATGTTTTGCAAATGCAAAAAGATACAGAGTTACAAAATCTAATATTAAATCAAAATACTTATCACGGAAAGCTACTCACAGGTAGCATGCTAGTACAATCTAATAATTTACCAAGTAACTTAAGTATTCAGGTTGAAAATTACTTATACACACCGCTTGGCGCAAGTGTTTTTACTGTTCAGCCAAACGGAATCAAAGTGCATCAAGGTGTGGTTATTACTCACAAGGTAAACGCAAATGGCAATCTCCTATCTAGCGTAGCCCTGACTAAGTCACAGCGAATTGGCTCGATTCAAAATGCTCAGTTCAAAATATTCCGTCTTCAGAATTTAGACACATTGTTAAATTTTAAAGTACGCAGTCGGATAGTGGAAGATGCCAAGGGGGCAAATATTTTAAATTTAAATTCTCACCAAACCGTGCAAGATCAACTCAACACAGTGCGTTTAGCCCTAAGTCAATTACAAAGCACTAAGCAGTTTAATGATGCTAGCATTACGGAAGTTTTAACTTCTATGGCAGGGAACCAAAATTTCAAAGTCCAGTGGCAAAAAATGAGCCAAGACATCCTACAGGCTATATTTATCAATAGTAAGCAGGCTGATTTTGCAAGCTTCCTAGAATTTTTGCTTCAAAAACATTTCAAGGAGTTGAGCCCTATTAGTCAAAAATATTTACTTGTATATGAATTAGACCGAATCAACACTTTAAGGTTAAGAAATATTCGCCGTGGATTCAATGAATCTCAAATTAGTCTATTGCAAGCTATCGATAATTTTAAACTGCAAAATGATTATCAATTTAATCACTACTTGATTTTAACAGTCAATGCCATGCTGAAAAATCAAAGTTTTTGGACAGTTAACCTATTTGAGATACGTCGTAATCTATTTGAAGCTAATTTAAAACTTAAAAAAGACAAAACTTTGTACTCTCAAGATTTTGCAAAACAAAACCAGGTCTTTTTAGATTCCTTAATGAAAAATTCTTCTCGTGTTAAAAACGCAAGGGCCATAGCAGATGTATTAATTAGTAATATGTCACAAGATCTACGCTTAAAATACATTCAAAAAGTTATTGAACTTTAAAATTTGTTTTTAGAAGATAGCTGGTTTATAATGGGATCACTTTTAAGTGAATTTTTTTATGAATCAATCATATTCAGCAGACCAGATAACCGTACTGGAGGGCCTGAAAGCTGTGCGTAAGCGCCCGGGAATGTATATCGGCACCACAGATTTAAAGGGCCTTCACCACATGTGTTGGGAAATTATTGATAACTCCATCGATGAAGCCTTAGCTGGTTTCTGTACGCAAGTTGACATAGTTATTCAAGAGGATGGATACGTAGCTGTTCACGACAATGGTCGTGGGATCCCAGTCGGAAAGCATTCTAAAACCGGCAAGTCAGCTCTAGAAACTGTACTTACTGTTTTGCACGCCGGTGGTAAATTCGGAGACGGAGGTTATAAAGTATCTGGAGGTCTGCACGGAGTAGGGGTTTCAGTAGTAAATGCACTTTCTGACCACCTCGTAGCAGAAGTACACCGAGACGGAAAAGTTTACAAACAAGAATATTCCAAAGGCGATGCTAAGGGTGAGTTAGAAATAATAGGTGATAGCAATCGTACTGGTACTACAATTAAATTCAAACCAGACCCAAGTATTTTTGAAACCGTAGTATTCGACTACAGTATAATGAAAAATCGGATCCGGCAGCAAGCTTACTTGACTAAAGGAATTACTATTACCATCACCGACCAACGCGATAAGCAAAGAGCTAAATTTTATTTTGAAGGAGGTTTAAGCTCATATGTCTTGCATATCAATCAAGATAAAAAAGCTGTATCTGGGGTCTTTTACTTAGATAAGGAAACCGATGTTGGACAAGTTGAGATTTCTCTGCAATATACCCAAAGCTTCCAAGAAACAGCCTTCTCTTTTGCCAACAATATTCATACTCCAGAAGGAGGAACACACATGACCGGTTTTAAATCGGCACTAACTCGCACTATCAATACTTACGCCCGTGAAAAGGGAATACTGAAAGAAAAAGATAATAATTTAAGTTCTGACGATGTTAGGGAGGGTTTAACCGCTGTGATTTCTGTAAAACTAGCCGACCCACAGTTTGAAGGTCAGACCAAAAATAAACTATCCAATGCTGAGATGCGTTCTGCAGTAGAATCAACATTTGCTGAAGAACTTATGTATTTCTTACAAGAAAACCCAAAAGATGCTAAAGAAATTATTGCCAAATGTAATTTAGCAGCCCGTGCTAGACTAGCCGCTAGAGCAGCCCGCGAATCAGTGATTCGTAAAGGTGCCCTAGAAGGATTAACTCTGCCTGGTAAATTAGCCGATTGTTCAACTAAAGATCCAGCGCGAAGTGAATTGTTCATAGTGGAGGGTGACTCCGCCGGAGGATCTGCCAAACAAGGCCGCGACCGTAAAACCCAAGCCATTCTTCCTTTAAGAGGTAAAGTATTAAATGTGGAACAGGCCCGTTTGGACAAAATCTTAGCCAATAATGAAATTCGATCCTTAATTACTGCACTGGGAGTTGGGATCCAAGACTCCTTTAACATAGAAAAAATCCGTTACCATAAAATCGTAATCATGACGGATGCCGATGTAGATGGAGCTCATATCTGTACTCTTTTACTAACTCTCTTTTTCCGATACCTAAAACCAATTATCGAACACGGTTACCTGTACCTAGCTAAACCACCGCTTTACAAGATGTCACAAGGTAAAAAATCAGTTTATGCCTTTAGCGATGAAGAAAAAGCTCACTTTATAGAGCACGATTTAGATACTAATAAAAAAATCAATGTTCAACGTTATAAAGGTCTTGGTGAAATGAACCCAGACCAACTATGGGAAACCACTATGGATCCAACGACCCGTACCTTAGACAAAATCACCATCGACGATGCCGAACGCGCCGACTTAGTGTTCGAGACCTTAATGGGTTCTGATGTATTGCCTCGTAAGAAGTTTATTCAAGCACACGCCAAGGATGTAAAAAACCTTGATATTTAAAAAAAAGTCGCTATAATCCTATTGTTTAGTAAAAAAAAATATGAAAGTACACGTAGTTCGTGATTCAAAAGAATCTTTCGAAAGAATGTTAGCAAGATTTAAAAAGTTACTTCAAAGAAGTCACAAAGTGGTTGATGCCAAACAAACTTCACGTTTCCACAAAAAACCTTCTAGACGTCTACAAAGAAACGCTGCATTAGCACGTTCAAGATATAGAAACATCAGAGAGCAACAAAAATTCTATCTTCAATCTTGATCCTAAAAGAATTTTTAAAACTCACCGAAGGTTTATCCAAATTACAACAAACAATGATCTTAGAGCATGTTCTTCAAACAGACTGCTCTAAGATTTTTTTAGATCTCAATTTTCAATTTACTGATTCAAACACGCGTGCAATCCAAGCCATACTCAAAAAACTTAAAACCTTACAACCTTTAGAGTACATATTAGGCCACGCCTATTTTTATAATGCAAAATTTCAAGTCAATGCTAATGTACTTATCCCTCGTAGCGAAACTGAAGTTCTAGTAAATTACGCCATCGGCCTTCAACCACAGACCATTTTAGAAGTCGGGACCGGATCAGGTTGTATTATTTGCACTCTTGCCCATGAGTTAGAGTCTACTCTCTTAATTGCATCCGATATTTCCAAACCAGCTTTGCAAGTTGCTAAAAGCAATGCCAAACTTCTTAGGGTCAAGAATATTGACTTCCAAGAAGCAAATCTCTTAGGAAATCTAACCTTACCAAAGCAAATAGACCTCCTGATTGCTAATCTGCCTTATGTGGATCCAGACTCATATGTCGCCAGTTCTACCAAGCTGCATGAGCCACATTTAGCGTTATACAGCGAGGAGGGTGGCCTTAATCACATTAGGAGATTGCTTGAGCAGGTGCAAACAAGTATCACTGAGTTTACAAACATTCTCCTTGAATTCGGGTATGGACAAGAGCAGGAAATTCAGGTAATCTGTGAGCGAATTCTTCCGCAGTACGATTTGACATTCTTTCAAGACTTCAATTCCGTCACTCGGTTTTGTCACTTAAAACTCAAAAATGTTTGAAAAACTAGAAAGTCTCATAACCGAACTCCAAGATATCGACCAATCTTTGCTTGATCCAAATGTTGTATCTGATCCAAATCAATACAAAAAC
Source organism: Candidatus Peregrinibacteria bacterium (assembly GCA_014240275.1). Lineage (GTDB taxonomy): Bacteria > Patescibacteriota > Gracilibacteria > UBA1369 > JAAZXH01. The sequence continues at coordinate 27,586 of JAAZXH010000025.1, forward strand.
ATTATGATTCGCAGGTCTGAAGTAGAAAAAGTAGTAGTCTTATATAAAAAGTATAAAAATCTGACAGCAAATCTTAAAGAAGCAGAGAATCTTTTAAAAACTGAAACCGACTCTGAAATGAAGAGTTTTTATGAAACCGAAACTGCAGAAGCCAAAGCTGCCCTACCTTCAATTGAAGAAGATCTTAAAATGGAATTAATTCCTAAGGATCCACTCGACAAAAAGTCTTGTATCGTAGAAATACGAGCTGGGGCCGGGGGAGACGAAGCATCTTTATTTGCAGCCGAACTATCTAAAATGTACTTAAAGTTTTGTGAAAACCAAGGGTATAAAACTTCTATCTTAAATACACACGAAAATCAAACAGGAGGTTTTAAGGAAATAATTTTTGAGGTAGAAGGTTACGGAGCTTTCGGAAAACTCAAGTACGAAAGTGGAGTTCACAGGGTACAACGCATTCCGGTAACAGAATCACAGGGCCGTGTTCATACTTCCGCTGCTTCCGTTGTAGTTTTACCAGAGGCAGAAGACCTAGATATACAAATTGCAGATGCAGATTTACGAATCGACGTATTTCGTAGTTCAGGTCCAGGTGGACAATCGGTTAACACTACCGATTCGGCAGTACGTATTACCCACGTTTCATCTGGCATCACAGTTTCGTGCCAGGATGAAAAATCCCAACATAAAAATAAGTCTAAAGCTATGGCAATCTTAAAGGCACGTTTATATGATATGGAAAACCAAAAGCGCCAAGCAGAACTCGGCCAAGCGAGGCTCTCTAGCATTGGATCTGGTGATAGATCTGAAAAAATCCGCACTTATAACTTCCCTCAAGATAGAGTTACTGATCACCGAATAAAGCAAAGCTGGTCAAATATTCCTGCAATTCAGTCAGGTGAAATTGGTCATATTATCGATGCTATCATTACTTTTGAGCAAGCCGCTAAATTAGCCGAAAACACATGAAGCCCAATATTATTTTAATAGGCTTTCCAAAAAGTCTCAAAACCCAAACTGCTAAATATTATAGCCGAACTTGTAAGCGAAGTTTCTTAGACATGAAGTCTCATATAAACAAGTCAAATTTACGTTATAAAAATAAATTTATAGCTCAAAAATATACACTTAGAAAGTTTGCAAAACTTGAAGATCATGTCCTCACAATTAGCTCTGGAATTATTTCAAATAAGGAAGTTGAAAAGAAGCTCAAAGGCAATATCTTTATTTATCTACGTAGACCAGATGCTGCGGAGCAAGACCCAAAACTAGATGCTGTCTATAAATCTTATGCCAAGCTTGAGGTTGAAGTACCAGAATATGGTGAAGATGACTACAAAGAGATTGCGAAAAAATTAGCTCGCAGTATTAATGAAGGTTTAGACCGCTTTTAATTAGAAAGTTCTCGATTGGATCTTTTCCATCAATCTTACTTGCAAAGTCTACACCTTGTTCTACTTGCTCAGATATTTCATTTAGCACTCTAGCTCTTGAACTACTAGATCGGACTAAAATATCACTTACTCCGAGCTGCACTGCACATTTCACAACTTCAAGACCGGAGGTGGGCATACAGTAATCTGTTATCACAATAATTTGCGATGGTTGGTTAGAATCTATCAGTTCATTAATCAAATATTTACCATCTTCAAAAATAACAACCAAATTAGCTAATTTTAATCTTTTAAATAACATTTTATAATACGCTCTTTCACTTTGGGAGTCATCCGCGATTAAAATTCTTTTCAAATTGTTCATTTGCGAGTAAACTTAAAATTGTTAATATGTCCTATGCAAGATCCATTTTACTTTGAAACACCAGTTACAACCACTCAAAATATTTTTTTTGATTCGCATTCACATATACAGTATCCTCTGGATGAAGATATATTGCAAACTATAAACAGAGCCAAAAAAGTAGGTTTGAATTACCTGATAAGTGTAGGAACTAATCTTGCAACATCCATAGACGCACTCAATCTTCATGCAAAATACCCCAAATACATCTTCCCAACAGCTGGATTACACCCCTATGAAAGCGACAAATAATTTCAACCAATTAAAACACTTTTCGAAAAACATCCCGAGCTTGTAGCAGTGGGAGAAACAGGTTTAGATTTCTATAATTGTAAAATTCCAAAAGATATTCAAATAAATAGTTTAAGGATGCATGCTAAGCTGGCAACTAAACTTGATTTACCTATAATTTTACACCTTAGACCTTTTGAGGAATGCTTTGATTTGATTTGGCAAATTTTAGAGCAAGAGCAAGTCAAAAAAGCTATTTTTCACTGTTTTTCAGGTAGTCTAGAGTATGCTCAAAAAATATGGGCCAAAAATTTTAAGACTTCCTTTGCCTGTAATGTAACCTATCCTAAAAACAAAGAATTACTAGAAGTTATGCAACAATGCCCTTTACAAAACCTTTTAATCGAAACCGATACCCCATACCTAGCTCCACAAGGTCTTCGAGGTCAACCCAATACCCCAGCAAATTTAGAATATTTAAAGCCTATTTTAGACAATTTATAGTATAGTTGCATTATCTGCCAATTTAAATTACTTGTTGATATTTCTAGTCTCATCTAATCTGATTTTAGAAATATAATTTTTATATATGGCAGCCCCTTTAGAGAACCAACCTTTCAAACGCAAAGGAGATAAAGAAAACTCGGAATTTTTTGAAAAATATTTATTAGAAATTTATAAAAAACGTAAAGCCCAAGGTCTAGAAAAATTGATTGGCCATATTCACCATTTCCTAATTCAGGTTGAGCTTGGTAATGCCAAAGATCTGATTGCTGAAAAACTTTTGCATACTCCGTTTTCATACCATAGTTCTTTTGAACATGAAGCCTTCCGTTATCATATTTTAAGAGTGTCGGAGCAAAACCCAGATTTATTAATTCGTGAACCTAAGGTGGAATTAAACGATAATTTTTATCATTTAAATATGATTGCACCTAAAGGTAGAACTTTACCACACACCCGCTACATCGGGGAAGCCTTTGGGGTTTCTGATTTAAAACAAGTTTATCAAATTCTATATAACCAAAACCAGGTTCAGTTTCAAGAAGAACTTGCTGAGAATCCGGCCAAACACTCTACTTCTTGGACCCATCCCTCTACCTTTACCAATAACTGTATCGGATACATAGAGTACGCCTCAGGTGAAAAACATTATCAAAAAGATAATGATTGGAATTTTGACGATGAGACAATCGCCAAATTCAAACTCGCCAAAGACATGTTTAAAACCTTCAGCCTAGAACAGTACGTTGGTCCAATTGATCACTTTGCAACCCGTGTTTACTGTCACGACCGAGAACACGCCATTTTAGAATACTTGAGTTTAAGCAATTATTGGTTTTGGGGAGCCTACAACATAGGAGACCAAAATTCCTCTACCAATGTGTGTAGAAACTTACAAGGTTTACCAGAAAGTCAGTCACCAGCCAAGGTTTTTACCGCCAACAATACTCCTTTTTATGTAAATCATATTGATAATCTACCTTGTCCTACCGAAAATTTTGTACGTAATTATGGCCGCCGCTTACACCACATAGCCTATGGAGTCAAAGATGGATTTATTGGAGCTGAAGAAAATAACTACAAAAATGTAGACTACGTAGTAGATCAACTAAAGAAGGCTCATATGAAATTCTTAGACCACGTTATCGGTTCTTGTGAGGAAGGGCTCAAACAAATTTTTTCACAAAAATCAAAATCATCTCTTTTGATCACTGAGTACATTCAACGATGTGACCAATTCGATGGCTTCTTTACCAAAGAAAACGTTGCAGCCCTAACTCAAGCTGCCGGCCTGGATGACTTGATAACTTAATCTATAGCTTTCAACCTAGTCACTGTATCCCAAAATAGATTTGCACCAATAGGATTTGGTCCATAGACCCTCTCAAGGTATCTATGATTCATATCAAATTTATCATTTTCTTGATTATATAGTCTACAGTATTCAAATAGTTTCAAGCTGGCTTGAAAACCTTGAGTATTAGTAGAGTCTAAAATATTATCAGGAATATGTATACCAAAAAAGCCTGCTATCCCATAACGCATATCTTTTAAAAGATATGGGGTGTTAATCTGGTAAACGATTGGATCACCACCCACAGCTTCAGTATCTGCATATAAATGTAGGTCTTGCCAAAATGCTTCAGCACAAACGAATTTAGTAAGCTCTGATTGATCATAGTGATGGCTCAAAAACAAAGGGTTTGCATGTAAAACAAAGAAAGCTAGCTTTCTCCATTGTAAAGCTCTTAAGGCTCTCTGCTTAACACTATCCACCGCATCGGCTAGTTCTTGCAGGCTGCGATCTGAATGGATTACACGCATCTCACCCAGTTCACAACTGCCAACTCTTGCCAAGGCCTGCAATAGTGCTAACTCGGGTGAATCATAGATTGTAAACGGGGGAACTAATGAATTTGATTTCGAATCATTTGAACTCATACCAATGTAACCTATCTGATTTGACATATAAAATATTAACTACATAAATAGTAGCGGGTATTTTATGCTTGTCAAGTCTAGATTTTATTAGATATTTTGTAAGCCAAACGTTGCATTTCATTTTTACGGAGTTCGAACAGATTGGCCGGCTTGATTTTACCAGTTAGGCTGCACTCTCCTAAATATATACAATCGAGTTTGTTTGGTAGCTTCTTGTATGAACTAATAATTGCTTTCATAATGGCAAGATCACAACCGGAATCTTTAATCTTTAAACCACCAGATATATTTACAAAAACATCTTGGTTAGATAAATCAATTCCATAATATTTTTGCAGCACTGCAATTATCATATTCAGGCGATTTAAGTCATAGCCGACCGCCGAGCGTTTAGGATAACCAAAGTTAGAAGCGATACACAAAGCTTGTACTTCCACAACCAAAGGTCTATGTTCATTCAATACGCAAGTTAAAGCTGCACCAATTAAAGATTCATTTTTACTTTCCACAAATTCTAAGGCTGGATTGTCAATGGGAGTCAGGCCAAGCGCTTGCATTTTAAATAACCCCACATCGTTAGTAGGTCCAAAGCGATTTTTGACAGCTTTCAAAAATCGGTACGGGCTTGATCGTTCTCCTTCTATATAAAGAACCACATCCACTAAGTGTTCTAGGACTTTTGGGCCAGCCAATTCACCTTCTTTAGTAACATGGCCAATGATGATGGTAGTTATATTTTTAAATTTTGCAATTTCAATTAACTTCTCACAAATCTGGCGAATTGTAGAGGTGGTTCCAGCCAAGCTTTCTGCAAATCGCATCACTTGGATAGAGTCAATAATCAAAAACTGATACTCGGTAACAATCAAACTAGCTTCAATTTGCTCCACCAAGCAACTCTCAATAAAATCCACTTTATCCAAAGTGCAACCTAACCTATCGGCCCGAGAGCTAATTTGCCCAACCGATTCTTCACCAGCTACATACAGTGATCTAAAATTCTGATTCAAGTGGCCTAAAATCTGTAAACTCAAGGTAGATTTTCCAATCCCTGGTTCTCCTCCAAGCAGGTACATACCTCCTTGCATAAAACCCTCTCCCAAGACTCGATCTATTTCGTTTGTAAAGGAAGGGATTTTGAGTAGTTTAATATTTTCAACACCCGAAAGCTTACGCACCGAACTTGCAAGCTGCACCGATTTTTTAGACTTGGCAGTGACAGTTTTTTCCACAAAACAGTTCCAAGCCCTACAAGTCGAGCATTGCCCCTGCCACTTTGAAGTTTCCGCCTGGCACTCTGTACATTGATACACAGTTTTCATTTTCGATTTCATTTCAAAACAATTAAGAGCAATACAATTATATCACAGCAATTTCTAAAAAGTGTGATTTTCACTAAATTTGATATAAACAAGCAGCCCAAAATAAGATAGTTTTTCAGCAATTAAAGGTGGATGGGAAAATCTATCTTGACAAAACAAGATCAGGTAGTATAAACTATCGTAAGATAGAATTGAAGAATTTAACAACAGTTAACCATGAGAAATCCACAAATCCCAAAAGATGAAATTGAATCAGCATTGCAAAATGCAAATGTGCTGGGCCAAGAGCTCAAGCGTGAAACAGCCTTAGAGTCGCTGTTAAATCACGACCCCAATAAAGAGCTTAGCGCTGGAGTCCAGCGCCGCCAAGATCGGATCTAATGTCTCATGGAACTAGAAAATCCAGACCAAACAAAAGATCTCGTCACAATTATACAAGATTTCAAAGAGCTGATGAACCTTGGGGGGAATGAGCTAAGAACCAGATATCTTACAAAACTCGAGCATCAGTACCCAGATTTTGAATTTGAATTAAAAAACGGTGATATTGATGCAACTCTAATTAACTATGAAGGTGAAACCATAGCGGAGTTCCCACCAAGCTTGGTGGAGTTGAGGATTGAGGATTGTCCTAATTTAACCCAAGAGACTCGAGACAGAATTGAAGAATATATGAAAGCTTAGAATAAAAAGATAAGCACTTGACATTTTAAATAAAAAGTGCATAATAAGAAACAAACAAACAAACAAAGCGAATTAAACCTAAATATATGAGTATTGAAATGCCAAAACAATATGAAGAACAAAGTATAGAGGACTCTAATCAGGTTCTAAAGTCTTTGAAGACAATTTTTAGATCAGTTTATGGAAATAAAATTTCAATTGAGATTACTGATGAAGTACCATCGATGGCTTTTGATGCAAAAAATAAAAAGATTCTCTGGGGTGTTTCATTTGCAGATTATCTTTTTAATCAGTTTCCTGATAATGGATTAGACGCTGTAATGTTTGGGGCTTTACACGAGGGGATGCACTACGTTGATTACCTAGACAATCCGAAGTTCTTTTTAGACAACATGCATTCAGAAAAACCAGGCTCAATTCGAGCGAATGCCAAGTTATGGTGTAGTGAATTTACTTCAACTAGAGGGGATAAACTAAATGGTTACAGTAACAAGAAAATAGAGGAATTCTTTTTCTCAGTAATTTTTAACTTTTACAACTGTATAGACGATATCTGGGTAAATAAGAAAGTCATCAATAGTTTTGGAAAATTTAGCACTGATAAATCAATTATATCCGACATATATAAAGTTCTTTTTTCAAGCGTAATAGATCCAAATACACATAGTATCAATGTTAATAGCTTACCACTGCATGAGCAGTTTGGGATATTCCCATTGGTATTCGCCATGCTTAAAAGACGTAGCACACAAAAGTGGACTGTTGCTGAAGAACTCAAAGTAATTTTAAAAGAAACCTTAGACGGAATCATGCAAATTACAGAGCCTCATAATAATGCCAAAAAAAGGTATGCATATTATGGCGCAAAATTAATCCCACATTTAAAAAAGTTAATTTTTGCCCAAATCGATGAGTTAATATCTCAGATGGAAGAGAGCCAGCAAAGCGAACAAGACCAACAAGGCCAACAAGGCGAACAAGGCCAACAAGGCGAACAAGACCAGCAAAGCGAACAAGACCAACAAGGCCAACAAGGCGAACAAGGCCAACAAAGCGAACAAGGCTCAAGACAAGAAAAGCCACAACCCCTAGATGATATCTTTGGTAAGAATGATTTATCTCACCCTACCATATCTAAAGAAGAACTAGAAGAACTTTTGGCTGGAAATCCAATTGAAAACGCACAAAATGAATCCAATCAAAAAATAGAACGAGCTTTAAGTAAGTCCAATATTGGTAGGCCGAGAGTAGTCGAAGATATAGATGAAGCACGTGAATTCTATTACTCAGTTTTAAATGAAATCATTTCAACCGTACGTCAATTTTCAGAGAAACTTAGATCACAACTAGAGGGCTATTCTTCAGATATTATTATCGAAACAGAGTATCGTCATGCAGGAGCCTTAGACATTAAAGAATTAGTGAAAAGAGCGCCACAGGTTTTTATTGGCGAAATTCCTGAAACATTACCACCTATATATAAAAGGGATTTTGAGTCAAGAGACCCAGACCAAATACCATCCATACACGTAGCATTTGCCCTTGATTGTTCTGGGTCAATGACATGGAATATGGAGTATGTAAAAAAGTTTTTTATCTGCTTATCACGCTTATTCATTACCTATCAAACATACTTAGAGAATCCAGACGACATGCTTGTAACCTTAGTGGTTTACGATCATGAAGCTGACAAATTAATGCCAATTAAGTCTCATCTTAATATTCACGAACAATTTATCTCAGCCTTGCCATATATTTACGCCAGGGGAGAGAATGAAGAAAACCTAGCATTCGCAAAAATTGAAGACAGTAATCATGATAAAAAGATATTAGTGTGGATTACAGACGGTGGTACCGAAGATCCTGACTCAAGTAGAGTTCATCTTGAGCCCTTAATCAATTCAGGATGGGAAATGGTGGCTATTGGAATCGGCAGTGGTTCAAACCTAGAACACTGGAGTGATTTATTTAAAGGGTATCCAGATATCAACGACTATAACACCCTTTTAGAAATTATTTATCAAGAATTAACAAAAAATATTTAATAAAATACCATGCAAAACAAAAAATACACAATGGAAACGATGCCAAAGTTAGAACATACAGAGCCAAGTAGATCAGCTGATCTAGAAAGCTTATTACTACAAATGGCGGAAGATGCAGAGAGCGGAAGAGAAAGCACAATTCCAGAAGATCTATATAACGAGTATAAGACCTTTCAAGGAATCAGAGCAGCACTGCGCTCAGTAATTGAAGACGAAGAGCAAGAAGCAACTTTACGTTTAAACTTGCACAATTATTTAGTGCATCTACCAAAAAGTAATGCAATCATATATTTAGATAATTGCCGTCGTACGCTAAAGCAGTTGAAAAAAGCCAGAACAGAACAAGGTATAGTATTCACAGAGACACGTCAAAAAGAGATACAACAAGTAAAAGAAATCATCAAACAAGAGAAAAAGCACGTTATTCTAGAAGGAGCAACCGGTTTAGGTAAGACAGTTCTAGCCGAGCATGCAGTAAAAGAGTATTTAAAAGAGGTTGGTAAATCAGAGTCAGAAGGTTTTATTATGATTAATGCTGGTTCAGCAACATACGAACAACTATTTGGACAAATTCAAATCAAAAAAGATGAAGGCAGTGAAGTAGCAATTACAACATTTGTACCAGGGATCATATATTTAGCAGCAGAACAAGGGTTACCAGTAATCTTGGAAGAATACAACACAGTAAAAGACGCAAGGGTGTTAAAAGGTATGCAAACACTGATGAGTGCAAATTCAAATACAAAAATCACACTTGAAAGAGGAGTGAGTATAAACGTATCAAATGGGTTCACAATGATCTTAACGGGTAATCCATTCAGTAAGGGTTCAGAAGTTATGATAGGGCTGCAAAGAGATGATGCAGCGATATCAAGTCGATGTGCAAGAATGGTAATGGATCAATTACCAGCAAATGAGCTATTACAACAGTTTTTAATATCTGAATCCTTAGTAGACGATAATTTAGGAGTAAGACTTCCCGTAGGAGTGTATGATCAGATCTTGCAATTAATGAATTTATCAACTAAAACGTATGATAGCAAGAAAGGAAAGCTCATCTTAGATTCTCAGCAGTATGACGACTCAGGTGTACATACACAAACGATTCAGTCTAACCTGTTATCCCAAAGGGTACTAAGCGATATACTACAAAACTGGAAGAAGAATCAATACGTAGACAGTATAGAAGACGTAATATTGAAGGTATATTTATCTGAGTCAGCAAATGTGGAAGAGAAAGAGCAAGAATTAAAATTATTATATCTGTTATTCTGTTTAGAAGGATTTTTCTCAGACAAAAAATATCCAGAGCTTGGAGATAGCAAGTTAACACAAAAATTACAAAAGTTAATTTCAGAAATAGACTTATCTCCAATAGATAAGCGCAGGCGTTCTAATATAGAGCTTGGGCCGGTAAGCCTAATAGAAGGTTTTAATGCGATCATACAAGGAACGTTACCAAAAGAAGGTGAGCAAGAATACACAGCCTTCACAAGAGTTTTCGAGGATTGTTTTGGTGCCAAACCAAAAACTGTAATCAGTTTAGAATCGCGAATCAATTTAGATACAGACAAAATACAATATATAATCAGTATTTTTGAATCAATATTTGCTGATGCAAATACTCAACAAATGTTTTTAAATTTAATAGGTGGGTTTAAAGTTCCAAATCATCCAAATGTTACCATTAGAGAGTTTCTAATATATATATTGCAATATAATGTTAACCCTAATTCATTAAAGGCAGAAGAATTGAAACAAGTAGATTCGATCCTACATAACGTGGAATATTCAAATGAAATAGATTTTGAATCAGGTGAATTCGCAGAGCTTTCAGATGTTAAAAAAGCTCAAATGAGACTAATGTCATTATTTACTAGTAAGTACAACAAGCAATCATGACCATTAATCACCAAGAAATACTTAGAATGTTGGAGTCTCACGACCCCAACAAAGAGCTTAGCGCTGCTATCCAGCGCCGCCAAGATCAGATCAAATATATTGTGGAACAAGAAAATCCAGACCAAACAAAAGATCTCATCACAATCGCACAAGATTTCAAAGACCTGATGAACTTAGATGAGAATGAGCTGAGTAATATATATCTAAGGAAAAAGTATCCAGATTTTGAATTTGAATTAAAAAACAGTGATATTTATGCAACTCTAATTAAATATGAAGGTAAAACCTTACCCAAGTTCCCACCCGGCTTGGAGTGGTTGCGGATTAGATGTTGTCCCAAGTTAGAGATCTTACCCGAGTTGCCAACCGGCTTGGAAATATTAGACATTAGTATTTGTCACAACTTAAAGAGGTTGCCCGAATTCCCACCCGGCTTGGAAAGTTTGGAGATCAAATGGTGTGACAACTTAA
>JAAZXH010000026.1 GCA_014240275.1 Candidatus Peregrinibacteria bacterium
AAATTTTACGCCCTTTAATTACAAAATCCGCTTGGGTGATGTCGGATATTCATAAAGGTGCCGTGAACTCTATGCGTCAAGGAGTTAAGGATATTACAGCCTGTGAGTTGAATTATTTAGACTTGCCATCTGGGCTTGGTGGAATGCTTTTTCCAACTATTACTGGGCTGTCTTGCTTGGATGCGACTTATCACTTGGACAAAGCAGCAAAAGGTATTGCAGATAGTTTACAGCCGGGTGGTTATTTTTTGCATATGCAAGATGTGCGACCTGGTGTTGGTGTGAATTATCGGGTTTTAGAAAAGCGCGGTTGGAGTGGCCCAAATGTTGGTTTTATTCCTATGATTAGTAAGTCCAATTCAAATACTGTGCGTGAGCAAAATATACTTGCTTGGAATCATCCAGAAGGCAAAATTGATCTTGGTAATGGAATTCGTGTGAATTCGGTTGCTGAGCATTTAAAGATGGAAATTGATGATGCTATTAATGATGAACCTGGTTTGGAATTGCTAGAGTCTCAATGGGTTACTTTAAGGGTGCCATGTAATTATACATTTGTTAATTACTTAAACTTGATGATAGCTGGACCAGGTATAGAAGCGTCTGATAAAAAGCCACTACATCAATTATTCCATGCTACTCAACCATTTAGGCAGGTTTCTGCCGTGGTGCACGTGGCACGCAAAATATAGTTTGCTTAAGTTAGGCTAGGCGGGCTAGTGTTACCTGTCACTTCATGCTCTTCAGAATAATTTAGAATATTCACATCGGCAAGAAGGGCTTTGATTGGAACGCGTAACTGATTTAATTTGCAAAGTCTATCATATGTTTTGTACCCAAACTTTCCATCACATGTTATGGGTCTTAGTTTATATTGTTTTAATTCTTCTGGGCTAAAATAGACTGTTAAAGCTTCATTTAGTCTGTCTTGCAATGCCCTTGCAGGCTTCTTTGGTTTTTGGACCATAGCGGCCATCTAGGTAACTATCATAATAATTCATTTTTTCTAAAATGGTTTGAATGCAATAGTTGTGACCTGGATTTTGCCGACTGAGTTTGATATTATTACTATCAAGCTGATTGATGTGTAGAAAGGCTTTTTTGAATGACATTTGTTCAGACCCTGTGGCTTCATGAAATGCTTTTAGTTTAGCCAAAGTTTCACTTTTGATTTTTTGGCTTTGTACATCACTAAAATTTAGGTTAAGATCTTGTTTAACTTTTAGATGTTGATTTGGAGTATTTTTTGATTCTTGTGTTGGTTTTTCTACTTGCATGTTAAATTGGATTAAATGTTTGGGATGGCAAAATGGATTCTTTAAGATTTGCAAATTCTATAAAGTTTTTGACGTTATCTTCTTGATTGGTTTGTTTAAATTCTTTGTATTTTTCTGGATAGTTTGTTTTTAAATAAGTAAACAGCTGTGGTTTATAGTCGATATCTTTACAGTTGTTAAGCTCCATGTTGTCGGTGTAAAGTTTGATTTTGTTTTCATTAGTAATAACTACTGGCTTTCCTTTACTGTTAATTGTGACTTTGGTTGATGGAATGTCATAGTTAAATCTATAGCTACCGAGTCTTTCTTTTAGAATATCGCGTGATTTAATTCTTGTCTTAATATTTAGTTTTAGGCTTTGTAGATAATTGTATTGGATTTCGTTCCAAGTTGGATTTAGTAATGAAGTGGCTGTTTCTTGTGTGTTGTTTAGCTCGTAAATCTTTTCTATTAGTCGTGTTCTTATTGTTGAGTAAGATTGGTTGATGTAATCTGTATTGTGTTTTTTAGTTATATAATGAGTAATACTTTTTAATATTTTTTGGCAGTCCGTTTGGTTTAACTTTGCATTTTTAAGTTTTGTACGAAGTTGATTTTGAGATCGCCATTCGATTTCAAAACTACTGATACAGTCAAGTAGGATAGGATTTACTCGATTAAAGGTGTATTTTGCTCTTGCAATAAATGTGCTAGCAGTTTTGTTTGTCATGTATGGTTTGTATCTATTGTAATTATCTGAAATAAATTGCAGAGTTTCTTGATTGTTTTGGCTTGATAATTTTTCTCCCTCGTCGATATGATAGTAAAATATTCTGTCTAGTATGGCCTCGCATGATTTTTGATGTTTGTTTTGTTGTAAGATATCTGTCATGAAATCTAGCATGTAATCACAGTGAGCATCTTGAGTGTATCCAAAAAATCGGTTTTTGATTTTTTTTAAAACTTGCTCGTCTGTTAAAAGGTTCATGATAGCTTGTGCTTTTTGAACTTCTTTTTCATTGCTAAATTGAATTTTATAGATGTCGAAATTTTTAATTTCTTCTTTTGTTACCTCTATACTGTTTGTGGTTTTAGTTTTAGCTTGAGCTTGAGCTTTTTGTTTTGGTTCTTGTTTCTTTGTATCTCTTTTAGGTTTTGTAGTCTCTTCTGGTTTATCCTCTTCAAGAAGATCTTTAAGGCGTTGGTAGTTGTTTCCAAGTTCTGTTCTGTTTGTTTCAATTTCTTTACTTAGTTTTTGATATGTTTGATTGGTAGTTTTTTTTGGTAGTTTTTCTGTAAAATGTAAGGTGAATAATTCTGTGGAGTATAGTTTGGTTTGTTGTAAATATTGATTGAATTGCTCGTAGATTTGATTATATTTTTCTTTGTTATGTAAATATAACATTTCTTCTAATAAATCATGATTTTCCCCTCCCAACATGATACACTGAGTATTTGTTCTTTCGTTATTTTCTATTAGCAGAAAAGAATAGTCATAAGATAAATATTGAATAGTAATTTTATCAGAAAAGGTTTGATTATCATCACGCCATTTATTAAATGCAAGTTGTGCCTGTTTTGCTTTTGTGAAGCTTTTATAAAAAGTTTTATGCTTTTGATGATTTGTGTTGTTTGTATCCTTTAATAATTTTTGGACTTCTACGTGGTAGACTTTTTCTACTGCTTTGTCATATGCTTTTTGTCGTTTGGAAACTTGAGTGTGGTATTTTGGGTCATTAGGATCAATAGGTAGAGTGATTTTTTGAGATGCTTTTTCGCCAGCTGATTCGGCTTTTGTTTTAATTTCTTCTAAGAACTGTGAGATGTCATTTGGCTTTGCTTTTTCTATAACGGCCTTTTCTTTAGCCGCTTTTTCTTTTGCTTTGCGCGCCGCTTTTTCTTTTGCTTCGCGCGCCGCTTTTTCTTTTGCTTCGCGCGCCGCTTTTTCTTTTGCTTCGCGCGCCGCTTCTTTGCGCTGCGCCTCTTTTTCGCGCTTTGCTTGTTCGCGCGCCGCTTTTTCTTTTGCTTCACGAGCCTCTTTTTCTTGGGCGGATGTTTTTTGAGGTTGATCTGATATTTTTGCGAGATGTTTTAAAAGTGCTGAAAATTCACTTTCTTGTTCTTCAACCGATTTGGTTTTGATTGTACAGCTGTTTGTGATTGATGTTTTATATTGATCTATATCAACGTTTGTTTCGATATTGTCCATTGCGATATAGTATCCATCTGTGCCTTTATATTCTGAATTCAAGCTTCTCACTCTTACAAATAATTGCTCAGGTTTAGATCCAATTTTTCCTTTTACCACTACTGGTGAATGCACTAAGTCTATTAGGATTTTATCTTCTTTTAAACCTATTTCTCTGTTGTTTTCATCACTAATTAATACTGATTCTTTCAGTTCCATCAAGGTTGTATTTTTGGTTATTTTGAATTGATTAAAAATTGGGAATAATTTTCTGGTTAAGGTTCCATCTAGATTGAGGATTCTACGTTTTGGATCAACATGGCTATTTTTAGAATCGTATGCTAAGCCGTATTGATCTGTTGCATTTTTTAAAATAGCTTGTGCAACTAGTAATACGTCAAGGTATTTTTGACGGTTTGCATTACTTCCTTGTGGTAGTTGATCGTTTCTTAATGCATCTACTATTTCTTGATTTTGATATAAAAATTGTTGGGCTTTTGCTTCTAGCCCTTGTTTTAATCTTGCAATTGAGTTTCTTGTTTCTTTGCAGATGTTTTCTTTTGCCTGAGTATAATTTTCTAAAATTTCTGATGCTTTTATTGATTCAACATTGTTCATTCCTAAGTTTTTTAATTTATTATTATTATTATAGCATAAAAAATGTTTTTATGATAGCTCTGTTGTTGGTTGTTGTTTTTCCTATTTTATGCTATAATGGTTTAATATATAAGTTTTTTATTTCAATGAATTATCACAAAAATGAAAATTTATCAGCATTACCTAATGCAGGTGAGGAGCAAGTTGAAGCTCAGGCTAAGGATTTGAACTCATATGAACAATTAAAAAATACATTTGATGAAATAGCTCGAGCCCTTAAAGAAAACAAAAGACAGATAGAGAGTTTAATGAAAGAACAAGATATTGTTAAAAAGCGTATTGTTACTTTGGAGAAAGAGCCAAATATGTTTGATTTAAGATTAATTAAAACTAATAAGAAGCTTTTAATTAAAATAACGGATCAAATTAAGATTTTAAATAAACAGAATGTTGTTTTAAAGGCTAAAATTAAAGCTTTGCAAGTTTCGTTTCAAGCTGCAAAACCGGTTTATGAAGAAATTCAAAGGATACGTAAGGTTTTATCTGATCAGTTTTATGAAGATCTTGATCAGCTTGAGCAGGGTGATTTGTCAGGTGTAGAGTATTTGAAGCTGTTAAAAGATCAATTGGAAAAAAGTGAGCAAAGCTTCACTGCAGAAACGATGTATGGCATACTTAAAAATCCAAAAACTGAACTTTTAAAGGTTGTCCAGTTTGATCTAGATGATTTGAATCAAAATTTAGTGAAAGAATGTTCAGAAGATTATTTGCGTTTGTTAGAGGCGATTGAGGTTACAATCAATTTAGATGTAGCTGAACTCAAGCAGTCTGATTTAGAGTTGGAGTCTACTTTGCAAAGGTCTTTATTGGTTTTTGAGTCTGTGAATGTTTATTTAAAAAAGTCATGGGCGATCTCTGCTAGTGTTTTTTCTGGGGAGTTGTTTACCGATATCAAAAAATTGAATAAGGAAATTATTGAGCTATTGCATAGAGATGATTTGTCGGTTCAAAAACGTTTAGATGGTTTAAAAGGTTTGTTTAGGACGCCAAAAAATTATGATAATTATAATTTGTTTTTCAAGGACCATTATCCAGGTAAAGTTAAGTTTTCAGATTTAATAAATTTGATAAAGGGTGAAAAGGTTGAAGATATAACCTCAACTGCCGTTGATACATCTTCAAAATCCAGGCAAATAACTAAAGTTCAAAAATCTTCTAGATTGCAAGAAAAGTTAAAGAACTCTAAATCTGTGAATGAGTTATTTGAATTATTTCAAAAGACTAGGAGTTATGCTGGGCGGCGGCAAGTTTTGGCTCATGTTATATCTGAAAAATTATTGCATGTGACTTTTTCGGTAAAATTTCGTGGAAGAAGAATAAATGTTACTTTTTTAAAGTTAGTATTGAATCAATATAAAAAACCTAATGTAAAACTAATTGATTTGGAGGTGGCAAAACTATTGATGGGTGATCCAAAGTTTGCGTTTGATAAAATTCCTACTGGTTCAAGTAAAACTGATAAAATAATGCGACGTATCATGACTGAGATTTTAGACCAGTTTGACCCTTTAAATGATGTTTCCCGTATGTTTGATATGGATCCTTTAAGTGATGAATTTAAAACTACACAACTTTTGTTAAAAAAGTTGAAGATAGATTTAAATAGAGATAATTCTAATTTAACTCCGGAATATTTAAGGGCCTTGATGCAGTGTATACCTGCTAAACATCGAATTATTGTGGATCATATCCAAATGTTATTAAATAGCTCTGTACAAATTCAGACTGTGGATTCGGAAACACTGAGTGTGGATACGGTAAAGTTAATGAACTATGATGGATTGGACAAAATGTTGTTGGCACCACAGTATCATTTAGGCCTGGACCCAAAACAGGTTGATCAATTTCATTCTTTGTTTTTTGAGGCTTTAAATATGAATTCATCTGCCTTAGTTAAACTTGGTCAAAAAGGTTTTTCTATGCAGGATTTGTTTCCTATGCAAGATTTAATCTTGTCTAAGACGGGTAATTATTATTATGATACAAGATCTCCAAAAAGACCTGTAGCGAATTCAAAAACTTTTGGGAGGGAAGTCTATTCAGTAAGGATTAGAAAGAGCAAGGTAGATGCCTTGTGGGAAAAATATCAAGAAATTGAAAAAAGTGTTGACACTCAAATTCAGTTTTTAAAAAAACAAACGAGTGCAAGCTACAAAGGTGACCAGAATGAACTTTCTTTGGCTATGGATTTGATGAGAAAAAGTTTAGTAAAAAAAGCTTTTTTGAGCTTTTCGATGGTATATTTGATGGAAAATACTAGGCAGGATTCCAATTTTAAGCGCTTTGCAAAGTCTTTTCATGCCGCGAAGTTAAATGTAGAAAAGTCTCATGTTCAGTCTCTCTTAACTGCTTATGCAGATGTATACCAGGGCTTAGATGCGCAAAATATGGATATGTTAACGGACCTTGTTCTGTCGGAATTACCGTTTTTATTAGTTGGTGCTGGCCTGACTACCATAGGTGCGAAACTACTAGTGGGTGGTATTAAATTGGCTGCAAAAGGTCTTTCGGCTGCCAATAAATTGAGTAAAGTGAATCGTGCGACTACTACGGTGGCTTCTTCGCGGGCAGTTTTAGGTACGAAAGCTTTTATAGAAACCGTATCGAAATCCAAAACCGGTGCCCATTTGTTGGGTGTTAATAACTTTGTGGGTGCTTCTTTAATGGATTCTGGTAAATTGCTACTGACTTTAGGTATGGCCGATACAGTTAAGCAAAGCCTTCGAAGGGCTCGAGAAACAGGGAAGTTTAGTTTTAATGATTTTGAGCTGATTGTGCAAGAAGTGTTAGATAATATGCTTGAGAATTCATCTGAGTCAGATATTTTTGCTATGTCATTATTGCTACCTATGGCTATACGATTTAGTTCTGTGATTGTGAAGCCACTATTGAGTAGAAAATTACTTTCTAAGTTTGAAGTTAAATTATTGCAAATGCAAAATGTTGCTGTGGCAAAATTTGCTTGGAACACCCGTCAGCTTTTGGCTGCTACTTCACAAGAAACTGTGGTGTTGGCCTCTGGTGCGGTTATTTCGCAAGCTGCATTTAATGGTGCAGCTGAGCTGTTAAATACTTATTTTGAGGCAGGTTACTCAAAACGAGATGTCTACAGTTTGCTTTTAAATGTTACCAAAAGATATAAGTATTGTAATTTTGCAACAGAGGTTGATTTAAAAAACTTGTCGACTCTAGTTGCGGTATTAAAAATGGTAAGTGCAAAATAAATTCTAACATTCTTGTTTAGATACTTAAAAGGCCCCCACTTAAGTGGGGGCCTTTTAAGGTTACTTGTTCGTAATCGTTAATTTATGTAATTGTTGATTGCTTGTTGTATATCATACAACATATTGTTTTGCTCCTGTCTGGTTTTCTTGGGAATTTTTAGTTGGATTAAAGAAGCTTCTTGGATTAACTTAGCAAAACCAATGTAGTTGCTTTTGTTAGGAATTTTTTGTAAGTAGACAGTTTGGTCATCGTTTATATATGCTAGGAGTTTGAGTTGTACTTCGCTGTCTTTGATCATGGTTAAGACGTCTGGGTTTTTTTGAATGATTCTAAATAAGGTTTTAGCTGGGCAATAGATGAGATTATTATCTATGTCGTCTAAGGTAATTTCACTTTTATAACTTAGGGCTTGGTAGTAAGCTTTGACTTTGAACACATCATTGTAACCTTCTATATGTTCTTGTTTTGGAATTGTTGTTGCTTGTTTATCTGAGCTAAATGTGTTATATAAATTTATGGATTGCGCTAGAGTTAATTTATGTATTTGAGTGTGAATTCCTAAGCTTTTATCAGAAAAAGAAAGTAGGGTTTTAAATTGTTGACTATTTAATGATTTTAGTATTGAATAATCTGTACCATTAAAGTTTTGATTTACTAGGTCTTTCACCGTCTTTATTGTTGTTAGCTTTTCTGAATCTGGTTCGAGGTTTGAAGTCTCTAATCCATCTAATAGACTACTGCTTATTAGTAATTTTTCTGAGCTAAAAATGTGTTTTTGTAAGCTCCTTCGAAAGATTTTACTTTCGTCGTCATTTATATTTGAATCGATATATGCCTGAAGTAGTGTAGAAAAGTCAACACCGGGATTTTGACTATGGTGTAAGTATGGAATGACCATTCCAAATAGTATCAACTTTTGTGCCTGCTCATCGCTGCGGCTGAGTATGGTTTTAAGTGTTTCCTGATTCGCTTCATCAAACCATGTTTGAACTACTTTGATTTCGTCAGCTGAGAGTTTGGTAGTGAAGCGTAACCCTAAAGGTGTTTCTTCTTGTTCTTCTCTGGCAACTACTCTTTTTCTGCCTCTTTCTACTCTGTCTAGGATTTCTAATTCTTCAATGTTTTCTATTATATCTAAATCGTCTAGGCCAGCTGCTTGGTTTTGTGGCATTTGATTTAGGTACTTTTGATAGTTTTTGGCATTGATTTTTTCATTAGGGTCGATCTTGGTCATTTGCACATTGGCTTTTTTGATAAGTTTTTTAACTTCAATTCTCAAAATACCAATTTTTGTAGCGCCATTTGTATTAATTTCAATTTCCAAGTCATTTAAAACTCTATTTAACTCTATGAGTGCATTGAGTTTTGGTTTGGTGTAA
>JAAZXH010000027.1 GCA_014240275.1 Candidatus Peregrinibacteria bacterium
GAGGTTTAAACAAGTCTAAATTGGGGATTGGTGCAATACAGATTGCTACTAAGTTGGGTGTTAGAGTTAATGGTGTTGATTATGCAACTTTAAAGGGGTTTTTATATGTTGTTAGAAAGGCTTATGAAGGTGATAATCAGAGTTTGGCGATTATTAATTGTAAGATTGTTGAGAATGAAAGAATAGAAAATTTAACTGTTGAAGAAATTAAAACTTTTTTAAAGGCTGAATTAGGAAAAACTTTTGATTATAAGAGGTTTACTAGTAAATTTGTAAAAGGTATAGCTAAATCTGATTTGGGGATTGGTGTACATGAGATTGCTAATAGGTTAGGTGTTAGAGTTAATGGTGTTGATCTTTTGACTCTTGAAGGCTTTTTATATGTATTGAATGAGGTTTATAAAGGTGATAAGGATAGTTTGGCAATTATTAATAAAATGATTGCAAAGAATGTTAAGTTGGATAAGGTTGAGAAAGATGTAGAAAAATTAACTGTTGAAGAAATTAAAACTTTTTTAAAGGATAGTCTTGGGGATCTTTTTGATCCTAACAGGTTAACTAGTAAATTTGTAATAGGTTTAAAGGAATCTTTTGGGATTAGTGCAAATAAGATTGCTAAAAGGTTAGGTGTTGATAAGATTAGTGGTGTGAACTTTCAATTTAAGAAGGGTTTTTTGTATATATTGAAAGAGGTTTATAAAGGTTGTCCCGAAAGTGAGATTCGCTTGCAGCAGACTGCTACCAAATTAAAGGTTCAGGATTTGTTTGGTGATCAATAATCGTATCTATTAAAAAAGCCCACTCAATGAAGTGGGCTTTTGTTGAATCTCGTTGGGTGTTTTATTTTTGCTTACTGATTTTTAGCAGGCTAGTTGTGGCTATGAAAATTGAAGAGTAGGTTCCAACTGCAATCCCAAGTAATAGGGCCAGGTTGAGGTTTTTAAGGCTTTCTGCACCAAGGAAGTACAATGCGCCAAGTGTGAGTAGGGTAGATATCGAAGTGTTGAGAGATCGAGATAAGGTTTGAGATAATGAAGTGTTGGCAATTTTCACTACTGACTCTGTCTTTTTGTGGATTAGGTTTTCACGTAATCTATCGAATACTACGATCGTATCGTGCACTGAGAACCCTATAACTGTAAGTAGAGCTGTAATAAAGAGTGAGTTGATTTCAAGTTGGAAGAAGCTAAAGATCCCCATGATAATGATAGCGTCGTGACACAGAGCGATGATTGCTGCGTATCCAAATTTAATTGGTTGCATGCGACGTGGAATCTTACGGAAAGAAATGGCAATGTATAAGATGATAGCTATAATCGCAATTAAAAGTGATACTACGGCTTTTGATTTTAAGCTTTCAGATACTGATGGACCAACTGTTTCGAATTTGTTTTCTGTGATTTCGCTTTCTGTTTCGTTTTCAATCGTGTCTATTAGAGCGCTGTAGTTTTCTTCTGTTAAGTAGTCGGTTTTGATTTGGAATGCATTTTCGTCAATTGTAATTACGCTTGCAGATTTTAGTTCGCGTGCCTCGTTGAATTTATCAAGAGTGGCTTGCATTTGAGTTTGGCTCACTTCTTTGTTGCTTGCAATTTCTAGTACTGAACCACCTTTAAAGTCGATACCAAGATTTAGACCTTGGGCAAATATTGACATTAATGAAGCTGCAACTAAAACAATTGAGATAGCAGAAGTAATTGTTTGATTTTCAATAAATTTGAAGTGTTTGTGTTCAAATTTACCACATAGTCTAAACCATTTAGAAAGAGTAGTTTTAGAAGGTTCAACGCTTTGCATTAGTCCTTTAGTAATAATGATGGCAGAGAACATTGAAATGTAGATACCAAGTGCTAAGTTAAGTGCGAAACCTCGGATCATAGATGAACCAAAGAAGTACAAAATAGCACAAGTAATTAGTGAGGAGTAGTTTGAGTCTCGAATAGAGCTCCAAGCTTTGGCGAATCCAGTAGATACAGCTTGTTGGTAGTCTTCTTTAGCGGCGTATTCTTCGCGGATTCTTTCAAAGATTAAAACGTTGGCGTCAACTGCCATACCAATTGATAGTACGATACCGGCAATACCTGCCAGTGTTAGCACTACAGAATTAGCTAGTAGTGAGCTTAGGAAGAACAAAGCAAAGGTTGCTACTACGAAGCTGACAAATTTTTCGAATCCTTCTTCTTTACTGTTGAATATTTTAGCTAAAATGCTGAAGTATAGTATTAAGCTGATCAACATTGGTACTATACCTGGTAGAGCTGCTTTGAGTACAAATAAAAGTAAGATTGAGTATAGTGAAAGCGCAATGGTCGCAAAAATACCTGCAGTGCGGTACATTAGCAACATAAATAGAGCTAGTAGCAGTAGACCAATTAGTCCGGCTTGTAAGGAGGTGTCTAGAGCGATTTTACCTAGGTTTGGTCCAATAGTATATTGGCTAGAAAGAGTAATTGGAGCAGGGATGGCACCGGTTTTTAAGTCGCGGGCTAAGTTTGATGCGGTTTCAAAAGTGAAGTTACCGTTGATTACTGCATTTCCTCCCGCAATTTTTTCGTTTACGTTTGGAGCTGAAATTTCGGCACCTCCAACAAAGATTGCAATTTGTTTACCAACGTTTGCTTCGGTAAGTTGTTCGAAGAGTTTGGCTCCTTCTTTGTCAAACACAAGACTAACTTGTGGCCGGTTTTGTTGGTCAAATGTTAAAAATGCATTTTCTAAGTATCTCCCAGTTAATTCTGTGTTTTTCCATGGGCTTGGTGTGCTAGATACAAAAATTTGTTCGTAAGATACTATTTCTTGAGTTTCAGCTTTATTGTAAGAGTTTTCAACTTGATCCGCCTTGATAATGTGGTACCCGAATTGAGTTTCGACAACTTCTTGATAGATTTCATCAGCTTTTTCTAAGCTTAGGGAAGCGGCTGTAAATTCTTTAACATATGGACTGTCTTGTTCAGAAACTGGTTGTTCTAATTTTAATTCATCGTCTGAGAATTCTGTTCCAAGTGATTCAAATTTACTTGGATCGGCTTGAATTTGTTTTAAAAGATCTTGGGCTTTAGCTTTAGCATCGGCTTTGGAAACTTCTGCATTTAAGTTTTCAACTTCGTTGTGTGAAATTAAAATATGACTTACTGAAACGCTTTTTGGGACATTTACTTCTACTTCTTTGTTTTCTTTTTCGTTAAGTTTTAGTACTAAATATCCTCGTCTGACTATAGGTCTAAAAGCACCAGCCATATCGAAATTGAGTTCTTGGTCAATTTTTGCAACTTGACCTGCTTGCATGGTAGTAAGTTTGTTTTTAACTTCTTCAAAGTTAAGGTCGGCAAGTCTGTCACCAGTGAATTTTTGATAAGTTATTTTGGTAGCATCTGCTTGAGATTCGCTATTACCAATAAATTCGAATTGGCTTGGGTCGTTTGATACTTGTGAGAAAATTTCATTAAATTTGGCTTTAGCTATTTGAGCTTCTTTTGGGTCGAGTTCTAAATTTTCTTCTTTGAATTCTAATTGAATGGTTTTTCCAACTACGCTTTTTGCTTCTTCTAAGTCTTTGATTCCTGCAAGTTCTACTACGATGTGTTTTTCTGGTCCAACGTTTGAAAGATAAATGTTAGGTTCATTAACTCCAAGAGAATTTACTCTTTGATTAATTACTTTCAAAATACCATCTAGAACTTGTTTGTGATCTTTTTCTTCGACTTCTCTTAAATCTATCTTATAGTCGAGTTGGGAGCCACCTTGTAAGTCTAAGCCAAGGCTGTAGTCTTTGTCTTGGGCAAATTGTGATAAAAATGCCGGTTGTATACTTTGGGGTAGGACGTTAAGTGCAATGTAGGCCAGTATTACTATTCCGGCTACGTATTTGAGTCCTTTTTGTATGGATTTATACATTATAAAAATTAAATTAATTATTTGTGAAATTTTGAGAGTGAAGGGATTGGTCTGATTCGAAGTTATTTCCTTTTCCGCTTCTTCCATAATCGTCGTGGAGTTTAACTACATCGTCAAGTTCTGGGGTTGAAACTTCAAAAATTTCTGAATCTTCCAACGCTTCTACTCTGTGGATCGTCGGTGGATTTATATCAAATTTTTCTCCAACTTGCAAGATTCTTTCTTGTAGATTTTCTGGTTCGCTTCCAAAGGTAAGTTTGATTGAACCTTTGTAAAGGTATTGGGTTTCAATTTTCCTTTCGTGGTATTGTAGGCTGTAGCGGTGCCCTTTTTTAACTTTTAAGATCTTTCCTGCGTAGTGATTGTTTTGGGCAAACCAGACTTCTTCGCCCCAAGGCTTTTTGATGGTTTTAACTTCCATTTTGAGAGTTTAAATATTGTTTAATTAAATTATCCGAGTTCATGTTACATACTAGGATTTGATCACCATTTTGAATAATTGCTAGGTCTTTTGTGTTAATAGCTGTGATTTTGTAATTTGGGTTTTTATTGATAATAAGACAGTTTTTGCTTTCTAAGTGATCGACTTGGCCTTCGGTAACATTGTCGGAGTGAGTGAGTTCTTGGAATAGACTGTTCCATGTGCCAATGTCTGACCATCCTAGGTCGGCTGGGATGATCCAGATTTCTGAGGCTGGCATCTTTTCTATCAGGCTATAATCTAGAGAAATTTTTGGGAATTGTTGGTAAAGTTCTTTTGTAGCTGGAAATGTTTGGATTTTTTGAGTCACTTCAAAGACTTCTTTGGAGTATTTTTGTAAGTTTTCAAAATAATGATCGATCCTCCAAATATAATATCCTGTGTTCCAAAGGTATTTATAGCTTTCTAGGTAAGTTTTGGCAGTTTCGACGTCTGGTTTTTCGGTAAAGTGATCTAGTTCATAAATTGGAAAATGTTTTGAATCATGTACTTGTTTACCAATTTTAGCATAACCTAAATTAGGGTTTGGAAATTTAGCTTTAACCTCAATGATCGTAAATTTTTTATTAGTTTTAGCTGTAGAATGTCCTGTTATTAATGCCTTTTGGAATTCTGGAGTATTTTGAATAAGATGATCTGAATATATGATGGATACTGTTTCATCTAAGTCGCTGTGCTGTGCGATGTATTGCATGGCATAGCTAATGCCTGGGCAAGTATCTCTCTTTTGAGGTTCTAGAATTATGTTTTTATCTGGTATTTCTGGAAGTTGTTCGCGAATGTAAGTTGCATATTCGACATTACTGCTTACGAATATATCTTGAACTGGTACGAGGTCTTTGATTCTATCAAAAGCCATTTGTATCAAGGTTCGATTGCTTACAAAGCTTTGGAATTGTTTAGGTTTTTCGGCGGTTGAAATTGGCCAAAGTCGGGTTCCGTGGCCGCCAGCTAATATCAGGAATTTCATGAATATAAAATTAAGCTCGTCAAAAATTTACCATATTTTAGACTTAAAAGAAAGCCCAGACTCAGGTACGGAATTAGTCCAAAGGCCTTAGGTAGTTTAGCTTTGCCTTTAAAAATTAATATTAATCCTAAATGTATGGCTGCCAGCCAGTAAGCTAGAAAGAAATTTAAAATAGTGAGTCCTGGTCCAAGGACTATTCCGTAGGCCCCTAGGATGTAGGCATCTCCGATACCAACACCTTTAGTTTTGGTAATGATCCAAAGGAGTAAAAATAGACTAAAGCCGATAATTGCTCCATATACCATATGTAGCATAGGAATCGAAAGGCTAATTGCTAAAGCAAGACAAATTAAAAAGTTTAGAATCAGATAGGAGTTTTTAATACTTAAGTTTTTATAATCAAAAATAGCCATTAGTAAGTTTAGGCTTACAAAAGCAAAGAGTAGAAGGCTTGGGGCTAATGTGTATTGCCAGCTTAAAACTAGTCCAAACAAAAATAGGTTGGCTAGTTCTAATGCAAATAGGTATCTTGGGATTTGGCTTGGACACATCCTACATTTGCCTCTTTGGATCAAGAAGCTTAGAATTGGAATTAGGCTTAAAAGCCCAATGGTTTTTTGGCAACTTTTGCATTTTGACCTTTGTTTTAATGAGGGTACTTTGAATTTGTTGTCGATAATTACTCCTAGAAAGCTTCCGAGGCTAGCTCCGAGGATTAAAAAAAGAATAGTCATAGAGTTTGAAGTAATTCGTTGGCTTTGTTGTAGATGCTAATTTCATTTTTTTGTTTGGCATACATGGCAGCTTTTTGGAAGTAGGTGGTGGCTAAATCATTTTTTTCTTCGGCTAAGCTAATTTGACCTAAGTTTAAAAAGGCAGCAGCTAGATGTGGGTCTTTTTTAAGGGCTAGGTTTAAGAATTTTTTAGCGCTGGAAAAGTCTTTTTGTATTAATTTGATCCATCCTTGCAGATTATAGCTCATGGCTTTTTGTGGGTAAGCCTTTTGTAGTCTTTGTATAATGGAGTTAAGTTTTTTGGTATCGGCTTGTTCGGATAGCAGGTAAATATAGCTGGCATAACTGTCTAGGTCGAGCGTTTGCGCCTGATGTGATTTATTAAATTGAGAAATGGCTTTGGTATTTTGACCTTGGGCATAGTAGCTTAAGCCAAGGTATTCTGATGCTTTGGCTGTTTGCTGGGTTTTGAAGCTTATTGCATTTTCTAGATATTTAATAGCTCTATCGTACTGTTTTAAGAAATAATAAGTACTTCCTAGCATGAGGTGAGTTTCTGCATAATAAGGACTCATTTGCTTAGCTTTTTCAAAAACTTTTATGGCATCGGCATATTTTTGGGTTTCTAAGTATATGTGCCCTAGATATAACCAGGCATCTCGAAATTGGTTTTGATTAGAAACTGCTTTGAGTAGAAATTTTTTGGCTAAAATTACTTCTTGGTTGTTTTTTAGGCTTTTACCAATTTTGGCATGTAGAAAACCTAAGTTTGCGTCTTGATAAGTTTCAAAGAGGGATATGTCGTTGAGGATCTGTTGGCTTAAGCTTTGGTAGGCTTGACCTTGAATATTTAGTAAAATATTTCGTCCGCCGACTATATCGTCTTGTAAAAGTCTAAGTATACCTTCGTAAAATTTTTTTTCGGGTATTTGACTTTTTTGTAGAGTTTTTAAGGCTAGTTGGTATTGTCCTCGTTGGTATTGTAAGAGAAATTGAATGTGGGCAATTTGTTTACTATCGGCTTTGAGTTTTTTTAAGGCTTCAAGGAATTTTTCGGCAAGGTCATTTTTTTCTCTTAATAAGTAAATCTTACTACTTAAAAATAAGGCTTCTTGGTTGGTAGTGTTGATTTGTAGCAGAGTTTTTAGGTTTTCTTGTGCTTTTTGATATTGATGAGTATTGATGAGGTCTTCGATTTCTGTCAGGTTGGTTTGGGTTGTAGTAGTTATTTCTGTGAATTGATTTGTATTATTTGAGTTATGAAATTTTTGATATGTTTGATATCCCACCAGGCCTGCTAGGATTAATAATATAATGATAAAAAATTTTTTAGCCATATTTAATAAACTTTTGTATACTTAGTATATAAAAAAGTTTATACTTTTAAAAGTTAATTCATTAAATGTCAAAGCAAAAGACAGTTTTGGGAATAGATCCTGGTTTTGGTAGGGTTGGATTGGGTCTGATTTTAAAGTCAGGTCAAAAAATGGAGTATGTAGATGCTCATACCATTGAAACGGATGCTAGTTTAGATTTTTACGAACGTTTGGGTCAAATTCAAGATGAGTTAGACCAGTATTTAGATTTACATCAGCCAGATGAAGTCGTTATGGAAAAGTTATATTTTACGAAGAATGTTTCTACAGCTATTAATGTAGCTGAAGCTTGTGGTGTGATTGGTCTTCTGGTTTCAAAGCGTGGTATTCTTTTAAAAAAGTTAACTCCAACTCAGATGAAGATGGCTTTGACGGGTAATGGTAAAGCTAATAAGAAGGAAGTTCAAATGATGGTTGAAAGAATTTTAAAAAACACTCCAGATTTTAAAAATATCTTAGATGATGCAGTCGATGGTTTAGCTATGGCTATGGCTTTGTAAGTTCTTGGATGATATTTTGAAGCACAAGTGTAGCTTCTGCAAAAAATGGGCCAACACTGGTTTCGTTTGATAGTAGCAATCCTTCGGCTCCACTTAAGATAGAATTTGAGATATCGATAACTTCAGCTCGGGTTGGAGTTTTATGAACTAGCATTGAGCTTAGCATTTGAGTCGCAATAATCACTGGCGTATTATTTGCTTTGCCGCTTTGTAGGATTTGATTTTGGTAGATAAGTAGTTTTTCGATTGGTAGTTCTACCCCAAGATCACCCCTAGCAACCATTAGCATATCAGAAGCTTTTGCTATTTCATCTATATTTTCTAAGGCTTGAGGTCGTTCAATTTTGGCAATAATAGGTAGTTTATTGTTTGAAAGCTCTCTCAGTTCATGAATCTCGGCCGCGCTTTGCACAAAGCTTTGGGCTAATAGGTCAATATTGTTTTGTAATCCAAATTTCAAGTCTTGCCGATCTTTTTTGGTAATAGTTGGAATCGTTAAGCTGGTGTCTGGAAAGTTAACTCCTTTGTGAGGTTTGATGGTGCAATGGTTTAAGACTTTGACTAGTTTTCTTTTATTGTCGATTAATTGTAGCGTAATAGTTCCATCATCAATTAAGATCCTATCGTGGAGTTTGAGGTTGTTTAAAATTTCTGGATGACTGATTTTTAGGTCTTTTCCGAGTATTAGTTCTTCTTCAGCTTTAAGGCTTAAGGGTATTTTGTTTTGAGTTCGAATTTTTGGACCAGAAAGATCTTGTAAGATTTTGATTGGCTTACCAGTTTCTAAAGATGCTTGCCGCAGGTCTTGGATGATTTGTTGATATTCACTATAGGTACCATGAGAAAAATTGAGTCTAGCAATAGTCATACCCGCTTTTATTATTTTCTTTAGGTTTGCAAGGCTTTGACAAGCTGGTCCGATGGTACAAATTATTTCAATTTTCATAGAATTATTATATCATAAAATCGTAAAAATTTAAAGTAAGATATGAAAGAAACTGTATATTTAGCGGCTGGGTGCTTTTGGCCAGTAGAATATCGCTTGAGTCGCTTACCTGGAGTTTTAAAAACTCAAGTTGGCTATGCTGGTGGTACGGTTTCAAATCCAAGTTATAAGCAGGTATGTTTAGGCAATACTGGTCATACAGAAACGGTGGAGGTGGTTTTTGATTCTACTAAGCTTAGTTTTTTAGCTTTGTTAGAGGGGTTTTTGCTTTGCATGATCCAACTCAACTCAATCGTCAAGGCTCAGATGTAGGTACTAATTATCGTTCTGCAATTTTTGTTACAACTCCAAAACAATACGATAATGCATTAAATTACATTAATAAAAAAGCTGTAGAATATGATTCTAAAATTGCCACAGAATTAAATGATTTTGAAAATTTTTATCCAGCAGTGGAGTATCACCAGTCTTATATTGCCAAAAAAAGAGAGGGTGTGTTAGTTATTTAACAGTCACACTTTTGGCTAAGTTGCGAGGTTTGTCTGGGTTGTTGTCTTTTAAAACTGAGATGTGATATGCCAAAATTTGAATTGGAATCAAGTTGATTATTGGGCTGTCGAGTCCAGCTTCTGGTACTTTCAGCCAATAATCAAAAGCTTCGTTGTTGACTGGAGAAATCCCAATAATGTATCCGCCTCTGGATTTGATTTCTATAGCATTCGATATAATTTCTTGAAAACAATCATCGTTAGAAGCAATAACTAGTACTGGAGTTTGTTTGGTGATGAGTGCTAAAGGTCCGTGTTTGAGTTCGCCTCCTGCAAAACCTTCGGCATGAATATAGGTAACTTCTTGTAGTTTAATTGCACTTTCTAGTGCAATTGGATAATTTGCACCTTTTCCAATGATATACATGTTTTGAGCGTATCGTAATTCTTTGGCTAGTTGTGAAATTTTATCTTCGTAGCGTGGGTTAAGCATATCGTTGATAAGTGCGCCAGTGTTTGATAGCAAGAATTTGCCTTCGTTAAGACGATCAGCACAGGCAAATGCTAAGAGGCTACCAATTGCCATTTGTCCTGTGGTGGCTTTGGTTGAGGCTACGGCTTTTTCTGTTCCTGCTTTAATAAATAAGCTTAGGTCGCAGTTTCTATCTAGGGATGATTCCCGTACATTTGTGATACAGGTAGTGAAGCAGCCGTGTTTTTTTGCAAGTTCTATGGCCTCAAGGGTTTCAGCAGTTTCGCCAGATTGGCTAATTGCAACTACTATTGTTTTAGAGTATAATATGTTTTTTTGATGTTTCAGTTCGGATGAAATTTCGTGGAGAGTAATTTTTTTTGTGAGTTTTGCAAAGAGATATTGGGTACAGATAGCTACTTTGTGTGCTGTTCCACATCCGATAAAAATGATTTTTTCAGCTTCGTTAAATTTTTCAACAAACTGTTTTAAGGTACTTAGGTCTTGTTCTAGGGCTTTACGGATAGAATCTTTTTGTTCCCAGATCTCTTTTATCATAAAGTGTGGATGTTCTCCAAGCTCAGTTTCTTCTGGGTTAATTTCGACTTTAATAATACGTTTTTGAATTTCTGTTAGGGTGTCTAGATCAAAATAATGACTCTGAATTTTTTGGTCTGCTAATTTTAAAATAGCACCTTGATTATCATCTAAATATATAACATTTTGAGTATATTTCACAAAGGCTGGTACATCAGATGCAATAAAGATAGAGGTTTCGTCTTTTGGTACTCCTATAATTAGGGGTGAACCTTGGCGTGCTAAGATGAGTTCTTGGGTATTGTTGTCTAAAATAATAAAGCTATATCGGCCTTGGAGTTTTTTACAGAGAGTTTGCAAGGCTTGTTTGGTAGCTAGATTTTCTTTTAAAATTTGAAAATACGCGACTATAACTTCGGTGTCAGTTTCGCTATGAAATTGGTAATTATGTTCTTGGATGAGTTCTTGTTTGAGTTTTGTGTAATTTTCTATGATTCCATTATGAACAATAGCATATTGTTGATTTTGGCTAAGGTGTGGATGTGCGTTGGCCGTATTTACACCTCCGTGCGTTGCCCAGCGAGTGTGTCCAATAGCAATTGAGCCGGAGGCTTCAAATTCTATTTTGCTTGGGTCACTTGGTATTTCTCCAGTAGATTTGAAATTTTTAATTTTGTTGTTTTGGATTAAGCTGATACCAAAGGAATCGTAGCCTCGGTATTCTAATTTTTTTAATCCTTCAACTACTAAATTTTTTACATTAGTGTCTAAACTGATGGTACTAAATATTCCGCACATAACTTTTGTTAGAACTTATATACTTTAGCAAAATATAGAAAAATTGCAACTTACTCCGTGCGTTGTAAGTGTTTTAAGAGAGGAGTGTGGTATTCGATTTCAAGTTGGTTAAGGTTTTGGTTGCCTTTTTCTTTGATCCAGACAATGTCTTCTAGACGAATACCAAATTGATTTTCTATATACACCCCTGGTTCACATGTAATACAGGTATTAGCTTGAAATTGATCTTGGTTTTTATGGTTAATTCCTGGAGCTTCGTGTACTTGGGTGCCGATTCCGTGCCCTAAGCTATGGGGTAGTTCTGAAAGGTTTGCTTTTTTAAATACCTGGTTGGCAATTTCTGATGTTTTAGCTATGGATTCCCCAGCCTGGTAAAGCTTTTCAGATGCAATTTTGGCTTTTTTTACAATTCTGTAGGTATCGATAATTTGGCTAGCACTTTTATTTAAAATATAGGTACGAGTCATATCGGAGCACATGTTTGCGTATTTGAATCCTAGGTCAATTAGCATCAGGGGTTTATTGCCAAGGACGGTTTTGCCGCTGAGGTGGTGTATGTTGGCAGAATTTTTGCCGAATGCAACAATTGGTTGAAAGGCAAAGTCAGAGGCACCCAGTTCTAGAGCCTTGATTTTTAAAACTCTCTGAAATTCAACTTCTTTCATAGCTGGGGAGAGTTTTGGTAAGCACCAGGCTAAGGTTTGTTCTGTGATTTGAATTGCAGTTTGCATGTTGGCAATATCTTTTTGGTTTTTGCTAAGTAAAATATTTTTTTGTAATTGCTTAAAGTTTTTACAATTGATTTTCTTTTGTATTTTTAGAAAGAACGGGATTTTGACTTGTTGGTAGTCTAAAAACAGTTTGGATATTTGCTTGTTTTTTAGTATATGGAGTAATTTGGTACTGAGTTTTTTAACTATTATAAGTGGGAATTCTTTTTTTAGGTGTGCGTATCTAGGGTCAGTAAAAAGTAAATATTCGGACTTGGTTATCAATAAAACGCAAAAACTGGCTTGAAAGCCAGTTAGGTTTTGGATTTGTAAGGGGTCTGCTATAAATAATGCTTGATTTTTTTGAAGAGTTTTTTGAAGTAAATTAAGCATGATTTAGGTGTTAAAAAATGGTTGGTGGTTTATTTAAGCTATCTGTTTTTAGGATTTGTCTTAGATACGGGTCATCGTTTATGACTCCTAGATCGCCAATGAGTTTTGGTAGTGAGTCTTGCTCTATGCCATGAATTATACCTGCATCTATAAACTTTTGGTAGGGGATTTCGATTGGGAGGCTTGTGTCTCCGTTGTTGTATTTGGTTAAGAATTCCGCAAATGATAATCTATAACTTTTGCCAGATTCTATGCTTGTTTCTGATGATATGGTTCGAATATTTGTTTGATCAAAATAACTGAAAGGGTTTTGACAGTGTTTATTGTTGATGTATATTTCTAGATTATTGTATCCTTGGTCTTTGAACATTAGCAAGAGGCTCCAATGACCTAATGGTATGCCGTCTGGAAAGTAAAATTGGATTGTTTGTTCTTTGATTTTAGCATATTGGATTAATTTTTCTAATGGAGGTGTGATATCGTTTGTGAAGCTGTTTGGTTCTTTTACAATAAATAGCATAGGAAACCCTGCTTGAACTGTTGGTAGTATATCAGCGTATTCTTGGTATTGACTTTCAAACATTGTATAACTTTTTCTTTTGTTTAGGTTTTCGTTATATGTTTCAATTTCTGGGTCTTTGGAGATGCTTCCTAAGGCTCGATATGCCGTTTGAAGGTTTTGTTGTTTGATGCAAGCAAGAATTTGATTTAATTGTTCTGTGCTTGTGTTTTCTGCGAGTTGAAAAGTTTTAATCATTTCTTGGTATAGATGTTTGCGTAGTTTGAAGTTTGCAGGGAGGTGAGTGATTTCATAAAATATAGCTTCAATGCTTGAGTTCTCACTTATTGTGCTTTGTTGAGTTACATACTGTTTAATATTAGAGTTATAGCTTTGAAGAGCTAGGTTTTGATTGGTATGACCTTGTTTTCTTAGTAGATTGAGTATGTCTCCATATTTGTTGCTAGCAATTAGCGTTCCAAGGTTTATGATCGATTCTTGATCATGAATTTGAAATAATTCTTGGATTTTTTTTTGAACGAATTTTGAATATTGGTTGTTGCTTGGGATTTTATCAAGTAAATGTAAAAAGTATCTACATACGTATGTGAATTGTTTTTCATTAATTGCTTTTTGAATTTTTTGTTTTGTTTGTGTGTTGATAACTTGTTCGTAAACTTGATTTAAAATTTGGGTGAGTAATGACTCGGTTTCTCTTTTTGGTAATAGGCTTTGTATCAATTTTTGTATTCCACTTTCCAGGTGGAGCTTGATAAGAAGCTTTATTTGGAAGTTTTGTATTTTGTTTTGAATTGCTTGTTCGCTCTTTTGTATCAATTCTTCGGTGTCTGCAATTGTTGCCAGTTCTCCTTGTAAGCAGTAAAGATTGTGTATGGTGTATAAGCTAGTTAGGTGGGCTTTTGGAGTGTAGAGTATGGTTTGATCTTCTTTTTGTGGTATGTCCCAGTTAAAATCACTAGTATCGATTCTTTTTTGTCTTGGTTCGGTAGTAAATGGGTTTTGTTGTGCTGGATTACTGGTGGTTGTTGTTTGAAATCCTTCTTCAATTGAAAGCCATGGGTCTAGTTCTGTTGGGCTGAAAGCGTTAGACGGTTCTCCGTGTATTAGTGCTAACATTAAACTTCTACTGCGAATGTCTTTTAATGTTGTGTTGATTGTATCGCTTTCGAGTATCTTCATAACTTCTTGAAATGCAGGATCTCCTGGAAAGATTTCTTGATTTAGATCTTCTGGACTGAGTCGTTCTGGTGGTATGGTATGTTGAGGTGGGACTGTGTTGTTCATATGTACAATTACTATTCTTCTTTATTTTGCATGTGTTTGCATATTTTTCAAATCCTGTTTTAAATATTGGGTTGAATTTTTGTCAGGTTTCTGTTATAAAATCGGTATAAAGATTTTTATGTTTGTTGATTCTGCACAAATTAAAGTTACAGCCGGAAGGGGAGGAGATGGTTTGTGTTCTTTCTTGCGTTTGTTGTATAACCCAAATGGTGGTCCCGATGGAGGAGATGGTGGTCACGGTGGGAATGTTTTTATTGAAGCCACGAATAATATTAATACTTTGTATGATTACCGTTCTCAAAAACATTTTAAGGCTCAAAATGGAGTTTCGGGTGGAAAGAATAATCGAAAAGGAAAAACTGGTGATGATCTTGTGTTAAAAGTACCAATTGGAACTCAAGTTCAAGATATGGATGGCAATATTATTTGCGATTTGAAATTGAATAAAGCTCGCTTTTGTTTGGCAAAAGGTGGTCGTGGGGGGTATGGTAATGCTCACTTTAAGGCGGCAACTCGTCAAGCTCCAAAGTTTGCTGAGCTTGGAGAGGGTGGTGAAAATATTGAGTATAAACTAGAGTTGATGTTGTTGGCTGATGTAGGTCTGGTAGGGAAGCCTTCGGTTGGTAAATCTAGTTTGATTGCTAGTTTAACTTCTTGTAAACCTAAAGTGGCAGCTTATGAATTTACAACTTTAGTTCCAAATCTTGGAGTTTTGGACCCTGCTCGTTTTGGAATGTCGGCCGAAAGTTTTGTTATTGCCGATGTACCAGGAATAATTGAGGGTGCTTCAGAAGGTAAGGGTCTTGGTCATCAATTTTTAAAACATATTAAGAGAACTTCAGCTTTAATGTTAGTTGTTGATGCTGACAGTTTAGATGTTGTGGCTGATTTAAAAGTAATTTTTGCTGAGTTAGAAACTTATCAAAATGATTTATCGCAAAGGGTATCTGCAATTGTTGTTAACAAGTTGGATCTTTTGGACGAACAGTCTCAGGAGCTTTTAGATCTACAGATTAAAGAAGCGTATCCATTGTTTAAAAACAAACTATTTTTTGTATCTGCTGCTACTTCACAGGGTTTGAAAGAGCTGGTTGCCTTTTTATTAACTTTAGAGTTTGATTCTTCTGTGAATGTTGAAGTTGATCCTGCAGAACTTGAACAAACTATTCAAGAATTTAAGGTTTATCAGCCACACTTGAGTTCTAAGATGAATTCTGTGATTGTTTCGCAAGTTGGTTCACGCGAAGATGAAGAGTACGGGGAGCAAGTTACGATTAAGTTATTTGAAGTTAAGGGAGCGCGTTTAGAGCAAATTGTTCAGATGAGTGATCCAAATAATCATGAAGCTGATTCGAGGATTAATGATGTCTGTAAAAAAATGAAAGTTTTTGCTAAAATGGTAGCGTTGGGTGCTAAACCTGGCGACGAATTTGTGATAGCAGAACGTAACTTTAAATATTATGGCTAAAACTTTGTGTGTAATTGGTTTAGGGAATCCAGGAACTAAGTATCTGCATACTTGGCACAACCTGGGTTTTTTAGCAGTGGACTATTTGGCTCAAAAGTATGCGGTTAAATTTGTCACTAAGTCTAAGCTACGTTGTGAAATTGCAGAAGTTTTTTTAGATGGCTCGAAATTAGTCCTGGTAAAACCGCATACTTTTATGAACCTCTCTGGCGAGGCTTGCGCGCTGCTTGCTAAATTTTATGGTTTAGACTTGAATGATATTTTAGTTGTGTTCGATGATTTTGATTTACCGCTAGGAACTAACCGAGTCCGAGATAGCGGGAGTGCCGGAACTCATAATGGAATGCGTTCTATTATTGCTTGTATGAATTCAAATGAAATTCCGCGTTATAAAATTGGTTTCAAACCAGAGCATCCTGTTAGTGATCTTTCGAGTTTTGTTTTGAGTTCGGTTCCAAAACCTGTTCAGCCGTTAATTGCTGAGGCTTTCGCAGAACTTGACCAAGTTTTGCAAGAAAGGTTGAAATAAAGCTTGCATTTTTGTAAAAAAGTGTCTAAAATCGTAGAGCTTATAGTTAATAAAGTAAATTATGTACGCAGTAATTGAATTTGCAGGACATCAATACAAAGTTGAAAAAGGAGATCAACTTGTAATTAATCGTGTTTCAACTGAAGAAGGTAAAAAATTTACAGTTGATACAGTTTTATCTACTTTTTCCGAAGACGGTAAAGATGCTAAAATTGGTACTCCATATCTAGAAGGTGCAAAAGTTGAATTGAAGGTTTTAGAACACGGTAAGGATGACAAGATTAGAGTTTTCAAAATGAAAGCTAAAAAACGTTATAGAGTTAATAAAGGTTTTCGCCAACCAATCTCAGTTGTAGAGGTTGTGTCTGTAGCATAACTTGATTATTGTTTATTTTTGAATAAGTTGTAAGGAGGTAAATATTGCCTCTTTATTTTTTTTGGATTTCATGTTATAATATATTAAATATTAGGTTTGATATAATATATGGGTATTTTGATTAAAGAGTTCTTGACTGATAATCTTCCTCAAACGGGTTCAACTGAAATTTTGGATGTTCAGGTCTTTCATAAGTATTTTGAATCCTATGAAACTGATTTGTTTACTAAATTAAAAACTGTTTTGCCTAAGCAAGCTTTAGATTTTAAAAAATTAGAGGGTTTGGAATTGGAACCCAAAATGCTAAAAAATTTAGAGGATGCTTTTGAAGATTATTTGAGTTTTGTATCATTTGCTCTTGAGGGGCTTGATCCTGCTAAGCGTTCTGAGTTTGAATCTAAAACTTTTAAGAGAGATTATAAGTTGATGAAAATTTTATTACCAGAGATTGCGCAGGGCTGTGTTAAATATTCTGAATTAAAACAGGCTTTGTTTGATTTGAAATTAAATCATGTCAAAGAGGGTTTAAATGACTCTGTTTTAGATAATTCGGACTTAAGTGATGAACAGTATAATGTGCTTAGTTTGGTTTTGGTAGATTTGCCAGAGAAAAGAGTGGAATTTGAGTCCTTATCTAAAGATTTAGAGAAGGTAAAGGAGTATTTTGACTTAGTGAGTGAATTAAAGAGTCGGCTGCTTCAGGAATTATCTGGAATGAGTTTGGATTCTTATGATGTGAAATTAATATCTAAATTAAATGCATGCGTGTTGTTAGGTCAAAAAGTCACTACAAGTTATCAAAAGTTACAGGATGATTTTAAGGGATTAGCAACTTATTTGAATAGAAATTTAGATGCTGTGCAAAAATTTTATTATAAAAGTAGTTTTTTGAAAGAGGGTACCCGAAATGATTTAGGTTATTTTGTTTATATGGAGGATGCTGTGTCTAATATTTTGAAGCAAGATTTAATTATTAATGATAAAGATTCCATGTTAGAAGCTGGTAAGGTAGATAATATGAAGTTGGCTAAGAGTTTATTGAAAAATAAATTGCTAGTTATGCTTCACACTAAAACTTTTGCAGAAGTTTTTGCTTTGCCGAGGTTGCTATTTCCTGGCTCAAAAGAAATTGACCCAAGACTGTGGCCTTATTTGGATATTAGCACAGAGGAAAAGGTGGATCGTTTTTTAGAGACTGATTTAGGTAATGATGTGCTTTTGATTATTGTTAATAAGTTGAGTTTGTCTGTTGAAAAGATTCCTTTTAAAGTTAAAAAACATAGTTTAAAAAATCCTATCTTAGGAGGTGCGTTGATTGTCACTGAAAGCCTAGAATCTTTAGATTTTGTTGGGGATTCAGTGTTTGCTAATAAATATGCTCTTTTTCAGGATGTCTTAGATAATCCAACTTTAGAGTTATTCAAATCAAAGGATTTAGAGATTGAGTTTGATAATTTGCCTAGGATTAATTTTGATTATATAGAGAAATATGAGGAGTGGAAATTTCCCTTTGCATTAAACAAAATGAAATTAAATGATCGACTATCTGTATTATTGGATTTAGATAACGCCTATAGTTTGATTAGTGATTTTAAAGAAATGCCTTTTGAGTTAGATGAATATAATGAAGAGTCTTTAAAAAAGATATATCAGAAGAAGCTCAATGGCTGTGTTGATAAATTTTTTGAATTCTTAAAAAAGATTCCAGACAAGTCTGTTTTGTTAGATGCAAAAGGTTTGTTAATAGCATTTTATAAAAAAAGTTTAGGCGATCAAAAGTATCTTGATAATTTCATAGTTAGTGAGGAGAGTTTTGATCATCTTGTAGAAGTAGAACCAATGCTGGCGGAAGTATTTAAAGGTACTGATTATAGTCCTTTTCATGAGGAAACTAAGCAAATTTGGGGGCCTATTGTTGCAGAGAATTTAGTTCTTGGTCAGCCTACTCGTGAATTACAAGAGCCATATGTTATTCGTCTCATGTTTGGTCGTGAAGCATTGAATTTTTTTACAAAAATTAATTATGTAATTCTTGATAAGTTTTTTGATGTTAAGCTGGACTCTTTTTATTACTTTTTAAGTAATAGGGATTTTTCAAAGCCAGCTATTAAGTTGTTTTTGATGAGTTTGTTTTCTGAACAGAATTTTTTAGATAAAATGTATTCAGTTTTTAAGAAAACTGAAGTTCGAGAAAAATCTCTGGCATATCCTGCTTTTTACCTAATTAATCAAGATTTTCCTAACAATAATTTGCCTAATTTTGAGGCGAAGCTTAAAGACGCCAAGTCTTGTTATGCTCGGTATAACCCGACTTTAAATGCAGATAACCCGCAGACGGATGGTGGTTTTTCTTCATTAATTAAAGAAAAGCTCTGGCTGCAAAAGCATTTTCCGAGTGCTAAACAAGAAGAGATTGAAAAAATTTCTGGGTTTTATAGTAGTGGTTCAGGAGGAGATTAGCTTGATAAATAGTTGAGCTAATTAATGTTATTTTGAAAGGGTGACGATAGAGTCTTTTATATTAAATTTTTGATTTCCTCTGGTAATTCGCAGGTGGCGCAAACGGTTTCTTCGTTCCAGTCAAATTGAAGTTTGTAGGCGTGTAGAGCTTGACGTTTGATTTCTGGGAAGAAACGTCTGTTGAGTTTGTTAGATCCATATTTTTGGTCACCAACTATAGGAAGTCCAATTGAATTAAGGTGAACGCGTATTTGGTGTGTACGACCGGTTTTGAGGTTAATGTCTAGAAGGCTTAGTTTGTGTTCTTCCAGTTTTTGACTTTTGAGAAGAGTGAATTCTGTAATGGCTGTACGAGCGTGGTTAGAGTTTTCGATCGTCATTTTGGTTCGGTTGGTAAAGTCTCTTGCGATTGGTGCATCGATGACCCCTTGTTTGCTCATCGGTTCAAAAAAGCAAATGGCATAGTAGTTTTTTTGGATTTTTCGATCTGCCATCATTTGGTTAAGTTTTTGATGAGCTGGGTTGTTTTTTGCAATTATTAAAAGCCCTGAAGTGTCTTTATCTAGTCGGTGAACGATGCCTGGTCTGAGTTTGTCGCTAGGGTTTGAGAGTTCCATTTTATTGCCTAGCATCCAGTTAATTAGGGTTTCTTCGCCTGGGTTTTGCTCTGAGGGATGTACTGAAATTCCGGCTGGTTTATTGATAATATAAATATCTTGGTTTTCAAAAACAATTTCGAGAGGGTGGGCAATTGCTTTGAGTTCATGGTTGGTATCGGGTGGTGTGATGTGAATTTGATCACCGTCTTGGAGTTTGTAGGTTTGTTTGATGCTTTTACCGTTTATGGTGATGTGTTGTTGACTGATGAGTTTTTGAATTTGGCCACGAGTGAATTCTGTGGTTTGGCTTAGGTATTTGTCGATTCTTGGTTTGCTAGTTCCTTCAAAAGTTATTTGCATTGCGTTTCTTTATTTTTCTGATATAAATATAGGGTAAATTATATGTTTTGTCAAAAATTAACCCACATTTATGACTAATTTTGATTTTAAGGTTCTCGCTGATTTTGATTGGTATGTTGCGATTTCGCGAGGTGGTTTGGCTCCAGCTTACCGTTTGGCACAATTAACTGGTGTTAAAAGTATTGATACTTTTGTGGCTTATTCTTATGACGATAAGACCCATGAACCAGGTCAGATGCAGTATTTGGCCAAGGATTATTCGCATTTAAAAGGTAAGAGGGTATTATTGATTGATGACTTAGTTGATAGAGGCGCAACTATGGAATTTGCGATGCAAAAGCTTTCGGAGTTTGGTTTGGCTGATTTAAAGAATTTTGTAGTTTATAAAAAAGCTCATTCAACTGTAAATCCAGATTTTTACGTTAAAGAAACTCCATCTGATGAATGGATAGAGTTTAGTAATAATTTAGAGGATTTATTTTAATGAAATTTACTTTAACTGTACCTGCCACTGAGGAAAGGAAGGGGGACTGTGATGCTTGCCAGGCTTTGTGTTGCATGGTCCATCGTCATAAATCTAGCGAGGTTTTCCCTATTCCCGCTGATAAGCCTGGGGGGGTACCGTGTATACATTTAAATTATGAATTTGGTTTTAAATGTGATATTTATTTAGATAGATCTACAAAAGGTTTTTCTGTTTGTTGTAATTTTGACTGTCTTGGTGCTGGTCAAATGGTTACAAGTTTTTTTATTGAAAATTTCGATTTTTTATGGAGTACTGATCCTAATTTGTTTGCTCCTGCTGACCAAGGATTGATAACTGTGAACATGAGATATTCTTATAATTTAATTGAGTTTATGTTGCGTGTTTTTGATTCGCATTTTACTCTTTTAAAGAGTTGTAATTTTATTGCATCTTTTGAATTGTTACATATTACGGACCAGTATTTTCAAAGGATTTCCCAAGTTTTATATAGTGATACTTTGTCTGGAAATGAGTTTGATCCAAATATTTTTGCAAACTCATATAAATTTGATGTAGATCAAATTGTTAATCCTTTTTAGATTTAGTCATTTTTATGAGGTTAGAATAAATTTATTTCTCCTTTTGATGTACGTATAATTTTAGTATAATTAAGAGGCTTTAAATTTAGATATGAAGATTTCTGTTGATTCTGCAATTTTTGATAAAATTCCTTTGTTGCATTCCAATTTTATATTAGTTGAAAATATGACTTTTAAAAATCAAAAGGCTCCTGAGCTTTATGATGGATTAAATGAAGTTTTTTCTATGTTGCGTGGCCATAAGTCTTTGGACGAGCATGAAAAAATAGTTAAATATGAAAAAGTTTTAAAAGAGCTTGAATTGTCTCATGCTGAGGTTTCAACTCGGGCTATGGTAGAGTTGATTGTTAAGAAAAAGAAGGATTTAATTTTAAAGCATCCGATTATTGATGCTTATAATTTTTTTAGTTTGCAAAGATTAGTTCCAATTGGTGCTTACGATTTAGATAGAATCGCAGGTGACTTGGTTCTAAGGCCATCTGTCTCTGAGGATGAGTTTTTGAAATTAGGTGATAAAAAGCCTAAAGCGGTTGATGATTCGGTTGTATTTGCTGATTCTCAAGAGGTTTTGTGCAATAATTGGGTTCATAAGCAATCTGAAAATCAAAAAATTCGAGCTGGTTCAAAATACATTCTTTTTAGAATCGAATCATTGGAAGAGCCTGATCAAAACACTTTGTTATTAAAAGATTTTCAAGATCATATCGCTGAGTTTTTTGATTATGACGCTTTGCAATGTTTAACTTTAGATGCAGATAATCCCAGTGGTCAGTTAAGTTTGTCTAAGCAGGCTTTGGCTCGTAAAGAAAGGTTTTTAGATTATACTGATTTATTAAATCGGGGAGTGAGTGATATTATTGTAAAGGAAGATTTGATGGAGCGTTTAATTAATGGAGATAAGCTAAAAATTAAACATGGAGTTGATCCTACCACAACTGATCTGCACTTAGGTTATGCTGTTAATTACGAAAAGATGCGAGCTTTCCAAGAAAAAGGACATACTATTCAGTTTTTGATTGGCTCTTTTACAGGTCGATTTGGAGACCCTTCTGATAAGCTTGAAACTCGGAATATGCGGGATAAAAAAGAAGTAATGGTTATGGCGCAAGCTTATATTGAGCAAATTTCTAAGATTTTAGATCCAGATACCCTAGAAGTTTTGTATAATGGAGATTGGTACGATGAGATGTCGGCTGAAGATTTGTTACGTTTGATGTCAAAAACATCTGTAGCTCGTATGCTTGAAAGAGACATGTTTCAAAATAGAATCAAGGAAGGCAAGGGGATAGGTCTGCACGAAATTGTGTATCCTTTGTTACAAGGTTTTGATTCGGTAAAAATGGAATCCGATTTAACTATTATTGGTACCGATCAAACTTTTAATGAATTACAGGCAAGGCCTCTACAAGAAGCTGCTGGTCAATCACCACAAAATATTATAGCGATGAATCTTTTGCTTGGGACTTGCGGGAAAGAAAAAATGAGTCAGTCTCTTGGGAACTACATTTCATTAGCTGACACCGCACGCAATAAGTTTGGTAAGCTAATGTCTATACCTGATAGTATGATAGAAGTTTATGCTGAGACAGTTTCTCGCTATGATCGTGAGCAGTTAGATGCGTTACGGGTAGATTTACGTTCTTCGGAAGTTAATCCAAGAGATTTAAAGAAAGCTCTAGCCTTGCATATAGTTACCAATTATGACGAAGAAGATGCGGCCATTGACGCAGCTGAGCATTTTGAAAGTGTTTTCCAAAAAGGTAATGTTCCTGATGATATGAAGAAGTTTCCTGCAAATAGCTCTCAAACAATTATTGAAATTTTACAATTGGCTAATATGGTAAGTTCAAGTTCAGAGGCGCGCCGTTTGATTGCTCAAGGTGCCGTAAAGTTTGCAGACCAAAAAATTGAATCTATCGATCATACTTTTGAATCTGGCATAGTTGGAGTTTTAAAGGTAGGAAAACGCAAATTTTTGGAATTAATAATTGAGTAGTGTTAGACACACCTTTATCTAGTTTGATTCGTACGACAAAGTCACGTATTAGTACTTTGGAATCTCGTGGTATTCAAACTTTGCGAGATCTTTTGTTGAACTTGCCGTGGCGTTATGCAGATGAGACTGAATTTGGAACGG
The DNA here is from genome assembly GCA_014240275.1 of Candidatus Peregrinibacteria bacterium. GTDB lineage: Bacteria > Patescibacteriota > Gracilibacteria > UBA1369 > JAAZXH01. Next base: position 23,098 of record JAAZXH010000027.1, read on the forward strand.
TTGAACAGTTAAATGCCTTAGAACCAATGAGTGTGCAGGGTGAGGTTTTGAAGGTTAGTTCTATTAAAACTCGTAATGGTAAGTACATGCTCAGGGGGGTGTTTTCTGATGAAACGGGTAAGATAGATGTGATGTGGTTTGGTCAGGCTTATTTAAAGCAGGTTTTTGCTAAAAATCAAAAGGTAGTGTTGACTGGAAAGGTAAAGTTTGCGTCAGGTAAGAAGACCATGGTTTCTCCAAAAGTTGAGGTGGTAAAGGTTAACCAGGATTTAATGCATTCTGGTCGAGTCGTTCCTGTGTATCATGAGTTTGAACAAATTACCTCTAAATGGTTGCGTGAAAAAATTTATCCGCTTTTATATGCTACAAAGTTTTTTGAAGAAAATTTGCCTTTAGCAATTGTTGATTCTTTTGGTTTAATGCCTCGTTCTGAGGCTTTGTCGCAGGTGCACTTTCCTGACAATGAAGAATCATTACAAAATGCTCGTCATCGCTTAGGTTTTGAAGAGATGTTGGTAATTCAGCTAGGTGTTTTGAAGAGGAAATTTGACTTGAAATCTAATTTTGAAGGTAACGCAAAGGCTTTGCTTATTAAAAAGCAATGGTGTGATCAGTATTTAGATTTACTGCCCTTTGAGCTGACTGCTGCGCAACAGAAAGCTTTAAAAGAAATTTTAGAAGATGTTGCAAGTCTAACGCCTATGAGCCGTTTGGTTGAGGGTGATGTTGGTTCTGGTAAAACAGTTGTAGCTTTTATGGCTATGTTTTTAACTGTTTGCAATAAAAAACAGGCTATGCTTTTGGCACCAACTGAAATTTTGGCTCTTCAGCATTATAAGAATGCTATGAAGATGTTTAAGGATTTGAATATTAACGCTCAGCTTTTAACTGGTTCTATGACAAAAAAACAAAAGGAGCAAGTTAAAATGGGTTTGCGTACAGGTTTAATAGATATGGTGTTTGGTACCCATGCTTTGATACAAGATACTGTTGATTTTAAAGACCTTGCTTTGGCTGTAATCGACGAACAGCATCGGTTTGGTGTCTCGCAAAGGGCGTTTATTAAACGTTTTGGTGGTCCGCATATGTTATCTATGACTGCAACTCCTATTCCGCGTACATTGGCTTTAACAATTTATGGTGATCAAGATTTAAGTATTATTGATGAAAAGCCAGCCGGTAGAAAAGAAATTATTACTCGTGCGGTTCCTGAAAAGAAAAGGAATGAAGCTTATGATTGGATTCGGAGTCAAATTCAGTCAGGTCGACAGGCTTATGTGATTTGCCCCTTGGTTGAAGACTCAGATGCAATTGAATCTAAATCTGTAACTTCTGAGTTTGCAAGATTGAGGCAAGATGTTTTTCCAGATTTAAAATTGGCCTTATTGCATGGTAAGATGAAGCCTAAAGATAAAGATCAGATTATGTTGGATTTTAAAGACCAAAAAACTGATATTTTGGTTTCTACAACTGTAATTGAGGTTGGTATAGACGTGCCTAATTCTAGTATTATAGTGATTGAAGATGCAGACAGGTTTGGGTTGGCTCAATTACATCAATTACGTGGTCGTGTTGGGAGGGGAGAGTACCAAAGTTATTGTTTTTTATTTGTAAATTCATTTTCGGAATCTACGCGTGAAAGAATGCGAGCTATGGTAAACTTTACTGACGGATTTAAGTTGTCTGAAATTGATTTGGATTTACGTGGACCAGGCGAGGTTTATGGTTTTAGACAGTCTGGTATTCCGGATTTAAAGATGGCGAGTTTGACGGATGCTAAATTGGTAAAAGCTGCTCAAGAAGCCGCAGAGCTTTTAATGCAAGAAGATCCAACCTTAGAAGCCTTTCCACATCTCTTAGCAGAAGTTTATAAGGGTGTTAAGGAAATCGACTTATAGTTAAATATGTCAAGTTTTTAGGGGATAGTCACTGATTGTTGAAGTTTGAGTTTATTTTGTGGTATCAAGTATTTTTTAATAGGTACATTAATACTATAGATAAAAGGGAATTTATAATTATAAATTAAGATTAAAATGATTAGTTTTGACAATCCTTTATGAACCTTTACCCCGTACAAGATATATTGTGCGGGGTAAATTGTTTTCAAGTATTTATTACTTCTCTGTTCTGTGTTATTAAAAAAACCCTCTTTGTGTATTGAGGGTTTTTGTTGTTATCTGCTTTGTAGTTCTTTATAGAAGCTGTAATTTCTATATATTGTGTATATTCCCATAAGTATTAGGTAAGCGATTGCTAGGGGGTGTTGGGTTATTTCTGGTATATACTGCATTCCAAAGTAGTATACAAGGTATAAAAATAAAAATGCTGTAATTGACTGGGCGATGAGTCTTGATTTGATGCTAGGCATTGTATAAGGGATTTAAATTGTAATGTTTCTTTTGATAAAGTTTTGAACCGCACTTTCAGCTAAGCTTAGGTTAACATGTTTTTCGATAATTCTTTCTGTGTTTTTTGGTGCGCTAATTGCTGTGTTTAGAGCCACATCAGATACTTTTTGTAAGGATTGAAGTTGTTCTGCAGGGTTGACTCCTGTCATTAGTGAGTAGGCTAGGCTTGTTCCACCAATTGTTATTCCTGCTCCGACCATTGGTTTTAAAAATGGTAGCGCTGCAATTGTTTTACTTAAAAAGCTGTTTTTCGGTATTTTATTGAAATTAATTTTGCTACCGAGTTTACTGAGTTTCCTTGCGTTGTTTCTGGCAAGTCTAGAGCCAAAGCTATTTGCGTATTTACCAAGCCTTGCTAAA
>JAAZXH010000028.1 GCA_014240275.1 Candidatus Peregrinibacteria bacterium
CTGGGCTTTGAGTCCGTTAAGCCTGGCTTTAACTTGTTGGTAAGCATTAAAATCATTGCGGACAGCCCGCAGCATGGCCGGTTGGTTAGAAAAGTAACTTTTTGGCATCCCAGGTTGGCTAGGGCAAAAAATACATTTTCCTGGGCAGCCAAAAGCTTTTAGCATGACTGTAATATTGGCAATTCCAGAAAGAGTACGGACTCTGCGCTTGATGATTTGATTTAAGACAAAGTCGTTGGCTTCAATAACTCCTTCTTCTATAAGTCCGTGGTAGGCTTTTACTAGTTCAATATTACGTGGTGGGGTTTGTTTGAATTCTTTAGTGATTTGGTTACGGATTTTTTCGGTACGGCGCTTGTCTAGCATCTCCCCTCCCGCTAGATCGATAAATTCGTAAAGTTTTAAAATGATGGTTTGGCACATTTTGTCGTGAGAATCACGAATTTGGTAATTTCCCATGAGCTTGATTTATAGACTACCATTATATAAAATATTGATGATTTGTCAAAATAAAATGAAGAATTATAAAAAACATATGGATCAAACAAAAAAGGCTTACTCACTTGTAGCTTCTGATTTTGGTGCTTCGAGAGCAAATCCTTGGTTTGAATTTGAAATTTACAAAAGAAATTTAAAGCCTGGTGCTAAATTTTTAGATTTAGGTTGCGGAAATGCTCGTTTAGCAAAATTTTTACCTAAAAATATTGATTACCTGGGTGTGGATTCTTGTAAAAATTTATTAAATTTGGCTCATAAGCAGTTAAAAGATACAAATTTATATAATTGGAAATTGAGTTTGGCTTGTATGACTGATGTTTATTTTCCTAAAAAATATTTTCATAGAATAGTTATGGTCGCTTCCTATCATCATATCCTTAAAAGTTCAGAAAGGGTCAAGTTGTTAAATCGTTTGTATGATAGTTTAGAAGATGGAGGTAAGGTGTATATTTCGGTGTGGAATTTGTTTCAAAAGCGTTACTTTTGGAATATGTTAAAATCGTTTTTTTGTTTAAGGCCTTTGAATCTAGCAATTCCTTTTAAAGGTGAGGTGCGTTTTTATCATGCCTTCACTCCCTTTTCTTTAAAGAAAGAAGCAAGAAGAAGTAAGTTTAAGAAAATTAAAATTAGTTTTGTTACACACAGAGAGAAAGTGAAATCTTTTTGGGATTGTAAAAATATGGTATTAAAATTAGAAAAATGATTAAAACTACTAATATTGATGGTTTCAACTTTGTTGAAGATAATATGTCTAGTTTTTTAGCTAAGATTTTAAAGCTTTCAAAAAATAAGACAATTAAGGTTGTTACTCCGAATCCAGAGATTTATATCAAATATACTAGAAATAGGAATTATCGAAACTTGTTACAGTCTTTTGATTATGCTTTGTGTGATGGAGCTGGGTTACAAATAGCATATCGTTTATCCGGTGTTGCTTTACCCCGTTTGACTGGCACGGATATGGTTTCAGAAATACTAAAAGATCAATCTTTAAAAGTTTATGTTATCGGGTCTTCATGTGTGGCTTGTAAAAAATTAAATTTAGTAGGTTCTAATACTTCAAAGATTACAAAATCATCATACGGAAGTATAGTGAAAGATTTAAAAGAGTTGCAGCCAGATGTTGTAATGGTCGCCCTGGGTGCACCTTTACAAGAAGAATTAATCGCGTTTTTAGCGGATCAGTTGCAATTAGGTTTGTTGATTGGGGTGGGTGGTGCCATTGATTATGTATCAAATACAGTATCTCGTGCCCCTAAATTTTTAAGAAGTTTAGGTTTGGAGTGGTTGTATAGACTTATTCGTCAGCCAAAGCGAATATGGCGTATTTGTAACGCCTTATTTGTATTCCCTATTGTTTTTTTAAGAAATAAATTTTAGTTATTTCTTTTTCTTGTTGTCCAGAAAGCTTCGAATAGATTTTTCTATTACGGGGCTGAGTTTATGGCCAATAGAATTTAGGTAGTTGATTGGTCCTGTGACAAAGTTGTGTACTTTGGCTGCCATGTCACTGGAGGTTTGAGTTATTTTTTGAAGGTTTTTTAAAATATGATATACGTTGTATAAAATTGCGCAGAGGTAGAAGCTGGCAATAACTCCAAAAAATCCTAGAAAGAATAAAATGATATCTTTAATTGTATAACTTGCTTCTAACATTTAAATGGGTTACTTTAATAATTCTACCAGAGTTTTGTTGATAAGTCCAGGGTTGGCTTGCCCTTTTGATTCTTTCATCACAAATCCAACTAAGGCTCCGATAGCTTTGTTGTTTCCACCTTTGACGTCCTCAACTGCTTTAGGGTTAGCTTCTATTGCTGCTTTGCACCATGTTTCAATTGCAGAATGATCTGTGACTTGTTTGAGTCCATCTTCTTCAATAATGCTTTGAGCGGTTTTACCGGTTTCGAGCATTTTATTGATAATTTTGTTTTTAGCTATGTTGAAGCTTATTGTGTTGTCGTTTATTAATTGAACTAAGTCTCCTATCATTTCACCGTTGACTTTCAGTTTATCAAACTCTAGTTCGTTTTCGTTGGCGAATTTAACGATATAAGTCGTGATTATTGCAGCGGATTTTTTAGGATCATTTGATTTTTGGATTGCGGATTCAAAGAAATTGGCAATTTCAAGTTTTTCACTAAGTACGTTGACTTCGTCAATTGCAAGTTGGTATTGGTTTTGGTATCGAATACGTTTTTGGAGTGGTGCTTCAGGAACTTCTTTTTTTAGTTGTTCTAATGTTTCTTCAGAAATTTCGATTGGTGGTAAGTCTGGCTCAGGAAAGTAACGGTAATCAAAGGCTGATTCTTTTGATCGCTGTGAAAGAGTTTCTCCAGAGTCTACATCGAAACCACGTGTTTCTTGGTCTATGATTTCTTGATTATCTAGCATTTGGCTTTGTCTTTGAATTTCATAGGTTAGTGCTCTTTCCATAGATTGAAAAGAGTTTAGGTTTTTAACTTCCACTTTTGTTCCGTATTTTTGTTCTCCGTGGAGCCTAAGTGATACATTCACATCAAAACGCATCATACCTTTTTCCATGTCGGCGTTTGAACTCCCGCAATAACGCATAAGTCTTTGGATTTCGCGACCTAATTTAGAGGCTTCTTCAATAGAGCGGATGTCTGGTTCGGTGACTATTTCCATAAGTGGTGTCCCACAGCGATTAAAGTCTACTAAACTACCCTGCTTGGTGTGAGTGAGTTTCCCGGCATCTTCTTCTAGATGCATGTGGTGAATTCCGATTTGTTTTTGTTCTCCGTTATCTAGTTGGATTTCGACATAGCCTTTGTCAGTAATAGCTTTGTAGTTTTGAGTGATTTGGTAACCTTTAGGAGAGTCTGGGTAATAGTAGTTTTTTCGATCAAAGGATGAGACTTTGTTGATTTTGCAATTTAAGATTAAACCAGCTCTAGCACCTTTAATAATTGCTTCTTGGTTTGGGTAAGGAAGTTGACCTGGAAAACCCATGCAAATTGGGCACACGTTCGAGTTTGGTTGTGCGTTGAAAGAGTCGTTTGAGCAGGCACAAAACATTTTAGTTTTGGTGTTCATTTGGCAGTGAATTTCTAGTCCTACTACTACTTCGTATTTTCCCATGGATACAGATCTATTTAAATAATTACCTTTATTTTAATCAAAATTTTGTAAATTGCAATTAGTCTTTTGTGATAATGATCCCATTTTCAGTTATATGGTCTTGCAACATGTTGGTAAGGATGTCTTTTAGGTTGCTGTGTTGTTTTTGTAGTTGTTGGTTGCAGAGTTGGTCGTGTAGATCGGTTAGTTTCCGTACTTTTTTCTTCGGTCCATGTACGCCATGTACTACTTCGAGGTTGCCTGAGAGTTTTGAAATAATAATATCGCCTTTATTTAGCATTGTGCTTGTTAGGCCTCGTATTTCGTAGTTGATTCCTTCGACTTGGTTAAAGTCAATACGGTTGATTGCGTGGTTAAAGAAACCTTTATAGTCTATATGTACAAAAGATGCGTTGGTTGTTAAAAAAGCATTAAAGTACCAAAGTGCCGTGTCGGCAAAGATTTTAGCTAGTCCGATTACCATACTGATTTGCCAAAAAAATTGTAAGCCTGGGATGATTTCATTCAGGTAATATGCTGGTACTATAAATAAGACTATGTCTGTTACTATTTTTTTAATAAATAGTTTTGGATGTGTTCGAATAACGTACATGATTTGTTCTTCTGGTTCCAGAAAGGATTGAAATAGTTTTTGACGTAAGCTCATACTAGAATTTATATTATTAGCATATCAGAAAATTTGCCAAATAAAAAATTTTAGAGTATCCTTAATAAGTTAAATTTGATTTATGAATAAGAAAAAGATATTACAGGAAGTTTTAGAATTGATCTTGGTTGTACTTCTGGCTCTTTCTATTCGTTTTTATGTTGTGAGTTTGTTTAGAGTGTATGGACCTTCGATGTGTAACACATTGAATAATGTGGGTGGAGAGTGTCAAAAACAATATGGTGATATTATGTTGGTAGATCATTTTTCTATGCACTTTAGTGATCCAAAACTCCTAGATGTTGTTGTTTTTAAGCCGCAAAACTCAGATAATTATTTAGTAAAGAGAGTAATTGGTGTTCCTGGTGATGAAATTAAAATTGAAGATGGCTTCGTTTTCAAAAAAATAAATGGACTTTATCAGAAGCTAGAAGAAAATTACTTAAATAATGATAATTTAGGTCGTACATTTACAGTAAATTTTCGTACTAAAGTTGAATATTTAGTGCCAGAAAAGCACTTTTTCTTGCTAGGTGATAATAGAAATCAGTCTTCTGATGCTAGAAATTGTTTTTCAAAAGTTGCTGGTACATTTTGTGATCCCGATACCAATGAACCCTTCGTTAGCATAGAACAAATTGCTGGTAAGTCGAAATTTGTAATTTATCCTTTTGAAAATATTGGCGCTATTAACTAAGTGTCTAATTGAGTGATAAATAAAAGTTCAGCAAAGAATGCTATGAGGCAAATGAGTATGAGGCTAAATGTATTTAGGAGGTTGAGACTAGAAAGTCCAAGGCAGCTGTTAATTAGTAAGCTTAAAATTAAGGCTTCTCTTGTAGATACTCGGATGTTAGTTTTTAGGGTGTCGGCTTTGGTATTAAATCGGTAAATGTATAAGCTGCTTGTGATGAAGCCATAAAAGAAAAATAAGCTGCTGAGGTAAAATAAAAAGGTGTTTTTGGAGTTCACACTTTTACAAAATGTATTAGCTGAATAATTTATACATGGTTCGGTAAAGGTCAAGATGGAAATTAATCCGATTAGGCTAATGATAGTAATTCCGATGTGTGAAATAAGAGGTTTTTGAATTAGCATATTTGTTTTTATACAAATATACTAGGCGGTATTTAAGTTTTAAGCAATTTAAACTACTTGCCAAAGGGTTACTTTTTGAAGCTTTCCTTCTGTTTTGTATCCGGCTGCTTTGATGTGTCCTCCCCCGCCATATTTAGCTGCGATATCCGCGACATTAAATTCTTTATTAGTTCTTAGCGAAGCTTTGATTTGTCCTTTGCGTTCCGTATATACTACTCCGTATTTTGCTTCTTTGATTCCTGCGATCATATCTGATAAACCACTTAGTGCATCATTTTCGGTTGGAAATTGATTTTGAATATATTCCGGAATGGCTGTAGTAGCTACTTGATCTTGTGATATATAAAGGTTTTCAAGTGCGGCACCAATTAATTTTAAACCAGCTATACTCTTTGTTTGAAAATTGTATTTAGCTATTTGTTGTAGGTTGGCACCAAGTTTTAATAGTTTGCTTGCAGATTTGAAATTTTCAGCTTTGGTGTTGCCGTGTTTAAAACTACCGGTGTCGGTATAAATTCCATTTAGTAGGTTTGTTGCAATGTTTGGGGTAATTTCCCATTGTAGAAAGTCGAATATTTTTAGCAGTAGGCTAGTAGTTGAAGTTTCATTTGGATCTATGATCTGTAGTGTTCCAAATGCTGAGTTAGATTGGTGGTGGTCAATGCAAACTAAAGGTTTTTTGGTTCGGTTGAGTTCTGGGTATGTTTCAAAGAACTTAACCAGGTGTTTAGCTCCCGTATCTACAATGATAATTGCATCGTGTTCTTCGAGTAAAAATGTTTGTTTCAAGTTTTGAATCTCTGGTAAGAATTTAAAATTGCTAGAAGGTTTATCTGCACAGGCGCTTAGTACCTCTTTGCCAATAGATTTTAGGTAAAGGCTTATCGCTAGGTTAGCTCCAAGAGTATCTCCATCTGGTTTGTTGTGTGAAATTACAACAAATTTTTGGTTGTTCTCTATAATTTTATTTAGTTCTATAAATAAATTTTGCATTTTTATTTTTTAGCTTTTATGTTATATTATTTTTTGATAAAAGTAAAGTCTTTTTCTATGATAAAGAATGTTCCAAAGGTCGTTTTTATGGGTTCGGGTCCTTTTGCATTGGTTGTTTTTAAGTTTTTATTACACATGGAATCTATTGATCTAGATTTAGTAATTACTCAGCCTGCGCGTTCAGTTGGTAGAAAAAAACTATTACAGATGACTCCGGTTGGAAAATTTGCTCATTCTAAAAATTTGAAAATAGTTGAAGCGTCTAATAGTACTCAGATTTTAGAAAGTCTTGATTTTTCTGATGTTGATTTAGTTGTTTGTGTCGATTATGGAGTATTGTTAAAACAAGAGGTGTTAGATGCTCCAAAATTTGGGATTATTAATATACATCCTTCTCTTTTACCTAAGTATCGAGGATGTTCTCCATTACAGGCCGCTTTACGAAATGGAGATGCTGCAACGGGAGTTGTTATTCAAAAAATGGTTTTAGCTATGGATGCTGGGCCAATTTATAGCCAACAGCATTATGATCTTGATTCAGCAGATGATATTGAGTCTTTAGCAGATACTTTGGCTAATTTAGCTTGTCATGATTTAGAAGCGGTTATTTTGGGCATTGTTTCTAATTCATTGGATCCTATTGAGCAAGAAGGTGCGGTGAGTTTTTGTGGAAAGGTTAAGAAAGAAGATGGTTTAATGGATCCAACAGTTCATTGCGCTACAGAATTTGTAAATGCTTTGCGAGCATTTAAATTATGGCCTGGAGTCACCATTGATTTAGATGAAAAAAAATTAAAATTATTAACTTTTAATAAAGTTGATGATATAGAGCTTTCAATTTTTGAATTTAAAAAAATTAATAAATCAGTTTATTTAGGTGTTAAAGAAGGTACTTTAGAACTAATGGAGGTTCAGCCAGAAAGTAAAAAGCCTATGACTGCTTTAGCTTTTTACAACGGATATTTACAAAATGATTAGAAAGAATAATTGCATTTAAACCTTGAGTTTGACTCAATAATTGATGGTCTAAGAGACTTAATATTAATATTAACCCTGCGGTTTTTTTGTTTTGTTTGTAGATCAAGCTGATCCAAATTAGTAAACTTGCTAATGCTAAGAAGTTTTTTTTGTCGTATAGATACCCGTATATATGATGTTTTGGTATGTGTTCCCAGGGTTTGAGTTTTATATTTTGGCTTTGATTTGGAAGGTTTTGTAGAATTCTATCTGTGTAACTTTTTGGATGAATCCATGGGTTTTTGAGACTAAATCCAACTATTAGCATACATAAGATTATTTTGACTCTTTTGTGATTGTAAAAGCTATATGCAATAATGTTTTGTAAGCTTACACTAAGTGTCAGTATAAGTGGAATGAGTTTTTTAGAATCAAGGTATAGGCTGATTATAAGGATTTGTAATGCAAATAAATTTGGATGGTCGCTTAAGCCGTAAGGACGTATGAAGTTAAATAAGTTGAAGTTTGCATGATTACCGAACTGAATTTCTCCAAGCCAAGTTAAATTTAGATGTTGTTGCATTATTATTTGTCCTAATGCTATGATTGTTAGAGTATATAGGCTTATTTTTAAACCTTTTTTAATGATTTGTTTTGGTATCAGTTTTAGTAAGAATATTAAACTTATTAAGCCTAATTTTAGTAAGAAGTTGATATGTAACAAACAAACAAGCAATATTAGGGCGTAGTCGTTTTTGTAAAATTTTAGTTTTTGCTTTGAAAGTATGAGTGAAATTGCAAGAGTGAGTGGAATTATTACTTGCCATAAATAAATTTTTTGTGATTGAATCCATTGGAAATGACCCAGAAAGTAGACTGGGTCAGAAAGACGAATGTTATAATTGATAAATATACAGATAATTGAGCTTATCCAAAGTTTATTTTTTAGGTTCAACTTTAATTATTGGGTTTACAGTGTTGTTAGTTTGTAACTCTTTATTGATTTGGCCAATTGCTTTTAATAGAATTTGTCTGCGTTGGGTTGGTTGAATCAGTTGGATTTGATCCATGTCGAACATTCCGTTTAAGATGTCGTAGGTCTTGCTACTTGGTAAGCTCAAGCTTTTAGCAAAACCAATTTGATCAATAAAGCTTTTGTATATTCGGTTTTGGCGTTGGGTTGGTATCATGTCTCTCCTAGAGGTTGGTTTAAACTTTTGTTTATATAGAAGTTCAAGACTTGGTTTAGAAGCTAGTTCGCTAATTAAGGCCCATGACTCAAATTTATGTTGAGTGTTGCGGCTTACCACTTCTGTCATATAGTTTGCGTAGGTTACGCTATTATCTGAAATGGCCTGTTGAGGTGCAATTGTGATTTTGACATCACTTTTGCTGATGGTGTTGAGTCCTTGTCCCTTATATAGATCAATTTTTTTTAGTATATCTTGATATAGGTGTGAGTAACCAAATAGCATAGAGCTTTTTCCTTGCGCAAATGCTGAGAGTTCTTTGTCTTTTCGGTTTGGTGAATTGAGCTTTTCTGACCAGCTTAAGTTGTCAGAAGCTGGATCACTAAAGCTAGTGATTTCATTAAATATGTTTTGAGTTTGACTTTTTTTCAAAAAAGCGGCTTGTTGGAAGGTTTTATCATAGAATGAGATATCGTTTTGTAGTAAGCGTAGTAAAAACACATCTGCATTTCGGCTGGTGCTAAGACTGTCGCCTAGGGCTAATCCTGATTTTTTTACCTCGTTTTGTTGTTTGCTTGTTAGGATGTTGCTGTCTAGAGTTAAACCGCTCCAAGTGTTTTGAGGTTTTCCTCTTTCTGGAATTGAAGCTTCAAAGTGTTTGCTGTTGTAGTAAAGGCCTAAGGTATCTACACTGTATGGTATGCCATATATTTGGTAGTTGTTGTCGCTTTGAAGTACTGCGTTGTCTTGAAATGCAACGTTCACAAAAGTGTTTTGATATTTTTCTGATGTTAGGGTGTTAGGAGCTGGTGTTAGTAACTTGTAATTACTTTTTACCCAGTGGTTTGGTACAGAAAATAAGTCTGGTCCCCTTCCTTCTGCAATTTCTCTTAGGATAGTATTGTAGTAGGTATTCGTGTCTTGAAAGGTTTTAATTTTAACCGTTACGTATGGGTACTTGCTGCGAAATAAATTGAGAGATTGATTGAATATTTCAGCATTATCGTAGAGTCTATAATATGTTAAGGTGATAGGTTGTTTTTGAACTACAACTTCTTGTTTCTTACAGCCGTTGAGTGTAAATAAAAGTGTGGTAATGCATAGGTAGCTTAGTATTTTGCGCATTTTTTCTTGTTATTTTCCAAATACAGTATATACTTTTTTCGGATTAATATAAAAGAAAATATATGTTTCAGGGTATAGTACACTTCAAGGCACGTCTTGTGTCAATGGATATGGATGAAATTGATGAGTATGGACGCTTGGTCTTAAAGATGCCGACTGATTTTCCAATAAAAAGGGTTCGTTTAGGTGATAGTATAGCTGTAGATGGTGTGTGTTTAACTGTCGTTAATGTTGATGGTATGCAGATTAGTTTTGATTTATTAAAAGAAACTTTACGAGCAACTCGTTTAATTCATTTAAACCAGTATCCAGTTTGTAATATAGAGCAGCCATGTAGTATGGGAGATGCCTTACATGGTCATCCAGTTTCTGGACATGTCGATGCGGTTGTAGACTGTGTTAAGATTGAAGGCGAAAATCATTGGTTTAGTTTGCCTCCAGTTTTAGCTCCTATGATAGTTTCTAAAGGTTCTATTTCTATTAATGGTGTTAGTTTAACAATAGGTGAGGTTTTATCTGATCGTTTTTGTGTTTATCTAATTCCAAAAACTTTAGAATTAACTAATTTAACTGAATTGAAGCCAAGTTTTTTTGTAAACATTGAAGTAGATATGATGGCTCGTTATATTGTTAATTATATGAAAACAGTAAATTTAAATTTGAATTATGAAAAAAATAGCACTTATTCGCTCTGAATACTATCATAATATTATGGAAGGTTTGGTAAATGATTTTTACAGTTATGGTGAAAAGAATGATTTAGATTATCAGTACGATGAGTATTTTGTGGCTGGATCAATGGAGATTCCTTTTGCGTTGAAGCTTTTACTTGAAAAAGGAGAATACGATGGAGTGGCTGTTTTTGGATGTATTATTCAGGGAGAAACGTATCATAATGAAATTATCCAAAATTCAATTCATTCTCAACTTGCTCAATTGAGTTTAGAATATATGATGCCGATTGGTTACGGAATATTGACTGTTAAAACTGAGGAACAAGCCTTGGCAAGATCGATAGGTGAAATGTCTCGTGGACATGAAGCTTTAGCGGCATTAGAGTCTATTTTTACAATTTTTGATAAGCAAGACGCATAATAAAATTTGACAAAAGTTAGTTTTGGCTGTATGTTTTGCCAGTTGTGTAAATTTTTATTAAAATAGATATTTATTATTTTGACCTACTTCCATTGAATTTTATTGATGCCCTTAATCGGCATGCCTTTGAATACAGTTTGGTGAATTTAAAGGATTTACAAACAAGAGAGTTTTCTGACTTTGCAGTAGTAATTTTGCCTACTGTCTTTAATTTTCGTTTATTGAATTCTGTTTTGGAATTAAAAAAAAGTGTTAAGGTTCTTTGTTTTATTAGTTATAATTCAGTCGTTTGGTTAAGACCTTTAGCTAATTTGAATTTTTCTGATTTAGTTTTTAATTATAAAGATTTTAAAACTTTTTTAGCTTTTTATAATGCTAATCATTTTCCAATTGTTTTAAATCAAGAGGCTTTTGAGGTTTCTTTTGAGTCATCCACTGTGCAGTTGACGAAGCAAGAATTTTCATTAGTCAAGTATTTATATAGTAGATATGGTCAGTCAGTTGCAAGATCTGAAATTATGCAGAATGTTTGGTCTTATTCGGATAAGGTTTTATCTAAAACTTTAGACGCTACAATTTTTAATATTAGGCGTAAATTTAAAGGTGCTTTTTTTCCAAAATTAGTGCATACTATTTATAGTCGAGGTTATAAATTTTTATTAAATGACAATTAAACATTTATCTGCAGGTATCGTGACTTTTCGTCGCGAAAATAATGAGATTTATTACTTATTGTTGCGCTATCCACAAGGTCATGTAGAGTTTCCAAAAGGTCATGTAGAACCATTAGATAAAAATTTAAAAGATACTGCTATTCGAGAACTGTATGAAGAAACGGGTTTAGTTGATCCAGTTTTTATTGAATCTTTTTATCAAGAAATTGAGTATGATTATCACTTTAAAGGAGAGGCCCATGAAAAAAAAGTTTGTTTTTATTTAGCAGAAGTTTTTTCTCAAGACGTTGTTTGTTCTCACGAGCATACTGAATTGTTTTGGAGTAACTATGATGACGCTATGTCACAGGTGACTTTTGAGAATGCTAAAAATTTATTACGTAGTTCAAAAGTTTTAATTGATTTATATGATGAAACTGCTCAAGAAAATTCCTAAGTTTTGGCCGCTTTTCTTATTTTTAGGTTTCCTTGAATCTCGATTTTTATTTGGTCAGTTTTTTTACCAAAAAATTTTAAGTTTTGCTTATTTTGATTTGTGGACCATTTGGCATTTATTTATGTTTTTATGTTCCGGTTTATCTTTTATGTATTGGAAGAAGTCTGATGTCGGTCACTTGCTTTTATTTTTTGTTTTAGCGATTTTATTTATATCTCATAGTTTGCATTCGGATGTTTTTTCGAATTTGTATTATTTTTTAAGCTTTTATGTTTTACCGATTTTTACCGTCGTTTTACTGATTCGGTCTAAGGTTTTTTCTGGTTTTACTATTTTTTTGAGTTTGTTTTTGGCTTTGATTGGATTTGGTGCTATGTTTGATTTTGCCTTGGTTGATTTTATGAATCGTTTGACTTTCCCTTATGTTGACCCGTTTAATATTTTGCAGTTAACTTCAGCAAATTGGTTAGCTAGTTTGTTATCGGTAGTAATTTTGTTAAGTTTGGAGTTTGATAGATTTAGTGTTTTTAAGTGTGTAGTTTTATTTGTTTCGTTTTTGGCTTTGCTCTGGACTCAGTCTTATGGAGCTATAGTTGGCCTATTAGTTGCTTTGATTTATTACTTCCTAAAATATAGACTTTTTTCTTTAAAACGAATCTTGTCCGTGTTGGTCATAGTTTTCTTGTTAGCTTCTCCTTATGTTTACCGTACACAGAAGTTTCAAGTTTTACTTGGTAACTATCATATGCCTAATTCAATAGAGCGTAGAGTACAGCTGTATGATGTAAGTTGGCAAATGTTTTTAGATGCTCCGTGGACTGGTATTGGAATTAATAATTTTCAAAATTCGTTTGCTTTAAAGCAGGTAGAAGTTTTAGATGAAATTATTCCAGAACATGAATTGCCTCCTCATCCACATTCAGCTGTGCTGTTTTTTGTTTTAGAGTTTGGTGTTTTGGGCTTATTGATTTATTTATTTTGGGTTTTAAAAATTGCATCTTTTCGAGCTAGCTCTGCCACAGTTTATTTTTTTATTCATGCTTTAATAGATATGCCATTTTTGACTTTAGAGCATTCTTTTTTATATTGGTTAGCGTTTTTTCTCTAATCTTGACAGATTCTATTTTATTTGTTATAACGTTGGTGTAAATATTAATTATGAAACTTTTACACTTTAGTGGTATCAATAAACCATTTGTTTTTATTCTCCCTGATAAACATGGTAGCCCAGAGATTGAGCTTAAAAAATTAAATTTTTTAGCTGGATTAGGCTGTAAGGATGTTTTTTTAGAAGGAGTTGTAAAAAATTCTGATTTTAGATCTGGTGAGATTTTTTTATCTCGTAACTTATTAGAAGCTGGTTTTAATGTTTTACCTATAGAGGATGAAAAGTTGCAAAATTTATCAATATTGGCTTTAGATATATTTTATATTTTAGCTTTTAAATTTCATAACTTATTTATGACTCTAGACTGTTTTGAGG
Source organism: Candidatus Peregrinibacteria bacterium (assembly GCA_014240275.1). Lineage (GTDB taxonomy): Bacteria > Patescibacteriota > Gracilibacteria > UBA1369 > JAAZXH01. The sequence continues at coordinate 13,295 of JAAZXH010000028.1, forward strand.
AAGATATGGCGGTTAATGTTAAATTTTTATCATTACATGAATCTATGGATGAACTCGTACGTTTAGCAAAAGTGAATTTTAATTATGATTTTGATTTAACAGATTTAAATCCCACTAAGGCTGAGTTTCTTTTGCATGATTATGCAAATAAGGTTTTAAATGATTTGTTGCTTGATAAGCGTAATGATGCTTTTGTTAGAAATTTACAGGATTTTAGTTTTAGATCTTGTGCCTTAGTTGTAGGTAAAGAGCATGTGAATGACTTAAAAAACAAATTAGCTTCGTATAATTTGTTGACTTTATAGCTTTACTTTTATTCTAGAGCTTGATAAGATTGTTGTGCAACTTTGCCGGAGTGGCGGAATTGGTAGACGCGCGGGTCTCAAAAACCCGTTTAGGCAACTAAGTGAGGGTTCGATCCCCTCCTCCGGTACCATTCTTTATTATATGCAATTTTTACTTGACAGTATGCATGAAACGGTGTATAAAGTATGTGTTATATATTAATTATGTCAAATGATTAAAAGATTATTAGCTTCGTTAGTATTAGTTATGGCTTTAGTTCCGTCTATAAGTTCAGCTCTTACATATACATATCAAAACACTAGTACTTTAGTAAATGTTTCTACTCAAAACGTTAATGGTAGATACTATAAAGTTTATAAGTATCGTACACCAGTTTATAAAACTGTTTGTAATACTTATTATGATTATTATGGTTATTACGATAATTATGTTCCAAAAAATAATTGTTATCAAAAGGTTAGTTACAAAACAACTTATAATAAAAAGTTAATTAGTAATTCTTATAATAGTTATTCTTCTTATAGTAACTCGTATTCATACCCTACTTATTCAAACTCTTATACTAACTCGTATTCATACCCTACTTATTCAAACTCTTATACTAACTCGTATTCATACCCTACTTA